>JBDRLU010000017.1:0-73819 GCA_043812795.1 Chloroflexota bacterium
GCTTTCCAGCCTAGGTCTTCCCAGGAGAGCATGTCCGACGTAAAGTGGACGCCTTCTCTCAATGCGTCGACGGTCGCCAGCTGGATTGAGCCGTCACAGTTCCAGGCAGCCGTATCATCGCCGACGCCAAGAATAAGCTGCCGCCAGGAGGGAACCTTGTCATCCCGCTGTTTTTCTATCATCTCGGCCAGTCGGGCAATCAGGCCGACCTCGCCCAGTTCGGAAACCTTCACGGCAAAATTATAGCATGGACGTATTATCATGGGGAATAGACATTGGGAAAATAATTACCCACAGTTGCTTTTTTCTGTGCCTGGACGTGACGTTGGAAGCGGAATGTTTTTAAGAGTAAGAGATTTCGTGGTGTTTGGCAGGTGAGAAGGTTACTGTGTGTTGGAGGCAGAGTTTGAAGGTTGGAAAGCGACTGGCTTAGTATGAAATTGGGTTAGTTTGATGAAGACATTAGAGGTTGTTGAAAGGTATATCAAGGGACATCGTTTGGCCAATAGTACGCAGATAGCTTATCGGCGAGTGTTTAATAGCCTAAGCAAGGTTTGCGAGGATTGGCCTGGTAAGCCGGTATTGGTAAATGAGTGGTTAGGTGGAATGAAGGGTAGTCAGTTTACGATAAGAAGTAAGGTGGCGATTGTGAAAGCGGTGGCTGAGTATATGCATGACGCGTATGATTTGCCGGACTTTTCGTATGGCCTGATTAAGATTAGGACTGAAGGTGAATATGAGAGGCGGTTGTTTAGCGTAGAAGAAAGTGTTCACTTGTTGCGGTGTTGTGAGACTCTGAAAGAGAAGCTTGTTTTTCTTAGCTTGTATGGGTCGACTTGTAGGATTAAAGAGCTAGCTAATCTGAAGATTGAGAATATTTTAGAGGATAAGATTGTGACGTTCGGGAAAACTGGCCGCAGGGTGTATAGCTTGGATAAAGAGGTTTGTGAACAATTGAAGGTGTACGGGACAGAGTATGGTGAGGACGGTTATGTATTTAGGGTGAAAGAGTATAAGCTTAGAAAGGAAGAGGTGTTAAATAGGGTGGTAGATGAGGATAGACGTGCGAGAGCTTTGGATGAGTTTGTGCGGAGATTTTTGATTAGGAACGGCATGACTGGCAAAAAGCTGGGTCCTCATACGATAAGACATTCAATGGCGACTTTGGTTGGTGAGCTTACCCGGGACCCGTATACTGTACAGAAGTGGTTGAGGCATACTGATTTAGGGACTAGCCAGAAGTATGTTCATATTGGTGATGATGATAGGAAGGGCGGTAATAGCTTGCTAGGTATGTTGGCTAGTCAGTTTAAGGGTAGTAATGAGGCTGGTATATCTCAACTTCATCTTGGTGATGGGAGTGGGAAGGTGGTAGCGGAGCAAGGAGCTAGTATGGCAGTAGTTGAGAACATGATGGCTTCTAGTTTCCCGGAAATACCGGATGGAGTGGAAGTGAGGTCCCTTCTGAAAGATGAAGATTTGAGGTTGTTAGTGAGATTTATGAAGCTTTATCCTGGAGCTACGGCTGACGTGGTGGCTGGTCGTGAGCTAATCAGGCGTATGCTTCGTAAGGTTAAGGTAGATGGCAGGGAATAGGCTTTTAAGTGTGGCTGAAATCGTCGGCCGGTGAGTTGGAGGCCGGCAGCGAGGGAATGTGAGTTTGAGTGAACCCGGGATTTTGGAAAATTAGGGCTACTGGCAGAAGGAGGGAGCAAAATTGAGAACGTATCATATGGGATTAAAGCTTATTTGCGGTGAACTAAGGGTCATGGCTTTCATGCGTGCTGGAGCGTTGGGTGGCTATAGGTTCGTAAGGCTGTTGGATGCTAGGTCTAAGGCTTCGGCAGTCCAGGTGTTTGCTGCCCAGGAAGGAAAGAGAATAGCCAGGGTGTGTCGTAGTGGCAGCGCGGTCCTTGTGAGCTGATGTATCGGGCATCGGCGGGCCGTTCTTAAGGTACTGTCACTTTGTTTGCTCCGGCGAGTTGTAGCTTGCGGTAACCTGTCAAGCAGGGTGCTTTGTTCTAATCTCACCTAGCGGAACGAAGTGAGCATAAGAGGATATGTCATAGCTTGACAGGTGGGACTTGTGTCTGACAATGGAGTTAGGAGGGGCTTTAGCCCCTCTTAATTGATTGGTATTTGTCAATGTAGGTATATTCTGAAGCATGGAATGCTATAGAATGGCGTCGAGGAACGATGGTCGGCGCCCGCTCTAAGCGAAGCTAGCGGGCGCTCCTGTTGTGTTCTTTGGTAGATGAATATGGTTAATGGCAATAAGGCCGTTATTTGGGCGCTACGGTTCGTCTGATATAGGTTCTGGTATTTCGTGCCGTTGGTGCTGTACCGAATATAATGGTGAGTATAACTCACTTGACTAACTACCCGTCTTATTTCCATGGTAGTTAATGTTCTTAATGTCCACATATATATGTATATAATAAGTAGTAATAGCAGTTGAAGTAAATAACATGGACACTGTTGGAATGACGTTTAGTGGATGGGTAGGAAAGTAGTGAGCTGGACCGGTCGTTTTGCCGGTGTCGGAAAGCTTGTCTAGGCGTGAAAGCCTGGGTGCTGGAGTCCGGCCGGTGGTTGTCGAGGCCTCTCCCTGGCCGTTGTGGTGAGCTGGTCGAACCATATTGAGTCAGTTGCAAGATTATGCCGGTGTTGGGCAAGATAGCTTTTAATGTACATATGGCTTTGGGTAGAGCGATTGGAGTACTCCCCGAATGTACATTGACAAAGGAAAATGGACGTTTTCCCGTTGTCATTGAGAACGAGGTTATGCCCTGTATTGCCTGTGTTGGCCGCCTCGTGTATACTTGGCTATATTTCTGAATACTGGCGGTCGGCAGATTCATCTTGATTAAGAAAAAATCGGGCGGCATCTTTTTCGGGTGGTGGACGGTCCTCGCGGGCGGTTTCTTAGCCCTGTGGGGCTGGGGATATTACCTGAGCGGCATGTCGGCCCTGTTCAAGCCCATTGCGTCTGAGCTTGGCCTCAGCCGCGCCGTAACGTCAGTGGCTACCGGCATCGGCCGGTTCGGCGGTGGGGTTGAAGCGCCCATTGCCGGATGGGTCACGGATAAATTCGGCCCGAGATGGGTCATTACCTTCGGGGCTTTTCTGGCTGGCCTCGGGCTCGTTATCATGTATTTCATCCAGTCCGTCTGGGCTTACTATATCGCTTGGGGGGTTATTCTGGGTACCGGCACCAACCTCTCTTTGACCTTGCCCCAGGACAAGGCCATTACCAACTGGTTCGTGAAAAAACGCGGGCTGGCCCAGGGTATCCGGGGGATATTTACCGGCCTGGCACCGGTCGTGGGGCTGCCGATAGTGACCTGGCTTATCGTGACGCAGGGCTGGCGGATGAGTTGTCTCGTCGGCGGTATTGTCATGTGGGTGGTGGGGGTGCCTCTCGCCTGGTTTTTGATTAAGCAGCAACGGCCGGAATATTACGGATTACTGCCCGATGGCGCGGTAGCTCGAGAAGAAACAGCGAAAGACGTTGACGGGATGATTGGCCGGGGCGTAGCTTATGCCACCGAAGTCGAGGAGGTCGAATTCACATTAAGACAGGCGGTACGGACTCCCACCTACTGGCTGTTTACGGTAGCCTACACGGCTCAGGGCCTCTCCATACCGGTGGTCATTACTCATATCATCCCTCTGCTCACCGATATGGGCGTCGACCCCGTGAAAGCTGCCATGATGGTCTCCATCGCCAACGCCATCAGTATCCCGATGCGGTTCTTCGGCGGGTTCATTGCCGACCATGTGAATAAAAGTAACCTGCGGTTACTTCTGGCCGGGGCTTTCTTTATTCAGTGCGCCGGGGTGGCTGCCTTCGTGATGCGCCCCACTTTAGTAATGGCATATCCCTTTCTTATCCTGTTCTACCTCGGTCTGGGCGCCAGCATTCCGTTGAGTGCTACGTTAAGAGCGCGTTACTTTGGACGGAAGGCTTTCGGCTCCATCGGCGGTTTATCCATGATGCTGGGGACGCCTTTCGCTGTGGTTTCTCCAATATACGCTGGCTGGATTTTCGATACCACTGGAAGCTATCTTACCGCTTTCACTACCTTTGCCATTTGTCTGGGCGTAGCCGCCGTCACGATGACGTTTGCCCTGGCGCCGAAACCGCCGGCCCAGGTGACTGACATCCGCAAAATCATGTGAAGCGGGCGCTTGTTCCAGTTAATAACGGGTGATAATCTTCTCCCCGTATTGCGTCAAATTAAACTGTTACCGAAATCCTCCTGGTTGCGGCATAAATCACGGTCTCTGAATGGTCGTCTTAACCTCACCCCCGTAATCCCCTTCAGGGTGAACCCCTCTCCCGCCTCGGCGGACGAGGGGGAAAGTGTTTTTAAGAGAGAGGGGCTCATTGCCCCTCTCTCTTCTTACTCTCACCTCTTCCCTTCACAAGGTCTTTGCCCTAAAAGTAACTGGACTATTGTCATTCTGAGCGTAGCGAAGAATCCGTCCCATCCTCTCCGAGAACGGATTCTTCGTCGTTTCACTTCTCAGAATGACTTTTGAGGCAAGGCTCTTCACAAGGGAGGGGGATAGGTTATTAATAAGTTACTTGGTAACACTAATTTTGACGCAACAATACTAACTTCGGTAACACTTATTATGAGTCAATGCGCCCCCTTGACTCACCTGGTGGTAATAAGGTATCCTTATCCCCGTAGAACTTTAATAAACCAAATAGTCCTCCGAGTTGCCGGACCTAAAGGCTTGCCCAGGGGCCGGCGACCGATTAGGGTGTGAGTGAAAACGCTCACGCCTCCCGGATTTGGAAAGGAGGGATGATTGATGACGTGATTGACGTCATGGAAAGCACCTCCGGTGAGGTGCTTTTTTTATGGCGGAAAGTCGAGAGTGAACTTGGAATTAATTACGGTCGATTAGCATAAGGAGAGTAATGAGGAAAAGAATTGTAAGTTCCGTCCTCTTTATATTTAGCGTCATTATGGTGCTGGCTTTAATTACCGGCTGCGCACCAGCAGCGACAACCACCGAATCGGGCTCGTACCCGCTACTGTCACCTAAAGGGAGATTCAGGATAGCCACGACCACCAGCCTGTATGATACCGGTCTCTGGGCTTTACTTGAGCCGATGTTCGAGGAAAAAGAGAATGTCGAACTGGATATCATCTACGCCGGTACCGGTGCCGCCCTGAACCAGGGGAGAAACGGTAATGTCGATGCCGTCGCCGTCCATGACCCCGACCTGGAGAAGACATTTGTCGATGAAGGCTGGGGCATCAACAAGAGAAGTATCGCCTATAACTTTTACATGATTGCCGGCCCGTCCGACGACCCGGCGGGTATCAAAGGTCTGGAACCGGCCGCCGCTTTTAAGAAAATCGGCGAGGCAGGTATGAGTGGTGCTGCCAACGTTAAGTTTGCTTCGAGGGGCGATAATTCCGGTACGCATGGCGCTGAGAAGCGGTTATGGGCGGCTGCGGGATACGATTATGCTACGGATATTGAGAAATCAGGCAGCTGGTATGTCGAATCCGGCCAGGGTATGGGCCCGACTTTGACACTGGCAAATGAGCAGAATGCCTACGTTCTCTGCGATAGCTCTACTTTCCAGTCATACCAGGGAAAAATAGTGTTGGTCGCTCTGAACAAGAAAGCCGCCGAGGCAACTCTGAACGTATATAATATCTATGCGATTAATCCGGAAAAGGTAAAATCAGCTAAAATAGCCGTGGCTAATGACTTCATTAACTGGCTCATTTCCCCTGACATACAGAAAGTTATTGGAGAATACGGCGTAAAGGAGTTCGGCGGACCACTTTTCTACCCGATAGCCGACCCAACTTTCCCCGCCATTCCCAACCTGGATGAAAACATGAAACCGGTTCAGTAAAAATTGACCTGGTGACATGGTATTGTTATCGGCGGGAGGCCGCGTCTGCTTTTCCCGGCGGCCTCCCGAATTGCCGTTTGAGGTGTTTGTTTGGACAACTTCGTGCAGGCGTTCGTTAAGGCATTCGAGCTTATCTTCTCCTTCGACCCGGACGTTATCGAAATAACGGTCCGAACGCTGGCGATTGCGCTTTCCTCGTGCCTGATAGCCACCATGCTTTGCTTACCGTTGGGCAGCCTTATTCATTTCAAAAGATTCCCCGGCAAGAGAGTCTTAATCAATATTATCCAGACGCTGTATAGCATACCTACCGTTGTCGTCGGCCTGATGATTTTCATTCTGTTTTCCCGCATGGGCGGGCTATTCGGTGCTTTCAATTTGATGTACACGCCCACCATCATGGTTATCGGACAGGTAATCTTGATTTCCCCCATCATACTGGGACTGGTCATTGCGGCCTTGAGCGGTGTGGACAAAGGTGTATTTGAAACAGCCTCCTCGCTGGGCGCCAGCCGGGTACAGGCCACGTTTCAGGTACTTAAAGAGGCCAGGTATGCTATTTTATCGGCCGTTACCCTGGGTTTCGGCCGGGCTATTTCGGAAGTCGGCTTGGCCCTCATGGTCGGCGGCAATATCGTCGGCTTTACCCGGGTGATGACCACGGCGATAGCTCTCGAAACTTCGAAGGGAGACGTGGAACTTGCCTTGGCTTTAGGCATTATTCTCATCTCCGTGGCGTTACTGGTCAATATTATTCTCAATCGACTTCAGCAGAAGTGAGCGATAGATGGCTTTGATTGAAGCAGTAAATCTGGTGCAGAGCTATGACGGCAGCGAAGTACTGAAAAACGTCAATCTCAAAATAGAGAGAGGCGAGATTTTCGCGCTCATCGGGCCGACCGGCGCCGGGAAAACAACGCTGTTAAGGATTCTGGACTTGCTTGAACTCCCTTCTTCGGGGAAACTGATATTCGATGGCATGGATGTGACCACCCGCGGCACCGACCGGCTCAAAGCGAGGCGCCGGCTGTCTTACGTGCAGCAAAAGCCCTTGGTTTTCAATATGAATGTCTATGAGAATATTGCCTGCGGCCTCAGGTGGCGTCATATGAAATCCGCTGTCATCCGGCGAAAGACAGAGGAAGCCCTGGAACTGGTGGGGATGACCGACTACAGAAATAGGACGGCCAGGACCTTATCTGGCGGTGAAACGCAGCGTGTGGCCGTTGCCCGTGCCTTGGTGACCGAACCCGAAGTCTTATTCCTCGATGAACCGACCGCCAATATGGACCCGATTTCCACGGCGAAGATAGAGGAAGTCCTCGCCCGTGTCATCGATGAGCGGAAGACCACGGTGATAATGACGACCCACGATATGTCTCAGGGACAGCGGATGTCGAGCCGGTTGGGCGTTCTGATTAATGGTGAATTGCTGCAGACCGGCAGCGTCAACGATGTCTTCACCGCACCTCAAAATAGGGAAGTGGCCGAGTTTGTCGGTGTTGAGAACATCCTTGAGGGTATCGTCGAACAAAATGATAACAGCTTCACGCGGATTGCTATCAACGGTGAAAAGATATCGGCCATCTCGAATTTTGCCGCCGGTGAAACCGTATATGTGCTCATCAGGCCGGAAATCATTGTGTTTTCACTGTCCGGTGAAGCCGGCAGTGCCCGCAACGTGTTCAAAGGTAAGGTAAACAGGATTAATACTATCGGTGCTTTGGTCAGAATCGAGGTTGCCTGTGGGTTCCCGCTGCTGGGAGTTATCACCACCCAGGCCGCGCAGGAGCTTAATATTTCGATTGGTCGAGATATCTATGTAAGCTTTAAGGCCACCGCGATACACGTTATCAAGCGGTGGAGTAAACGTGACAGAGAACGAGAGCCGTAGTACACTTATGTTAAGAGGTTTGACGATAAGGCAATAAGCTCTGGTAGCAAAGTTTTAGTTATATCGAACGAGAGTAAATATGGCTGGTCTTTTCGATTCCTGGCAACGCCAGATTAACTACCTGCGGATTTCGGTTACCGACCGCTGTAACCTGAATTGCGCTTATTGCTCCGTGGGAGTAGTCTACCTGCCGCGCGAGGAAATTCTTTCTTATGAAGAAATCCACCGTGTCGTCCGCATCGCCGTGGGTATGGGTATCAGTAAAGTGCGTCTTACCGGCGGTGAACCTCTGGCGAGACCGGACCTGAGCGAGTTAGTCCATATGCTCTGCCGGATAGAGGGCATTGATGATATTGCGCTGACCACTAATGGAACACTCCTCGGGAAATACGCCGTTGACCTTAAAAAAGCCGGCCTGCAACGGGTCAATGTCAGTCTGGATACGCTTAAGGCCAGCCGGTTCCAAAGCATTACCGGCCATGATAAATTCGGTGAAGTGCTCGCTGGTATCGAGGCCGCCCGCTGTGCCGGCCTTGAGCCGGTCAAGATAAATGTAGTCGTCATGCGGGGAGTAAACGACGACGAAACACTCGATTTTGCCCGCCTCGCCGTCAACGAAGGCTGGCACGTCCGCTTTATCGAGTTCATGCCGTTTAATGGGTCCGGGAATAACGGTCTGACCATGGTGCCGACGTCGGAAATTCTGGAGCGGCTGCGAATACTCGGTAAGCTGGAGCCTTTTACCGGCAAGACCGGAAACGGGCCGGCCCGCTATTACCGCCTCCCCGGAGCCGGGGGTACCATCGGCTTCATCACGCCGATGACCGAGCATTTTTGCCATAGCTGCAACCGCCTGCGCCTTACCTGTGACGGGCAGTTACGTCCCTGTCTGCTCGATGACGACGAGGTTGACTTGAAGGCAGCTCTGCGCCGTGGTGCCGGTGACGGTGAGCTCAGGCAGCTTATCCAGCAGGCCGTGGCTATCAAAAGAGAACACCACCACCTGAGCGAGACGGTCGCCACCGTCAAACGCCCGATGTGCCAGATAGGCGGATAATTTACTCTCCCCCCTATGCCGGGTCGGAGAGAATTAGAGTGAGGGGCTTAGCTTCGGGATTTCACCCTCACCTAGAAGCTGTCTAAAACTGTCATTGCGAGTCCCGATTTTATCGGGGTAAAAGGTTCTATTTGGTTGGGGTAGTAGCCCGATGGAGTTGTCAGAAGAGGGCTTTGCCCTCTTATACTAATTTCCCCTCTCCTTTTAGGAGAGGGGTTAGGGGTGAGGTCGTTCTTCAAATAAAAACCGACTAAATGCAAACAGAACCGGGTAAAAGGAGGCTTGAAATATGGCTAAATTAACTCATGTCAGTGCTACGGGCGAAGCCCGCATGGTTGATGTCAGTGCCAAGAATGACACGGTACGGATAGCCGTCGCCCGTGGCAAAATAACGATGCAACCGGACACCCTGAAGCAAATCAAAAACGCCACGCTGGCCAAGGGTGATGTCCTGGCTGTCGCCCGCGTCGCCGGCATCATGGCCGCCAAGAAAACCCCCGAATTGATTCCCCTCTGCCACCCCCTCTTGATTAATAACGTTGCCGTTGATTTCGACCTCTCGGCCAAAGACTCGATAAGTATTACCGCTACGGTGAAATGTACCGGCAAGACCGGCGTCGAGATGGAAGCCCTGGTCGCCGTTTCCGTCGCTGCCCTGACCATCTACGATATGGCCAAAGCCGTGGACAAGGGCATGACCATTTCCGACATCTATCTGGAAACAAAGACGGGCGGCAAGAGCGGGACGTACAAGAGAAAAAGATAGCAACCTCTCGCCAAAGCTATGCAAGAATCCCCATGCCGTAGCTCTAGGACGATTAGGTGGTCTAAAGGGTGGCAAGGCTAGGACTGCCAAGCTAACGCCGGAAAAAAGAAAAGAGATTGCCCAAAAAGCTGCTCAGAAAAGATGGCAAACAAAGTACTAGGCATAAATTCCTTAAAAATTGGAATATAATTGGTAATATTTTACTTGACATTTGACAGTCACCTATGGTAAGATTCCTAAATTAGGAGGGGTGACTAAGATGTCTTCACTTGATGATTTAAACAAATTCACTGTAGACCATGCCGCTGCACTCACAGAAGCAATCATTTCTGCCAACGAAGAACAACGTGCTGCATTAAATGAATCGGCTCGCGCGAAAGCAAAGAAGACCAGAAAGTCACGAAGGAGTTCAATTAGAGAAAATGAGCAAAGAAAAGAGAATCAATCATGAAATGGTCATACTGGCTAGAGAATCACGTGGTCTGACCCAGAAGGATTTAGCGAAACAATTAAGTATAACTCAAGGAGCATTATCACGGATTGAAAGTGGATTACTGAATACGGATTCTGGCCTCGAGAAAATGTCTAAAGTGCTCGGTTATCCGGTCAGTTTTTTCACACAAAAACGTCAAATCTACGGTCTAGGGCTAGTTGAAGTCTTTCATAGGAAAAGGCAAAGCGTTGGCATTAAAACCCTAGATAAGATATATTCCCTGATTGATATTAGAACCAGTGAAATATCAAAAATGCTAAAGGGTGTTGATATAGGGACGATAGATTTCCCATTTTTCAACATTGACGACTATGATGGGAATGCCTCTGAGATTGCACGCATGATTAGAGCAAAATGGCGGGTACCCCACGGCCCTATTCAAAACGTTATGGCTTATTTTGAAGAAGCTGGTGGAATGATAATTCCATTCGATTTTGAGACTACCAAGATTGATGCGATAAGCCACTGGTTGCCTAGCTTGCCACCCTTATTTTTCATAAACAAATATATTCCAACAGACCGAATGCGGTTTACGCTATGCCATGAATTAGGCCATATAATAATGCATCAAAAATCCCCAACACCTGAAATTGAGAAACAAGCTAATATGTTCGCAGCGGAATTCTTAATGCCTGAAAGAGATGTTCGTCCATACCTTGTGGATTTGTCTATTGAAAAGTTAGCTTCGCTAAAGCCATTTTGGAAAGTCGTGATGTCCGCCCTTCTTAAACGTGCCGTTGACTTAAATCTCATTAGCCAAAGACACTATAGAACTTTATTAATGCAACTGGGCAAAGCTGGTTACAGGATACGAGAACCAGCTGAACTTGACCTTCCGGCGGAATCTCCTACACTCTTACAACGAATACTCAAAGTATATATTAATGAAATGGGATATAACATGGCTGAGCTTGCTAAGCTGTTTAATCTCTTTGAGACGGAGTTTCAAGCTGTTTACGTGGATAAAGGGGTGGGACAAAGCCTTATCCTGAAACAAGCTGAAAACATCCTGCGAAATCATACACAGCATTAGTCTTATAACTTCGTTAAGACTCACAAGACGCTCGCTAATCCCTATCCTAGAACGCCAGCGATGGCAGCCGGAATAGCAAGTCATATCTGGACGGTCGATGAAATAGTCCAATTAACTCAGTAGAAAGGAGGAGGAAATGCAAGAATTAAACTACTGGATAGCCACTGTCATGATAGCGATTAGTGGAATAGCATTAAATCTCTACTACAATGGCAGGGTATTAGAAGCTCCAGAAAAGAAGCAGGAAATTGGGAATCGTATGAAGTGGGCTGGCCTTATTTGGTTTTTCATAGTCTCCTTGATATTCATTATATTTATGATAATTAACTGCTAGAGGTAGCCCGTCCAAAATGATATATTACCCCCGTTCATGGTGAGCTTGTAGCTTGGCCTGAGCTTGCCGAAGGGCGAACGGGATGACGTATTTGCGTAGCCGTGATACCTGAACGGGGCGTGAAGAGGGGTGCAGACCCCTCTCGTTAATTTCCCCTTCTCCTCATCGGCGAGGAGAAGGGGATTAAGGGGATGAGGTCACATTAATTAAATGGCGGTTTAACAACCGCACCAACCAGTTTCTATTCAGAGATACACTTCGCAGACTCATTCAGTCTGAAAACCTTCCTTATCAGATTCTAACTGAGTAATACTTAATTTCCCATTGTTTTCATGGTCTATCTTTATCAAATATCGATGCTTCTCAAATGGACTTGCTAATTCCTTATCTGCGGTAATAGTAACATCAATTTCGCATTCATCAACTAACTCTGCCGCATCCTTAAACATACTAGGAAAACGCTTTTTCCACTCGGCATCCTCAATTACTTTAGAGTCGCTAACCCCACAGCGTTCTCCCCCCATTTTATATAAGGCTATCCCGTTCTTGAATACCGAAGTTCTTGGGTTATCACTTAGTATGGTGTTGGGTGATATTTCTGCGACTAATATAGGTTCAGCCCCACCTTTATTGATAGGACATGATGCGTCATTAGGATAAGATTTCCAATATAGATTAAAGAGTTCTGGCTCAACAATACCCCTTACAACTCTTGCCGTTGCCGTAAATATAGCTTTAACGCCATCATTGTGTACTTCTAATTCAGCCTTATCACTGTAATAAGGTACTGGCATTACTGTAATTCTTGGTCTCTCATTCTTAATGCCATCGAGCTCATTTTTCACTTTACCAATTTGCAGAATCGCCTCATTACGTTGATTTTTGTACTTACCTGCTACTCGATAAGGAACAAAAAGTAGCAGAAATAGAATCCAAATGGAAAGCGGGAGAACCCACCCTAGATTCAACATCATATCCCTCCACCTCTCTGAGGTAGAGGCTTTGGGTATAAGAAAGAGCGCTAAACTGACAAATGGTAGAATAAAGAAGAGAATACGGTCAATATATTGCCATGCCCGGCTCTCAGGATTCCATAATTCAGACCAACATTCCCTAATATATCCCTTTTCCTTTTCTCCCATGCCCTTATTCTCCCACACCCTAACCTTGAGGCAAGTAAATAACCGCCGAATCTTTTAATTTGCTGAATGCTGATGGCTGAAAGCTGACGGTTAGAACAGCGTCACTGTTACGGTCTCGCCTTTTTCCAGTAAGTCCACGTTCTCGGCTATTTCGATATAGCCGTCGGCTTCGGCGATGCTGGTTATCGCCCCGGATTCTTTGAACACGGGAATTGCTTCACCTTCATTTACCTTGACCGTCAGGAACTGTCGCCGTCCCACACTGCCCGGAATTCTTCGCCCCACCCTGGCGGTAACTGTTTTGCCTGCCCTCGGTGGCAGGTGGGCCATTTTTCTCACCGCCGGCAGAAGGAACAGGTAGCCGTTAATCAGGCAGGAAGTAGGATAGCCGGGCATCCCCAGCAGTGGCTTACCTTCAATCATCGCAAAGATAGTCGGCTTGCCTGGCTTGACCTGTATGCCGTGAAAAAGGATTTTGCCCCACCCCTCCAGCACGCCCACCAGTAAATCGCGCTCCCCGACCGAGGAACCGCCCGAAATGACGACGAGGTCGCTTTTCAGCGCCTCGGTAAGGCAGGCCTTTATTGCCTCGATTTTATCGCCGACGATACCCGACTTTATGGCGATGCCGCCGTTGTCGGTCACGACCGCTGTTACCGTGTGGGAGTTGATGTCATAAATCTGCCCCGGCTTTAATTTTTTGCCTACTTCCTCGACTTCTTCGCCTGAGGAAAGCACGGCGACTTTCGGCCGGTCGTAAACGCGGACGCGAGTCAGTCCCTGGGCGGCCAGTACGCCAATTTTACCCGCATCCAGGACATTCCCCTCCCGCAGTACGAGTCCGCCTTCCTTGATATCTTCTCCCTTTTTGCCGACGTTGGCTCCGGGGGAGACCGATTTAAAAACTTTCACCCGCTTGCCATCGGCTTCGGTGTCTTCCACCATGACCACGGCATCGGCGCCTTTAGGCATCATCGCGCCGGTGGCAATCTGAAGGCACTGTCCGCTGCCTACGCTCTCCCGGGGTGCTTCGCCGGCGTGTAATTCGCCGGCAACCTCGAGTGCCTTGGGGTGTAGCTGGCCGGCCCCGAAGGTATCTTTGGCTTTGACGGCGTAGCCGTCCATGGCCGCCCGGGCAAAAGGCGGGATGCTCATTTTCGCCACCATGTCTTCGGCCAGCACCCGGCCCAGGGCCTCATCGATATCGATTGTGGTCTTTCTGGTAATGGGCTTGATATTGGCCTCGACGATTTTTCTTGCTTCTCCGAAAGGAAGGAGTACGCCGAAAGGTTTCATCTCGTTGCCTCCCGTACCATGTGGCCGATTTCAGGTAGAATAATCTTTTCCATGGCTAGTTTGGTTGCCCCGAGCGAGCCTGGCAAACACAGAATAACCTTACCCCCCGCCACCCCGGCAATCGCCCGGCTCATCATGCTCGCCGTGCCGATTTCCTGATAAGACAGCGACCGGAAAAGCTCGCCGAAGCCATCCAGTTTCTTCTCGAGTATCGGGGATATTGTCTCCACGGTAACGTCACGGTGACTCACTCCCGTACCGCCGCTCGTGATGATTATCTGTAGGTCGGCCTGTTGCAATAGCGTGGCCATTTCATTTTTGATTGAGTTGGCGTCGTTTTTCAATAGAGCGTGGGCCATCACCCGGTGCCCGTTTTCGGTAAGTTTCTCCCGGATGTATTTCCCCGACTCGTCGGTCGCTTCCGTGCGGCTGTCCGAGATGGTCAGCACGGCACAGTTTAAATTACGCGGGGCATTCTCCCGGTGTTCTTGATATCCCAAGTCGCTGTCTCCTGAAAATAAGTTGCCGACAACCTAGATTAGCGAGAAAAAAGTCTAGTGTCAAGAAAAATAATTTCTTCCCACCAGTATCTTCTGTCATTCTGGCGGAGGCCAGAATCTATTGGGCTGGATCCCAGCCTTGCTGGAACGACGGACTGCTGACGGCTGACTGTTGATAGCTGATATCTCTCTTTCTTGACACTCAAAATCGGCGATGCTACACTTCATTTATTCCCCGAATAATTTCACGTTTGTTTAGCTATGAAAAAAGTAAGCATTCTTTATCACCCGATGAAAGAGGCGGCACAGACCTTAGCCAGGAATGTCGCCGGGTTGCTTGATAGGCGCGGTGTGTCGTCGGTGGTCTGTTCCGCCTTCGAGTGGGAGCAGGTTAAGGCTCAAATAACTGGCACTGATTGGGTGATAACTATCGGTGGTGATGGTACTATCCTCCGGGCGGCGCAGGCCGTGGTCGAGCAGCCCATCCCCATTACCGGCATAAATTTAGGTAAACTCGGGTTCATGACTGAGCTCAGTGTTGACGAAGCGATGGCTCAGCTCCCCGCCCTGCTTGCTGGCAAAGGCTGGCTTGACGAGCGGCACCTGCTCGAAGCGGAGTTAACCCTGCCGGGTGAGAAGGCCGTGCGTAAATTTTATGCTTTGAACGACGTCGTGGTGGCGCGCGGCGCCGTGGCCCGGATGATTCATGTAAAAGCCACTATCGATGGCGAAACATTGGCTACCTACCGGGCCGATGGTGTGATTTTAGCGACCGCTACCGGCAGCACCGGCTATGCACTGGCCACGGGCGGTCCCATCCTGCACCCGCAGGCTGAAGAATTTCTCCTGGCACCGGTATTACCCCACCTGAGCCTGGCTTATCCTCTGGTATTACCCTCGGCAACTACCGTTGGGCTCCATCTCACCACCCTGCACCCGGCCACGCTCAGTATCGACGGCCATATTAACCTCCCGCTGCCGGATGGTGCTATTATTACCATAAAGCACAGTACCAGCATCATCCAGTTTTTGAGAGTCCACCGGGAGTCCTTTTATGGCTCTCTGGAACGAAGATTGAGAGGAAAAATAGAGTGAACCGAGTCGAAAAAGCCAGGACGACTGATGTCCCCCAGATGCATCGGTTAATCAATTATTTTGCTGATAAGGGCGAAATGCTGGCCCGCCCGCTCAGCGAAATTTACGAGACCATCCGGGATTTTTATGTCGTCAGGGACGGCAAGCGGGTGATTGGCTGCGCCGCGTTGCATGTCAGCTGGGAAGATTTGGCCGAGATAAAATCGGTGGCCGTGGCGGAAGATTGCCACCGCAAGGGTATCGGTGACCGGCTGGTGAAGGCCTGCCTTAAGGAAGCCAGGGAGCTGGGTATCGTTACCGTGTTCTGCCTGACTTACAAACCGGTTTTCTTCAAGCGATTTGGCTTTGCCCAGGTGGACAAGATGGAATTGCCCCGCAAGGTGTGGACCGAGTGCTATCGCTGCTCCAAGTTCCCCCAATTGCGATGAAATCGCGATGGTGCAGCAGCTGAAAGCCGAGGCTTAGTTTGGCTAAAGAGAAAACACTGTCCAGCCGGGTAGTCTTCGACGGAGGAGTCATCAAGGTGAGAATCGATACCGTCGTGATGCCCGGTGGCCGCCAGAGCACACGGGAAGTGGTCGAACGCAGCGACTGCGTGGCTATCGTGGCGGTAGATGCCGATGATAATGTCCTGTTAGTCAGGCAGTTCCGCCAGCCGATTGGTAAGGAACTGCTGGAAATACCCGCCGGCGGTATCGACCCCGGCGAGGATGCCGTTACGGCCGTCAAGCGTGAGATGCAGGAGGAGACCGGCTTTCTGCCCAGGAAGGTCGAGAAGCTGGGTGGCTTTTATGCTTCGCCGGGCTACTGTACGGAATATCTGTACCTGTATCTGGCCACCGACCTCGCGCCCAGCCAGCTCTACACCGAAGATACGGAAAGCATCAAGCTGGTGCGAGTGCCCCTGAGTGATATTGGCGACCTGCTTACTTCAGGTAAAATTTGCGATGCCAAGAGTATCGCCGGGCTGTTAACTTATTTCGATTACCGGAAAACACATCGCCGTTAGTTACGCGGGTAGAACGCGGATTAGCCCAGCGCCTCCTTCATCTGGCGTCCCCCGATAAGGTGCATGTGCAGGTGAGGCACCACCTGCCCGCCCTCTTTCCCCGAATTTATCACCAGGCGGTAGCCGGTCTTATCGATTCCTTCTTCTTTGGCCAGCCGGTTGGCCAGCTTTACCATGTCCGCAATCAGTGATGTCTCGGTGGCCGGTAATTCGGCGAGGCTGGCAATATGCTGCATCGGAATAATCAATATGTGCGTTGGCGCCACCGGGTGAATATCCCGAAACGCAAATACCCTCTCATCGTGGTCGATGACCTCGGCCGGTATTTCGCCGGCGATAATCTTGCAGAAAACGCATTCCATGCTCCCTCCTTGATTTTCTCACTCTTAAATCCGCAGGCAGAGCAAATGGTAGCACATTACCCAGAGCGCGGCAAACATCATTTATGAGATTCTTATGAAAATAGGCAACCAGCTAAAAGGTTGTCATTCCAGCGAAAGCTGGAATCCAGGTGGATGGTGGGGGAAAGTCTGCTATTGAAAGCATCTGGAGTCCGGCAATTTTTCTGGCTTCTGGCTTTCGACGGAATGGTAATGCAAGGTGTTGTCAGAAGAGGGCTGTGCCCTCTTATTCTTATTTCCCCTCTCCTTTCAGGAGAGGGGGTCAGGGGTGAGGTCGCG
The DNA here is from genome assembly GCA_043812795.1 of Chloroflexota bacterium. GTDB lineage: Bacteria > Chloroflexota > Dehalococcoidia > Dehalococcoidales > UBA2162 > JBDRLU01. The sequence goes on from JBDRLU010000017.1 coordinate 17,190, forward strand.
CTTTAAGGAAAAGCCAGGCCGAGCAAAATCCAGCTTTCGCTATTTGATAACTGCTGACGGAGTGTTACAATATGTAGTCGGTTATTAATAATGCCGTCGGACGAAGGGAGATAAAATGAGTGTCCAGCCGGTCACCGTGTACCTGAGCCTCGGTTCTAACGTCGGGAACCGTGAGGAAAACCTGAAAAAGGCCGTCGCCATGCTCGCCGAAAGAATGCGGGTGGGCAAGGTCTCGTCTATCTACGATACCGACCCGTTGGGTGTTGCTAATCACCCCCGCTTTTTGAATCTGGTCTGTGAAGTTACCACCACCCTGCCGCCCGCCGCCCTGCTGGCCGCGGCCAAGGGTATTGAGATGAGAATGGGGCGGGCACCGGCCCAGCCCGGTACGCCCCTCCCCCGGCCCATCGACATCGATATTCTTTTTTACGGCGACCAGGTGGTGAAGACGCCGGACCTGGTTATTCCGCACCCGAGGTTGAGCGAAAGAGCTTTCGTCCTTGTCCCGCTGTCGGAGATTGCCCCCGATTTTATCCATCCGGTAAGCAAGAAAAAAGTGTGGGAACTGCTGAAGAAAGTGTCCGGAAAAGCCGGCGTCATCCGGGTGGGAAGTAGTTAGCGAAGGAGCTGTCATGTATCAGATACGTGTCGAAAATCATTTCGATGCCGCTCATTTCCTGCGGGGCTATCAGGGCAAGTGCGAAGCCCTCCACGGCCATCGCTTCCGGGTCGTCGTTAAGGTCAAGACCTCCAAGCTCGATGATATCGGCCTGGCCTATGATTTTACCGTGCTCAAGCGGCATCTGGCCGATATCGTGGCCAAGTTCGACCACGTGTCTCTGAATGACGTGCCGCCATTCGATAAAATAAATCCGTCTTCAGAGAATATTGCCGCCACGATTTACCGGCGGATGAAACCAAAACTGAAGGGCGAGCCGGTCTCGCTCGACTGTATCGAGGTATGGGAATCGCCTGAGACCGGTGTTACTTACCGGCCGTGAGTTTAATACCGTTCGCCCTGAGCCTGTCGAAGGGCGAGTTTCAGCTACCGCGTTGTTCCGGTGGCAGCATGTTGGGAATCGTGTCCAAGATGGGATAGCGCTGGTTGCACTTCCGGCAGTACAGAGAGCCGGTCACGATTTCCTTCTCGTTTTCCTCCTCCACCGTTAGCTCCAGCTCCCCTTTACACACCGGACAGGCCAGAATCTCCATCAACTCTCTTTTCATGGGCTTATTATAACACAGGAGAAAGGCTGTTTACCCTTGGTCGGGTGACTTAAATCCCTCACTATATGCCAAAATCGTGCAGAAGGAATATAATTAGGCAATTGCGCCGTGAGTATTTAGTGGGTAAGTCCAAGGGGTAAATCAGGCTGATTCCCTGAACAATATTTATGAATATCTTCCCGATAATAATTCTGGGAATAGTTTTTATCCTTATTGCCGTGAGGCAATTAGGCAATATCAGGTTCCAGATATGGCAGATTATGCTCTTCGGGGCCTTGGCGGTCTTGTTTACCGGCCGCATCACCCCCGCCGGTGCCCTGAGGGCGATCAACTGGGATGTTATGCTCTTCTTATTCGGCATGTTCGTTATCGGACAGGCCCTCGAGGAGAGCGGTCTTCTTTCTTATTTATCGTCTAAAGTCTTCAGCCGGATAAAGTCGTTAGATGTCTTGATACTTTGTGTCCTGTTCGTTATCGGCCTCCTTTCGGCTTTTCTGATGAACGATACCCTGGCCATCATCGGGACTCCGGTAGTCCTGTCACTGGCTAAAAAAGGAAATATGCGACCCAGGGTCCTGTTATTCGCCTTGGCCTTCGCCATTACCATCGGGAGTGTCATGAGCCCGATAGGTAATCCGCAAAACCTGGTTATTGCGCTACATGGCGGCGTGGCCAATCCGTTTATTACCTTTTTCCGGTTCCTGGCACTACCGACCGTGATTAACCTGCTCGTGGCTTATGTTATCCTGCGGCTTTTTTACTGGAAGCACTTCAATAACGGGTTGCTGCCTCACCAGCCGGAAACAATAAAAAACAACGGGCTGGCTACGTTCTCTAAGATTTCCCTGATTTTACTGTTTATGTTGGTGTTATTCAGGATAACCACCGTCTTTCTCGGCCTGCCCATCGATTTCAAGCTGACTTATATCGCCCTGATATCGGCGCTGCCGGTCGTCTTATTGAGTCCCCGGCGGTTCTCGATAATCGGGAGAATCGACTGGTTTACGCTGATATTTTTTGCGGCGATGTTCGTCCTCATGGAAAGTGTCTGGAATACCGGGTTTTTCCAGTCGGCGATAAATGCCACGCCGTGGAGTTTCACATCAACGGGCGTGATTCTGGGAATAAGCATAACGCTGAGCCAGTTCATTTCTAACGTCCCGCTGGTGGTGCTTTACCTGCCGATGTTGCTTCAGATGGGAGCGTCGGTAAAAGAGATGATGGTGCTCGCTGCGGGCAGCACCATTGCCGGCAACCTCTCTATTCTGGGGGCGGCCAGCAACGTCATCATCATCCAGAACGCGGAAAAGAAGGCGGGAGAGACCCTCAGGTTCCTGGAATTCGTCAGGATAGGGGTACCCCTGACCATCGCCAACACCCTGATTTACTGGCTGTTCTTTAACTGGTAGCTCATTTTGGCCGGATGCCGGCTTACCTGTATAAAAGCTTGCCACTTGCCAAAATCCCTCTGTTTGTCCCATAGTAAATTTGATGAGTAACCGACAGTTAGCCTCAGCCGAAAGGAAATTAAAAGAGTACCCCAACTTCACCCGCCTGCTGGACGGGCAACAGGTGGCAGGTATCGGTAATCTGATTCTGACCGACCGCCGGCTCGTGTTCCTTCATTTTGTCGACCTTTCCGATGAGCAAGTCGAGCAAATTCAGTCGATTGCTGCCGACGGCATTACCGACAGGTACGTTGACCATGTTCTCAGCCTCGACAAGAAGAACTTTCAGTTGCCGCTGGCCTCGGTCGTATCGGCGGGAATGGGTTTATCTACCTGGCTACCTTTGCGACCGTGCTTGCGTATTATTTACCGGAAGAGAGGGGGTAAAATCGAGACAGTAAGCTTCAACTTTTACATACCGTTAACTAGAGTGCTTGTTCAATTCGAACTTCTCGATGTGCTGACCTGGGTACTACGCATAAATTGGGCCAGAAGAAAGGCCGGGCGAAACTGGTAACCGGGTTGGCTCGGTATCGTTCCAGGCCTCGCTCCAAAAGTCATTCTGAGGAGTCCTTCAGCAGAAGGACGACGAAGAATCCGTTCTTGAAACATGGCAGACGGATTCGCCTTGGTTCTGTTTAGTTTTGGTTGAACCAGTAGTCTTAATGGAGTTGTCAGAAGAGGGCGAAGCCCTCTTATATTAAATTTCCCTCTCCTTTTAGGAGAGGGTCAGGGTGAGGTCGCCCTTTCAAGAAATACCAACTAAATGCCAACAGGGCCTTCGCCTTTGAACGTAGCCTCCGGTATTTTCCACGTAGTATAATCAGAGCCGGGTGTCCTCAAGAATATTGATGTGAGTGATGTCGAATATGGATGTCGTAATCAGAAACGAAAGTGAAAATGAATACCGGACTGTTGAGGAATTAGTCCGCGAGGCCTTTTGGAATCTTTACGTGCCCGGGTGCAGCGAACACTTCGTTCTGCACAATCTCAGAAAAAGCGTTGATTTTGTTCGGGAACTTGACTTTGTTGCTGACAAAGATGGGCGGATTGTCGGGCAGATTGCTTACACCCGTGGCCTGATAAAAGACGAGAAAGGTGCCGGAAAAGAGGTAGTAAGTTTTGGACCGGTAAGTGTCCTGCCGGCATTTCAAAAACAGGGAATAGGGAGCGCCTTGATTATCCATAGCCTTGATATCGCCAGGCAGATGGGCTATCCCGCGATTTGTATTTATGGGGACCCGAGGTACTATAGTCGTTTCGGTTTTCACTGTGCCGAAAAATATGAAATCAAAACTGCCGATGGTAAATTTGCCATTGCTTTGCTGGCATTGGAGTTGCAGCCAGGTGTGTTAAATAGTATGCCGGGAAGGTTCATTGAAAGTGCTGCTTTCGAAGTCAATGAGAACGAATTTGCTCGATACGAAGCCGGTTTTCCTTTCAAGGCAAAGGCCGAAATGCAATCGCAACTGGAATTCAGAGTCCTGGCCAGCCTGAGATATTGAGTGCCGTTCAAACCGTGTCTAAAATATGCTTGGTAGAGCAAGTTTACCAAAACACGGAACTTAGTCAGCAAACATTTTTATGAAAATAAAGATATATCAAACTATGATTTTCTCGAGTACGCCATTCCTGAGTAGATTCGCATTTATTACATAGTCTATATTTTCAACGCCAATATGAAATGGTCGCTGCATTTTCTTCCAACCCATGCCATCGGTGAGCCAGACGAATTTCCATCCCACAGAAGATAATTGTTCCCCCCTGTTTATGTAAGAACTAACGATTTCACTCGGTTTAGAACCTGTTCCGCTGTAGAAATTAACTTCAATATTGGTGGCCTTGCCTTTATTGATAACAGCGTAGTCAAATTTGCGGTTGCGTAAGGTAGTCGGAGTTTTAACATCATGGTTGTCTTCGACATATCCAAAAGTTTTTTGCTCAATGAAGACAAGATCAGCATTCCTGGCGCGTAGTTCATTTAGGGTCTCTGTAACCATCTTTTCAAGAAACAGGCCGCTTCGATTCTTTCTAGCATTAGTATCCAAGCCAACCTCAACGCCTAACAAATAGTCGGTTGCAGAATCCATCTGGCAAAGCATATCCAGAAGGCCAGAATTCTTAGTGAATGTGACGATATCTTCTATTTCTTTCGCATCCTCTATTTTCTTGGAAAAGTCGAAGGTATTATATTGTAAGCCGGTTTCAATGGATTTCAGCACTTTGAGAAGACCATCGCGGCAGGCAAGCAGAATCGGAATAACCTTGATAACTTCAGGGTATTTCTTTAACAGGTCTCCGAAATCGGAAATGGGGTTTTGACAATTTTTGATGCTCTTTAGAAGAGCTAGTTCGTACTTGAAGGCGTCCCTGTTTTTCGTGACTTTAGACCAGTTCACGAAGAATTCATAAGTATAATTGGTCTCGATGAGAGTATCACTCAGCGCTCTACAGATTTCATCAACTGTAGAAAGATTTAAGTACCTTTTATAGAAATCTAAGTTAGCCATAAGGTCAAGCTAATTCCTTAATCAATCTTGGTTTGTCGCTTATTCTGGCAAGTTCTTCTTTAAGTCTTTTTAACGATAAATCAAGATATTCAGTATTGGTATCTATTCCAATGAAACGCCTTTCATAACGGATGGCTGCAGCACCCGTTGTCGAAGATCCGGTGAAAGGGTCCAAGACTGTATCCCCTGGTCTGGTTGAGGCTAGAATAACTCGTTCAAGTAATGCGAGTGGTTTCTGCGTGGGGTGCTTGCCGAACTTTTTCTCCGCACTTGGCGGAGTAGGAATAGACCAAATGTCTTGGGGGTCACCATCAACGGCAATATCCATCCATAACGAGCGCATCTGTTTCCCACCGGCCATTTGCTTCATGAGCTGATAATCAAACTGGTGCTTGCTCTTATCGGACTTAGCAGCCCATATGACAGTTTCGTGACTATGGGTGAAATAGCGTGTTGATAGGTTGGGAGAAGCATTTGGCTTATACCAGCATATCTCATTTAGAAACTTGTAGCCTAGCTGTTGTAACGCGAATCCGACCGAGTAGATATTATGCATAGTCCCTGACACCCAAATAGTCCCATCGTCTTTCAAGACACGATGGCAAGCGGTTAGCCATCGGAGAGCAAATTCATGGTCAGCTTCGGCACCCTTTGACTTATCCCATTCACCCTTATTTACAGACACCATGCGGCCAGCCTGACAGGTGATTCCACCGTTAGAAAGAAAATAGGGGGGGTCGGCAAAAATCATATCGATAGAATTTTCTCTTGCTAAGTTCAGAATTTCAATACAATCACCCTTAAGAAGTCTAACGAAGTGTTCTAGGTCATTATAGTATACTGAGAAGGGTTTATGCGTGCCGTAAGCCGATTTCTCCTCCGCTATTTGAAAATCAAATGGATTCTGAGAGCGGACATATTGAATTTGCTCAGCCCCGTTTTCTTTTTCTTTTTTCTTTCCCTGTATCGTCGTTCTTTTAGACATCTGTGACCTATAATAACTTTGTCTAGTTTAGTTTAATATACCATTCTCTTTATTTCAAATAAGAATTGGCCATAAGCCTTTTCTCATCATATCGAAATAACTGGCCTAAAAATACCGCCTGAAAAGTTCTGAATATTAACGCATTCGGGGACCCGCCTTGGATTCGAACTGAGCACTTTGATACTTTCCCTTAAATTTGATAACTGATGGCTGAAGGTTGATAGCTCATTTTTCCTTCGCAAATCCTCGCGACAAAATCCCCTTGCCCTTTTCTCCTCTCCCGCCTTACAATAATCTCACTGTTTGCGCGAGATGCAGATAAACGCGCCGTCGGATTCTGGCCGCTGGGGTCGGTTCAGGGTAATCGGGAAGACCCTGCACTTGACCAACAAAGCGGTAACGCAGGTCGCCGGATAGAGACCGTCAGGTCTTGGGTCCACAGGCCGCCGCCTCTTGAGACGGTTGGCTGTCGACAAGGCTCTCGTCAGAATCGCCCCCGGAAAGTCCAGTAAGGGATGAATATCGGGTGCCCCGGTACCGGAATTCCTTCCGTGATTGACTTCGCGGACATTCGGTATCACGGGACTTCACCACAGCTTTGGTTCTCGGGTTCACCCTGAAGGGAGACCAATTACCTCTCATTATCCCCTGGAATGAGAATGCGTCCGCATACACTTAAATATTAGTTTTTTGTTCCAGAAAAACAAATGCACCTTGACAACAAAATCGGAACTGGAATTTCTTGCTTGGCGCTTCGGACCGGTAACCTAGTCTTTTCCACCCTTCATCGCCTGCGTCCAGATTTCGAGGAACTGGTTCAGGATGCGAGCGGTGGCCCCCCAGATTATCTTCCCGTTACAGTGATATGACTCGCCGCGAATGCCGCGGCCGTCGATATCGTGTTCTTCGTAGTAGCAGCTTTTATCGCACAGGACTGAGATGGGGACTTCAATCAGTTCGTCGATTTCGAACGGGTCGGCCTTGAAGGGATAGGGGTAGGGAATCAGCCCCACGAACGGCGAGATGATGTAGTTGGACGTGTGGGTGGGGGAATCGTCCAGTTCCCCCAGTAGCTCCACGGCCTCGGGCGCCAGCCCGATTTCCTCGGTACACTCCCGCAACGCCGTCTGGAATAGCGTGCTGTCCTCGACCTCGTGGGCGCCGCCGGGAAAGGATATCTGCCCCTTATGGTCTCTCACCTTCTCCGTCCTCTTCGTGAACAGCAGGTAGTACTCTCCGTCTTTCAGGTAAACGGGTATCAGCACCGCCGACGCCATCAGGGAAGCATCGACGATGCGCTGTTTCGGCCGTTTGGCCAGGGCTTCTTTCAGTCTTTCCACCATAGTTTAATACTAGCACTCGCCCGAAACCAAGACAAATGAGCTTTTTCGGACAGCCTCGGAGCAATCTTGCTGAAAGCCGTTAGCTGAAATTTGTTATGCCCGCAACTTGACAAGTTATTCTTGGCTTGCCTATAATAAAAGAAACCTTACCTGAGACCAGATTATTCCTTCCCCTTTCAGGTAAACCCAGCAGAAGTTATTCCTGATGTACCCTTAAACCGATGTCAAAGTATATCTTTGTTACTGGTGGCGTTGTTAGTTCAGTAGGCAAGGGCATCGCTGTCGCTTCCATCGGCACTATCTTGAAAAGCCGTGGACTGACCGTCTCGGTACAGAAACTGGACTCCTACCTCAATGTCGACCCGGGGACCATGTCGCCCTATCAGCATGGCGAGGTATTCGTCACGCAGGATGGTGCCGAGACCGACCTCGACCTGGGTAACTATGAGCGTTTTATCGATATCAACCTGACCGCCGACTGCAATGTGACTTCCGGCCTTATTTATAGTGCGGTTATTGCGAAAGAGAGGCACGGCGATTTCCTCGGCGGTACCATTCAGGTCGTGCCGCATCTCACTAACGAGATAAAAGACCGCTTCAAGAAACTGGCCGAAAAATCGCAGGCCGACGTGGTGCTCATCGAAGTGGGCGGTACCGTCGGTGACATCGAAGGACAACCGTTTCTGGAAGCCATCCGGCAGATGAGAAATGACGTAGGGCGGGACAACGTACTTTACATTCACGTGACGTTGCTGCCCTATCTGGCCGCAACTCAGGAACTGAAAACGAAACCGACCCAGCATAGCGTCAATGAGTTACGCCGCATCGGTATTCAGCCTGATATTATTATTTTACGCAGTGACTATCCGGTCTCGGAGGGAATAAGAGATAAAATATCCCTTTTCTGCGACGTGGGGCGTCAGGCGGTGATTCCGCTCACGACCGTCCCCACTATTTATGAAGTTCCACTCTTTCTGGAGGAGTCAGGATTAGGTCAGATTATTACTGATAAACTGGGCCTGGAGGCCCGTGAACCCGACTTGAGCCAGTGGCGGCAACTGGTGACCGTTCTCAAAGAACCCCACGAGCCGGTCAATATCGCCCTGGTGGGCAAATATGTCGAATTAAAAGATGCCTACTATTCCGTCCGTGAAGCCTTACAGCACGCGGCACTCTACCATAACCGGAGCCTTAATCTCATCTGGGTCTCTTCCGAGTCTCTGGATAAAGACGGTACCGAACAATTGCGCGATGCTCAGGGTATCATCGTCCCGGGTGGTTTCGGCATCAGGGGCATTGAGGGCATGATAAGAGCTGCTAACTACGCCCGCGTCAACAAAGTCCCCTATCTGGGACTCTGCCTGGGAATGCAGGTGATGGTGATTGAGTTTGCCCGTCACGCCTTAAATGAAAGCACACCTAATTCCACCGAATTCGACCCGGGTACTCCTTATCCGGTGATTGACCTCATGCCTGACCAGCGCGGCGTCACCGACATGGGGAAGACCATGCGTCTGGGTAATTATCCCTGCTGTCTGGCTGACAGCAGCCATGCGGGTAAAGCCTACGGAGAAGACCGGATTCAGGAACGCCACCGCCATCGCTATGAGTTCAATAACCGGTTCCGCCAGCAGTTAGAGCAGGCCGGTATGGTCTGTAGCGGACTATCGCCGGATAGCCAGCTGGTAGAGCTTTGCGAAATTCAGGACCATCCGTGGATGGTAAGCTGCCAGTTCCATCCCGAATTTTTATCACGGCCCGGCCGCCCCCACCCCCTGTTTCGTGACTTTATCGGCGTCGCCAAAGATGTCTTGCGTGAAGGGGCACAGTTGCCCCTCCCGACAAATCAAGAAAAGGACTGAGAGGGAGAGAATGCGAATATTTCTCGATACGGCTAACATCGAGCAAATCAAACAGGCGGCGGCACTGGGTGTTATCAGTGGCATCACCACCAATCCTACCCTGGTATCCGCCGAAGGCGCCGTCGATTATGAAGCCACCGTTAAGGAAATTTGCTCGATTATCTCCGGTCCGATTTCAGCCGAGGTGGTGGTGGAAGGGGCGAAGGCGATGATTGAGCAGGCGCGGCAAATTGCCAAGTGGGCGCCCAATATTGTTATCAAAATCCCGGCCACCGCTGAGGGCCTCGAAGTAACCTCGGCGCTGGCGAAAGAAAATATCAAGGTCAACTTTACTTTGTGCTTTTCCGTCAACCAGGCCCTGCTTGGGGCGCGGGCCGGTGCGGCTTATGTCAGCCCCTTTGTCGGCCGGCTGGATGATATCGGGCACGATGGCATTGCCCTGGTGAAGGATGTGGTGGAAGTCTATAAGAATTACGAATTACCTACTCAGGTGATTGCCGCCAGTATCCGCCATCCCCTGCATTGTGTTGCTGCGGCTAAAGCCGGAGCGCATATTGCTACCGTCCCTTACGCGGTCTTGATGCAGATGATTCGTCACCCGCTTACTGATATCGGCGTGAGCCGCTTCCTGGCCGACTGGCAGCGGGTGGCACCACAAATCAAGAAATAAAACAGGAGACAAACATGGACATCAGTCAACTCGAACCCAAATCTATGGAGGAGCTGCTCGACCTGGCCAAGGAACTGGGCATTGCCAATCATACTGAGCTCAGCAAGCAGGACCTCATGGTACGCTTACTCCAGGCTTATACCGAACAAGAGGGCAACACTTTTTGCAGTGGCGTCCTCGATATCATGAGTGACGGCTATGGATTCCTCAGGAATGGCACTTTGCTCCCCAGCGCCAGTGATGTTTATGTGTCTCAATCTCAGATACGCCGCTTCGGCCTGCGTAATGGTGATATGGTAGTCGGCCAGGGGCGACCGGCCCGGCCGGGTGAGAAATATTTCAGCCTGCTCCGCATTGAGCTGGTGAATGATATAAATCCGGAACTGGCCAAGGACCGCCCCTACTTTAACTCGCTTACCCCGGTGTTTCCCGACAAACTGGTTAACCTGGAACATACGCCCGGCGACTTAGCGACCCGTCTGATTAATCTCATCGCTCCGGTGGGGCGAGGACAGCGCGGCTTGATTGTTTCGCCGCCCAAAGCCGGCAAGACTATACTCCTCAAGTCCATCGCCAGCGCCGTAACAGCTAATTACGCCGATATTCACATTATGGTCTGCCTCATCGGCGAGCGGCCGGAAGAGGTCACTGACATCCGGCGTTCGGTCAAGGGCGAGGTTATCGGGGCGACCTTTGACCAGCCAGTGGAAGACCAGACGCGGGTGGCTGACCTGGCTCTGGAGAGAGCCAAGCACCTCGTCGAAAGTGGTAAGGACGTGTTCCTTTTGCTCGATGGTATTACCCGCCTTACCCGGGCTTATAACCTGGCTACACCATCCAGTGGCCGTACCCTTTCCGGTGGTATCGACCCGGCGGCCCTTTATCCGGCCAAGCATTTCTTTGGCGCCGCTCGTAATACGGTGGAGGGTGGGAGCCTGACCATCCTGGCTACCTGTCTGGTGGATACTGGTAGTCGTATGGACGACCTTATCTATGAAGAATTCAAGGGTACCGGCAATATGGAAGTCCACCTCGACCGGCGATTGGCGGAACGGCGCATCTTCCCGGCTATCGATGTTGAGCGTAGCGGCACGAGACGGGAAGAACTATTACTGGGTGAAGAGACACTGAGCAAGGCGTGGCTGCTGCGGCGCATGGTCTCGATGATTTCCTCCGATTCAGCCAACTTCGCCGAAGCGGCGGAACGAGTCCTCGACCGCATGAGAAAGACCAAGACCAACGTCGAATTTCTGGCGACATTGAACCGGGAGATGTAACCAGGACTAATTGAGAAACTTGAAAGTGTTTAATATGTGGTCAAATTCAGCTTCAGCCACGCTTTCTGGCGTAGTAGAAGCTACATTCATGTAAATACTCCAAGTCAATCCCTTATAATCAAAATATATCACTAACGAGAGGCGCCTGTAAGGTGACCCTGAAGTATAGACAGCCTTTTCGCCTTGTGCGCCAGCTACAGACATACCAGCACTTTTTATTAAAGTGAAAGTCCCTTGTGGTCCGTGCAACGTCCCATAGATTTTTTTATCTAAAGCAGCCTTTGAGTCTTTATAAAACGTGCCAATCGGCTCAACGAAGATGATAAGAGAATCTACGCCTGCGTTTGCATCAAGTGGCTTCCGCATAAACTCCAACTCAGTGCGTTTTGACTGGGCATCGTTTCGTATATCTGTATGTAGTAATTCGTAGCTACTCGGATACACCATGGAGAAATGTGCAATACCTTCATCTAAAGAATATTTCGCGTAGCTTTCCGAGGGGACGACCGCATTTTGTATCTTAAAAGTCTGTAATATTCTTTGAAAATCAGCCTGAGCGGTCAATGAGTTAGACAGATTCGAGTCTATCCTAACCACGACCGTTGACCTGCCAGTGTCCAAATAAACCTCTCTCACAACAATCGGGGTAGACTCGTAGTTGAACGAATATACAATTATCGTAGCCGGTATTTCTCCCACCGCCGTTGCAGTATTTTCCTCCAGTTTGAAGTTAGAGACTCTTCTGGAGGAACCAAGAGGCAACCAAGAAAAGTTCCAATTCCGATATTCTTTGAGTTGGGTTTCTAAGTAAGTCTTAGTGGGTAAACGCCATTGTGCTGAAATATCTAGCCTAATCGCAGTGGTGTCTTTGCCGAATAGCCCCGCTCCTCTCTTATTTACGAAACTTAAGCTATTTTGGTAAACAAAGTCTATCATGAGGCGTACTCGGTTATTTGTAACGGTATCTTCTTCGTAATAACGAGGATATTTAAAAGTAATATTTGAAGAACCGATGAGGCCGGAGAAGGTTTTATATCCTGGGTCGAACATGGTTGTGCAGGAGGCTGAAGCTAATGAGGATATTATCAGCGCGTATGCCACCAACGGCCGCAAAGCCCTACCTTTCAACACCACTCGTCCTCCTATTGAACCGAGTTTAATCTAGTGTTGTATCGTCAAATTGTCAATAGCTAAGTTCGCCTTTTTGTCCCTCGCTACCGCCTGTGCTACAATTTTATGTGGAGACCAACATGACCAGCGAGCTTATCGGTAAACAGCTCAAGCAGTTACCCGCCAGCCCGGGTGTCTATCTGATGAAAGACGCCGGGGGAACTATTCTCTACGTGGGCAAAGCGGCAAGCCTGCACCACCGCGTCCGGTCGTATTTTGCCAGTCCAGCCCGGCTGACGACAAAAATAGAGCGCATGGTCGCACGGGTTAACGACATTGATTTCTTCGTTACGGGAACGGAACAGGAAGCCCTTATTCTTGAGTGCACTCTTATCAAGCGGTACCGCCCCCGCTATAACGTCCGGCTTAAAGATGATAAGGCTTTCCCGTATCTTAAGATAGACCTCAATGAGGACTGGCCGAGGCTGCATATTACCCGGCGCCTGGAACAGGATGGGGCTCACTATTTCGGCCCATTCGCCAGCGCCAAGTCGGTAAGGCGTACCATGAAATTATTAAAGGGGATTTTCCCTTATCGTTCCTGTTCTAAGGTTATCACCGGCAACGACCCGCGTCCCTGCCTCGATTATTACATTCACCGCTGCCTCGGCCCCTGTATCGGTGCCGTCAGCAAGCCGAAGTACGATGAGGTGATAAAGCAGGTCGTCCTTTTCCTCGAAGGTAAACAGGAAGAAGTAGTCCGCAAGCTGGACAGAGAAATGAAGCAAGCGTCTGAAGCTTTGGATTTTGAAAAGGCGGCTTTGCTCCGTGACCAGATCCAGGCCATCGACCGGGTTATTGAGGGGCAGCGGATTGCCGGCACCGTGAAAGGCGAGCAGGATGTTATCGCCTTCGCCACCGAGCGCGACCAGGCTTACGTCCAGGTCTTTTTCATCCGAAATAGTAAGCTGATTGGTCGGGAGAGTTTTGTCTTACAGGGGACTAATTCGGAAGAGCCGGACCGGATTATGTCCAGCTTTATTAAGCAGTTCTATGGCTCGGCGCCATATATCCCCCCGCTGATTTTGCTCCAGCACCCCGTAGAAGATAAGGCAGTTATCGAGAGCTGGCTGCAAAATAAGCGGGGTAGCCGGGTTGCGCTCGAGGTGCCGGGCCGGGGTAAGAAAAAACAACTGGTGGACATTGTTGTCCGGAATGCGGAACAGGGGTTACAGCAACTTCAGCTTAAACAGCCGGCTGCCCATTCTAGTGCTACTGATGCTCTCGCTGAAATCGAAAAGGAACTACATCTGCCGAATATTCCGCTACGCATTGAGGGCTACGACATCTCTAATATTCAAGGCCGGGCGGCGGTCGGCAGCATGGTTGTTTTTGAGAACGGACAACCTAAGCCTGCCCATTACCGCCGTTTCCGCATCAAAACGGTGGTCGGGGCCGATGATTATGCCATGATGCAGGAAGTACTCCGGCGGCGCTTCGCCCGAAGCAATCTCCCGACCGGTGCGTCAGCGACCAATACCTGGGCGATGTTACCTGATTTGGTGCTGATTGATGGTGGCAAAGGACAACTTGGTGCGGCCAGAGAAGCCATGGCCGAAGCCGGCGTCGGTTCTGTGCCGGTAGCCGCCCTGGCGAAAGAAGAGGAAGCCCTTTTTATTCCCCGGCAGAGTGAGCCGGTTCTCCTCCCCGGTAATTCCCCCGGCCGGCAATTACTCCAGCACCTCAGAGATGAAGCCCATCGTTTTGCTCTGGGGTATCATCGGAAAGTCCGCCAGCGGGAAGCCTTTACCTCGGCGCTGGATAATATCCCCGGTATCGGCCCCAAGCGCAAGCGTGTCTTGCTACGTAAGTTCGGCTCGGTAGTGGCGATTCGAGCGGCTTCCGTTGCCGAACTGGCGGCTACCGCTGGCATTACCGAGGGCCTGGCCCGAAAAATCAAAGAACAACTGTAAAGGATAGTTGGCAGCCCGTTCGCCCTGAGCCTGTCGAAGGGTGTCGTCGTCTCAATTTTTAGACCGCTCATGGTATCCTTCGGCAAGCTTTGGACAGGCTAGTAGCTCACCACGAGCGGCTCCATAAACGCTTTTCAACCAGCCTCTTAAGGCAGGTGATTTGGCTGTAAACTCTTTTTGTCTTCTCCGGGGTTGATAGTTCTTCGTGACCAGGCGGGCAAAAAAATTAATGCAATTTTAACGCTATTTTTATGCGGGTAGTAATTGTGCACCTCTAAACTGAAGATGAGAAGAACAGGAGAGCGCACAGTGATTAAAACCATTATCCGGTTTCGCAATAATATGGTGATGGTCTTTGACGAAGAAGGAGAGCAGCTTCGCCAATACCAGGGTCGTTATGAGGAAGTTAAGGAACATATCTTACAAGACGCTACCGACGAGGCGGTGTTTGCCCATGGTTTCACCGAGACCGGCGACCTGCTGACCGTCTCCAGAGAGCAATGGTAAGTGCTTTTATCAGCGGGGTCTCATCCCGCTGGTTTTCCTCATTATTTCCATGTTTAATCACTCAAACATATCCTTGTTAGTTTTCCTTCCCAGTCACTCTAATGGCTTGAATTCAGTAATAATAGAGTATAAAGTCTTACTTAAGATAGTTGCGTGAGTAGCGGAGGGAACATGAATAAGCTCTTATTTGGTACCGGCGGCACGCCTCACAGCAGCCGGACCGGGTCCACTGTAGATGGAATCAAACGGGTGGCCGAGTTGGGGTTGGGGTGTATGGAAATCGAGTTCGTTCAGGGGGTGAGGATGGGCGAGGCGAGCGCCCGGGAAGTAGCCAGGACTGCTGCCGGTGCCGGTATCAGCTTATCGGCCCATGCCCCCTACTACATCAATTTCAATGCTCATGAGCCGGAAAAGATAAAGGCAAGTCAGGCCAGGTTGTTGCAGACGGCCCGCATCGGCGCGTTATGTGGCGCCCGAAGCGTAGTAGTGCACACCGCTTTTTATCTTGGCGACCCGCCGGAAAAAACTTATCAAACCGTAAAGCAATACCTGGCGGAGACTCTGGAGCAATTGCGGCAGGAAAATAATCCGGTGGTAATCCGTCCCGAGTTGATGGGCAAACCGACCCAGTTCGGCGCCCCGGATGAGCTCTTCCGCTTAGCCACCGAGCTTTCCGGCGTGGCTCCCTGTTTTGATTGCGCCCACTGGCACGCCCGCACCGGTAAGTTTAACTCTTACCGGGAATTTACTGACTTCCTGGGTCAGATTGAGCAGAAATTGGGTCGAGCGGCTCTCGAGGACATGCACATCCATTTTTCAGGCATCATCTATGGTAAGAAAGGCGAAGTCAAACATATCGATCTGAAAGAATCCGATTTAAAGTACGTGGAGCTGCTGAGAGCGTTACGGGACTACCGGGTTGCCGGTCTGGTTATCTGTGAAAGTCCCAACCTCGAAGAGGACGCGTTGCTTTTGCAAGAGACCTATAATAGCTTTTAGATGGCAGACAATTCGTTCTGATTTCACTATCGGCGGCTCTTCTGTTATAATAGTCTTTGGTATTTCGTTTCTTTATAAGAAGGACAACATGGCAGCACCGAGTTGGAAACATAGTGGCTTTGTTTACTTGGCCATTCTCTTGGCGGGGATAGCGCTGGCGACGATTATTTTCTCTTCGCCGGCCAAACCAGCCCAGATACCCTTGAGTGAGGCTATCTCGCTATCGGCCGACCACAAGATAGAAAAAATAGTGGTCGATGGCAACTGGATGAATATCACTACGGTCGACGGTAGGGAAATAAAGAGCTACAAGGGTGATAATAGTATATTTGAAATAAAGGGGCTCGATCTTACTGGCGTCGATCTTGATATCAAGCCCGGCGGCATTGATTGGGGTAGCCTGCTCATCGGCTTCCTGCCGCTGGTCTTATTCGGTATTTTGCTCTTTGTTCTGGTTATTCGTGCCCGGGGGGCTAACAATCAAGCCCTCGGCTTCGGTCGCAGCCGGGCCCGGCTTTTTCCACCCTCGAAACCGACCGTGACCTTTAATGATGTTGCCGGCGTGGATGAAGCCAAGCAGGAACTCCAGGAAGTCGTCGATTTCCTCAAAACGAGAGAGCGCTTTCAGAGCCTTGGCGCCCGCATTCCTCGTGGCGTGTTACTCGTCGGTCCGCCGGGTACGGGCAAGACCTTACTTGCCAAGGCTGTGGCTGGCGAGGCCGGCGTCCCCTTCTTTTCGATTAGCGGCAGTGAGTTCGTCGAAATGTTTGTCGGTGTGGGCGCCGCCCGCGTGCGTGACCTTTTCGACCAGGCAAAGCGGCATGCTCCCTGCATCATTTTCGTGGATGAGATTGATGCCGTCGGGCGTCAACGTGGCGCCGGGCTGGGCGGCAGCCATGATGAAAGAGAACAGACACTAAACCAGATTTTAACCGAGATGGATGGCTTCGATACTAATACCAGCATAATTATTCTGGCGGCGACTAACCGCCCTGATATTCTTGACCCGGCCCTGCTCCGCCCGGGTCGCTTCGACCGGCGGGTGGTCCTCGACCGACCGGATATTGCCGGCCGGGTGGCCATTCTGAAGGTACACAGTAAAGGTAAGCCGCTCGACGCGGAGGTCAATCTGGAGGTGCTGGCCAAACAGACGGCGGGTTTCAGCGGTGCCGACCTGGCCAACCTGATGAACGAGGCGGCCATCGTGGCGGCCAGACGCAATAAGAAAACCGTCGAGATGGTGGACCTCGAAGAGTCTATCGACAAGGTGCAGTATGGACCGGAAAGAAAGAGCCGCCGGATTAGCCCTAAAGAGAAAGAGATTACCGCCTACCATGAAGCCGGGCATGCGCTGGTTGCGAAAATGCTGCCTGATGCCGACCCCCCACGCAAAATTTCCATCATCCCGCGTGGTTACGGCGTCGGTGGGTACACCAAGATGCTGGAAGAGGACCGCTCTTACTGGACGCGCTCCAAAATTACCGCGGGTATAACTGTGTTTATGGGTGGCCGTGCTGCCGAAGAACTGACCTTCAACGAAAAGTCCACAGGCGCTTCCAGCGATATCAAGCAGGCCACCGACTGGGCCCGCCGCATGGTTACTGATTTTGGCATGAGTGATAAGCTGGGGCCACGGACTTTTGGCGATAAGCAAGAGCTTATTTTTCTCGGCCGTGAAATCTCCGAGCAGAAGGACTATGGTGATAAAATAGCCGATGTCATCGATGAAGAGGTCAATGGAATTATTCAGCATGCCCATGACGAGGCTACCCGGATTCTCACCGAGAATAAAGCTAAACTCATCCAGCTTGCACAAACGCTGTTAGTGAAGGAATCTATTGAGGCTGAAGAGCTGGAAGCGTTATTTAATGAGCCAGTGGTTGCACCGGCCGAAGAAGCTGCGGTGGCGGCTCCAGCATCAGCCGAGGTAGCACCGAAGACTAAAGCCGAACCCAAGCCGAAAAAGGAAAAGGCCCCATCGATAATTCCACCAATACCCAAACAGGCCCCGGCAGCATCTGACTGAAGCTGCAGAGCCAGGAATGGTCGGTTCGAGCGCATCGCCGCATCACAAAAAAGAACCTGTAACGCTGCAGTGGTTGAGAAGGACGGCTATTTCTTTCGCGTCACAATATAGTCGGCCAGGGCAGACAATGATTGACGGCTGGACTTATCCGGTAGCGATTTCAGATGGCGGCAGGCCTTAGCCGTGTAGTCGGTGGCGGTCTGGTAGCATTCATCAATTATCGACGAGTTACGTACCATTTCGATGGCCTTTTCGATGTGTTTCGGCTGATTACTCCGGCCCTGAAATAGTTTCTTCACCGGATTATCTTCTTGAGGATAACGTTTCAGCAGCAGCATGGCGGGGAGAGTAAGGGTGCCCTGGGACAGGTCGGAGCCGACCGGTTTGCCCAGTTGCTCCTCGGTACCGACGAAATCGAGGATATCATCGACAATCTGGAAAGCAATGCCCAGATTGTAGCCATATTCGATGAGAATCTGGATGGACTCCTCCGGCGCTTGGCTTAGTACCGCACCGGACTCGGTGGACATGGTGAACAGGGCGGCGGTTTTCTGGGCCACTCGCTGCAGGTATTGCTCGTCACCCTGGTCAAGGTTGAAAGCATAGTAGGCCTGTTGTAACTCGCCGCCGGAAATAGTCTTTAGAGTCAGGGCAAAGAGTTTTATAACCCGGATATTCCGGGTGCTGGCCGTCAGTGCCCCCGCTTCGGCGAACAGATAATCGCCGAGGAGTATCGCTTTCTCCTCGCCCCATAGTTTATTGATGGTAGGCTGGCTGCGGCGGACGGGAGAGTGGTCGATGGCATCATCATGCACCAGGGTAGCAGTGTGCATAATCTCAGCCGCCGCTGCCATCGGCAGCAGATAATTGAGGTCGTAGTTATAGAATTTACCGGAGAGTAGGGTGAGAGCCGGGCGGATGCGCTTACCATAGCTCCGGAAGCTGTATTCAAGGAGCTCAGCTAGGTGAGGTAAATCGACTTTACTGAGTGCCTTTAGCTTATCCTCTACCTTGACCAGGTCTTCCTGGACCGGCTGGTAAATCGAGCTTAGCTCCACGATTTTGCCCTCATTTGTTATTTACTGGCTTTGGCCGAGCCGCTGGCTTTCTTCCTCGGCGAGCTTTTCATCGAGTTTGGTAAACAATGGCTGCGGCGGCAGCAGCTTTTGCCCGGCTGACATGGAAGGTGACTGCCAGCCGTAGGCTTCGATACTGCCGGTAAAGCCCAGGTATTCATGTACTTTTTGTGAGCTGAACGGTAAGAATGGATAGAGTATCGTTCTCAGGTGGGCGATGACATCGAGGGCGACGTGGAGGGAGGTAGCCGCCGCCGCGCGGTTTTCTTTAATCGCCCGCCAGGGAGACTTGTCATCCAGATAGCGGTTCGCTTCCTGAGCCAGGGACATGGCTGCCCTGATTGCCTCGCGGAAATGGCACTGGTAGAGAAGCTCATCAACTTTCTTGAGAGTTTCGTCCGCCCGGGCGAGTATAGCCTGGCTCTGGCTATCCAGTTCTCCCGTCGACGGCACGGTACCATCAAAATTACGATAGACGAAAGTAAGCACCCGGTTGACCAGATTGCCGTAGGTGGCTACCAGCTCGTCGTTGTTGCGGCGGAAAAACTCGCGCCAGGAAAAATCGGTATCGCTGGTCTCGGGCATATTTATCGAAAGTAAGTAGCGGAGGGGGTCGGGGTCATAGCGCGATAGATAGTCGGGTACCCAGACCGCCCAGTTGCGACTCTTCGACCCTTTCTGGCTTTCGAAGGTCAAGAACTCGTTGGCGGGAACATCATAGGGCAGGTTGAGGTCGCCGTAGCCCATCAGCATCGCTGGCCAAATAACGGTGTGGAAGACGATGTTATCCTTGCCGATGAAATAGTAGTTTTTCACGTCTCCCTGCCAGAAGGCGCGCCACTTTTCACTATCGCCGTGAGACTTGGCCCACTCCTTACTGGCGGACAGGTAGCCGATGACGGCTTCGAACCAAACGTAGATACGCTTCCCCTCGAAACCGCTGACGGGCACGGGTACGCCCCAGTCGATGTCCCGCGTGATGGCGCGGTCCTTCAGTCCGCCCTCTAGGTAGCGCTCGGTAAAGCTGAAAACGTTAGGCCGCCAGTGCGTCTGCTGCCTGACCCAGGGCAGCAGCTTGTCCTCAAAGGCGGAGAGTTTCAGGAAAAAGTGCTCGGAGTCCTTGAAGACGGGCGTCGCGCCGCAGATGCCGCAGCGGGGTTTGATAAGCTCGGGGGCGTTGATGGGCTTGCCGCAATTGTCGCACTGGTCGCCGCGGGCCCGCTCGAAGCCGCAGAAAGGACAGGTGCCTTCGATATAGCGGTCGGGCAGGAAGCGCTGGTCGTGCGGGCAGTATGGCTGGGACATGGCTGACTGGTAGATATAGCCCTTTTTGAGCAGGGTCAGGAAGATATCCTGGGTTACTTCGGTATGATTATCGGTACTCGTGGTGGTGAACAGGTCGAAGGAAATGCCGAGCCTCTGCCACGATTCGAGGAATTGACGGTGGTACTCGGCGACGACTTCCTCAGGCTTTTTCCCTTCCTGTTCGGCCTTGAGAGTGATGGGGGTGCCGTGCTGGTCGGAGCCGGAGACCATGAGGACTTCATTGCCTTTGGTGCGGTGGTAGCGGGCAAAGATATCCGCCGGCAAATAAGCCCCGGCCACGTGTCCCAGATGCAGTGGCCCGTTGGCATAAGGCCAGGCCACTCCGATAAAAATCTTTTCGCTCATGTCCTTGATTGTACTACGGATTGGGGAAGAAGGTCAGCGTTTTTTCGCCCTTTTCCTCTTTATAAACGGCATAACTTTTCTTGATGGCGCACTCGGTACAGTAGCGTTTGGTCTCACCGGTGTCCGCCTCGACGCCGTCCTGCTCTTCGATCATCAGATAGCGCTCGTACGCCTGAATATGGCGGCCGCACTGGTCGCATTTAATCTCTCCTAAAGAGATACAACCTCGTCTCATTTTTATCCTCCTCGAATATATCTTCAGGCCAGCTTGAGCCAGGCCTGATAGAGTGCTTTTTTCGATAGTCCGGTCTCGCCGGCTAATTTAGCGACGGCATCTTTGGCTGTCATACCGGAACGACGTAGCCGCCGCAGTTGTGTTTCGATGTCTTCCGTCAGTTGCGGCTTCTCCGGTGTTTCTTGAGCGGTGACGACCAGAGTAAATTCACCCCTCGGCTCCGGAAAATGCTCGATGGCCTCACTGATGGTGCCGCGGAAGATTTCTTCGTGGAGCTTGGTCAGTTCGCGACAAACAGCGATGCGGCGGTCGCCAAGGGTAAGGAGCAGGTCTTTCAAGCTGGCGCGCAGCCGGTGCGGGGCTTCCAGAATAATAATGGTGTCTGGCTGGTTAGCGATGCTCTCCAGTAAGCGCCGCCGCTCGCCGGTCTTACGGGGGAGAAAACCCAGGTAGGTAAAACGGTTGGTCGGCAGGCCGGAGGCGGTAAGGGCGGTGGTTACCACCGAGGGGCCGGGTATAGGAACAACCGGAATACCACGCTCATGGGACACTTTAATCAGCTCATACCCGGGGTCGGACATGCCGGGGGTGCCTGCCTCAGAGACGAGGGCGACGTCCCCCTCCTCAAGGCAACCTAAAATATAGTCCAGCTTGGTCAATTTATTATGCTCGTGATAGCTTGTCATCGGTGTCTTAATCTCGTAGGCAGCCAGCAGCCGTTTCGTCTTGCGGGTATCCTCGGCCGCAATCAGCTTAACCTCACGCAGGACGCGGAGAGCGCGAAAAGAGACATCCTCCAGATTGCCAATTGGAGTGGCCACAACATAAAGGGTGGGCATTCTTCGGCGGTTTCCTCAACCGTTTCATTATAACGTAGATTTCGTCAGGCGTCTAGGTGAAGGGGAGAGGTCTACTGCTATGTCAGACTGGTGAGCCACAGATTAATTCTGAATAGTTCTAAAGAAGCGGGCTTCTCTTCTAATTTAATACTCATTTCTTTAGCGGCCAGTATTATCTGGCCCGATAATAGCGCAAGCGTACGTTTGTGACAACAGCGACAGGACGGTCGGAGCGGAGGGCTGGAAGCCTTCTCTTTATTTCCTTCCTCTTTTCGTAAAATCCTCATTTTCCCTATTTCCCGCCCGGAGACAAAAGTCACATACAGGTGGTATCCAGAGCAGTTATTCTATTCTAGTTGGAAGTCGTTAAACCTGCCCCGAAGTTCCTTGACTTTAAGCCTTTATTTCTGTTATAGTTTCCCTTTAAAAAGGAAGGCGTAAATGGCAGCTCCTCAATTCAAACAACTCCGGCGTTCTTACGGTTTCGATGAAGTGGCAATCGTGCCCGGCGATTTCACTATTAATCCCGACCAGACTAACATCGACTTGAAGTTCGATAATCTCACTTTCGCTATTCCCATTCTGGCGGCGGCGATGGATGGCGTCACCGATGTCAATTTTGCCATCATGATGGGTAAGATGGGCGGACTGGCGGTGCTTAACCTGGAAGGGGTGCAGACCCGCTACGAGCATCCTGAGGAGATGTTAGCCCAGATTGCGAAGGCGCCGCAGACCGAAGTGACTGCCCTGCTGCAAAAAATCTATGCCGAGCCAATGAAGGATAAACTTATTCTGGAACGGGTGCAGGCCATCAAAAAAGCGGGTGTTGCCTGTGCTGTTTCCGTGGCGCCGGCCAGTACCAAGCGGGTAGTCCCCGTCCTGACCGAAGCAAAAGTTGATATTCTGGTCGTCCAGTCCACCGTCACCACCGCCCGCCATGTCTCCAAGAGTTACCGCGGGCTTGATTTTGAAGAACTTACCCGGACGGCGCCGATGCCAGTTGTCGTCGGCAATTGCGTGAGTTATAGTAGCTGCCTGGAACTGATGCGGACGGGAGTGGCCGGACTATTTGTTGGAGTGGGACCCGGTGCCGCCTGTACCACCCGCGAGGTTCTCGGTGTCGGCGTGCCGCAGATAACGGCGACCATTGATTGTGCCGCTGCCCGCGACGACTATTTCAAGGAGTCAGGCCGTTACGTGCCGATAATTACCGATGGTGGTTTCCGCAAGGGCGGCGACGTATGCAAGGCCTTTGTCGCTGGCGCTGACGGCGTTATGCTCGGCTCGGTTTTTGCCCAGGCGAAGGAAGCACCCGGCCATGGTTTTCACTGGGGTATGTCGCATCCTCACCCGGTACTGCCCCGGGGCACCCGTATCAAGGTGGGTACCACCGCACCTTTACAGCAGATTCTTTTCGGCCCGACCTCGGTTACCGATGGCAGCCAGAACTTGGTGGGCGCTATCCGTACCGCCATGGGTGTTTGCGGTGCCTTCAACATCCGGGAAATGCACCAGGTTGAGATGGTGATTGCCCCGGCGATTACCACCGAGGGAAAATCCTGGCAACTTTCCCAGTGCACCTAGAGTCCGCCCGAAACTGGTAGGTATCTACGGTTCCTCGTCGGGCTCTTCTTCGGGTTCCATCTCTTCTTCCTGGGGTGGTGGGGTAGCGATGTGGGGTAGCAGCGGCTCTAACTTTCGACGCCGGCGTGATGGAAAAGTTGTCTCATCGATTATTTGCCGCAGTTCATTGAGTTTATCTTTCCCCTGTTTAGTACTGACTTCGACGACGATGCCCTCAACGCCGGCCTTCCATAAAGTAACCAGTTCCCCGGAAGTCACTTCGGCCGGTATCTGCGCCAGTAGCGGTTTGTCCAGCACGCTGGCAAAACGGTGGAAGATGACAAGCTGCTGGGTGGTAAGATAAGAATCCTCTCTATTCTCATCCCGGCTGAGCAGCACGGCATCCACCGAGAGTTCGTTCACGGCTCTCAGTAAGCCTTCGTTAAGCGAGGCATCGACTTCCAGGATTTTGCTGGTCGTCTCATTTTCGAAAATCGAGAGTGGTGTGCTGGTAGCCTGAAAAACAATAAAATCGAATTCCGCCTCGAGCACCTGTTTCACGTCGGCGGGACCGCTCTCTCGCGGCAGCCAGCCCCCGCACGGAGTTTCCGGCACGGCCTGGGCTACTGTCGCTAGAGCTTTCGCACTCAATCCCGCTTTATTGATATGGACCAGTCCGGCATCGGCCCCGGCCATCGCCTCGGTGAGCTGGTCGATATTATGCTGGGCGATACTGGCCACAAGCTGAATGCGGGCTTTTGCCGGCGCGGCCTCAGTCAGTCTGAAACCTAAAGGCCGAGGCTGCGCCTGAGAAATCCGGTTGAGTTTATCGATGAACTGGCTCATGTATCCTCCGCAGAGCCAGCGAGAGGACTCGAACCCCCGACCCGCGGTTTACGAAACCGCTGCTCTACCACTGAGCTACGCTGGCACTTCAGCATAAAGTATAGCATAAAATAATTAAGGCATTAGCTAACTACTTTTATGGATTGTCATGACGTGGAGTCCCTCACAAGAAGGACGACAACGACCCCAAAGCAATACGGCGGGACGATACTCTCTGAGCCTGTCGAAGGATGACGACTGGTGGTTCCCTTCGGCAAGCTCAGTACAGGCTGGCTCACCACGAACGGGAAGTAACGTTACTTCGGCTCGACCGGATAGTTGGCCTGCCGCCAGGCGTCAACCCCACCCTTGAGGGCATAAACGTTCTTGAAACCGTGCTCCAGCAATATCTGCGCCGCACGGGCGCTGGACGCCTCGTTGTGTCAGGTGCAGTAGGTAACGATAGTCCGGTCTTTAGGCAGCTCGTTAAGGTGCCGTTCCAGCTCACTATAGTGCAAGCGGATGGCTCCGGGGAGCTTGATATCAGACCCCTCCCACGAGGCTGGGCTGCGTGTATCGATAAAGAGCAACGGTTCATCGCGGTCTGTCCTGGCCTTCACTTCAGCGACGGTAATTCTCGGCGGTTCCATCATCCCAGACCTCCTTTCCCGTACCGACCCGGCTATCTCCACCATGCCGGCGACGGTTACTGCCCGGTAGTTATTTCCTGAGCATCCAGGGCCGCCAGTGGCAGAGCTACGGAGACCGGCTGATTGTAGTCATAGTATCTAACCTCAGCCTTGATATCCATGGCCATCTTGGTAAAATCCTGGTCAGTGGCGCCGACATCCTCCGGGAGCATCTCGAGGACCATATCCATTTCTGCCTTAACCGGTAGATAACTATCCTGGGCAATCCACTCTTTTATCGAAGTGCTCTTGAAGACCCGGGAGAGGTCGATTTTGCTGAAGTCCACGCCGGGCTGTGATTGCTGTGATGACAACCATTTCATCAGGGACTCCATATCGGGTTTGATCTGCACGACAAAGCAATCGACTCCATCCACCGTTTCACTGCCCAGCGAAGTAACCTTGATGGCTGTCTTCAGAAATTCGATTTGCTGGGTAAGCTGGTCTTGTTGTGACCAAAGCTCGTCACTGAGCCTCATTCTCAGCCATTGGTCGCCCTGGGGCAGCCCGACCTTCATATATATCCAGTCAGAAATCACAAACACGTCCATGGCCATATCCTGCGTGCCCTGGCCGGGCATGTCCATGGTGATATTCATCGCCATCTCCATCTGTTTTTCGGCAACGTTGATGGAAGCGACGGCATTTTCGAGCATGTTGAATTTTATTGACTGGTTGGTGGTAGTCATCTCGGTGGCGGCGTTGAGAGTCATGTCCATCCTGGTTGTAGTTACCTTCTGGTAAGCGTCAATAACGTTAGCCGTTATTTCCTCGGCGGATAGGTCGCTGGTGCAGCCCAGCAGGCTAAGAGGGAGAAGCAGGACTAGTGCCAAGAATCCCATTATGGTTTTCTTTCCGATGAACATGCAAAGCTCCTTTACCTAACGCCGCGGCGGAGATATTTCTAGTGTTTAAATCCAGTGTAACCGCCCGACGGATGTACTGTCAATGACAGGAAGGCTCATCTGGCCGTGCCAGTAAGCCCCGTTATAACAGGAACTGTTTGACCGCCAGCGCCACCCCGCTGTGCTTGACGTCGAGAGTTACCGAATCGGCAACGGCTTTGAGGGCATCGGGGGCGCCCGCCATGGCTATCCCGAGTCCGGCTGTATCGAGGAGAGAGACGTCATTGAGGCCGTCACCGATGGCGATAACCTCCGCCAGAGGAATGCCGAGGTGGGCGGCCAGCGCCTCCAGCGCGTTGCCTTTGGACACACCGTTGGTCACGATATTGATAAAATCAACCTCGGGATAGGCTGGCGTTTTGGTCAGTGAAAAATAGAAATTCCGGGCGAAGTGTCGGCGAAAACTATTAGCCTTAGCTTTTTCTTCGGCGGAGGCGACGACCAGTGTCCCCTTGATTATTCGCTCGCTTTGCCAGAGCCGGTCAAAATCCACCACGGTCGGCTCAATGCGAAAGAAATTACGGCGGATATCGCTGGCCCAGGTCTCCCGCTCGACAAAATAGTGCGTGCTGGAAAATAATTCGAGGTTCATCTCTTTTTCGTGGGCGAACCCGACGGCCTGCCTGGCCAAATCTTTCTTAATCTCTTTTGCATAGACCTCTTCGCCCAACCCGGGGTTGCTTACCAGGGCGCCATCGAAGAAAATATGATGCCCGTCCAGCGCTAGCCGGTCGAGGAACCGCTGGCAGGCCTGCACCGCCCGGCCGGTAGATAGCGCCACCGGAATGCCGAGGCGATGGACCTGGACTATTGCTTCTTCATCCTCGGGTGAAATGATACCGTCCCCATCCACCAGGGTACCATCGACATCGAGAACAAGAAGTTTATAGTGATTCTTCATTAAATCCTCTTCGTTCGCTCCCATTACACTTCTTCTAGTATAGCATTTATCCTACGAATTCGTTTCCCCCAATGCTGCGGTAATCAAACGCAAATAGACCCTTTCGTCTACCATTTGCTACTGGAAAATATTATACTGGAGTCAATGACCGTCTTAGCCAAGCCCGACCTTGAGAAGCTGATACGCCAGCAGCCGCCTCTAATCGAAAACTATCTCGACCTGGCCGCACAGCTACAGCCCAACGGCTTCGACCTGACCTTGCGGGAAATATGCCTGCTCCAGTCCGCCGGTCAGCTCGCCGTTGATAATAATCAGAGACAGGTCTCCGCCTTAGCGCCGCTGGTGTTCGATGGCCTGGGCTTTATCGACCTTATCCCCGGCCCCTATCTGATTACCTTTAACGAAATTGTCCACCTGCCCGATAATATCATGGCACTGGGCCGGCCCCGGTCGAGCTTGCTCCGCTGCGGTGTTACCGTCGGTACGGCGGTATGGGACGCCGGTTACTCGGGCCGGTCGCAAGCCCTGCTCGTCGTCTATAATACCCAGGGGATACGTCTCCAGCAAAATACACGGGTAATGCAGCTTGTCTTCTTTCGGTTGACCGGCGCTACCGAAGGCTATCACGGGACCTACCAGGGCGAAAATATTTAGAGTTGAGTCCGAATGCCAGCTATTAGTCAAGGTAGTTAATCTGGCAGGTCGGCCTTTTCTTGGTCTCAAAATCGATGCCGGCTTCGCGGAATAGGTCCATAAACGAATCGTCGTTGTACTTGCCACAACTGACGAAGCGCTCTATTTTGGCGTTGACCAGCATCTTGGCACAGAGCACGCAGGGGGAATGGGTGCAGTAGATGGTGCTGCCTTCCAGGCTGACGCCATGCAGGGCCGCCTGAATGATGGCGTTCTGCTCGGCGTGAATGCCGCGGCAAATTTCGTGCCTTTGTCCGGAGGGGATACCTAACTCGTTGCGCAGACAGCCCAACTCGAGGCAGTCTTTTAGCCCCGCCGGAGCACCGTTATAACCCGTGGTCAGGATATGTTTGTCCCTGACCGCCACCGCACCGATATGATGGCGCTGGCAGGTGGAACGCTCGGCCACCACTGCGGCTATTTTCAGAAAATACTCATCGATAGTTGGTCTGGTCACTTTTTTCATTTCAGTTTGGTCACAATCTGGCTGGCGGCTTTTCTCAGGTTGTCTAGTGATGACTCGTTATTAACCGTAAAATCGGCCATGACAATAGGCCCGCCCTTATTAATATTTTCGATTTCAGCCTTATCCCGGCTGGCCGCCTCTTCCGCCGTCAACGGGCGCTTTCGTCGTCGGCTGAGCCGGGCATATCTCGTTTCAGGTGATGCCCACACCGCCACCACGGCAAAATTTTCCTTATAGTAGTCTTTGAGGTAGATATATTCCTCCCAGGAATAAAGACCGTCAATCACCACGTTAGACTGCTTCAACGCCGCGTCGATGCGGGGTAAGTTCAGTTTAGCATAAACCGCCATCCCTTGCTCTTTACGTAGCAATTCACGGATACGGCGCTCATTGGCCTCGTTAAGAGGCAGGCCTCTTTTCTTTAGTTCCTGGTCGGTAATATCACCGAATCGGATACGGGTAAAACCGTTCTCTTCAAAGACGCGGGATACCTCGGACTTACCGGCGCCGGCCATCCCGACGATAGACACGACTTTCATAATTCATTTCATTATAAGCGATGTAAAGTTTTCCGTAAATGACATGTAGCTGTCGGCTGACAGCATTCAGCTATAATTAGCTGTGTTATAATGAGGGCACGTAAGGCTGGAGGAAAAACAATGCCCCGCACGGCTAACTTAGCCCGCCGTATGGAGAAGCAATTACCCGTCGAGCTCGTCGAGTTTATGGAGGCGGCGGGCCTCATTGCTGCCAGCCAGGGACTTAATTTATATCTCGTCGGCGGTGTCGTCCGTGACCTCCTTTTAAAGCGGACTAACCTCGACCTGGACCTGGTGGTGGAAGGCAGCGCCATCGACCTCGTGCGCCGGCTGGCTGATATTTTCCCCGGTAAAATCACCGTCCATGCCCGTTTCAACACGGCCAAACTCAAATGGAATGGCTGGAGCATCGACCTGGCGACCACCCGCTCGGAGACCTACGAGCACCCGGGCGCCCTGCCTAAGGTAGCGCCAGGCTCTCTAGCCAGTGACCTTTTCCGACGCGACTTTACTATCAATGCCATGGCCGTCGAGCTTATCCCCGCCCGCTGGGGCCACCTGATTGACCGGCATGGCGGGCGGCAAGACCTTGAAGATAAACTTATCCGCATCCTGCACGACAAGAGCTTTATCGATGATGCCACCCGCATCTGGCGTGCCCTGCGCTACGAGCAGCGCCTGGACTTCAAAATAGAAACACGCACCCTGCATCTCCTGAAACGGGATACCCCGATGCTCGCTACTATCAGCAGCGACCGTCTCCGCCACGAGCTCGAACTGGTCTTGAAAGAGGAATTCCCGGAAAAAGCCCTGCACCGTGCCGATGAACTCGGCGTGCTGGCTCGGTTACAGCCGTCGCTTCAAGGTGACGGCTGGCTGGCGGAAAAGTTTGCTCAGGCACGGCACCTAAGTGAGCCACCCTCCACACCCCTCTATCTAGCCCTTCTGTGCTATCGCTTAACGCCCGACGAAACTGAGCATTTCATTACCGACCTCAACTTTCCCAAATCGCTATCCCAAACACTAAGAGAAACGAGTAGTCTAAAGGCTAATCTGTCTGAACTGGCCCGACCAAGACTAAAGCCCAGCCGCATTTACCAAATACTTCATGGCTACTCCTCGTTGGCCATCACCGTTAACCTTTTAGCCTGTGATATTCCAGTCGCCTGCCGTCGCCTCCGTTTGTTTGAAAACAAGCTGCGTTATATCAGGCCATCGCTTACCGGCACTGACCTGCTCAAAATGGGCATTCCCCAGGGGCCCAAA
The DNA here is from genome assembly GCA_043812795.1 of Chloroflexota bacterium. GTDB lineage: Bacteria > Chloroflexota > Dehalococcoidia > Dehalococcoidales > UBA2162 > JBDRLU01. The sequence goes on from JBDRLU010000017.1 coordinate 46,795, forward strand.
ATCAAAGAAATTTTACAGCGTCTCCTCGAAGCGAGGCTGGACGGTGAGGTAAGTTCAAAGCAGGGAGAGGTGGAGAGAGTGAAAGAGTGGCCAACTGAGGAAAGAAAGAGACGATATTAGCCGGAGACGAATGGAACGACTGAAGCTGGCTCGCCACGCATTTTTAGTGTATAATAGCCCCGATTCATGGGTAAGTCATCACTTTTATCGGATTCAGGCGGGTTGTAACCGGGCTTCCCTGAGGGTGGGGGCCTGAGTTGTAGATAGGAGGTGCTCAAATGACCTATCCGGTGGCGCTCAAAGTAGACCGTCCTGAGAAACTCTCCCGGCTAACTACGTTCTTCCGCGGCTTCATGGTCATTCCTCAGATAATTGTCTTCGCTTTTGTCAGCATAGCCGCAGCCGTCATGTACGTTCTTTCCTGGTTTGCAATCCTTTTTACCGCTAGGTATCCTCAGACTTTCTTCAACTTTCTCACCTGGTGGTTCAGGTGGTCGGTAAGGTTAGGCGGCTATGTGCTTCTCCTCACTGACAAATACCCACCGTTTACCGGTGCCGTCGATACTAGCTACCCTGTCGCCGTCAGTGTCGAGACACCGGGCAAGCTTTCTCGTTTGACTACCTTCTTCCGATTTCCTGTCCAACCGTCCTTAGCGTATGACTACGTGCTCGGCCATTGGAAGCTTACCTGGAGTGGTGGCTCGGGATGGCCGATGACGATTCCGCATTCAATAGTCCTGTTCTTCCTTGGCATCGCCGCCGGGGTAGTCCTTTTTCTAACATGGTGGGCTATTCTCTTCACAGGCAGATATCCAACCGTTTTCTTCGATTTTGTCACGCGGTACTTCCGGTGGAGCACCCGAGTTCAAGGCTATGCCTATTACTTCACGGATAAATACCCGCCGTTCAGTGGTAAGGAACAGGCTTAACAAATAACAGTAACTCTTGCCCTAGGTCAGAGAGAAAAACTTATAAGAGAGGGGCGACAGCCCCTCTCTTTGTTTCTAATCTCCCTTCCTTTGGCAAGGGAAGGGAGTCAGGGGATGGATTTACCTCTAGTCAATCCGCTTGAACTTGCTGCTCGGGGTAGCACAGATAGGACACTTATCAGGCGCGGTACCGGCAACCGTATTGCCGCAGCACGGGCAGACAAAATAAGGCTCGTCCTTAAGCGGCTGGCCTGACTTCAGTGCTTCGCTCATTTTCAGAAAATAGCCGTAATGGATTTGCTCGACCTTGTTGGCGTAGTCGAAGCTTTCCAAGGCCCGCTGGTTATTCTCCGCTTCGGCTTCGGCAATGAAACCGGGGTACATCTGGGTGAACTCCTGGTGCTCCCCGATAACGCCGGTCATCACGTTATCGGCGGTCGAGCCGATACCGTCCATGGCGGCGAAGTGATTGCGGGCGTGCACTGTCTCCGCTTCGGCGGCGGCAAGAAATAGTCGGGCGACCTGCGGGTAGCCGTCCTTTTCCGCTTTTTCGGCAAAGAAAAGATAGCGGCGGTTCGCCTGACTTTCCCCGGCAAAGGCCGACTTTAAGTTATCCTCGGTGGTGAATGGCATTCTCTCCCTCCTGCTGAGTATTAAATGTCATTCCAGCGTAGGCTGGAATCCACGTAAATTCTATTTTCTGGATTCTGGCTTCAGCCCGAGGGCCTTCGCCAGATGACAATTTACTTTATTCGACCTTGATGGGTGCCAATTCAGCTAGTGTTTCCGTCAAATATGGCTCAAGGCCTTGCTGCTTCAGTCGTTGAAATAAGGCCCAGGCCTGGGCTTTGTCCTTTACCAGGGCATATAAAGTCGGGCCGGAACCGGCCAGGTATACCTTGACGTTGCCTATTTCCGTCATGCGCCGGGATGCCGACCCTGCCTCCGGGAAAATGTCGAAAGCCACGTTCTCAAAGGTATTAAAAAGAAGGGACGGATTAAATTCCTTATCTTCCTTTAACTCTCTGACCAACCTCTCCGTAATCTGGCCGTCGGTGTGGTGACTGGCATCGAGGCGACCGTATAGCATCCTAGTCTTGCCGGGTTCTCTAGGTACGGGTGGCGTGACCAGCACCACCCATGAATGAGGTAAGGGCGGTAGCGGGGTTATTATTTCACCCCTCCCCTCCGCCAGGGCCGTGCCGCCGTAAAGGAAAAAGGCTACATCGGAACCCAGCCGCGGCGCCAGTTTCAGCAGTTCTTCCGGCGATAATCTTAAATCCCAGAGCCGGTTGAGACCGCGTAAAGTAGCCGCCGCATCGCTACTGTCGCCGCCCAGCCCGGAAAGTAAGGGAATGCGTTTATTAACCGTGATGGTGGCGCCCTGGCTACAGCCGGTGGTCGTCTGGAGTAGAGTAGCCGCCTTGGAAACGAGGCTCTGTTCGGCCGCCCACTCGGCCAAATCCGACCGGCACTCGATATTGGCCGCAGGCTGAAAAGTGAGGCGGTCGCACCGGTCGATGGTCTGCATCACGCTGCGAATTTCGTGAAAGCCATCCGGCCGTTTGCCGAGGACTTCCAGTGTTAAATTTATCTTAGCCGGTGCCAGTACTGTCAGTGTGCTCATTCTTCTCCTCGGTAAATACTCCCCACAGCTTCGCCCATTCCTCCAGCGACAGCGTTTCCGCCCGGCGGTGCGGGTCGATACCTGTCTTTTCCAGCCGGGAGAGGACATCGGCTTTGGGTAAGTTCAGGCCATGAGACAAGGGATTTACAATTTGCTTGCGGGCTGCCGAAAAACCGGCCCGCACTACCCGGAAGAAACTTTCGGCATCAGCCGCCTTGATTATTGGCTGGGGATGGACAGTGACTTTCAGTATCGCCGAGTCAACTTCGGGTACGGGATAAAAAGAGCGGGCGGGGACTTGGCTGACAATAGCGGGCTGGCCGTAAAGCTGGACGCCGACGCTCAGCAGGCTCATCCGGCCGGGTGGAGCGACGATTTGTTCGGCGACTTCTTTCTGTACCATCAGCACCATGACCGAAGGCTTGACCGATGCTTCGAGGAAATGGCGTAACACCGGCGAGGTAATGTAATAGGGCAGATTGGCCACCACTTTGTAGCCGTTTACTCTAGTGGTAAGTTTTGCTTTCGGTGCATCCAGTAGGGTCACCGGGTCGATTTTGAGGATGTCCCCGTTAACAATCGTTAGGTTTTTGTAAGCAGCGAGGGTATTTTTTAGGATAGCCGCCAGCTGGTCGTCCAGTTCGACGGCCACCACCCAACCGGCGCGTTGGGCCAGTTCCCGGGTCAGTACGCCCAGCCCCGGCCCCACCTCCACCACCACGTCAGAGGAAGTCAGTTCGGATGCTGTCAGGATGCGTTGCAATACTCCGGCGTCGATAAGAAAATGCTGGGCTAGTCCTTTGCGGGCGTGAAGCTGGTGCTGGCGCAACAGCCTGCGTGCCTGAGCGAAGAGTGAGGATGCCGGGTCCGGCCTGCCGCCGGTCTTATTGGTCGGTCCACTCCCGGTCATAGCCCCATAGCTCTTCCACAGCTTTGTTGTCTTCTTTTGTCACGTCGCTTTCGCTCGTTGCCCCCAGGTCCTGGTAAGACGCCGCCGAGCCGTACTCCCGCGTCTTGACCACCACCGGCATCGGTACGGCATGGCCGAAGATAAGCGCCTGCTGCCTCGATTCGAGTCGGGCGAGCACCGATTTTAATTCGCTCTTACCCGAAACGCCAGCCAGCACGCTCTCGATGTCACGCTCATTATCGAGCAAACAGGTGATTTTCGTGCCGAGTTGCGACATGACCTCCTCATCGATACCGCTCGGCCGCTGGTCAATCACCAGTAAAGTCACGCTGTACTTGCGCATTTCGCGGGCGATGGTGCCGAAGATAGTCTGGTCGGCCACTTCCGGATTAAGGAATTTGTGGGCCTCTTCGATAGTGATGACGAGGGGATGGGGTGGAGCGGCATCTTCAGCCATGGCCGTCTCGGTGCGCTCCCGGTACCGGCCATAGATGCGCCGGCTGAGCAGGTTAGCCACCAGGATATAGGCGGTAATATCAGTATAGCGGCCGAACTCCAGGACGACGTTGATGCCGCGGTCGAGTTGTTCCAGGATATGGGGCACGGCGTTATCCGCCGAGTGCGGGACAAGGAAGGGCAGGCGACTGATGGTCGCCAACCCCCGCTTCAAATTCTGGAAGGTGCTCTCATGGATATTCAGGCTTTTGAGTATTTCTTCGGTATCCTCTATTGCCAGGGTGCGTTCGAGCCAGTTCTTGCCGAATTTTCGCGAAAGCTGATAGACGGCTTCCACAGCCGGCTCGGTCAGGTTCAGGGTCTGGCGGAGTAAGGCCATGTCTTCCGGCTCGATTTCATCGTAGCCAATCCTGACGACGAAGTCCGTGCTCACGCGCCGTCGCCGGGCATTTTCCTCATCGATGGTAAAGACAGCCACTTTGTCAGGGAAAAGCTGCTTCAGGGCTTTTACTTTATGCCCGGTCTCGCTGCGGCTCTCCCAGCCGTATTCGCTGTGCATATCGAAGACCAGGTTGACCGCCGCCGATTTTTGTAGCATCCCGATGAGCAGCAGACGGGTCAGGAAAGTCTTGCCGGTGCCGCTCTTGCCGAAGATGCCGTTCGACCGCTTGACCAGTTCTTCCAGGTTGAGACAGACCTTGGTCTCCATATCCAGCGGTGTGCCGATATAGAATTTCCTTTCATCTTCCCCGCCGAACACGGCCTCGACGTCTTCCTGCGAGGCCAGCTTCACCGGCGAGAAGTGGCTGGGCACCGTCTTTACCGGCTGAGGGCCTTCGAGCAAAATATCGGCGGCGCCGCCGATGGTGAGCAGCGGCAGAATATGCAGCATACCGTAGGTGCTGGTGCCGTTCAATACTTCCGCCACGAACGGGTCGGCGATATCGGGCGGGGTCTGGGTCAGCTTCTCGTCGCTGACACCCAGTGTAACATCGGTAATCATGCCGAAGAAGCGACGCTGCCTGCCTTCGATAGTCACGTAGCGTCCGACAGCCATATCCTCGACTGAAGCCGAGCCATCCAGCCGGACCTCGATCCCTTTATTCAACGAACCGGAGACAACGATACCCAGGTGTTCGGTCATCCTTTAATCCTCCCTAAAATGGCCTTGAGCCGGTCGAATTCGTTGCTCAAGAGCGAAGCCAGTTCCTTCCCGGCGGCTACCAGGAAAGGATGTGGGTCTTGATAGACACTGCTCATCTGACGGAGCGAGGCGGCGGCTAGCTCATCCACCGGTACGGGCAGGCGGGTGGTGAGCAAGACGTGGAGGAAAGCTAGGGACTGGCTGAACTCCCTGACTTCATCCGGCGAGCAGAGATAGACAAAGCTGTGCAGGCGGGCAGGCTTGGGCGGCAGGTAATGAAGAATTTTATCGCCTTCTTTGTGCCCGATAATGAGGGCACTGAACTCGGTACGCAGCAATTTCTCTAGTTGGGGGCTGGCGCGGTAGATGGCCGCTTCATCGGGTTCGTCTTTACCGCGGGCAATGGGACGTCGCCCCGGCTCGAAGCTGGACGTGGTCGTATTATAGACCACGCCGTAAAGCTCTACCGGCAGGTCTGTGGTCTTCACCAGGCTACCGAATGGCGGCGACTGATACAGTTCATAGCACTGCGCCACAAAATCGGTGGTGCTGGTCTCGATAACTTCACCGACTCTTAAATTTTCAGCCATATTCACTTGCTAACCTCACCCCTTCTTCCCCTCTCCTTCGTAAGGAGAGGGGAAGATGAGTGTAAGAGGGGCGAAGCCCCTCTTACACACCCCTTAATCGCGCACGCTCTCATAAAGAGAGGACAAACGCCCTTTCAGAAAACTTAACTCTCACAGTGCAAAAAACAGAAATTACTGAATAAGCTCTACTTTTTCCCGCCGGCTGCCTTCTTCTCCTGTGCTTTCTTTGGTTTCTTGACGTTCTTTCTACCCTTGCTTCCCATTATTGCACCTCCATATTATTTAAGAATCCGCCATATTGAGCGATGGCAGCCAGAATAGCTATGATACCTATGACAATACTTACTACGAATTCCAGAACCGCTACCCCCACCCCCCACCACTTCCAGAGACGTTGGGTTCTCTTAAAGTGCTCAATATTATCCCAACGCTTGCGCTGCCAAGCCCATTCGCTTCCTTTTATGCCTAAGACAACACTTATAATAAACTGAACAAGGGAAGCTATCCACGGAGCTGTGTTATTAGGAGAGGGTATGAAAGCCATACCAGCAGTAACTAGTCCAAAAATTAGCCATCCCCACAGCTTGTTACCCCCCGCCCAAATCCAACCGAGCAAAAAAGCCCCCCAATTCCAACCACGAATCTCTTTCGGAACCGCTGTCGAACTGCCTTGGCCAGAGGTATTCTCTAGTGTAATTGCTGCAGTCTCTATACCCGCCCCCGCTTGAAGTTTATCAGAGAACATCCTTTCAGCACATGGATTGCAGTAGAATTTTTTCCCGAGTTCGACTTTACATTCTGGACATATCGGTTTGCCACAAGAAACACACATACCCACAGCCTCACGCTCGGGGTGATAGAAGCAATTCATTTCTAAATCCACCTCGTCCTCTTGCTACGGCCTTTGCCGGAGGTGGGGGTGGGGAGGTGTTCCTCCACCAGCAGGGACTCGACCAGTTGCCAGAAGTTCTGGCGGTCGGCCTCTCTGACTACGGCCTGTTCGTGGGCTTCGGAGAGTGCCACCGGGTAGCCTTGCCCGCGCCGGCACTGGTCTAAGACCAGACTATGTACCAGGTTCAGCCTCTTTTCGTCCCGGGCCACCCACTGGGGCACTTCCACCCTCGCAATTTCGTCCTCTACCCTGAGGTAGAAAAAATAGATATGGTGTTCACCGTAATGCTGCCGCACTACCGAAGACTGACTCATGAAGAGGGCAGAGCGCTCACCCTGACCTAATACGTTAAAAAATAGCTCCTGGTCCAGCACGCCGGCCACACCCTCGCAGCCTCTTTCTTCCTGTCCGGCACAATAGCGGTCGCAATCGGGCGGGTCGTTGGGGCAGATGGCCACCCGCAGGGCATTGACCACATCGGTGCCTCGCGGCGAGCTGATATAGCTTGCCATGGCGAGGTGGCTCCCCAGCTTTCTCATCTGCTCCAGACAGGTTAAAAAGCCCTGTTCCAAGAGTGATTGTGTAATGAACTCAGGGTAGGCTTCCAGCCCCCACAGCACCAGTGTGCCATCGAGCAACGCCAGAGCCGGACGTTGCGGCGGCAGTTTCGCTGCCAGTTCCGCCAGGTGACGGCATTCGTCCACGCCACGCTTTAAACCCAGTAGCGGGCCGACTACTACTTGTTCGCGCCCCTTCCCGTCAGGTGGTGTCATCACCAGGTCGTCATCGCCGGCATAGAGGCTGGGGACGCTATCCAGGACGGCTTCAGGATGGGCGCCGTAATGCAGGACAACATTGCCGATGTTAATCAGGTAGCAACGGGCCGCCTGGTGGCGGTCAACCTCGATATGCGAGCCATCGGTGGCCATTACGGTGAATTCGTCAGGAAGGGGCGGGGCGGGAAAGTGGGCGTTCAGTCTTTCCACTAGGCCAGCCACCAGCCAGGTCGTCTTGCTGGCGGCGATTTTTCGCTGTAATTTGGCGATATCGACCGCCTCACCGCCGAGAGTCTCCAGAGCGTAATTCAACCGCTGCTGCTTGTCCGCGACGCCATTTTTGAGACTGGTGACCATTCGGTCAACCTGCCCGGCGACTTTCGTTAAATCTAAAGGCATCCCTTCAACCGCCTCTCAGTTAGTATGAAAAACAGTATAGTCCATCAAGGCAGTTAACTCAAGAAGGGTTCAATATTAACTCGGACCATTGATAGCGGAATGAAAAAGGCACTATAATCATTCTAGAAGGCTTGAAATCCGCCGGGAGAAGCCTTCGCTTCAGAGGCATTCAGGAATTTGGGGTAAAGGGTATGATGCATACCGCATGGACTAAGATGCTTTCTCGTTGGCCTATGCTATGGGTCAGCGAAACTCTTGAAGGACCAGAACTGGCAGTGGCTTTTGCTGAGCCTCTCTCAGAAAAGGCTAAAGCTGCCGGGGAAATGGACTCCCAGGAGACACCGCCACCCCCAAGAACTGAAGCTAACCGGGTGCTGTTTGTTCATTTTCAGACCATTCGATAACAGTACTCGACCAGATACGGCCAATGGTTTTCTCCAATACCGGCTGGCGCGGGTCTGCGATATCGAGTAGTGGCGGCAAGCTGCGGTCGGCGAACTGCTGGAGAAAGGGACAGCGTTTTTGCAGCAGCAGGATGGTAGTCTGGGCGCCCCCATAAACAACATAGTCGAGAGATTTTGCCTGCGGTCGGAGAATCTCCTCGATGTGTCCGCAGACGCGTATCAGGAAAGACTCGATTTGTTTTTCCCGGTGCCTCTGAAACCTTCGGGCCGAAGAGCCGCCCTGCCGGTGCCGGGCGTGGATATTGCCGGTGCCGACCTTGCTGGCCACGAGGTTTTCGCCCCGGCAAAACCCTACGGCGTAAGAACCTAGACGGACTAAGACCACGCCAATCCGATAGTCGTGGCTAAGCAATGAAGCCAGCGGCGCGGCAATAAAGCCGTGATGAAAACGTTCTTCACTGACCGGGAGCGGTGGTAGCACTACGTATTTCTGTGTCTGGCTCCAGAAAATGACGGTACCGGTCGGGGAACTGATGGCAAGGTCAGCCACTCCTGGCGTCGCATTATCCGGGTCAACTTTTTCGACCAGTTCTGAAATCTCTTCAGGTGATAGTCCAGCGGGAAGATATAGCGATGTGGCGGTACTATCGGTTGCTTCCAGCTCACCAAGAAAAGCGAGCATCTTTTCCCGGCTTAAATAGGACTTTCGGGCGGTAAGCACAGCTTCTGCCTCCGGCTATAGTTGGGCGACGGTCACGCCATCGCCGCCTTCGTCCCGCTTGCCGGGGCGGGACGATTTCACCAGCGGGTGGGTGACCAGCGAGTCCCGGACAATCTGACGCACCACGCCGGTACCGAAGCCATGAATAATACGTACTTCCTTCAGATTGGCCAGCGTGGCCTCATTCAGGTACCGGTCGAGCAATGGTTGCACTTCCTCGGCGCGTTTGCCGCGCAGGTCGAGTTCACGGGATACCGACCGCGCCACCATCTTTACTTTGATGGGCGTGGCGGCGGCTGCACGGCCCTCCGATGATACCTTGTCCACTTTATCCAGGCCGAGGGTGAGGCGGGCCTGCCCAGCCTGCACTTCGACTTCATTCCGTTCTGCCGATAGCGATAATACGGTGGCCTTCATGCTTACTTCCCGGATGGAAACGGTGTCGCCCACGGCAATCTCGGTTTTGTCTGTGTCAACTATCTCTTCGTCACCCTGTGTTTGCAAAGCCCCGCTTTTTAGTTGTTCATGGGCGGCCGTCAGCACTTTTCTGGCCTGCTCCACCTTCTCTCGGGACTTTTCCCGGCGCAGCTCGGCAGTGGCGTCACGGATTTGCTGGTTCAGGGCGACAATCTCGCGGGTGACCCGGTCGCGTGCCTCCTGAATCAGGTTACGTGTCTCCAAAGTCAGGCGCTCCTGTTCGGCGGCCAGCTCCCGGTTGTGCCGGGCCGCTTCTTCTTTTTCCCGAGCCAGCTGTCTCTGAAGAATGCTCACCTCCTGTTCCTTGCTTTTCAGGCTGGTCAGGAGGGTTTCCAGTTCGCGGATACCTTCCGGTATTATTCTTTCGGCTTCGGTGACAATCTCTGGAAGCAGACCGAGGCGCCGGGCGACGGCGAGGGCATTGCTGCCACCGGGGATACCCAGTGTCAGGCGGTAGGTCGGCATCAAGGTGGCCGGGTCGAAATCGAAAGAAGCGTTTTGCATACCGGTCGTCGCCTGGGCGAACGCTTTGACTTCGCTGAAATGCGTGGTGGCGACAGTCAGTGTCCCGTGCGACAGGAAGTGACGCAGGATGGCCACCGCCAGGGCGGAACCTTCCACCGGGTCGGTGCTCGTGCCTAGTTCGTCGAGGAGGACAAGGCTCCGGCTCGTGGCCTGGTTGATGATACGGACGATGTTACCTACGTGCCAGCTAAAGGTGGAGAGCGTTTGTGCGATGCTTTGCTCATCACCGATATCGGCGAAAATGTTATCAAAGATGGGGATTTGGCTATCGGCGGCTGCCGGGATGGGGATGCCGCACTGTGTCATCAGGCTGAGCAGGCCGATGGTCTTCAGCGCCACTGTCTTGCCGCCAGTGTTCGGCCCGGTAATGATGAGGACCAGAAAGTCCCGTCCCATCTCCACGGAAAGCGGGACGGCGGTATTGCCCAGCAAAGGGTGTCTGGCTTCAATCAGCTTCAGTACACCCGTCGGTTTATTATCTTTTTCCTCGCTGAAGTCGGTTAAGACCGGCTCGACGGCCTTGAGTTTGCGGGCATAGCGGGCTTTGGCCAGTAATAAGTCTAATTCCGCTATCAGGGCGATGTCTTGGGAAATTTCGGCTTCATGGATGCCGACTTCGGTGCTCAGGTCGCGCAGGATTTTTTCGACCTCGCGCCTTTCCTCCGTTTCCAATTCCCGCAGCGTATTACCCATTTCTGTGGTGACCCACGGCTCGATGAAGACGGTCACGCCGGTATTGGAGACGTCGTGCACGATGCCTTTTATTTCTTTACGGTGTTCAATCTTGATGGGGATAACGTACCTCCCCTCGCGCTCGGTGATGACCGGTTCCTGGATAATCCTTTGCCCGCGCGGTGTCCGCATTATCGCTTCCAGCCGGTCATTCAGCCGCTGGCGCAGTTCCCGCAACTGCTGCCTGATACCGGCCAGGTTAGATGTGGCATTGTCCAGTAGCTGTCCGTTCGGTGCCAGTGTGCGGGCAATACTGCGGACAACACTATCGAACTCAACAAGCCGGCTGGCGATGTTCCAGAGCAATGGCAGTTCGTCCGCCAGCTTTTCCAGTCGCTGGCGCACCAGACCGGCAGCGGCGAGGGTCTGCTGGATATCCAGCAGACTTTGCGGTTCGAGCACCTTGCCCACCGAAGCCATCTTTACGTCAGAACGAACGTCAATTACTCCGCCGATAGAAAACGAAGGCTCCAGGTCCAGCAGATGGCGTGCTTCCGCCGACTGCTGTAATAGCTGTGCGACCTGCTGGTGGTCACTGCTGGGCAATAAGTCCAGGGCCAGCTGGTGACTGGCTGAAAACGAAGTGAACCCGGCCAGTATTTGCTTTATCTGGGGAAATTCGAGTATTTCCAGGCTTTTTTCATCCATCGCTGTTAACAATTATAACAGAAGCATGGGCGTGATTTCCTGGATTGTGGTAAATGGTGGGAGGAGATAAAGTCGTTTATCTCAGCTTGCCCCTGACCAGCGAGGCGAAGATGCCGCCGAAACAGAGCGCCGCCGAGATGGTGAAGGCTATTATAGTCCTTCACTACCGGGGGCTGCAAAACAGATTCGTCTCTATTTCCGGACTTATTGACCGGTTTAATAGGCCTCGGTGAGAGCAGGGGTGTTTTCCTCAGTTATTCCATCTTTCTGGGTATCCAGCCCCGCCGCTTTACCCACCAGTAGACCAGGCCCGTTGCCACCGCCGTCGAGCCAATCATCAAGACTAAATACCAGCCCAGGTCTTCCGGCCCGATCTCGAAGACAGAATTACTTAATATAGTTGCCAGGGTATTGGGAACAAGGACCGCCGTGCCGATAATGGTTAAATAAGTCATGAGCAAAGCCAGGCGGTTATTGAGGTTTTGCAGTTGATTGTTATAGATGCTCTGCAACACCTCCAGCCCGGAAGCGAGGACTTCTGACATGTGTTCGGCCAGTCCGATTTGCCGGTTGACTTCCTCGGCAAGTGCGCCGAGCTTATCAAGCAGTCTGGGGTCATCGGTGATAAGTTCAGCATCTCCGTAGCGCAGGGTATGGAGGACATCAACGGTATCCCAGAGGGCATCGAGGTAAGTAATCAAGGCATGCTTCATCTTGTAAATCTCCGGTGCCAGCTTCGTACGGGGAGTATAAGGGTCGGTCATGCTTTCGTTGAGCTCATCGCCCAGTTCCTCCACCTGGCGCAGGTGCTCGAAATTGCGGTCGTTGTTATGGTCAATGATGCGCGTGAGCAGCATTGTCAACTTGTCCTGAGTGCTGGCCCCGGCCGGTATTTTTTTCAAAACCGTTTCGGCGTACCGGCGCAAGCGGTGAAATCTCCGGTCTACATTTAACGGATGCACGGTAAGGATGAAATTTTTGCTGAGGAGCAGTAAAAGCGGATATGGTTTTACTTCCAGTTGTCTAACCTGGATGGAGGGCAGCTTTATTCCCACCTCAGTGTCTAAATCTTCGTAGTTCAGGTATGATTCCGTCGAGAATGAGGAAGTAAGATGGTTGCTGAAGCCAAGCTGAGGAGCTACGCTGGCGACTTCCTTGTCAAACCCATCATATTGGGCCACGTAATCAACCCACGCGATGGTCGCCTTACCGAGCACCTCCAGGAAACCGGCCGGCGACTCGGCTTCTACTTTGAAGATAGTGCCCGAGGGTGAAATGGCGGCGCAGAACCACTTCCGTACGATAGGTTCCGATTCGCTACCGTTGCGCTCTGTTTTGACTTCGGGGACTCTCGTCTCATTTATTGCCATATTACACCTTGGGAGGAAAATCCCCATTATTATCCCAAATGGAATCGCTGGCGTCAAGAAATTATAGTGCAAAATATTGAAAAAACTACCCTGCTATGTTACTATCACCCCGTATTGCTGCTCACTTTACCGAAGGGAGGCCCAGATTAGATGGAATCAAGCACACGTGAAAATAGTCACCAGACTCTGGATGGAATAAAGGTGCTGGATTGGGCGGAGTTGGCGGCCGGACCTTATTGCGCCAAGATGCTGGCTGACCTGGGGGCGGAGACCGTCAAAATAGAAAAGCCCGGCGTGGGCGACCCGGCAAGGTACCGCGGGCCTTTTGTTCATAATGAAGCTAACCCGGAGAATAGTCTCCTTTTTCTTTACCTAAATACCAATAAGCGAGGGATTACTCTGGATGTAGAGAGCCCTGCAGAGCGGGAAAAGTTCCTTAAGCTGGTTGCATGGGCCGATATTATCATTGAAGACCACTCCCCGCAAATGCTCCAGCAGCTAAAGCTGACTTATGCCGACTTGCAAAAAGTGAACCCGAAGTTGGTGATGACTTCGATTACCCCCTTTGGACAAACTGGCCCTTATCGTGATTACAAGGCTTATCCCATCAATACTTACCATGCCGGCGGCTGGGGGTACATCAGTCCCTTTGTTGCTGGAACGGAGAGACCCATTATACCCGGTGGATTATTTACTGAATGTGCCTGCGGGCTGACGGCTGGCGTAGCTACGCTGGCGGCCTTTTATCACCAGCGGGCCACCGGGCTGGGCCAGCAGGTTGATGTTTCAAAGCAGGAAGCCATCTTGAGTTTCGTGAGGGTACAGGCAGACCGGTATCCCAACGAAGGTTCCGTCCAGAGCCGGTTAGACCCCATCAAGGGGGCCTCCGGTGTCTTCGACTGTCAGGATGGCTTTGTGACGCTGGTCACCGTCCAGGCCCATGAGTGGCAGAACCTTTTCAAATTTATTTCAAACGGGGATGTCACTAAGTTCGGGAAATACGCCGATGAGACCTATCGCCAGCAGCACCTGCCGGAAATTACCCAGCTGGTCGCCGACTGGCTGCGGAACCATAACCGGTTCGAGGTCTATCACCAGGGCCAGGCTGCCGGCTGTCCGATGGCTCCGGTGACTACGGCCAAAGATGTGGCCGAATCACCCCAGCTCAAGGCAAGGCAGTTTTTTGCCGAAGCGACTCATCCGGTGGCGGGCAAGTTGGCCTATCCGGGGGTGGCTTATGCCCTTTCGGCGACTCCGTTTGTAATGAGACGGACGGCGCCTTCGCTCGGCCAGCATAACGAGGAAATATTTTCTCAGCCGTTACCGGTAAATCGCCTTGCAAGTAAGGCATCCAGCCGGGAAAGGCCTTTAGCCGGAATCCGTATTGCTGACTTCTGCTGGGCCTGGGCCGGTTCCCACGCGACCGAGTTGCTTGCTTCTTTAGGCGCCGAAGTTATCAAAATCGAGAGCGCCCACCATATCGACTACACCCGTATTCTGGCCTTTACCACTGACCAGAAATTTAGCGGCGTCAATCAATCACGCGTCTTTAATGACCTGAATTTGGGCAAAAAGAGTATTACGCTTAACCTGAGCCAGCCCAAAGCTATTGAGCTGGTTAAGAAACTGGTCAGTGTAAGCGATATCGTGAGCCAGAATATGCGTCCCGGGGCAATGGAAAGGTTAGGGCTGGGCTATGAAGACCTGTGTACCATCAAACCTGATATTATTTATCTTGCCTCTTCTTCACACGGGGCTGTTGGTCCGGAAAGGGGGTATGCCGGGTACGCGCCAATTTTCGCTGCCTTGGGTGGCATAACTTATGTTAGCGGTTTACCGGGTGGTAAGCCAGCATCTCACTCTGGGGAGATGGACCTGGTCAGTGCCGTGACGTCTTCCTTTGCTATCTTAGCCGCCCTGACCCACCGATTTAAGACTGGCGAGGGCCAGTATATCGACATGTCATCTTCAGCGTCGATCAGCGTGCTAATGGGAGAATTTATCATGGAATATATGGCGAACGGCCGTGTGCCTGGGGGCCAGGGGAACCGGGATGAAAAGATGGCGCCACACAACAGTTATCGTTGTCAGGGAAATGATAAGTGGGTCAGCATCGCCGTCGCTACTGATGAAGAATGGCAGGCATTATGCCGGGTCATAGGTAATCCGGGCTGGACCGGGGAATCACGCTTTGCTACTGCATGCGCCCGCTGGCAAAATCAAGCGGAATTGGACGAACTAATCGAACAGTGGACGGTTAACCATAGCCCCGATGAAGTGATGGAGATGCTTCAAAAAGTGGGCGTGGCCGCCGTGCCCTGCTTCAATGGGGAGGAAATTTTTAAGAACCCGCACCTGCAATACCGCCAGAACTGGGCGAAAGTCAACCATCCGGTAATAGGTGAGCAAAAAGTCCTTATACCGCCTTGGAAATTTTCCGCGACTCCGGTGAGAATTGATGCTGCGGCGCCGCTCCTCGGCCAGGACAATGATTACATTTTCAAAGAATTGCTTGGCCTGGCTGAAGACGAATACCGTCAGCTGGTCGAAGAAAAGGTCATTTACTAGGCAGGCAGTTGGCGGGTAATGAGCTCGGCATCGGAATGGTGATTACCTTTTGGTCGCTGCCGATTAAGGACAGGTATTATCATATTCTCGTGGCACTCGTGGTTGTTTGTTTGTGATGTAGGGGTAAGATAAAAAAGGTCATCCAGCTTATGGCCGGGGAAAGCCTGAAGGGCGCCGACGATAAATTTCTGATTGATGTTCCGCTTGCCCTGCCGTACGCGGTAGATTTGACTAACCGATATGCCCATCGCTGATGCTAGCTCAGACAGGTTCTTGTATTCTTTGCCGCAAAGGTCGAAAATCCGTGTCTGCACTCTCACTGCAACGTACTCCGTATCGCCAATAGGCGAAATTATAAATTGACACATGCCAATTGTCAAGGTAACTAAGGGGTCAACATCGATATCCTTTGGCTCATATCGTGCGTATGTGGCTTGTTTTGGCCTACATGTCATCTTGAAGAAAAAAGAGACGAATTTAACACGAAAGCCCGTACGTATATGTTGCTTTATCAACGCTTCCTTGATATAGTTAGAGAATTAAATGGAAGGTTTATTACTAAAGACGGCGGGAAGATACCTGCCTTATTTTGCCGGTGCCAGTTTTCGACGAATGAATTCTACAAGCGTCAGTAGTTTCCCACAGGGCCAGATTGAACCTGAAATCCGCTCGTTGCTGGTCAGGATTAGGGATTTACTTACCGAGGAGGGAATCGCAGCCTATCTTGTCGGGGGATTTGTGCGCGATGTCTTGCTGGGGCGAGTGACGGCTGACATCGATATTGCCGTTGCCGCTGATGCTCTGGAAGTTACCGAACGGGTGGCAACGGTTCTCGGTGGTAGAGCTGTCCTGTTGGATAAAGTCAACAAAGTAGGCCGGGTGGTGCTACCCGACGAGCCGAAACCCACCGGGAAGGGCCGACTGGAAATCGATTTTTCTACCTTCGAGGGTACTATCGAGCCGGATTTACTACGTCGTGATTTTACGATAGATGCGAT
Organism: Chloroflexota bacterium; assembly: GCA_043812795.1. Classification (GTDB taxonomy): domain Bacteria; phylum Chloroflexota; class Dehalococcoidia; order Dehalococcoidales; family UBA2162; genus JBDRLU01. Next base: position 62,961 of record JBDRLU010000017.1, read on the forward strand.
GGCCGTTGACCTGCGCCAGATGGGGCAGGAACGTATCCAGGTTATTGACCCCTTTCATGGTCAGATGGACCAGCAAAAGCGGATTATCCGGGCAGTCACGGCAACGGCATTTGTCGCCGACCCGGTGCGCTTGCTGCGGGCGGTGCGTTTGGCCGTCGAACTTGGCTTTGAAATCGAGGAAAACACCGAAACTATAATCAAGCGAGATGCTCACTTAATCGCTGACGTTGCCGGCGAGCGTGTCAGAGAAGAATTAATAAGACTATTAGCCGTGGCTGGTGCCGGACGGTTTTTGTCTTATCTCGATGACCTGGGCTTATTGACTGCCCTCTTCCCCGAACTGGAAACGGCCCGGGGAGTGACGCAGCCGAAGGAGCATTTCTGGGACGTATTGAACCATTCGCTCCGAGCAGTGATGGCAGTGGACTTTATCTTACGACGGGGCGACTGGGAATATGCCGATGCCGGAGCTCTGGCGGCGGTGCCGTGGGGACAGGATTTGGTTGAGCACTTTAACCAGGAGATTAGTTGTGGTAGCCGCCGGGCGGCGTTACTGAAACTGGCCGCATTACTTCATGACGTGGCTAAGCCTCAAGCGAAGGCTCTTGATGCTGACGGGCGAGTCCGTTTTCTGGGACACCCCCAGCAGGGAGCCGCCATTACAGCGGGAATACTGGAGAGATTGCGTTTCAGTAGCCGGGAGGTCAAGCTGGTCGAGAGCGAAGTACGGTACCATCTCCGTCCCGGACAGATGAGTCAGGAGGGCTTGCCCACACGTCGGGCGATTTATCGGTATTTTCGTGATGCCGGAGACGCTGCTATCGATACACTTTTCTTGAGTCTGGCTGACCATCTCGCTACGCGTGGACCTAATTTTGACACGGAGCGCTGGCGAGAACATACCGAGATGGTGGCTTACGCGCTCGCTGAGCGTTTCCAGGAGGAAAGTGTTGTCCATCCGCCGAAATTAGTCAGCGGGGATGATTTAATCAACCTTTTCAGTCTCAGCCCGGGACCCAAGTTTAAGGAAGTCCTTGAAGCAGTACGTGAAGCGCAGGCGGCCGGGGAAGTAACTACCCGGGAAGAAGCTTTAGCTTATATCGGTAATTACCCATTGACCAGGAGTGATAAGGAGAATGCCTAAAAGAAGTACGTTGCTTTTTCTGATAGTAATATTGATTTTTGTTCTCGCTCTTGCCATTACCTTCCCGGTAGGAAAGGGGCTGCTCGGTAACAAAGGTTTGCGGCTTGGCTTGGACTTGCAGGGCGGTACTCATGTTGTTTATCAGGCGGATATGTCCAAGGTGCAGCCGGGTAGCGAAAAAGCCGCCATCGAAGGGGCTATTGCCGTACTCGAAAATCGGGTGAACCCGCTGGGGGTAACGGAGCCCCTTATTCAGAGCCAGGGCGGTGACCGCATTGTGGTCGAACTGCCTGGCGTCTCTCTCACTGACCAGGAAAAGGCAGGTCTGTCACGGGTGGCCGTCCTCGAGTTCGGTGAACTGGCCACTGAAAATGAAACTTTTAAGTGGGAGAACTCTCGGGGTAAATGGAAGCCGGCGACAGGGCTGCTTAACGGTCAGGAGACGGAGTTGACCAGCCAGTATTTTAACGAGAACACTTTTGTCGACCTGGATAATCTGGGTAACATCCACCTGAGGTTTTCCTGGAATGCCGATGGCGCCATATTATCCAAGGAAATTACCACCCGGCTCATTGGTCAGCCATTGGGTATTTTCGAAGGTAGTGACTCTCTGGTAGGCGAGGACGGCCGGCCAATTGCGCCCACCGTCCAGACCACTATCGAGAGCAACGGTGAAATCACGGGGCTGACTCGTGGCGACGCGACCCGGTTGTCCCGGCAGTTGAATGCAGGCCGTCTTCCGGTACCGCTGATCAAAATTTATGATGAGACGGTATCGCCGATACTGGGGGCAAACTTCGTAACGTTGAGTGTCAGGGCGGGGATTGTTGCCCTGCTGGTCATCATGCTCTTCATGATTATTTACTATCGTATCTCAGGAGTGGTGGCTTGCCTGGCACTAATCTACTACGGCGTCCTTCTTTTAGCCGTTTTTAAATTGCTGAATGCGACGATGACTCTTTCTGCCATCGGTGGTTTTGTCCTGACTCTGGGCATGGCTGTCGATGCTAACGTGCTTATCTTTGAGCGTATGAAAGAAGAGCTCTGGGGCGGGCGGGGCCTCGGGGCGGCCATCGATGCCGGTTTCCACCGGGCGTGGCCGGCTATTTTCGATAGTAATGCCACCACAATACTGGCCGGACTTATCCTTTTATGGTTGAGCAGCAGTATCGTCGCCAGTGGTCCGGTGAGGGGGTTCGCGGTTACCCTAATCATCGGAGTGCTGGCAAGTATGTTCACGGCGGTAGCGGTTACCCGCATGTTACTGCGTCCCTTCATAAATAGTAGTTTAGCTCAGCGAACATCTTTGTTTGCTCCGCATCAGAGGAAGGCAAATGGATAAGTTTGATGTTATCGGCAAGAGATTTTGGTTTTTCCTCATTTCAGGGATTATCATTTTGACCGGTATCGTTGCCCTCTCCACTTTTGGCCTTAAGCCGGGCGTCGAGTTTACCAGCGGTTCGTTAATGACGGTCGGTTTCGAGCAGAACACAGATGTCGCCGGGGTGAAGCAGACGGTAGTTGATTTGGGCTATACCGGGGCTATCGTCCAGCAGACCGGTGCCGGCGATTTCCTCATCCGTCTGCCGGTACTTGACGATGCGGCTAAACGGACTTTCGAAGACGGTCTGACCGCGGCTCTGGGTAATCTTCAAGTCAAGAGCTTCGATACGGTATCTCCGATTATAGCGGCCGAGACATTGCGCAATACTATTATTGCGGTAGTTCTCTCGGCCATCGGTATGCTCATCTATATCAGTTGGGCGTTCCGGCGCATGCCCAATCCGTTCCGCTGGGGCGTCAGTGCTATCGCCGCTCTCGCCCACGATATCTTAGTGGTGGTAGGTACGTATGCTTTTCTGGGTGGTCTTCTGGGCTGGCAGATTGATTTAATGTTCGTGGCCGGGCTACTCACCGTTGTCGGTTACAGTGTCAACGGCACTATTGTCATCTTCGACCGGATACGTGAAAATGTGAGACTGTACCCGGCTGCCGACTTCGCGCTGGTAGTCAATAATAGCCTGGTTGATACCCTCGCCCGCTCGTTGAATACCGGCATGACTACTTTGTTTGGTGCCATCGCCCTGATGCTTTTTGTTGGCGCCTCCATTCAAAATCTGGTGGTGGTGTTACTGGTGGGGGTGGCTACCGGCACTTACAGCGCTATCTGTACCGCAGCACCTCTGCTAGTAGTCTGGAACAAGGGCGAATGGGGCCGATTCATCGGTCGGGGCAAAGTTGTGGGAGCATAAAGCTGGCTGGATCAAAGTCTCACTTGAAGAGAGGCTCCGCCCCCAAAATTAGCTGATGCGCAAACTCTTTCTAGAATCTATCGCCAGAATGCGCTAAGATAGGGTGATAGCCTTGCTAGTTTTGCCTGCTTAAGGGGAGGTGATGTCTTTGTTTTCAACTCCATCCGGCGCTGCCAGGCTTGTCCTCATTACGGTCATCGGGCTATTCGTACTCAAGGCAATCGTGGGCCTGGTCACCGGCAGTATCAGCATCTGGGCCCAGGCGGTGGACAGCTCGCTGGACATCTTTGCCGTGGTGATTACCTTTCTTACCGTGGGGTATTCATCAAAGCCCCCTGACTACGAACATCCTTTCGGGCATGGTAAAGTGGAGGATGTTGCCGCCGGTATCCAGGCGGTACTCCTGCTGGGGGCATCGGCTTCTATCGCTTATGCGGCTATTCGCCGCATAATATTCAGTGAGACCATTCAGTTAACTGAAGCCGGCATCGGAGTCATGCTGGTTGCCATGATAGCTAGTATCCTGCTATCCCGTCATCTCTTCAGGGTAGCCCGCACTGCCGGTTCGGTGGCATTGGAAGCGAACGCTAACAATATCCGGGCTGACGTTTATTCCACGGCGGGAGTACTGGTAGGGTTAGTTATTGTGCGCTTCACCCACCTTAATATCATTGACCCGATTATTGCCTTGGTTGTGGTGGCGCTAATCCTGCGGGCAACTTATCGCGTGGGAACGATGGCTTTCCGCGGCTTGGTTGACGTCAGATTACCTAAGGAGGAAGATGATTTAATCATCTCTACTATCAAGGAACATACCAGCCAGCTGGCCGGTTTCCATGAGATGCGCACCCGTAAGTCGGGGAATCAGCGCTTCATCGACCTTCACCTCATGCTGCCGAAGAATGTCAGTGTGGAAGAGGCTCATGGAATGTGCGACCATCTTGAGGCGGATATTCGTAGCCGGTTACCCAATTCGAACGTGACGATTCACGTCGAGCCATGCGACGGAGAGTGTAAGCAATGCCTTGTCTCCGCCTGTGACCTGAGGATAGACGTGAGCTTTAACCGGTAGTTACATCAGCATCTGCAAACCTGTTACCAGATACCAGACCCCGAAGATAGCCAGCAGCAGGCTGCACCCGATAAAAAGCCATCCCTGAAGTCTTCTACCCCATAGCGCCCGGGTCTTATAGATTAAGACCGAGATAAATGCCAGCCAGACAAGGTCGCAGAGCCAATGGGTTATGGTAAGTAGAGCTAACCCACTGGTCCCGAAAGGATGGATTCTCATCACCAGCATCGCGCCCACGGTTGCCCACCAGACCAGGAAGAAGGGATTAAGCAGGCTGGTCAGAATGCCCGCCGTAAAAGCATTATAGGGTAAGTCTTTACCCTCTTGCGTTACCTGAGTGCGGGCGCGGAACATACTTACTCCCAGCCAGATAATCATGCCGCCGCCGAAAAGGCTGAGGACGAGCTGTACCGTGCTATTCTGGAAGAAGTCAGCCAGACCAAAGTATATCAATAATATCAGGGGTACTTCGACCGCAGCATGTCCCAGCGCTATCTGAGCGCCGGCCCACGGTGACTTATAGCTTTTGGCGATGGTCATGGCGAACATCACTCCGGGCTGCATTACCCCGGATAATGAGATGACTACCACGCTTAAAAGAATCGGCAGCATGAAAACACTCCGCTCAATTTTAGCATACCTGTGCCGTCTATTACCTCGGTGAAAGCGAAATACAGGAATACGCCGGGCGGCTAAGACTCGCCTAAAAGGCCCTGCAGCAATACCTGGGCGGCTTTCTTGTCCAGCGGCTCGTTATTGTTGCCGCACTTGGGTGATTGGATGCAACTCGGGCACCCGTCCCGGCAGGGACACTCGCTGATTGCTTTCAGTGTGGCCCGCCATAGGTCCTTTACAATATCAAAGCCCTTCTCGGCAATACCGATACCTCCGGGATAGCCGTCATAGATAAAAATCTGGGCCTGGCCGGTATCGGCGTGTAATGGCGTGGAGACGCCGCCGATATCGTTGCGGTCGCACAGGGCAAAGAGGGGCAGGATGGAAATGGCGGCATGCTCGGCGGCGTGCAGGCCGCCGGCAAAGTCCAGTTGCTCTTCATCCAATTTCTCCACGGCCTGAGCCGGCACGTCAAACCAGAGGGCTACCGTGGGGAAATGCTGAGGTGGTAAATCGAGCGGTTCTTCACCGATAACTTCCTCGGTGTACTGGGCCTTCTTCTTGAACCCGACGACGATAGTGGTCACCTCGACCTCACCCAGACAGACTTTGACCGGCCCGCAGTATTTTTCACGTAAGGTCTTGGTGATGCGTAAATCCGTGATTTCCTTCGTCTGGGTGTAGTAGGAGACCGTCGCCGGTGCTGCATAAGCGGTGCGGCTGGCCAAATCCAGGTCGTTGACCAGGTAAGATTCTCCCTGATGTAAATAGATGGCACCGGGGTGGATCTGGAACATAGCTACGCTGGCTTCCACTGTTTCCAGCAAAGAGCCGTCGGTGGTGTCGATGATGGAATAGTTCTGGTTCGAAGTGGAACGGATGCCGATGGCCTGCGCCGGATAGGCAATCGCCGGCGGCAAGTACCAGCGGCGGAGACGTTCCCGGAGCAGGCCCTGCTTTTCCAGGGCATCTCTTTCCTGCGTGTAGAGCGGGCCGAAAAATACCTCATCGCTCTTGATTAGGGGCGATTCCCAGGCGGCACATAATAGATGTGCCCGTAGAATATAGGGGTTATCGGGATTGACCAGAGCATTCTCGAAGGTTTTCCCGAAAAAAGACTCGGGATTACGCATGAAATACTGGTCGAGCGGATTATCGAGGCCGATGAGGATACTGAGGGAGCTGCCCGTGCGCCGGCCGCTCCGCCCCGCCTGCTGCCAGGTGCTGGCAATACTGCCCGGATAGCCATTCAGTACGGTGGCATCGAGGTCACCCACATCGATACCGAGCTCAAGGGCCACTGTCGCCACTACGCCTAATAGTTTGCCGTTGAATAGCTCGCGTTCTATCTGCCGCCGTTCTTCGGGCAGGTAGCCCGCACGGTAGGGCTTGATGCGAGGGACGAGGGCCGGCTTGATTTCAGTTAGTTTGTCCCGGGCATAACTATAAATAAGCTCGGTCAGGCGGCGTGTGCGGGCAAAGGTCAGGGTACGGATATCCTGATTGACCAGTTCGGTGAACAGGTTCGTCGCCTCGCTGTTGGCGCTGCGGCGGGCACTTTTTGCCCGGTTAACCAGCGGCGGGTTCCAGAAGACGAATTCTTTGCTGCCGTGAGGTGAGCCATCATTATCAACGACCGTGCAGGAGAGGCCGGTCAATTTTTCCGCATGCTCGCCGGGGTTGGCGATGGTGGCCGAGCAGCAAATGAACTGAGGGTTGCTGCCATAATAGTGGCACAAGCGGCGCAGGCGCCGTAAGACACAGGCAACATGAGAGCCGAAAACACCGCGATAAATATGGGCTTCGTCAACGACGACATAGCGCAGGTTTCGGAAAAACTTCGACCAGGAGCGATGATTGGGCAGGATGCCGACGTGGAGCATATCGGGATTGGTCAGTATTATCCTTGTCCGCTGCTTGATATCGCCGCGCTCGGCCTGCGGGGTATCGCCGTCGAAAGTAGCGAAATCGCCTACTTTGAGCAGGTCGGGGAAGAAAAATTCCCTCAGGCTGCGGAGCTGGTCCTGGGCCAGGGCTTTGGTCGGGAAAAGATAGATAGCGCGGCTATTGGGTTCGGTCAGGAGCGATTGCAGGACAGCGATGTTGTAGCAAAGGGTCTTGCCACTGGCGCTGGCCGTCGCCACCATCACGTTTTTACCCTGGCGGGCGGCATTCACCGCTTCAGCCTGATGAGTATAAAGAGCGCTTATCCCCCGCTTGCGGAGACATTCCTGCAGGCTGGCGGCCAAAGGCTCGGCTACTTCAGCACATCGGGCCTGACGTGACGGGATATGCTCGATATGCACTATCTGGTCGGTGTAGGTGGATTGGGCCGTCAGGTAATTGAGAAAGGCGGCTGTGTCCATCGGAATTCCTCCGACTAATCATTCAGGACGGGCAGGATTTCGATTTCGTAGTCCAGCATCTCGGCTTCAAACCGGCTGTTCGTGATGAAGTCCACCACGTGCGACAAAACCTCGTTGACTTGCCGGCCGTCATTGCTGACGCAGGTAATACCGATAGTGGCCAGTTGCCACAGGTCCTGGTCGGCAACCTCGGCCACGGAAACGTTGAACTTATTACCGACCCGGGCCATAATCGATTTTAAGACCTGTCTCTTGCCCTTTAACGACTGGTTCTCGGGCAGGCGGAATTTGATGCGACACACACCAACGTTCATATTACTGATTGAAGCCGACTTCGGGAAAGCGTAATTAAGATGGAAAGTTGTGCATTAAATAAACTTAAAAAGAAGTTTGAGCAATTATTATGTTTACTGCTACTATACACTGCTCCTGTGGCCAAGTCAAGGTGAAACTCTCGTAGGGGCTCTGGTTCAGATATGTTATTGATTCTCCTGGAGAAGTATTCCTGGTATGTAATCGTATTGAACCGCTCTGTTGCGAATGTTAGAATGAATTCAATAGCCAATTAGTTACCGGGAAGGAAACGGAAATGGCGAAAAAAGATTTCACCGTGTGCGTCATGATTGAGGTGCCCAAGGGTAGCCGCAATAAGTACGAATATGACATTAAGCGGAACGTGATTAAGTTCGACCGGATGCTCTTTTCCGCTGTTCATTACCCCAGCGATTATGGCTTCATCCTGGATACCCTCGGGGAAGACGGGGATCCTCTGGATGCTCTGGTACTGGTCTGGGAGCCTACCTTCCCCGGCTGCCTTATCGAAGTGAAGCCGGTCGGTTTATTCCGGATGTGGGATGAGAAAGGGGCGGATGAAAAGATTCTCTGTGTCCCCCTTTACGACCCCCAATGGAATTACATCAATAAGCTGGCTGATGTCCCGCCGCACCTGTTACAGGAAATAAAGCACTTCTTCTCTATTTACAAAGAACTGGAAAAGAAAAAGACCGGTGTCGGCGACTGGGAAGGCCGCGAATCGGCCATTAAGACTATCCTGGAGTCACAGCAGAGGTTTAAGCAGCAGCCGGAGTAGTGCCTTTGCAGCTTCAGGAACCTTTCAATCGGTTTAATAACCTCCTATGCCGCCGCTATGGTTCGACTCGTTCCGATGCGTCAGAGTGAACAAGCTCACCATGATCGGCTTGCTATTTTATTACCGCTCGCCCTGAGCTTGTCGAAGGGATACGAGCGGTAATACTCTCTCTAATCTGGAATGGGCGAAGGGGCTTTTGCCTGTCTTTGTCCTCCCCTTGAGCAATTGGTATAATTAAATAAGAGCAATGACAATAAAGACGGTAGCGACCAATCGTAAGGCTTATCACAATTTTAATATCGGTGAGAGCCTCGAGGCCGGTATTGTCCTGACCGGGACAGAGATAAAGTCGGTCAGGGACAACCGGGTTAATCTGGGTGACTCTTATGTCCGGCCGGAAGGCGGGGAATTATGGTTGCTTAACGCCCATATTGCCCGTTATGAGGCAAGTGGCTATACCAGCCACGAGCCGACGCGACGGCGGAAGCTCCTGCTCCACCGTAAGCAAATAAATGATTTGACCAGCAAGATGGTGGAGAAAGGGTTAACTATTGTACCGCTCCGTGTGTACATTAAAGACAGCCGGGCTAAGGTTGAAATCGCTCTGGCTAAAGGTAAAAAGTTGTATGATAAGAGGGAAGCCATCATCCGCCGCGAGACAGAACTGGAGATAGGGCGGGCGTTAAAGGGGGTGCGTAATAAGAAGTAAATCGACTTGATTTAGTAGCATGGGGACGCGTGGGTTCGACATGGGAGGCATGTTACGGAATTGCAAGTTGAGGTGCTACTACCCTCAATAAACCAGTAGCAAAAATATCTGGCGAAGAACCAGTATTAGTTGCTGCCTAACTAAAAGGTAGCACATCCAACCCGACCTGCCCCCGATGGGTTGGGATTGGGTGACGCAAAATCGGGGTGCCATCGCCCTGACGTTGATAGGGGTGGTGAAAGAAGTTATCAACTGGCCTGGTCATACTCGGTCAACAGAGGGTGGCCAGGTGAGAGCAAAGAGCTGACTAAGCTTGTAGTAGATTCCGGGCAGCTTCTCCTGGACGGGGAGTTCGACTCTCCCCCGTCTCCACCAGAAACACGGACGAGCCTCTGGGGGCTTGTTTAGCATAAGATTCTAACGTCAAGGGGGTAGAGAGCTATGTCAGATCCAATGGTAGAGTTTGAAAAGGTTTTAACTGATATCGTATATATCAATCTACCCACTCCCGAAGAGCCTAAACCGGGGATGTCAGGATCAGAGCTGTTCAATGGATTTATCGGTGAATTCGCGCGGGCTAGGACTCCGGAAGTCAGGAAATTTGTTGAAGCCGCCTGCACGAAATGGAATGTTCACTTTCGGCAGAAGAACCAGAGCCAGAAACAGAAGGGGGCAGGGTAACGGGCCTCAACACCTGGGACCATAAATCACCGGGCTCTGTATTCCCGGTAAACATGGTGTGGACACGGCTCCGGTTATCACCGGGAACAGGTAAGATCCCTCGACAGGCCTGTTGACAACAAAGATATTGGAGTTTTCACTCGAAGCTGCCACCTGGAAGATAGGCCGGAAGGGTACCCAGGTCTCCCTGTATAATTGTTCTTGTAACTGTCCTTAAGTTAGATTCAAATGCTTTCCCACTTTAGTTACACCTGTTAGAACAACACGTGCAAGCAGCTACCTCCTCGCTCCATTTCAGTAATACCTGACGGTACATCTCTGAAATTTCAATGCCTTTACGGCTTTAGTTCCTAAAGCGAAGCTTATAATCTGTCTGTAGTGACCCATTTTATTTCGTTGGAGACTTAATCGCTTGTCCTGGCATTTCAGGTTATTCCTCGTAGATCTACGAGGAATAACCTGGTATCTTCCCGCTTTCCTCTTGACGTAGAGATTTCCTAAGCTTAGTGAGGGAAATTCTATCCTTCTGTTTCAAAGACAGAATTTGCTTTGGTAGAAGAAGAAGGGAGGTAAGCAATGAAAAGCAAGATTGTCTGGTTGTTAGTCTCCTGTCTGATAGCGGCTATCCTGTTAATCACGTCATGTGCCGCTCCGACAACACCGACGACCCCGACCACGCCCACAACACCGACCACGCCGACCACACCCACCACACCAACGACACCGACCACACCAACCACGCCCGCCGGCCCTGAGATGGTCAAGGTTACTCTGACCAAGCTCGACGGGACCAAAGTCGAAAAGATGATGGAAAAACCCAAGTATGGCGGCACGGTCAACATCGCTCTAGCGACGAGTCAGACTTACATGAACTTCGATGACGACTATTCTCCGCCATTCAACTGCCAGTCCATGCTGGAGACCAACGAG
>JBDRLU010000018.1:0-16806 GCA_043812795.1 Chloroflexota bacterium
AAGGTATTGATTGCGGATTGGAGGAAGGAATATAATCAGGTCAGACCGCACAGCTCACTGGGTTACAAGCCACCGGCACCCGAAGCTACAATGCTCGTAACTCTAACTCAGTAGTTGGTACCACTTTCGGGGGCAGGTCAGCCAAAATGGCTGGTTACGAGAACAGGCTAAAAGAGCTATGCGCTAGAATAGTTCCTGACCTGGACAACTGCACTAACGAGGATAAAAAAGATGCCTACACCTATCTGGACCTTAAAGTAACGGCGACTCCGAAAAGTGTAGACATCAAAGGCTACTTACAGCCAAGCACTATTAAAGCTGATTCGTGCCTACTCACCACTGGACAAACATCGGCATGATAACGTGGACGTAGTTTTCGGCGCCGACGGGGCGGATGACGCCGGGGCTGGAGGGATTGGTTGTCTCCAGGGCTACCTGTGATTCATGGAGAACACTGAGGACGTCAATAAGGTATTTGCCGTTAAAGGCAATCTTGGCTTCGCTACCTTCCACCACGGCATCGATTTCGCCGGTATTATCGCCAATCTCTTCCGAGCGGGCGGAAACGACCATTTTGCCGGTTTTGGTGCTGCCGTCGCCCACCACCAGGCGGACGATGCCGCTACCGTCGCGGGCGAAGATAGCTGCCGTCTTGGTCGCCCTTAAGAATTCGGCCACGTCAACCACGGCACGGGTGGTATAGCTCTGCGGAATAAGCTGGGTGTATTGCGGGAAGGCACCCTGGACAAGCTGTGAGACCAGCTCGATGTCTTTGAGGCGGAAAAGGGCCTGGCTTTTCTTGGGATTAACGATGATATCAACGGTCTCATCTTCATCGGTCATCAGCCGGCTCAACTCGGCCAGCGTCCGTGCCGGGATAATGACCTCGGCCTTCTCACCGACCGCAGTACCGAGAGACAATTTATGGACGGCCAGCCGGAAACCATCGGCGGCCGCCAGTGTGAGCAAAGAACCATCGAACTGGGCATCAACGCCGGTAAGGACCGGCCGCGATTCTTCCGTGGCGGCAGCGAAAACAACCTGGCTGATGGCGTGATGCAGGGCTTCCGCCTCGACGCTGGTGGTAATACCTTCCTCAACCTGCGGGATAGGCGGAAAGTCTTTGGCATCCACACCGCTGATACGCGCCTCGAAACGGGCACACTTCAAGCCCAGTGTCTTGGTCTTGGCCGCCAGGTTAATATCGATTTTATCGTTAGGTAACGAATTAACAAATTCAGTAAGCAGTCGAGCGGGAACGGTAATGGCCCCTTCCTCTTCGACCTTGGCACCGAGCCAGTAACTGATGGCTATTTCCAGGTTGGTGGCCACCAGCTTCAAGCGGGACTGGTCTGTCGCCAGGAGGACATTATTCGTAATGGGCAAAGTGGTCCTCGCCGCGACCGCCCGGCCCACGATACCAAGGCCCTTACTCAGGTTTTCTTGAAGACACGATAATTTCATGGTTCGTCCCCCTCCAAAGATACTAGTAGCAGAAGTATATAATAAACAGCTATGACATTCAATACTTTGTTAGCTATCGCTCACAGCTAAAAGCTATCAGCTATTTTGAAATTGGTTAGTCTTATATTTTACTCAGTTGGGCGATGATGGCATCGGCCATCTCGGCGGTACCGACGGCGGTGGGATCGTTGCGGTCGAATTTAAGGTCGTAGGTGACCGATTTACCTGCCGCCAGCACGGCAGCGACGGCTTTTTCTACCCTTTCAGCGGCCGGCTTCTCATTCAGGTAGCGCAGCATCATTACGCCGGTCAGGATGGTCGCTACCGGGTTGACCTTGTTTAAGCCGGTATATTTGGGGGCGCTGCCGTGAGTCGGTTCGAAAACAGCCAGTCCGTCCCCGATATTCGCCCCGGGGGCTACCCCCAGACCTCCCACCAGCCCGGCACACAGGTCGGAGATAATATCACCGTAGAGGTTAGGCAGCACCAGCACATCGAACTGTTGCGGCTGCACCACGATATGGGCGCAGAGGTTATCAATCAGCATGTCTTCAAACTGGACATCGGGATAGGATTTAGCCACCTGCTGAGCCACGCTGAGAAAAAGGCCGTCGGAAAACTTCATGATATTCGCCTTATGGATGGCAGTTACTTTCTTCCGGCCGTTGGCGCGGGCATACTCGAAGGCGAAGGTGACAATCTTCTTGGTGCCTGTCTCTGAAATTACTTTGATGCCGATGCCGGAATCATCGGGCACGTTCTCTTTTGTGTTCTGACGGATAAAATCGATTAGTTTTGCGGTGTCTTTCGCCCCTTTGGCAAATTCGATACCGGCATAGAGGTCTTCCATATTCTCGCGGATGACAATCATATTTACGTTTTCATACCGTGAGGCGATACCGGTATAACTGCGGCAGGGTCGGACACAGGCGTAGAGGTTCAATACCTGGCGCAGGGCGACGTTCACGCTACGGAAACCGGTGCCGATGGGCGTTGTGGTCGGCCCTTTCAGCGCTACTTTGTTCTTTTTGATGGAATCGAGCAGGCGCTCGGGTAAAAGACTACCCTCTTTCTCCAAGGCGGTGGCACCGGCATTGAATACTTCCCACTGGAATAATACGCCGGTAGCTTCAAGCACCCGACGGGCGGCCTCGACCACCTCCGGCCCGACGCCGTCGCCCGGTATTAACGTCACCGTATGTTGCGCCACATCTACCTCCGCTTACTGACAGGATTCGCCGATTATGGAGCGTGCAGGACAAAATCACCGTGTTTCTGAATGTAAGGAATCAGCCCGCCTTCATTCAGGATGGCAATCATGATATCGGGCATCGCTCCGCTGCGCAGTTCGACCCCGCTGGTCAGGTCACGGACGCTGCCGGTTTTCAGGTCAACTTCCAGTTCGTCACCATCATTGATGCGGCTGGTATCGCAAATAAGTACCGGCAAGCCGACGTTGATGGCATTACGGAAAAAGATACGGGCCACCGACCGAGCCAGCACCGCATTAACCCCGGCCAGTTTGATAACCAATGGGGCATGTTCCCGGCTCGAACCAAGCCCGAAGTTGTTACCACCAACCACAAAATCACCCTTTTGCACACGCTTGGCAAAAGTAGGGTCGGCATCTTCGAGCACATGCTTGGCTAGTTCCGGTAAATTGCTCCGCAGGTGTAACAGCCGGCCCGGGACGATATGGTCGGTGGAAATATTATCGCCGAACTTGAAGGCTTTACCCTTTAACATCTGAAACTCCCCATGCCCTTACTTTTAACAAAATTCCCTAGGGTCGGTTATCTCACCGCGGATGGCGGTAGCCGCGGCGGTGGCCGGGCTACCGAGATAAATAAACGCTTCGGGATTACCCATGCGGCCCTTGAAATTACGGTTGGCGGTAGAGAGACAGGCTTCGCCATCGCCGAGGACGCCTTCGTGGACGCCGAGACAGGCAGCACAGCCCGGCGGTACGATAACGGCACCGGCTTCCACTAGTGCCGCCAGATACCCCTCGGCCATGGCTGCCAGAAAAACTTTCTGCGAAGCGGGGGCCACGATGAGGCGGGTGCGCGAGTGGCATTTCTTCCTTTGTAAAATGCCGGCGGCAATACGCAGGTCGTCGAGACGTCCGTTAGTGCAGGTGCCGATAAACACCTGCTGGATGGGCACGCCCTTCAGTTCTGTGACCAGAGCGGTATTATCCACGGTATGCGGCTTAGCCACCGTCGGCTCAAGTTTAGACCCGTCTACCTCAATTGTTTCCTCATAAACGGCATCGGAGTCCGGACTGAGCGGACGATAATGTTCACCACGGCCCTGTTCTTTAAGATAGCTTTGTGTTTCTTTGTCGGAGGGGAAAAGCCCGACTTTAGCCCCGGCCTCGACGGCCATGTTCGCCATGGTAAGGCGTCCGGAAACAGGCATGGCGTCGATGGCTTCCCCGCCGAACTCTAGTGCTTTATAGGTCGCTCCATCCGCCCCGATTTTGCCGATAAGATGCAAAATGAGGTCTTTGGCAAAGACACCTTCGGGCAGACAGCCTTTAACGGCGACTTTGATTGTTTCCGGCACACGGAACCAGGTCTTGCCCAAGGCCATGGCAATGGCGATGTCAGTGGAACCCATGCCGGTAGCGAAGGCACCCAGCGCCCCGCCGGTAACGGTATGAGAGTCAGCCCCGACGATAACATCGCCGGGCTTAGCCCAGCTTTCCGCAATTATCTGGTGGCAGACCCCCTGCCCAATCTCGCTCAAGACCACACCCGATTTCTGGGCAAAAGTACGCAGGAACATGTGGTCGTTGGAGAGTTCCCGTGCCGGGCTGGGCACACAATGGTCGAGGAACAAGATAGTCGTTTTCGGGTTATGCAGCGTCTTAATGCCGGTCTCAAGAAGCTGCCGCACCGCCAGCGGTCCGGTACTATCCTGGACAAAAACAGTGTCCACCGGTGTCACCACGATATTGCCTGCAATGGCTTCCACACCGCATTTATTAGTGAGTATTTTTTCGGCTAATGTCTTGCTCATTGACGTTAATTTGCCATTTTAGAGTTTCGCCATCGGTAAGTCAAGCGTTCCGTGTTGCCGGTTACGTTCTCTTTTGGTTGGAATTGGTTTCTCCCTGTGCTATTCTCAACCAAGGCAGGGGGTGGATTATGACTAAGTTAGTCTCCCTGCTAAGGCGAACAGTAGGGAGGGGGAAATATTATGAGCAGCTCACCAATCAAGGCAACCACACTGGACAAAATTATAAAGGCGGCGGCTACTGTGAAAACTAAAAGTGGGCTTGCTGCCCTCACGTTGGTTCTCTTATTCCTTTGTTTCTTTTTTGCCCTGCTTCTTACAAAGGAACTACTTCAATGGGTATTGAGTATTCTTACATTAGCTTGCTTAATTGGCTTTGCTTTCTTTGCTGTGATAACTACAAGGGAAGATAAACCCGAGACAAAAAGAGGAAGAGGTGAAAAATGAGCGTAACAATCCAGACAACTGAAACCGTAACCTGTAAGAATTGCGGTTCTGAAGCGGTTGTTAAATTTGGCACATATAAGGGTATCCAACGCTACTACTGCAAAATATGCCGCAGGAAGTTCAAGGCCGATGCTGGGGTATTTCACGGGAAAATACCCGCCGAATATGTAAGCTCAGCTTTGTCCATGTACTACACGGGCATGAGTATCAATGAGGTACGCACCCATCTCAAACAGGAACATGGATACTACCCATCAAAGTCAGTTGTATTTGGGTGGGTTCAGAAATACACGGAATTAGCAGCCAAGCACTTCAAAGATTACCGTGCGCACGTGGGGGGTGTCTGGACTGCCGACGAAACAATGCTGGATGTAGACGGGGAACACAAGCTCTGGTTCTATGACATTATAGACACGAAAACAAGGTTTTTGTTGGCTTCCCGTGTGACACTTGCCCGCACAACGCACGATGCTCAGACGTTAATGAAAGATGCGGCCAAGCGTGCAGGTAAAGTACCAAAGCAAGTAATCACGGATGCTAATCGGTCTTATGATGATGGCATAGAGTTAGCTTTTGGCGCTGACACTGAGCATGTACGGGGAAGTCCGTTTAGAGTTAAAGATACTGGGGAAAGCACTTCTCAAATAGAGCGCTTTCACGGGACGTTGAAGGATAGGACTAAGGTAATACGCTCATTCAGAGACTTTGAAACTCTTAAGGATTTTACCGATGGCTGGCTAGTCTATTACAACTTTTTCAAGCCACACACCGCGCTAAATGGCAAGACACCCGCAGAAGAAGCAGGCATAAAATACAATGTTAAGAATTGGGCTGACCTTGCCCGTCTGCCAGTATCGAAGCAGGTAGAAATTGAAACCCACACCGCGCCGAAGTTAAAACTCACCGAAGGGAAGGTAAGCCTAGAGCGTGCCTTTAGTAGACACAGACAGTCAAGGATATCGCCACCCACCCCTAGAATATCGCCAAAAATGGAGGAACTGTCGAGATGATGATAGAGATATTAGGCTGGGAGCGTATATTCTACCATGTAGGTATCGTCTTACTAGCAGTTGCGACATTTTTAGGGTGGTCTTCCTACATAAGGTTAAGAAACAAATCAAGGCCGTTTTTGCCAAAAGTCACGGATAAGAAAAACCATTCCGATATAATCAGCCGCCCAGATAACAAGAAGAAGGATAATGCCTATGTAAGGTAAGTATTGTTGTTCTGGGTATTTAGGTTGCATGGATAAGATAGAAGGGGCAACGATTTCGTAAAGACTTGGAGGGAAAATAAGCATAACGACAAGTGTTATAAATCTCCACCACCAGTAAACTAAAACATCCACTGAGAGGATTATAGTATGCCCAATTATTATAAGTCAACCAAAACAGAACCTAACCGTGTTGCCGCATAATTATTGTTACCGAGAGCGGCTATCAGGACTCAAGGGAATCTATTATGGCAGATGAGCAAATCAAAAGAGACTATTTCCCGGGCTATGATGACTAACTACGAATCCTGATTAGGATTCAACATTGGCCGACTAGTGGCTCCCAACAGGCCCTTCTATTCACCCATGTTGACAATGATGGGTAAATGTGGTTAAGTTTAGACAGCATGGGGGAGTATAAACGATGAGAATCACGGTTGTCGGCTGCGGTCAGTGTGGAGGTAGAATCGCCGACGAGTTCTGCCGCCTCAGTATCAAAGCGCGCGTTCAGCGTGGTATCGAAATTACCGCCGGCGTGTTCGCCGTCAATACGGATATCGCTGACCTGAGCGGACTGAAATACATCAAACCCGACTATCATCATCGAATTCTCATCGGCAATCAAAAGACCGGCGGTCATGGCGTCGGTAAAATCAATGAGCTTGGCGCCGAGGTCGCTCTCGAGGAAGGCGACAAAGTCATCGATGCTATCAGGGGCGAGACAGATTTTCCCGAGACCGACGCCTTCGTACTGATCTCCAGCGCTGCCGGCGGTACCGGCTCCGGCGCCATACCGGCGCTGAGCCGAATAATCAAAGAGCGCTACCTCGAAAAACCGGTGTATAATATTATCGTTCTACCCTTTGCTCACGAAGAGTCAACGGAACAAAGAACCATTTACAATACCGCTACCTGTCTGAAATCTACTTATCTGGTGGCTGATGCTGTCTTTCTGGTCGATAATCAGCGGTTTGTGAAGAAGAATTTTTCTATCGGCGCCAATCTCACCAGAATCAACCGGGCTGTGGTCGAACCTTTTTACGACCTGCTCTGCGCCGGTGAAGAAAAGAAAATAGAGAATATCGGTTCCAAAATACTCGATGCCGGAGACATAATACAGACCTTGTCCGGATGGACGATAATCGGGCAGAGTACGGTGAGAATACCCCGTTTCATATTTCCCTGGTTTCGCACTTCCTCCAAAAGCAGCCGTGATTTCCGTAACAAGGCCACGGAAACCAACCGGGGCCTTCGGGCGATGCACGGCGCCTTGAGCGAGTTATCGCTAAAATGTAATCCGGCTGATGCTCGAAGAGGTCTCTATCTCCTTTGTGCCCCGCCGAAAGAAATGAACATGGAACTGATTAAGAACCTGGGGGCACTGATAAAAACGATGGCTACCGAGGCGGTCATCAGAACCGGCGACTATCCCAGAAATGAACACAACGTGAATGTCACCGTAATCCTGTCAGAACTGGCTAACGTAGGTAAAGTCATGGACTACTTCACCAGGGCGCTCAACTTTATCTATACCACCAGAAAAAGACGTGAAGGCGTCGCTCTCGAGCATAAAAGCCTCGAAGACACCTTCCGCGATATCCCTTCGCTGCTGCAATAGTTACTCAGGCAGCAAGTGGCCTGAGGAGGAAATTTTCTTATTGACCAGAAGCCCTGGTAAAAATCTTCCAGGCTTCCTCAATAGTCTGCGTCCGCTCTTCCCAAGCCTGCTCGATACTGTCTTTACGAACTTCCGAAGCCTGCTTTACGCTCTCGTCGAAAACCTCTCTGGCCTCTTCTTTAGCTCGGGCATATTCAGCCTCGGCCTGCTGGTCGGCTTCCTCGCGAGCTCTGGCCGCCTCGGCAATTGCGTCTTCGTAAGCTTCGTTAACCCTCGCTTCGATTTCTCTATAAGCGGCCTCAATCTGCATCTCATTTTCTTTGTAAGCCCGTGCCACTTCCTTTTGCGCCTCAGCGTACACCGAGTAAGCTCGCTGTGCCTGGGCGAGAACATCGGCGAGAGCGCCACTCATACTCATTCTGTTTAAGGCCGGTGCCGGCGGTTGAGTCTGAACCGCACTCTTGACAGCCGACTCCCTTACTCTCCCTGCCATCTTGTTTAAAGCTGCCGCAGCCGCTTGCGCCTGAACAACGTTCCTCTCGGCTGGCTCCCGCTCCCCCCCGCCTGTTTTCTTAGCAACTTCTTTCGGACTCATGCAAACACCTCCTCTTATTTACCAAAATTAGTATCAAGTCTTTCCCGACTTTACTTCACTTTCGTGTTTCTTCGTTCTCTTCGTTCTCTTCTTCCTCTTCTGGCGGTGCATCACGACTGGCAGCAAACATTCTCGTCAGGGATTCCAGACGGTTCTCAATCTTCTGACGTACCTCTTTATTGTCCTTCCCTTTCTCTTTAGGTTTAGCCTGGCCAGTCGTCTTACCTGCTTCACCTAGAGCAGTCGCCCCAACGCCAGCCGAGTCAGCCGCTACCTTCTCTTTATCTTTATTGCCATCTTTATTACCAGCAACGGCTTCCGTAACTACCTTACCGGCTGCCTCAACCGACTCGCGAGGGGGCACTCCGGCTGACGCCGTCTCCTTCATCGCTTCTTCAAACGCCTGTTTTGATGCCTGCAGGGCCTCGCTGGCCAATTTGTTTATCTCCTCCGACCAAGTCACTGTTTTGGCCTGTGGGGAAGCTATCGCTTCAGTTGCCTCCACAGCTCTGACCGCTTCTTGAGTACGGCCAATTGTTTCGGTGAAGGCTTTTATTGATGCCTCGGCAAACTCCCTGGCCGCCTTCTTCGACGCCTCGGTGACTTTGTTCATCATTACCATTGATGCTTCGGCTGCCTCCAGCACTGATTTGCTGACGCTTTCGATTCTATTCACGGCTTCCTGAGAAGCCCTGGCTGCTTCGTCAGCTGCTTTCCCGGTCATTCCCTTGATACTATCTCCTAGCTCTTTCACCAAGGCACTGGCCGCTTCGGCTCGTTCAACTGCCTCCTGGGCCGACTTCGCGGACATTTCGGTAATTTCGCGGGCTGTTTCCTTTGCCGCTTCGGCCGCACCCTGTACCGAACGATTGGCTTCATCAGTCGCCCTCGCCGATATTTCAGTAACTTCCTGAGTCGCCCGCCTCGCCGCTTCAGCCGCTGCCTGCGCCGAACGATTGGTTTCTTCGGCCGCCTTTGCCGACGTTTCAGCAACTTCCTGGGCAGCTTGCCTTGCTGTTGCGGCAATTTGCTGGGTCGCCTGCCTTGCTGCTTCAACTGCATCCTGCGCCGAGCGATTGGCTTCCTCGGTCACTTTGGCGGACGTTTCAGCAACCTCCTGGACAGCTTGCCTTGCCGTCTCAACAATCTCATGGGCGGCCTGCCTCGCCGCTTCAGCCGCATCCTGCGCCGAGCGATTGGCTTCATCAGTCGCCTTCACTGACATTTCAGCAAATTCTGTGGCCGTTTGTCTGGAAGTTTCGGCGGCACCCTGCGCCGAACGGTTGGCCTCCTCGGCCCTGGCCGCAGCCTCTTGGGCAGCTACAGTGGCTGCCTGAGCGGCCTGCTGGGCTGCTTTAGACGCTGCTTCCGCCTGGCTTATCGCCTCCTGAGAAGCATGGCTTACGGCTAGAGCGGCTTCCTCAGCTATCTTGCGAACCATATCGGCCGCTGCCTGCGCCGAATTACCGGCCGCTTCAGTCCTCTCGATTACTCTCTCAAACGCTTTTCTGGCTGTCTCAATGGTTTCTTTCGCTGACTTGTTTATCTTCTCCGTCTTTTGTAAAGACTCCTGGGAATCCCGGCGGGCCGCGGCTAATGCCTCTTCGACGAGCTTCGCTGTATCCTCGGTCTGTTTGACTGTCTCATTAGAGAGGGCTTTAGCCTCCTCAGCCAGGTCCTTCGCCGAGGTAGCTATTTCCTCGATTCTGAGTATGCTCTGCTCGGACGCCCGTACCGTCTCTTCAGCCGTTTCCTGCGCCGAGCGGCCTATTACTTCCGTCCGGCCGATAGCTGCACTAAAACCATCCGATAGGTCCTGGACTGTTTCCTGAATTGATTTGACGGTGAATTCGGCTTTATCAATTGCTTCGTCAAAAGTGCGTTTCGATAAGCCGAGAGACGCCTCCGCACGCCGGCCTATTTCTTCAGCCCGCTTGATTGCTTCCTGTGAGGCCCGAGCAGCTTCGTCAGCTGCTTTCTGGACCGATTTGCTTACTTCTTCGGCTCTAAGTAAGGCTTCCTGGGCCGACCTGGTCGCCGTTTCAGCCGCCTGGAGAGCCAACCGGCCCAATGCCTCAGCTTTTTCAACTGCTTTTTTAAATCCGCCGGCGTCTTCTTTCATTCAATCACCACTGGCAACGGATGGGCAGACACCTGCCTCTGTTCTTGTAGCCCGCTTATCACCATCAGCATCATATTTCGGACAAAGCAGTCCTTTTCAAGTAGGCCTATTATAGTAGACAAATAACCTTAGATGCAACATAGGCAACATAGATAGTGACCTATTGTTTCAAAATAGTGAGCAGTTTGGCTAATCTTTCGACATTGACACTCTAATCTAAGGTATGGTTAAATAACTCAGAGTACACGTGGGGGTGCAAAATGAAATTAGTGGTCATTGGCCTGGGGCAATGCGGGTGCCGGGTAGCTGACGAGTTTGCCCGTCTGAACCACAAAGCTCAAAACCAGCGCGGACTTGAAATAGTCACGGGCGCTTTTGCCGTCAATACAGATGTCGCCGACCTAACGGGATTGTCTTATATCAGTCAACACCATCAGCGCCGAATCCTCATCGGCGACCGTAAAGCGGGGGGCCACGGCGTCGGCAAAATCAATGAAAGAGCTGCTCAAATTGCCCGGGAAGACGGCGATAAAATAGTAAGTGCCCTGAGGACAATTAAGCATCCCTATGAGTCAGACGCTTTTCTGCTGATTGCATCGTCCGGTGGCGGGACCGGCTCCGGCTCATTGCCGGTTGTCACCAAAATGGTAAAGGACCGCTACGGGGATAAACCTGTTTACGCTCTCGTCGTGCTTCCTTTCGACCATGAAGAGACAACCGAAGAAAGGACCATCTATAACACGGCCACCTGCCTGAAATCAGTCAGTTCGGTAGCCGACGCCGTGATTCTGGTGAGCAACCAGCGCTATGTGACCAAAGATGCTTCGCTTAGCCATAACCTGCATAAAATTAACCGGCAGATAGTGCAACCGTTCTATAGTCTGCTTTGTGCCGGGGAAGAGAAAAAAGCCAGGTATATCGGTGCCAAGGTCCTCGATGCGGGTGACATCATGCAGACGCTCATCGGTTGGACGGTAATCGGGTCGGGTAAAACAGAACTGCCGTTCTTCCATCTCTCTCTCCGCAGGAAAGACAACTTTAGAGACAAGAGTACCGAAACCCGCCGTGGCACAAAAGCCATGGACGAAGCTATCAGTGAACTATCAGTGCCCTGCAAGCCCGAGGATGCCAATCGGGCTTTATACCTGATAACCGGGCCGAACAAGGAAATGAACATCAGCTTGATTAAGGAACTGGGCGATTATCTGCGCGACCTGACCCCCAACGCTATCATCCGTAACGGTGATTATCCCAGAGAAAGAGGGCATCTTACCGTGACGGTAATGCTGTCAGCCTTGGGTGATATTGCCAAGGTAAGAGACTACTATGCCAAATCAACCAAGCTGATGCCAGAATACGAAAAAAGACAAAAAGCCGCCGAGGATAAACTGAAAGAAATAGACGAAGCCGGGAAAGGGATTCCGTCACTGCTGGGCTAACGGACGGGGATAATCCCTACTTTGAATATATCCCACTTCGCCAGAAACCTTCCAGTGAAGTGAGAGGCATTCTATATCAATAGTCGGGGTGGGCGCTACATCGCCAAGACACTCGGTGGCATCTTCTACGGGTGGTGGATAGTTGTTGCTTCCTTCCTTACTTTTCTCATTTGCGGCGGGGTAATCTACTACGGTTTTACCGCCTTCTTTAACCCGATTATGGACGAGTTCGGCTGGAGTGCCACCGAGCTTTCTTTTGCCTTTTCCCTGCGCGGCCTTGAATCCGGGCTGTTAGCTCCAGTCATCGGTTTTCTTACTGACCGCCTAGGGGTGAGAAAGGTCACCGTCTTCGGCTGGGCGGTCGCCGGGCTGGGGTTCATCTTGACCAGCCGCGCCCATTCTCTCTGGGCGTTCTACGGTGCCTTTGCCTTACTTTCTCTCGGTGGAAGCTGCGGAATTAGTACCCCGTACGTGGCCGTAGCCAACTGGTTTGCCAGAAAACGCACCTGGGTGATGGCCCTCATGTCGACCGGTTTTGCTTTCTCGGGAGCAATGGGGCCGGTGCTGGTCTGGCTTATCAACCAGTATGGCTGGCGGGATGCTCTTTTCATCCTGGGTATCGCCATTTGGGTTGTCGGCGCCCCACTCGGTCTGGTATTGCGCCACCGCCCCGAACCTTATGGTTATCTCCCCGACGGCGGCCGGACCACGCCGACCCAAACGGGTAGTCCGGAGGCATCTACCCCGACCGTAACCCCGCCCCCGCTAACCGGGCTCACCACCCGCCAGGCGTTAGCCACACGCGCCTTCTGGATGCTTTTTATTTTCGGTGTTTTGTCCGGCTTTGTCCAGAGTGCCCTTAATGTCCATGAGATGCCCTACCTCGTCAGTATCGGCATATCACGGCAACTGGCCGGCTGGGTTATCCTGGGAATCACCGGCTTCAGTCTCATCGGTCGTCTTGGCTTCGGCTGGGCCGGAGATATCTACGACAAAAGATACCTGCTGGCAATAGGAGCGGTGTTACAACTGCTGGGTACGTTTATTTTTGCTTACCTCAGCCATCCCTGGATGCTTTTACCTTTCCTGTTACTGTACGGGCCGGGCTATGCTTCCCAGATACCGTTGTACCCGGCGATACGGGCTGACCTCTTCGGCTTGAAAAATTATGCCACCATCGGCGGACTGGTGGCCATGAGCTGGACTATCTGTGGCATCGTGGCACCGCTGCTGGCCGGCTGGGTCTTTGACGTTACCGGAAGCTATCGTCCCATCTGGCTCGCCTATGCTATCGCCTCGGCTGTAGCTATTCCCTTTGTGCTGATGATAAAACGCCAGGAAGGAATCAGTAAGAGCCAAGCCGATGCCTTACCGGCAAACTGAGGGGAATTGTCAGAAGAGGTCAGGCTCTAAGTAAGAACCTACCATAAACGAACGGAGCTATGAGAATAGCAGTCTTTTAAAAAGGCCTGCTTGATGCTATAATGCTCAGGAAAGAAATGGAGAGGAGGTGAGAGTAATGGCTTGTGCCCAGCGTCTTTATTGCACCTGAATTTGACCCGCACTGTCTGGTGCAGGTTCTGCACCGGCCATTTCTCGAAGAACCTCTGTTTCCATAAGGAGCACAGGGACTTAGCTATGGCATTTTAGCCAGCGGGCGATAGTAGCCGTTAAAGCGATGGTACGGAGTTTCTTCGACCATCGCTTTTTTATTACCGCTCAATCAAAAAGGAGAATCGAATTTAAATGACCTCTGATAATAGAAAAATGTGGCAGGATTTAGGCATTGACCTGAAATCGCATGATATTTTGCTTAATGCCCTGGGACCGATTTATCAGGAAGTCTATCTTTCCCAGAAAAATCGTCCGGAAGGGATGGGTTTTTTCGATTTCGTCGTAGGTGATATCCACGGTATCAGAGTACAGGAACTAAGACAACATGCCATGAATGGCGGCAAGGTCGTCGCCACTTACTGCGTATTTGTCCCTGAAGAAATCGTCTGGGCCGCCGGCGGCATTCCGGTGGGACTCTGTGCCGGAGCACAATTTTCCGTACCACTGGCGGAGGAAGTGCTGCCCCGCAACACCTGTGCCCTCATCAAATCTTCTTTCGGTTTCAAACTGGGGCGGCTCTGTCCGTACGTGCAGGCCAGCCACCTGATTGTGGGCGAAACGACCTGCGACGGCAAGAAGAAAATGTTCGAAATTCTCGGCCAGCATCAACCCGTCTATGTGATGGATGTACCCAATAAGAAGACAAGGTCGGGCCGGGAACTATGGCTGGGCGAAGTCATGGCTTTCAAGGACGTCATCGAGAAACTGACAGGCAATAAAATTACCGCCGATAAGCTTAGCCAGGCCACGAAACTGGTCAACGAGCGGCGGCGTGCTCTTCAACGTCTGTATAATCTCCGGAAGGCCAGGCCGGTGCCAGTAAGCGGCAAGGACGCTCTGCTGGTGACCCAGGTATCGTTTTACGATGACGTCAGCCGTTGTATCAAGCAGGTAAATATTCTCTGTGACGAACTGGAAAAGCGCGTGTCCCGGCAGGAAGGTGTTTTTCCGGCCGATGCCCCGCGTATCCTCATCTCGGGCAGCCCGATGGCTATCCCCAACTGGAAACTGCACCATATCCTCGAGACCGCCGGCGCCGCCATTGTCTGCGAGGAGTCCTGCACCGGCACGCGGTTTTTCTCCGACCTGGTAGCGGAGAACGAAGGGACGGTGGAGGAACAGCTAAAAGCTATCGCCGACCGCTATATGCAGATACATTGCGCCTGCTTTACACCTAATGACGAACGGCTCGAAGATATTGTCCGCCTCGCTAGAGAGTACCAGGTTGACGGCGTGGTCCACTACAACCTGCAGTTCTGCCATACCTACGCCAATGAAGCCGTGAAAGTCGAAAGGACCCTGGCGGAAGCGGACATCCCTCTGCTGCGCCTCGAAACCGACTACAGCGACGAGGATACCGGCCAGCTCAGGACCAGAATTGAAGCCTTCCTGGAGATGCTGCGGCGATGACCGGTGCCGGCCTGGACGTGGGTTCCCGGACCATCAAGCTGGTAACTTTCGCTGATAGCGTCCGGGACTCCGTTGTCCTTGAGACAGGAGCCAACCCCCTGCGGCGCTCCCAGGAATTGATGTCGGGCAAAAATTATGAGCACCTGGTGGTGACCGGTTACGGCCGCCACCTGGTCGCTCCGGCGTTGCATGGGGAGATAGTATCCGAGATTAGGGCTTTTGCCGTCGGGGCTAAGTACCTTTACCCTGATTGCCGCACCATCATTGATATCGGCGGGCAGGACAGCAAGGTTATCTCGCTCTCAGTCGAAGGCGACGTGCAGAAATTCGAGATGAACGACCGCTGCTCCGCCGGCACGGGTAAATTCATCGAGATTATGGCCAATACGCTGGAAGTCGGTATCGGCGACATGAGTAAGCTGGCACTGTCCGCCCACAAAACAGTACACATCAACAGCCTGTGCACCGTATTTGCCGAGTCGGAAGTCGTCTCGCTCATCGGCCGGGGCGAAGAGACCGGCGCTATCGCTCTGGCGATACATGAGACCATCGCCACCCGTATCGCTGCCATGGCACGAAGGATAGGTGTCCGGGAAAAAGTCATTTTCGCCGGTGGTGCGGCACTCAATAGTTGCCTGCGTCAACTCGTCGGTAATAAATTAGGCACGGAGCTGGCCGTGCCCGAGATACCGCAAACCGTTGGTGCTCTCGGTGCCGCTCTGCTGGCAAGTGGATATTATTCTCACCTCAACAAACTAAAGCATAATGGAGGTCAAACAAATGGCTAAAACATTTCTGGTGCAATCGGAAGGACTGGGGCGGGGAGAGGAACGTCTGGGTTCGCTATTGATGGATAGTTTTCTCCGTCAGTTGGGAGAAAGCCAGGATAAACCGGAGACCATGGTATTCTGGAACACGGGAGTGCGTCTGGTCTGTGAAGGTTCTCCAGTGATAGGAGCGCTCAAGCGCCTCGAAGAGCAGGGAGTCACCATCCTGGCCTGCACTACCTGCCTGGAATACTTCGACCTGACGGATAAAATAGCCGTCGGCAAACCGACGACGATGGTCAAGTCCATTCAGTCGATGCTGGGCAGCGACCTGGTCAGTTTGTAACCGATGAGTGCGGGGAATATAAAGTTACACTTTAGCCCGGATGAGTCTTCGGAGCACCAACAATAAACTTCAGAACAAATGGCGCAAATATATAAGCTAATATGAACCCAGTCATAAAACTAAGACCAAAACCAAAAGCGGCGGCAGTACCCCAGATACTAACCGTAATGCTCGCGATGATTATCCTGTTTCTATATTTCACCGCCACCTCCTCCCTTAGACCAGTTCGGACTACCCCACCTGTTCCTTAGTCATAGCTGCCGCGCTCAATTTTCCTTTTGATAAATAAGTTTATTTAGGACATCCTCAATACCTATCGGTTATTCCTAAATTGGTGGGGGCTTGGACAGAACAACCAGACGACTGTTTATCTCTTTCACCCAGACTTCGTGTTGAAGCGCCAATAATAACTGGAAAACTTGGTTCCAAGGAAATTTCGCCGGCTCGGTAACTTTAATTTCGAACCCCCCATAAGCCGAATCAACTCGGCCTAAAGAACCTATCAACGATGTTAGTAAACTCTGGATACTATCACTATCATTCATGTGCTAACCCCTCAATAAACGTCTAATTATTAAGTCTCTAAAACAATTATCTGAGCAACTGCAGATAAAGGAGCAAGGAGGCTAAAGTCAGGGTTAATATTGAAGGAATGGCAGTGGCTTTCATCCACCTCCCCATGGAGATATGACCTAAGGCTCTGCGCTCCAGCATCCCGATAGCTACGATATTGGCAGTACTACCTATCAT
>JBDRLU010000019.1:0-21269 GCA_043812795.1 Chloroflexota bacterium
AGATTGCCGAGTTTGTCTGGCAGATGAAGGGCCAGGCTGGACAGAGACAGATAAAAGACCCGAAGATAGGCCTATCTCATCTCTGCGGTGGTGACGAGGGTATGGCCACCTCTGTCCTTATCACGAAAAAATAAGGCGACCTACCTAGTCCAAAGTAACTGAATAGAGTTGTTGGAGGCAAAAACAGCTTCTTATCGAGCGCAAGTATTTTTGCGATGATGAGTATAGCCTATTTTGCAGATATCAACGTATTCGTAAGGGGAGGTTCTTAACATGGAAAGAAAGATAAGGGTCTTGATTGCCAAGCCGGGTCTGGACGGACACGAATTAGGTGCCAGGCTCATCTCCCGTGTCCTCATGGACGCCGGCATGGAAGTAATCTATACCGGTCCAAGACAGACCGCGAAGATGGTGGCCAATAGTGCCATGCAAGAAGACGTTGATGTCGTCGGGCTGAGCTTCCTTGGCGGCTCGCAAAAAGAGCATACCGCTGAGATATCACGTTTGTTGAAAGCGAACGGAATGAGCGATGTCGTCCTCGTCGTCGGCGGTGTTATTCCGCCGATGGACGTCAGCCCCCTGAAAAAATCCGGCGCCGACGGGGTGTTTCCTTCAGGAGCCGATATCGTTGAAATTACCAAAAGCATTCGCGACCTGGTCAAGAAGAAGAGGAAGAAAGCAGTTACGGCATGACCCGCAAAGGGAAGCTAAAATAGTGCAAAGCCAAGAATAGAAAACAGTGGCTTAGTTTGCAGTAAAGGCTATATTTCCCGCCAGAAGGAGGTAAGAGGGGAATGGCAATTGAGAAGGCCGTCAGAAAAACAAGGAAGCCCAGTACTAAGAAAACAACTATTGAAGGGGCTCTCCAGGAATGGGAAACTAAAGTACGTCAACCCAGCATCGCCAGTAAACCGGAGCGAAAACAGCAGTTCAAGACGATGGCTGATTACCCGGTGAAGTCTATTTACACACCATTAGACGTGGCGGACATTGATTATCTGAAGGATATCGGCTTCCCGGGACAGTACCCCTTCACCCGGCATAACACGCCCAACAGCTACCGGTCACTCGATTTTGTGCTCAGCTATTATAGCGGCTTCGGGACACCCGAAAGCGGCAACAAACGGTTTCAGGAGCTGATTGCCCGCGGCGGTAGAGCTGGCGTAGCGACCGACTTGCCCACGCAAATAGCCCTCGACCCCGACCATCCGCTGGCTAAAGGGGAAGTAGGCAGAGTGGGTGTCTCCCTACCCTCTCTTGCCGATGCCGACCGGCTTTATGCCAATATCGATATCAGTAAGAATGGGGTGAGTGCCGGCGTGAGCAACTGTATCCCCTTCTACGGCCTCGCCCTTGCCATCGCTCTGGCCGAGAAACGGGGCGTTAAGGTAAAGGATATGCCTCTCGCTGCTGGTCAGGATGACCCGCTGAAAGAATACACCGGCCGCGATACCTGGATTTTCCCGGTACCTATCGCTATCGAAATAGCCACTGATAACCGGGAATATGTGGCCCATTACCTGCCTCCTATGAAACAGGCTCGCTCGATGGGGATGGTCTGCACGACACAACTGGGCTGGTGTGGTGTCGGTGCGGCCGAAGAGCTCGGTTTTGCCCTAGCCCACTTCGTCTGTTACATTGACTCGGCATTAAGAAGAGGCTTAACCCTTGAGGAGTTTGTACCCCATATGGACTGGCACGCCGGTTGCGACATGGATATCTTCCAGGAGGCAGCTAAATTCCGTGCCGGCAGAAAGCTCTTCGCTAAGTTGATAAAAGAAAAGTATCATTGCGATAACCCCAGGGTACAGGCACTACGTTCCACTTGCTGGATTCACAGCCAGCGTATGTACGCCCAGCAACCCCTGAACAACCTTGCCCGTCTGACCATGACGGTACTGGCGAGCTATCTCGGCGGCCTGGAAAGCATAGCTACTCCGGGGTGGGATGAAGCTATCGCCCTGCCCACCGAGGAATCCACCCGTATCTCCAACATGATAAAATTCATTATTAACAACGAATGCGGCCTGGAAGGCGTCGTTGACCCGCTGGGCGGCTCCTATTATGTGGAGAGACTGACCAAGCAAATCGAAGAAGAGGCGGAATACTGGTTCAACCGCATCCAGGACATGGGTGGCGCCGTGGCCGCCGTCCAGAAAGGCTTCCATTATCAGGAAGAGCTGAAAGGTACATACCGCGAACGGCAGCAGATTAACTCCGGCGAAAGAGTAGTCATTGGCCTGAATAAATTCCGCATCGAAGACGATAAAATGCCGGAAATCTTCCCGGGTGCCGACCCCGAAGATGAGCGGATACAGGTAGAAAAAATCCGTCAGCTAAGAGAGAGGAGAGACAACAAACTGGCCAAGGAAAAACTAGCCAGGCTTGAAGATGTTGCCGTCAAGAAGACCAAGGATGACAAGGTCAATATGGTTCCGGCGGTACTGGAAGCCGTCAAGGCTTATGTTACTGTCGGTGAAATAGGCTCGTCCCTCAGGAAGATTTTTGGCGAATATAAGCCCGCCCAGGGTTAGCCTCGGTTCTTTCTTGAACTGAAGATACCCTGCCACTACGTTAGTGGCAGGGTATCTTTTATTGACATTCCCCGGCAGTTGATAAACGTGGTCGGATTTCATAAACTTATTCATACACTCGGTTTCGCCGACACAACAGCCATAACAGTAAAGAAAGGAAAAAGCATGGGACCTCTTTCAGGACTGAGAGTATTAGACTTTTCACGGGCTATCTCCGGCCCTTATGCTGCCATGATTCTGGGGGACCTGGGAGCGGAAGTGATTAAAATCGAGACTCCGGAGGGCGATTTCAGCCGGGTTTCGGCCGGACCAACGCATAAGGGAGAAAACTTCTATTACATGGCTTTCAACCGGAATAAGAAAGACATCGTCCTGGACTTACTCACCAAATCAGGCAAAGAGGCTTTTTACGACCTGGTGAAAATATCCGACGTTGTCCTGAACAACTTCCGTGCCGGCTCGATGGCCCGGCTGGGCGTGGACTATGAAACTTTATCCCGGCTTAATCCCCGCCTCATTTACTGCTCTATCACCGGCTACGGTTCATCCGGCCCAGCTAAAGACCGCCCGGCTTACGACATTGCCATTCTGGCCGCCTCGGGCGTCCTCAGTCTTACCGGCGAACCGGGTGGCCGACCGGTAACACCGGGAGTACCTATCGCTGACGAAGGCGGCGCGCTTTTCGCCGTCATCGGCATTCTATCCGCCCTGGCCGAGCGCCAGCGTACCGGCAACGGCAAGAAAGTAGAAATCTCCTTGATGGACGCTTGTATTTCCCTCTTATGCTATCCCATCAGCTACTATTTTGTGACCGGTCTGGTGCCCCAGCCGCAAGGCAATTCCGGGCACCTCATCTTAGTACCTTACGGAATATACAAGACCCGAAAAGGTTACATCGCTCTCGGTGTTTGCTGGCCGAGGATTACCCGCGCCATTGGCGCCGATTGGCTGGCCGATGATCCGAGGTTCCAGGACCTGCAGTCCCGACAGGAACATCGCAACGAATTAAATACGATTATCGAAGAACACCTTGCTAAAGCCGATGCTGACGATTGGATGGAAATATTCAAGGCGGAAGATATCGCCGCCGCCAAGGTTGACAACATCAGTGAAGTGCTGGCCGACCCGCAGGTCCAGCACCAAAAAATGATACTGGACATGGAGCATTCGCTGGGCGGTAAGATAAAACTGGCCGGTAACCCGGTAAAAACGGATGGCATCGCCGAGGCAGACTATACGCCACCACCCACTCTCAATCAAAACGAGCATGAAATACTGGCCGGACTGCTCGGTTATTCGGAAGCCAAGATAAAGCGCCTGCGCACTGAAGAAAAAACCAATACGAAACAAAGGTTACAGCACATTCAGAAAGTGCTGTAATGTTCTATCAGGTAAACTGGTGATATTTCATTTTATGAGAAATAGGACTATTCATTAGGAATTAATCGAATTGCCCATCCCCCTGACCCCCTTCCCAGAGGGAAGGGGGAGTTAATTAAAAGAGGGGGCTTAGCCCCCTCTTTACTACTCTCCCCTTCTCCTGAGCAGGAGAATGGGATTAAGGGGATGAGGTCGTCAGAAAGCGACATTAGCGGTGAACCAGAAATTAGTTCGGTAAATAACCCGACAAGATAGCAGGAGGAAAAACCATGCGTAGTTTTACGGAGAGTATTGCTGCCTATATTCAGGAGATGTCCTGGGCGAAAATTACTAGAGAAGCGAAAGAAGCAGGCTTGCGCTCGATTATCGATTGCCTGGGCGTAGCCCTGGCCGGCCAGAGAGAAGAGGCCAGCCGGATACTCAGCCACTATGCCGACTACTCCCGCCAGCAGGAAGCCGGGGTTATCGGCGGAGGTTTCAAGACGACCGCTGAACTGGCGGCCTGGATTAACGGCACTCAATCCCACGCTCTGGACTATGACGACTATTTCAGCCTCGGCGGCTCCACACCTTATCACCCCACCACAGTAATTTTGCCGGCCGTGCTGGCTGTTGCCGAAGAAGTCCACGCACCAGGTCAAGACGTTTTACTCGCCTATATTACCGGCTTTGAAGTCGAGGCCACTCTGGCCGCCATTTGTGCCCGGCGCCAGTATGACCTGGGCTGGCATACTACTTCCACTCTGGGTAGCCCCGGTGCAGCCGCGGCCGTCGCCAAACTACTGAAACTAGACCGGAACGAAATACGCATGGCCCTTGGTATCGCCAGCTCTCTGTCCAGCGGGCTGAGAAAGAACTTCGGCACCATGACCAAGCCGCTTCATGCCGGTAACGGCGCCAGGAACGGCGTAATTGCTGCCAGACTGGCCCAGCAAGGCTTCACCGCTGATAATAACATCTTAGACAACCCGCTGGGCTTTGACGAGGTCCTGACGGGCGGGACCGAGCCGGAAGTTGACAAGGCTACAATGGAAGACAGAGAGGGTTTCTATATCGTCGCTCCCGGCGCCGCCCTCAAACCTTATCCGTCCTGTGCTTACACTCACTGGGCCATCGATGCGGCATTGAAAATCAGGAACGAAGTCCGATTTGTACCCGGCGAGATTGTCGAAGTCGAATGCCATACCAGTTCAGCTTTACCCAACCTTCTTATCCATTCCCGCCCGACGACACCCCTGGAAGGCAAATTCAGCCTCGAATACTGTGTTGCCATCGCTCTTCTCGATAACGTAGTATCACTTAAACAATTCACCGTGGAAAGGGTGAACGATACCGCCGTGCAAGCACTGCTCCGGAAGGTAAAATACGTTCATCCGGTTGAGTTCGGCTCCGGACTGACCAACCTCAGAGGTAAAGTCGTGGTTAAATTAGGCAGCGGACAGACCTGTTCACAGGAGGTAAATAAGGCTAAAGGGTCTCCGGAGAACCCATTGACTACAGAAGCAATCATGAGTAAATACCGGGACTGTGCCCGGCTGGCCTTGTCGCCAGGCAATGTCGAAAAATCCCTGGAACTACTGCTTAGCCTTGCCTCGGTCAAGGACATCGTTGAGTTGACCGATATTTTAACCTTCGGCACCGGGGCCAAGACCAGAAACAAGACTCGCCGGACTACGCCTTCTTCGAAGCAATAACGCGGGACATCGCTTTGGCCAGTTGCCTCAAAGAATGGAAGATAGGGAAACCCGCCTTAACGAATGTTTCTTGTACGATAAAGTATTCTTCCATTCCCTTCTGGTTGGGTGCCGGGAAGAGACCGACGAGCACCGGCTTGCCTGACTCCCGTTGTGCTTCGGCCAGGACACGGGGGACATTGTCCAGGAAAGCAGGCGAAGAAAACCGCCCATCTCCCCAGCGGCTAATCGGGTGAAAGCCCATGTGGTAGATAAGCATGTGAATATCCGGGACTTTACCCAATATGCGCAACGTATCTGCGAGCGGTTCGGGCACGACCATCCGGTCGGTATCCACCGGGTTAGCCAGAATACTACCGTCCACGGGCAGGAATTTCTTCAATTCGCCCTGCACTTCTGACGAAAGGCGCGGCAATTGTAATCCGGCCCTTTCTATTTCATCGCTGGCCAGAACGCTGGGACCGCCGCCGGCACCTACCACCGCCACGCCGAGACCCTTCGGGAACGGCTTCACGAACCGTAAAGCGACCAGAGCGTCAATAAGCTCGTCCAAATCATCGACCCGAATTGCATTCTTTTGCCGACAGAGAGCTTCGAAAACGGCCACCGAACTGGTCAAGCTACCGGTATGGCCCATTGCCGCCCTCTTCCCGGCTTCAGTAACACCACCTTTATAAATTACGACCGGTTTACGAGCCGCCGCCATTTCGAGAGCTTTCATGAAACGCCTTCCGTCTCTCACTCCTTCGATGTACGCACCGATGATTTCGGTATCCGGGTCCTGGGCCAGGTACTCCAGATATTCGCCTTCATTCACGTCGAGGGCATTACCGTAGCTCACTACCTTACTGAAACGCAGGCCAGCCGGTTCTCCATAAAAAGGTAAGTTGCTGGCATGACCGCCGCTTTGAGACATAAAAGCAATGGGGCCCGGCTCTTTGGGCAGACCGGTCCCGTTTGCCAGGCGGCTTTTGGGGACATAAAAACCGACACAGTTAGGGCCGATAATACGAAAACCGCCGGCCTTTGCTTTGTCAAGCATGGTTTTTTCAATCTGAGCCCGTTCTTTATCGCCGGTCTCACTAAACCCGGCAGTAAAGAAATGGACCGACTTTACCCCCTTGGCGGCACAATCATCAAGCAGAGAAAGAGCAAACTGGGCCGGAATACCGACGACGACATGGTCCACTACTCCATCGATTGCCTGGAGACTGGGATAACAACGCCGTCCCAATACTTCGGTATATCTGGGATTAACGGGATAAATCGCCGGAAATTCGGCATCGATAAGCCCTTGCATTACCCGGGTAACAAAGGAACGGGGTTGGGGAGAAACGCCGACGCAGGCGACACCACGCGGGGAAAATACTTCGGCTAATGACGGTCTTCTTTTTATTTCCATGGGGTCAAATTTAGCACCAAAGCATCGAAGTCGTCAAGTTACGGCAATCTTAACTTATGGACAGGCCTCAATGACTTTTCTTCGATGACATGAAGCTACAAATGGCTTCTCTACCAAGGAGAGACCAATTAAGCCGGCGGTATTTTACCGGAACACGGCCATAGAGATAAACCGGGGAGACTGGCTGTTAGCTCGTCATCCTGGCACTGACAGGACTTCGTCTCAACAGTCTGGTCTGCTGTCTGTGGTATAAAGCAACGAAAGCAGCTACCCAGATGAGGACAGGAGCACTCAACCCGATAAGCAAGGCCACAATAGTATTCCGCACGCTTTTCATCTTCGTCCACCTCCTTTTCCATATCCTTCCCCACATCACCCTCTACTCTGATTGTCCCCTCTCCTACGGGCAGCGGCAAGAGTAGTATTACCTGCCATCAGCTAAAAAATACCTGACTTTATCACCGTAATTAGCCCTGTTTTTCCTAGCAACGCCTATAATCAAACAGGGGTTCCCGTAGAACGGGAACCCCTGTTTATAACGGATGGCAGACCCCCGGTGACTAGGTATCCATGCTCACCAGGCCCTTCTGAATAGCATACTTAATAAGTTCAGTACGGTTATGGATGTCCAGCTTCTGCATTATCTTCGTCCGGTGGCCGAGTACCGTCTTCAAACTGATAAAAAGCATCCCGGCAATATCACGGCTGGTATGGCCTTCGGCAATAAGTTTGAGTATTTCTCGTTCCCGGTCAGTCAGGCGGTCATAAGGTTCTTCCTGAGCTTGACGCAAATAGTCCTCGATAAGTGCCGTGGCCGCCGATGGGTACAGGAAAGAGCCGACCTTGCAGACGGCCCGTATCGCCGAGACCAGTTCGGCACCCAATGCTCTCTTGGGCACGTAACCCGCCGTACCGGCCTTGATTGCCGACAGGATGTACTCTTTATTGTCATGCTGGGTCAAGACCAGCACTTTCACCCGGGGGTTTTTCTTCTTGATGCGGCGGGTCGCTTCCAGACCATCCATACTGGGCATCGCAATGTCCATAATCACCACATCGGGAGAAAGTTCCTGCACCTTATCGATGGCTTCTTTTCCATCGGAAGCTTCCCCGACTATCTCGATATCTTTATGCAGACTCAACAAGGCACGAATGCCATCACGCATGATGGCATGGTCATCGACGACCAGCACTTTTATTTTCGCCATAATTAGCCTCCTATTCTAAAGGTATTTCGATATTAATTTCCGTACCACCGCCAGGGTAGGACTGGACACTTAACGTGCCGTTAGCCAGCTCGACTCTTTCTTTCATTCCTAACAGACCCAGCCCGCGTGGCCGTTCTTTCGAGCTCAGGGCTTCGGCCACATCGAAACCAAGGCCATCATCTTTTACATGGATAGTAATGATTCCTTTCTTAAAATGCAAAGTTATTTCTGCATTCTTAGCCTCAGCATGGCGGGCAATATTGGTGATTGCTTCCTGAATCACCCGGAACAGGGTCGTTTCCAGTTGCTGACCTAATCTCCTGACCCGCCCCACTGTTTTGAAATTGACCTTAACGCCAATAGTCTGCAAATTATTCTCCGCCAGCCACCGTACCGCCGTCACCAGCCCCAAATCATCCAGCAGAGACGGACGCAGTTCGTAAATCAGCCGGTGTATTTCATCGAGGACCGTAACTGACAAAGACTGGGCTTGTTTCAATCTGGTCTTAACATTCTCCGAGTCGAGCGGTAGCATACCCGAGGCCGCTTCGAGGTTAGCCGTCAGACTGGCCAGGACCTGGCTTGTCTCATCGTGCAACTCCCGGGCAATTCTCCCCCGCTCTTCTTCCTGAATCGACATCACCTCACGCAAGAGTTCACCCCGCATCTCATCTTTGTGTTGCACCTCTTGATGCAGACGGGTATTCTCGATAGCCGTGGCCATCTGGCCGGCAATACTCTCTAAAAACCGCGCGTCTTGTGCCGAGAATTTCCTTGTGCCCCGGTCGGCAACATTAAGCACGCCGAGGACCCGGCCTTTCGAGCGCAGCGGAACACAGGCAAAACCACGCAGGCCTTCAGCCCGTATCAAACTGGAATCGGCGGCGCGCGCATCGGCTGAGATATCTTCCATCCAGATTGCTTCTCCCGACTGGGCAACCTTTCCGGCAATACCTTTGCCAAGGTCGAGGTTCATTTTTTTTACATATTTGGCGGACAGACCGCGCGAGACATGGTAACGCAATTTTTGCTGCTCTTCATCCCAGAGTAAAATACCTCCGGTATCCGCTTGCATTATTTCCAGCGTCTTGTCCAAAGCCCCGCCCAGAGCCACTTCCAGGTCGGATAAATCGGAGAGAGTGGCCAGCACCTCGGACACGGACAGAAGCACGGAAAGCTCTTTCGTCCGTTGTTCTATCTCCTCGCGGGAAGTCCTAAGTTTCATCCGCATCTCTTCAAAACTCTGTGACAGCACACCAAGCTCATCTTTTCCTGATGCTGCCACCGGGCTGTTCAGGTCGCCACCGGCGATGCGGCGGGAGGCGGCGGTAAGTATCCCCACACGAGCCACCACACTGCGGGCAGCCACAGCCACAAAAAGAAGGGTCAGGGTAATTAGCCCCGCCCCCAAGAAAATCAGGTTACGGCGTAATTCATTGACCGGAGCCAATGCTTCCGTTTCCGATTGTCTGATGACAACTCCCCAATAAGCTTGAGAAAGAGGCACGAAGGCCAGCATATCACGCCGCTCCACCCTTTGCACCGGTTCATGACAGGTATGACACAGCCCGCGTGTTGGTTCGCTGGCGGCAATCAAGTCGGCGAACCGACCGCTGTGTTCACTTTTCTCAAATGGGGCCAGTTTAGGGCCGGGTTCAGTCCGGGCGACCACTATCCCGTTCTGGTCAACAATCTCAACATAGCCAGTCTGCCCCAGCTTAATGAGGCGGACAAAACTGCCGATACTTGATTGGCCCGGGTCAACGGCCACTACCAGCGCCTCTATCTTACCCTGGTACCTCATCGGAGCTGCCAGCAAGATGGCCGGAACATTTCCCGGCGCCATGACAAGCCCGGAGATACTCGCTTGTCTCCCTTCAATAACCTGGTTAAGACCGGGATAAGAAAACACGCTGCCGTCGGCAATGCCGGATTGACTCCACATAATCTGCCCGTTCTGACCAAGCAGGTACATCCCGACAGTACGAATGGATAAACGGTCATAAGTACCTTTCAGTTCTTCGACCCTAGCCTCAAAATTGGCTCCGGTACTATCGCCGGCAATTCTTTGCACTGTCTCTTGCAGTTCGGTAAGGGCCCGCCCTAATGTTTCATCAAGATAGCTGGCCACGATGTGTGCCGTAGTCAGACGGTCGTCAAGCATTGTTTCCGTGGCCTGCCGTACCGCACGCAAACCAAGAAAGCTAAAGACAACGATCGCCAGGACCAGCCCCAGCGTCGTTAACAGGACTAGTTTTCTCGATAGAGTTAAATTGCTCCAGAAGTCCATTCATCCCTCGGAAAAATTCCTTGCCCAGACCGGTAGGGAATGGGAGAATTATCGCTCACCTTCCTTTGGTTTCGATACTTCTTTGGCTATCTCCAAATTCCGGCGCAGGTTTTTCTCACGGCTCACCAGTAATAGTACGTAACCAAAGACGACCGCCCATACGATACCAAAAGCAGCAAAGATATAGCCGGCATTTTCCATTTCTATTTCTCCACTTTTTTATTTTTAGTCAAGCGATTCACGTATTCTTTTTAGTTCGCTCTCGGCATTTCTTATCGAAGTCGCTTCCATCAGCAGCAAAATATATAATACCGTGAAAGCAGCAATACCCACCATTAAAGTCAATACCATCGACGGTGCGAGTCCGCCCTCGAAGATTAATGCTCCGGGGTGCATTCCCCGCCAGAGCGTGGTCGATAAGCCGATAATAGGCACGTCGACAAAAGCCAGAATGCCAATCACGGCGGCAAAGGTGGCCCGCCTCGATTCTTCAATCGCCAGACCCGGCACAATGAAATAGGCGAGATAAATAAACCAGAGCACAAGAGTTGCCGTCAAACGTGGCTCCCACGTCCACCAGACTCCCCAGACCGGCCGGGCCCAGATAGAACCGACGATTAATGTCAGGGTGGTGAAAATAATACCGGCTTCGGCCGCCGACCGGGCTAGATTGTCCCACTTGTGCTGTCCGTTCCTCAAATACATGATACTGCCGATACAAATAATCGGGGATGAAAGCATTGCCAACCAGGCTGTCGGCACCATGACATAGAAAATCCGCTGGACAATGCCCATTTCTCGCTCCGTAGGGACATAGATAAAGACCAAGTACAACGAGGCTATTATCAAGATGAAACTCAAGGCCAATAGCACAATTCTGGTGGTATAACGTTTCATACGGCTACTCCTACTCTTCAATGACAAAGGCAAAAACCAGAAAAGACGCAACGAAAAAGACGATATCGAAAGCCACGATTAACTGAAGCCATGATGATAAGTCGCCCCAGGGCGCTCCGGACAGCGCCAGGCTGGAAGCATTAACCGCAGCAATAATAATTGGCACGACAAAGGGCAGGAAGAGGATGGGTAGCACCATTTCCCGTGCCCGGGTATTGACCGCCATCGCGGAAAACAGAGTACCGATAGCAACGAACCCGACCGTCGTTAAAAACACGACGGTAATAAGCTGGACTGAAAACAAGGAAAGATTGAAAAGTAACGCAAAAACCGGCAGGGCAATAGCTTCAGTCACCAGCATGAAGAGCAGGCTACCCAGAGCTTTACCCACATAGATTACCTCCCGGCTTACCGGACACAGCATCAGGCCTTCGAGACATCCCTGTTCTTTTTCCGGGACAAAGGCACGGTTAAGGCTCAGCGTACCGGCAAAAACAAAAGTCACCCAGAGCATCCCGGGAGCAATCAGGCTGGCTTCTTCCTGGCCGCCGCCAAAGGCAAAATTGAAGACCAGTATCACCAGCAGCGCAAAGACGAGCACAGAAGAAATGACCTCTCTGGTACGCATCTCGGAGAGAGCATCTTTCCAGGTAATAAGAATAACTTTACCCAGGAACTTCATGCGCCCGCCTTGGTGTAATATTGATAAGCCTGTTTTAAGTCAGCCAGGTCCAGAGTTCGCCGCAGCCCTTCATAGACAATCTTCCCCTGCACCAAAATCAAAAAACGGTCACATAGTTCCAGACCCCGCTCCAGATTGTGGGTGGTCAGCAATGCGGTACGCCCTTCTCCACCTTCCTTCCCGAGGACCTGCCATAATATGGAGATAGCCTGCTGGTCCAGGCCAGTTTCCGCTTCATCCAGTAATATTATCGATGGATTGTGTAACAGCGAACGGGCGATGGCTACCCTTTGCTGCATACCGCGGGACAGCGTACCCACGCGGTCGTACAGGCGTGACGTCATACCCAGCATGGCAGCCACCTCATGGACCCGCTCTTTATATCCTGGCACATCATACATACGGGCGTAAAATTCCAGATTTTCATAAGCCGTAAGCGTCCCATAGAGGAAAGTCTGGTGGCTGACGACTCCGATTCTCCGCCGTATCTCCTCTGTCTTCTCCTTCAAATCCATACCATCAATTGAGATTTTCCCCGACGAGGGACGGATAAGGGTGGCCAGCACCTTAATCAGAGTGGTCTTGCCCGCGCCATTAGGGCCAAAGATAGCCACCGACTCCCCCCCAGCCACCTTGAGGTCGATACCGCGCAAAGCGGCGCGATGCCCGAAGAACTTGGTCAGCCCGGCAACCTCGATGGCCGGGTTCGAACCGGACTGAGTTACCTCTCCTTTTCCAGTGATTATCTTCTTCAGCTCCTCGTCTAACGGATTTAGTGTCAATAGTACCTCTTAATCCTTGCCTTCGGCCACACTGGTTTCCGGTTCAGGTTCCGCAACACCTTCCTTGGGCAACTTCACTCCACAATAAGGACAAAAGCGGTCGCCCGGCTGGTAGTTCTCTCCACAGCGCGGGCAGGCCCGCCCTGTTATCCGAGGCGGTAATTTTCTTTCTCCACGCTGGCCGGGCCAGTAAGCCAGTACGCCGCCGAAAGCAAGGAGTCCGCCACCAATCCATATCCATTGGACCAGAGGATTAACCAGAATCTTGAAACCAACGCCACTCTCATCCCAGCCGGCAAGAATTACATACAGGTCTTCTGCCGGCGTACTGCGAATCGCCACCTCGGTTACTGCCTGGTCGAAGTTTTCCTGAAAGTATTTCTCGGGCGCGACCCGGCCAATATATCTACCACTATTATAAACTGAAAGTGAGGCAGTAACGATAAATTTACTTCCACTCTGATAATGATTGAGGCTATCATAAGTAAGGGT
The DNA here is from genome assembly GCA_043812795.1 of Chloroflexota bacterium. Taxonomy (GTDB): domain Bacteria; phylum Chloroflexota; class Dehalococcoidia; order Dehalococcoidales; family UBA2162; genus JBDRLU01. The sequence continues at coordinate 13,362 of JBDRLU010000019.1, forward strand.
ATAATTCTTAAGTGTTACCGACTCACCTTGCTTCAAGGTTACTTCCTTTGAAACGTCAAACAAAGAAGAACCCACCACACCCACGGCCATAAGTACCAGCGCCAGATGGACCAGATAGCCGCCATAACGGGGCCTATTATCGAGAAGCAGGCTCCAAAAAGCCTTCAGGTAATTCTCTTTTCTGGCCTGACATCGTGCCCGAACCTCACCGGACCACTGGTAAAGGATGGCAAAGAGGACAAAACTACACAGGAAGAAGGCGATAAGAGCGTACACCTCCCTGATGCCAACGATAAACAGAACCAGCCCCAGAATTACGGCGGCGATAGAGGGCCAGAGCAATTTGCGCCCTAACCGGGCGGCTGTCGACCGCTGCCAGCCGATAAGAGCACAGACCCCAGCCAGTAAGATGATAGCCAGAAAAAGAGGCCCACTCACTATGTTGAAGAAAGATGGGCCGACGGTAATCTCGACACCCCGCAGTACCCCAAAAATAATCGGGAAAATCGTCCCCAGCAGAATAGCTATGGTCGAGCCGAATAAGAGTAGGTTATTAAACAAAAAAGTACTGTCACGGGAGACCAGGTCCGTAATCTCGGCGTCGCTACTCAGCTCTTTACGGCGGTTAGATACCACAACTATCGAACCAATAATTATAATTGCGAGGAAGAGGAGAAGTAATGGCCCGGCACCCGTATTGGGAAAAGTATGCACGGTCGAAAGTATCCCGCTGCGGGTCAGGTAAGTCCCGAAGATAGGGAGAACAAAAGCCAAGATAATCAGCGAAATATTCCAGACCCTGAACATCCCCCGCCGCTTCTGCATCATCGTCGAATGCAGGGCAGCCGTGGCGATTAGCCAGGGCATCAGGCCGGAGTTCTCTACCGGGTCCCAGGCCCAGTAGCCGCCCCACCCCAGCTCAACGTAAGCCCACCAGGCGCCGATAACATTGCCAATACCCAGTAGCAGCCAGGACAAAAGCAGCCATTGCCTTACCGGTACTAACCAATCACTGTCATGCCGCTTCACCAGGAGGGCCGCCATCGCTAAAGCGAAGGGGACAGTCAAGCCGGCGTAACCCGCCAGCAAAGCCGGCGGGTGAAAAATCATCCCCGGGTTCTCCAATAAAGGATTCAAGCCGGTGCCGGCTTCAGGGGTAAAAGGGAGCTTGTTAAAGGGATTCGCCACCGATAGTATCATGATAAGGAAGAAAACCTCAATAAACATCATAATCGAGGCGGCGTAAGGCATTGACTCCTCGTCACCATCGTGTTGGCGTAAAACCACAATCAGAGCAAATATGGAGACCAGCCACGCCCAGAAAAGTAGCGACCCGCTGTGACCCGCCCACAAGGCGCTAAAAAGATAGGGTAAAGGAGTTTCCAGGCCGGTATAAGAAGCGACATATTCCAGCTGGAAGTTATGGGTGAGCAGGGCTAAGAGCAGAATTAGTATTGATAAAGAGACCAGTCCACAGGCAATAAGCAGGCTTTTCCGGGCACTCTCAATTAATCCCCGGTACCTTTCCGTTCTCCCGAGTATGTAGGTAATAACGGAGAAGACCGAGGCCAGCAAGGCCAGCACGAGAGCGATATAGCCGATATCTGCCATGAAATCACTTTCTCGAGTAAAATCCCACTATTCTGGCACATATTTCGAAGGACACTTGGTCAAAATACTTTTTGCTTGAAAAATGCCATCCGAACCGAGCCGTCCCTCGACGACCACTTCCACACCTTCACTAAACGTATCCGGAACAGCCCCCTGATAAATAACGGGCAGGCTTCCCCCGCCTTCAGTAATGGTAAACTTAAGCGTCCGCCCGGCCGCCTCGCGCACCACCGAATCAGGGGCAACCTGTCCGTTTATTTTTACATTACCGGCAGGGACTGCATCACCCTGCTGGATAAATTCACCTACCGTATAGTAGTAGGTTGCCGAACGCTGGAAACCAATAAAACCCAGGTAGCCAATCACCAGAAAGAGAATAATGCCACCGATAAGGAACTTTCCGTTTTTTTTCAATATTGTCATCCCCGATAATCACCAGGTACCGGGGAAAACCACCCCCAATATTATAGTTGTTCAATGCGCTCGCTTATTATTTATGGCAACCCGAGCACGTAGCGTCAGTGTATGAAGCATGGTTCGCCGGAACCTTAGGTCCGGGCCCCGACTCTTGATGGCACACAAGACACGTGGTCCGCCCGGCGTGGTCTGCCGGTAAAGCGGGCGCCGTTGTTGGCGTTGTTGGCGTCGTCGGCGTCGTCGGCGTCGTCGGAGCACAGGAAACAGCTACAAGGACTAACCCCAGTACTACCAGGGATATGATAATCAGCCATGCCCATTTCTTTTTCATCTAGTGCACCTCCACTATAAACTTTCATTATATAATACTTCCCGTCTATCTGCAAAAAGGGAAGCTGGTATTTAACCAGCCTCCCTTTTTGTGTAAAGCTACCCGGGTCTGTATATACTACCTAAGAAGACTCCCTTATTCGCACCATCTACTTAAAGGACGCCATTATTGTTTCGATTACTGTATCGATAACGCCAGCGCCATTCTCAATAAGATAGCCACCAAATTCAATATGCTGGAAAAATTCTGAAAGTCCTTCGGCATCATCCTCGTTTATCAATCGAGCTCTGTGACATGCTCCGCAGGCTCTTGCAGCCGGACCGGTGACATAACTCGGCACAGCACCGATGTTTCTGTCCATGGTCGTAACTTTATCAGCCGCTGAAAGTATACCCGGTAGCGACTTAGATTGATCCGGAACATTATACGTGCCTGGATTATGGCAAGACTCACAATTTGTAACTCCAGGTGTAGGATAGGGGAAATTGATATGATGCTCATAATGCATGGCTTCTACCGGATCGGCGAAATCAATATCGCCAATATCAAAAGCCTGGGACGAATGGATCGCGTGGATATAGGAATCGATCGACCTAGACTGCATTTCCAGGTGCGAACCACCAACAAGCCCCACGTGGCACATTCTGCAGACAACGACCTTACCACCATAATCAGGGGTATGGAATGTTGTTGCCAGCGCGTCGTGGCAGTTGTTACAACCGTCTTCTACCTTCACGATAGGGCTGTAGAAGGCATCGTCAAACTTATTCGTACCAAGGTTAAAAGTTCGTGAAACAGCATTGATGGCAACCTCTTCGCCATCCGCATTGTCCAATATCGACAAAACCGCAATTTCCACTCTCTTGATTGTACCGTCAGCGATCATGCCAGACCATTCTGTCAAGTCATGCGTAACCGTCCATGCGCCGGCGGCTTGCGATACGGTCTTGAAGTAAGCATGTTCTGTGCCAACTTCATATGCTCCTTTGGGTAAGTCACCATCTGCGCGCGAAATAACGCCATTACCACTGCTGTCATAACGATCGTGCCCATTAACAATGAAATCTTTTGTGTCATAACCGTAGAGGCTAACCATCACTTCTGGTACGATATTCGCTGAATCGACCGATCCAGCAGTTCCAGATGCACTGAGTGTAATGGTAAGCTCGTTGCCACTTAAAGATGCCTTGTTAATAGTGACGGTGATGGCGTCGGAATACCTCTGTCCATCAGCAGTGTAGATTATTTCGTCGTAGCCACTGTGTATAGTACTGAATGCATGGCAGCTTGCACAATTTACTGTATCCAAATCCATTGAGCCATGAATCCCTGAGGGTATTATGGTACTTAGTGCAAGCTCAGTGGTCCCGTGTTCTTCGTCACCGTTCACGGCGTGACAGCTCTTACAGGTCTTTATGTTAAAGTTCTCAGCCGACAATACTTTATCTAGTTTGCCTTCGTGACATGTGATACAGTTTGCCATGGACTGAGGATAGGGAAATTCCATGGCATGCGACATATGCACGTCATTCATGAGTGACGTTGTATACGCTAACTGATCAAGCTGCTCAGGCGTAAAAATAGACAAGTCTTCTTCTGAATTTAGCCACTCAACAGCCTTTTCAGGATCATCGACTAAAAGTTGCCATTCGAAATGGCCGCCTTCACCGTTATCCAGGTGGCAGGCTTTACAGGTGTAAAAATCAGTTGTTGCATCATTATTAACTTGGGCTAGGATATAGCCATGCTTAGCGTAGGGGTCCGTATGGCATTTTACGCAGCCATCATTATTGGCGGCAGAAACGTAATCAACCCCAGTTCCCGTTTCTATTAAAGCCGCATACAGATATTTGCTTTGATTGATGCGAGCAGGAAGGGTACCGACCGACTCATCCCTGCCATACACCACGACGAGGCCATTCACCTTACTTAAATCGCTATAGCCACCATTGACCAGAGTACTCGTGGTTACGCCAGCGCCATCATAACTCAGATCCCCTTTTAAGGATAGTCTTTCACCGGCCGGCTCGAATTGGAAACTTGTACCGGTATATGGTACAAAATAAATTGCTAAGTTTTGTATTTCTTGGGCATCAATAGGTACACCATCTTTGGTCATTTTGAAGGCTACCTTGTGTGAATCTGGTGCAGAAAACGAATAATTCAGGTTTGTTACCTTAATGACGTCGTCCTGATACAATTCATCATAGCTTGCTTGGTGCGCGGCGCCAGCTTGTCCATGACAAGCCGCGCAAACTTCACCAGCTTTCGAAACGTAGGCAACTTCTTGAGGACCAGCAGAACCACTGGGAACTGCAGAACTCGTACAAGCTACAAGCGCTGCTAAAATAATCGCCGACAAGGGCAATAACCCAAACAGTATTATTTTTTTCATTCGAGTCCCTCTCTTTTTTGTACCATACCGCAGATGTATTTCTGTACCCTCTTAAGCACGTATATCTCCTTTCTCTTTTCCCTTCATCTAAACAGGGAAACATCCTATTACCTCTTCTGCACTGCATTCTAAAGAGAAGACTATATAAAAATCATAAAATGACGGCGGAAAAAGTTACAAAAGTATGACATTTACGAACGTATATAAGCAGACATTAATTTATATCCCGCCAATCGTAGCAAATAATCAACCTTGTGGCTATAAGTATTTGTACCTACTTAACTATTGAAAAACACCCTGTTTTACAAAAAATGTAAAATTAATTCACAGATAGCGTAAAGTAATGACACAACTGGCAATCAGCGTCAACAGCTTTGCCCTGTTGAGCACCAGATGTCGCCAGTAACTTACCATGGCACCGGAAACAGCCGGGGCTGGTCTGGTGGGCTGCATTATCCACGTATGTCTTCCAACTTACGTTCATTTCAGGAAAAGTAGTCAGCCGGGCAACATCTTTCAACGCCGTTATTGCCTCATTAATTTCCACTGTCTTTTCTTGATAGACCTGAGGGTACGAAACACGATAGAAATCCTTGATAGCCTCCAGTTTCTGATTAGCTTCAGTCAGACTGGAGTTGGACGGGTCCAATGCTTTCATTGCCTCCCTCTTCAAAAAAGGAAGGCTAATATCGAGCTCACCGAGTACAAACTTCTCGTCGATAAGCTCGTCAGGCGAGCGAAAGATATGAGTCGCCCGGTTATGACAGTCCATGCAGTCCATCAGGCGTTTCTCTTTATCGATACGTTGTGGGGTAATATCAGATGCTTTAGAGGGGTCAACATACTCCGTAAGTTGGCCGCTCTGGCTCTCCACGCCCACCCAGGCAATATCCTGACGCGCGTCATCCAAAGGCAGGTACCAGACCTGAGCCGCGATATGCCAGTGGATGCCCTGCGCTACTTTAAAGTCGCCGCCACCAACCCTGAGTACACGAGTATCGGTAGTCACGGTATTAGCCTCGTCCGAGGCATAGGTAGTATGAATACGGACGAGGTCACCGGCAAACCTATCCGGCCGATGGCATTGCTCGCATGTTTCCCGGGCCGGGCGCAAATTTTCCACCGGGGTAGGAATCGGACGGTCATAGGTGCCGGTCAGGGTGGTGAAAATAAGCGGTATGCCGCTGAGTTTTGACCTGACCAGATAGTCCGCTCCTGAGCCGACGTGACATTCCGCACAACGTACCCGCGAATGGGGTGATGCTTGATAAACAGTATATTCGGGATACATCACGGTGTGGCACAAACGGCCACAAAAAGCGATGGAGTCAGTGAATTCAACGAGTTGATAACCGCCAACGATAAGCAGCATGATGCTCACCGCTCCAGCGAACATTAAAAACAGTAGTTTTTCACGATGTCGTCGATAAGGTTGTGTCATTACTATTTCTTAGCTCTTCAGAATAGCCAGAACAAATATCACTCCCCCGACGATAAACAAGATGGGCACCATGGAAAAATTGAAAACACCGAAGAGGGGATATTGTTCGGGAAGACCCGAGACCATATTAAAAACAACAAGAGCAACAATGAGCACAAAGACGATACCCGCAGCTCTGGTCAACCAATCATCAAAAATCTCACGAACGTATTTCAAGGCTTTAATCCTGGGCTGGTTCTCCTAATACTCTATACTTTTACTTTAAAAGCAGGTGGTTAACTCTGTCAACCCTCTACTTCTGGCTCTTCGCTTTCGCCCTCCTGTGACCGCCCATACTCCAGGGGATGTTCCCGCTGGTACCGTTCCTGAGATACCTTCCCGGTGAAAATTGAGGTATTCATCGGGAAAATACCGGGGCTAAAATGATTGAAGAAAATATGCACCAGAGCAATCCAGGATAGAGCCAGAACAGCCTCATCGCTGTGAGCGATGAGGGCAGCGGGAACTACCCAGCCGGGCAGATACCTGGTCACGAACACGGGAAACATCAAGACAAAGCCTGAACCGGCCATCACCGGCATTCCCCAGAAAATAGCCCAGTAATCGAACTTTTCCCGCCAGTTAAAACGGTCGAATTGTGGTTTCTCTTTCTTCAGACCAACAAAATATTGCAGCTCCCGGTAGAGATTAACAAAGTCCCTACCATTGGGAATCATTTTCACCGGGAACGACCTTTTAAAAATAACAATGGTAAACCACAAATAAGCGAGGTGGTAAAAACAAACAATGACGATAACCCAGGCAGAGAAATGATGGACAGCACGGACCACCTCGATACCGCCCCACAATGCCGTCCACCACTGACTTATTCCCAGAGCGGCAAATTTCAGCGGGAGTCCGGTCACCACCAGCAAGATAAAGCTCACCATCAGCCCGGCGTGCTGAATTATCTGGTGAATATCGAAACGGATTACCGTTTGAACGGCTTCCTTCTCCTGAGCAACAGTCCTTGCTATTGCCATTTATCTTCCCTCCAGCGGTCAACCGAGAATCTTACGGTAGCGACGAGCATCAGCAGGATACCGAAGCCAATGACCGTTCTTAATAGAGTGTTGAAAAATACTTCAGCGACATGTGCTTGCGGCACGTTTTCCAGCGAGGCTTCTTCGTGACCGAGGAAACCTTTAGCGAACTCAACGCCGGCGCCCTGGTGGCACTGCTCACACGTTTTGGCCAGATTATCCAGGCCAGCCACCGGTGAAGTCGGGTCAGAGGCATTCTTGATATCATGGACGCCATGACAATTAGTACAGGTGGCCGCATCCAACTGGGTTATTTCATAAGTCCCCAGCCTAATCGCTTTACCATGGAAACTGCGCATATATGACTCATAGACCTTCTCGACAATACCGTAGGTAGCCATCATTTCATTGTTACCGTGGCACCCACTGCAAGTCTCCGCGATATTTTTCTTGTAGGTGGGAGCCGTATATTCCAACACCCGTACGACACTATGAGGATTATTCTTAGCGCTATGGCAATCCACGCAAGTGGCTACGTCAGAATTCCCCTGAGCTAATTGCTCTCCGTGGATACTCTGGAGGTGGAGCTTATATTCGTACTGGTGGCAGCTACCACACTTTTCAGCCAAAGATAACTTCGTCAGCGGGGTAGCTACTTCATGCGGCTTGGTAGTGTGACAGGTAACACAAT
>JBDRLU010000020.1:0-51806 GCA_043812795.1 Chloroflexota bacterium
ATTATCCGACATCGGAAAAAAGCGACTTAGCGGCAGCCGGAGGGCAGGATATTCCAGACGCGATGCGACCGCGCCGTCCTCCCTAACCTTGAAGGACTTTCCCCATCTCGCTCAGTGCCCCATACAATATCAGGGAGTCCCCTTCGTCGATTGACTCCTCGGTTCCCGGGCTGGAAATCCACTTACCCTGCCGGTCGATACCGAGAATAGCGAAACTACCTGCTGCCAGCATATCTTTGACGACACCGCCGGCAAAGGGAGAGCCCGCCATAATGGCGATACGGCCGACGCCGTATTTGCCGGCAAACTGGAGAAGATACTCCACCTGAGGAGCTGTGGAGAAGACCTGAGGTAGCGTCGAGAAGAAACGTGCCTTTAACAGCCTCTTCTCGACCAACCTGTCCCATTTACGCATCAGCCAAGCGTATCGCGCCAGTCGGTAGGCCAGATACAGACTGATGAGAAGGACGGCGAAGACAATCGCCAGCCTGTAGCCGGTACTGGTCACCAGAGATGAGATTGTGGTTACGATTACGGCCACTGTCCCGATATTCCCCAGTATGATAAGCCAGCTGATGATTTTGCGTCTCAGGGGATGATTGATGACTGCCTCCGCTTCCCTGGTGGTAAATCCAGTCCGGGTAAAAGCCGAAAGGGCCTGAAAGCCAGCCGTATTGTCATCCAGACCGGTCATTCTCAGTGCAATCGCCCCCGCCCTTACAATTAACACCGCCGCCATGACAACGATAAGAGTTGGTATCAAAAGGTACAGCCCCATTTCCGTATCTCCTTTTCCTGTAGAGGTCAGTGCTATAGTTTACTGCCTTTCCGTCAACAGGTAAAGTGATACCGGTACGTGCGAGGCTAAATGGAGCCGTACATCCCGCAATATCCAGACCAACGATACGGTAGGGGTCAAATACCATCCAACCAGATTTTGAAGCTAATTTTACGAAAATCTCCTTTTTTAAGATATCGAAAAACGAGGACTTTTTGTTTTTGCTAACAATTTGCTAACAGGCATGAATTCAGGATAAAAAACGCGATGATTCCATTTCTACACAAGATGGACACGGGAGTTTGGACCGGTTGCTCGGTGCGTTTGTCATCAACCGGACTTGGTGAATTTCTTGACGCCTAACGCCTCGCGGAATCCGGGGTGTATTCGGAACTTCGTTGCTGCCTCGTTAAACTGCGCCCGTGAGTTTTTGTATCGCCAGATGTAGTCGGCTCCTCCGTATCCTGATCCGCCGGCCGAGTAGTAGGATATTATTGAAAAATCGAACAAGGTCTTTAGTACCGAAATAGAGTCCAATTTTTCAGGCAATATTTGTTTTCGCTTGAACAAAGCTTCACTGAAATCGTCCATAGTGAAATATAGACTATCAAGTCCTTTTAGAATCTCGACATAGCTTTCGTATTGTGGAAAATGCTTGAAAATTTCGTCATCGAGCTCCTTTAGGAAGTACGCTGAATAGGCATCGCGTGCGACTTGGATATCTCGATTGTCAAATTTGTCAGACCGAACCCCAGAAGCTAATAATGGCCTTCGTTTATAAGAGACAAGGATCTCGTTACAGAATTTGATAATATCTCGTGGGCGCAAGAAAGTGCGATCCGTAATGTGGTGATACTTAGACTGTTTTCCAGTCATCAGTTGGGCTTCATCAAACATAATATTCCAAGCGCCGTCTTCAGCAATATTCATGACAGTTGCGAAACGCTTTTCCATTAACTGTTTCAGAGTTCGGTCAGTTTGAGGCGTATCCCACTGGATTAGCGATGAGCACGCTTCAGTAAGCTTGTTCTTATCCTCGAAGCGTAGTATCTGATAAATATCGTCGCGAAGAAATATAATTACAGACAATTTCTTCCCACTTTGCCTAGCCTTGAAGTTAACGTCGCGAGCAGCAAGTAGAAGTCCGACTAAGCGATTTTGGTAACTTTGGTTTGTGGGGTCGAAACCCAAGTCCAATTGATCGAAACAAACGTAATATTCGCATGCTGGATTTAGCGAAGCAATTACTGCATCAGAAAGATTGCGATTTACTTCCTGAATAACTGTCGGCAGTTGTTCAATGGGTATGGATTTAGTTCCGACAGTAATCGTGAATCCGCCCAGAGGAAGTTCAAACGACGAATTAAACTGGAGTCTTCTTGCGGGTGAGAATATTTGTGTAATGTCAGGGTCTCTGGTGCCATAAGAATCAACAACAAACCTTTCAAGTCTGCTCAGTTGATCGATAGCGTCAAGCGACCAAGGCTGAGACCCATCCAGATTTAGTAATATCTTCGATAGTGTCATGAATATCAGGTATTTCCAGCTGTGGACAAAGCGTTCTTCTTCAGGGACTCCAATAGATGCCTGCTTATCATGGTGATGCCAAGGGTAATCAGTGAAGGTATGCCCGTAAGAAAACACATCGTGTTTACGAAGATTTACAATTTTTCTGAATATCGCCGTTTTGCCGCTGCCTTTACGACCCAAGACAAGAAAACGGTCATGTAACAGGGCTGACCGATACGCTTCGTGATCTTCGAAGCACTGCTCTAGGAGTTTGTCACTGTCGGCATCGATGTCGCCGAAACTGGGGATATCTGCCAAGGCCATACCTGCACCTCCTGAATATGAGTAAAGTTTAACGCTCAAACAGGAAGCAGCTGCTCACAACTCTAACTACAAAGCGCCTAGTCCATTAGATTCTTGTTAAACTAAAAGTATTATAACATACAACTGTGGCGGCATTTGTACTATAATACCAGTCTTTCCTATAACGAAGGCTTTCGCTAACATTCCCTTAGCAAAAGTAAAACACCCCCTCCACCCTTACCACCCTTCCACTGATACCTTGTTCAGCATCACCTGACCGAGTGCGTTGACTTTATATCCTTTAACGTAAGGCTTAGTCAGCAGGTAGTTCTTGCCCCACCACAGCGGCACACCGGCGGCATCGGTGACCAGCGCCTGTTCGGCCTGCCGGTACAACGCCAGGGCCTCCCCCTCGTCCGGTTCGGCGCGTGCCTTCTCTAACAGAGCGTCCACCGCCGGATTCCGGTACCCGCCGTAGTTATTGTCCGAACGGCCGTAAAAGAGGACGTCGAGCAAGGCCCCGGGGTACGGGTAATCGGCCACGTAGCTCATATAAAACATCTCGTCTTTTTCTTCGCTAAGGTGATAGAGGTATCTTTGCGGTTCAAGCTGCCTCACCTTTACCTCCACCCCCAGGTTCTCCCGCCACTGGTAAACGATGGCCTCCAGGTCGGCGTCGATGATACCACCCCACCCCGAAGTGGTAATCGTAATCGGCGGCAAGTCAGCCACATCTCCATATCGAGACGCCTTGATTAGTTCTCTGGCTTTGTCCACATCGAAGTCGAGTCCGGACAACTCCTCGTTAAAACCGGGCATACCGATAGGCAGGAAACCATCGGCCCGCGGCACCATGTTCTGGTACACCAGGTCGACCAGCTTATTCCGGTCCAGGGCATGAGCGAAGGCAAGGCGGACGTTAACGTCGTCGAACGGCGGTTTTGTCGTATCAAAGCCGATGTAGTCCACGCTTAACTCCGGGATAACCGTCAACTCCGCGTAAAAAGGGCTGGTCTCGTCCTTGACCTTATCGATGTAGTCCACCGAAACACCGGTGACATCGATTTCGCCCCTCTCATACAAGTCCATCGGCACGCCACCCCACAGGTGGAAGACTACAGCGTCCACCTTGGCGGATTCGCCATAGTAGGAGTCGTTCCTTTCCAGCACCAGCACATCGCTTTCGACCCACTGCTCGAGCGTAAAAGGCCCGGTTCCGCTGGGACGGCGCCACCAATCGGCACCGGTCTTAACGTTAGCTTCCTCGACCACAAAAGCCGTGGGATAGGTCAGCTTGAACAGAAAATAAGCTTTGGGGGCATCTATCGTTACTTCAAGGACATAATCGCTGACTGCCCTGACGCCCCTGATTTCCTCGGCCGTGCCCGCCAGTACCTCTTTTACCCCGACGATATCTCCCAGATAGGCCGCCGCATTCAAAGATTTAGTCTCAGGACGGCTCGCCCGTTCCCACGAGTATTTAACATCTCTGGCCGTCACCGGCCGGCCGTCATGGAATTTAACATCGTGGCGCAGATAGAAAGTATAGGTCTTGCCCTCGTTGCTGACCCGCCACCTTTCGGCGATATCCGGCACCGGCTCCAGGTTATCATCGAAGCGCACCAGGCCGCTGAACACCTGCACGATATAATCGTAAGATATCCTTTCCGCACAAATAGCCGGGTCGAGCGTTATCGGGTCGATACCATAGAGATTGAGGACTCCGCTTCCGGTCGGAGGCGATGTTACTGGGGGTTGAGGACGACAGCCGGAAAGCAGGCTGCCAAGGAGTACGACTACAGCCAGAACGTAGAGGATTTTCTTCATGCGGCCTGATACCACATAACCTTCGTCAAATTACTCATCGCTTTCACGGCTAATCGTAATTTCCGTTCCTGAAGTTACTTGTTTGAAGACGGTAACGTCGCCGCTAACCCGACCGAACACCGAGACAGGGCTGGCCGGACGAATCTGGTCGCCGCGGCTGACCGGAGTCCGCCCGAAGAAGATACAGAAACCTTTACCCGGCGGCCAATAGCCCAAATCACCTAACTCCACCACCTCTTGCCCCTGCTCCAGTTCAAGAGAGACGGGAATAGAGAAATAAATCTCGTCCCCCCACAGGTTCACTTTCCCTTTAATCGGCAGTGCCGCCTGGATTGCCTGCGCTGTTTTCGTGTCATGCAATTCGGCCACGGCTTCAACACCGCCGGCCTCGATGCGGATTCTATTCATTATTACGAGAGCACCCTCCCCAGCTACTTTCTTTCCCCTAATACTTTATCAATCTCTTTAATCAATTTCTGCGTCTCTTCTTCGCCCAGGCTGAGATTGTTTTCCAGCTTCCTGATCGATTCATCGACGTCGGGACTGCCTGCCCTCACTCTGGCAATTGCCTGGTTTTGCCGGCTGATTTCTTCATCGAGGTCGCTGAAATCCATACCCAGATTGAACCTGTTGTTAAAAAATTCAAGGACCCTTCTTTCCGCTTCGACATCATTGACCGTCGTCAGATAAAAAGGAATAGCCGCCCACAGGCTCACCGCCGGTATATTACGCCTTTTAGCGGCCCACAAAAGAAAGGAATTCAACGTCGGTCTCTGGCCGGGCGGCGTCTCATAGTCCCATTCCCTGGCTAGATTAAAGGCACTTAACTCGCTCTTCAGTTCCGGTGAATTGAAAGTGCCCCTTAGCTCGCGGGGCAGGGTATGGGCGCTCAGGGCCACCATACCGCCCAGAATATAAATCTCCTGCACATGGCAATACTGCTGGGCAACTTCCAGAATTAAATTGAGAAACTTATAATGTTCCGAGGCGGGCGGAGTGCTGCCCAAGAGCACGAGAGCGTTCTGGGGGCAGGCGTAAAACTTGCTTTCCGGAAACTGGATTTGGTCGCCGTGAACCGCCACCCCGCCCAGGGCGAAAAAGTCCACCGGTTCGACCTCGATAAAGCTCTGGCCGTTGAGCTTTCCTTTCAGATGATTGATGACCCTCCACCCTAACCGGCTGGCATCCATTCCCCAGCCGATAATCAGGGATGAATTGGGTAGCTCGAGCTGACTTAAAAACTTAAGTGGCTCTCTCATCCCCTCTTCCCTTCCTGAAAAGCTCGTCGATATGTTCCTTCATCCACTTCTCTTCCTCTTCGGTTATCTCTTCCGGTTTTTGCTGGATGGCCAGCCGCCTTTGCTCGATTCTCTCCTTGATTTCAGGTAAGAATTTGTCATAGATGCCTTCGATAAGGTCGTTAATCCGTGACACCATTTCGTCAAGACTGGTAAAATCGACCGTAACGCCAAGGATACCGGTGAAAGCTTCAAGCACCGACTTCGAGGCGGTAGGATAAGGGAAAGGTATTTCCGCCAGATAATCGGGAATTTCCCCCATCAAACAGACTGATTCCATGCCCCTTTTCTTGGCCACCCCCAGCAGCAGCCCGTTCAGACCGGTGATACTACCCTGGCCTCTGCCCTCGATTTCACTCATGAGGACAACGTTGGCCAGCCGCTTAATTTCGTTAGCCAGTTCCTGACGGCTCGCTACCGCCCAGACCTTTGGCTTCATGGTGTGATGGTTGAGCGCCACCGCCGCCCCCGAGGTATATACTCTCCGGCAGCCGAATTTTTCGGCAACGTCCAGGACCAGATTGGATAGCTCGTAAGCCTTCTGGCCTTCGGCATACACCCTTGCCCCCTGGGCGGGTTGCTCTTCCCCGATGAAAAACAATAAATCACGCTGGGCCAGCCTCTTATAATAAAATTTACTGGCGGGAAACTCCATATCTTTCAGGACACTCGCCCGGATGATAACTTTTTTGGGATAAAAGAAGTCCCACGGCTCGATTTCCCCCAGCTCTTCAGCTTGAAGTTGTACCCGCAGACTATCGACGGCCACCAGCCCGATATTCCCGATACCCGGCCAGCAGGCAATCAGGTCCGGATTTTCCAGTTTGGGTTCCTGGTAAAGTTTTACTCCCAATCCCTTACCTCTCTTTATTTATCTATTCTATCTCGCCATCACCAGCGGGACAATCCCTCAAGCCGGCACTCAACCGGCTATCCGAGTTTCTCTTCTTTCACCGGCACTCCGGTTGGCTGCCGCGGCTGAGTCTTCAGCGGCAAAATCACAGCAAAGACAAGAGCGATGAAAGCCATTACTACCGTTAAGACGAGGGCCAGCTGGTAGCTATTGTTGACATCGAAAATGTACCCGAAGATGACCGGTCCGACCATAAACCCGATTGAACCGATGGTAACGACAACGCCGGATATCATACCCAGCGAACGCAGGCCGAACATATCAGCAATTATCGGCGAATGCAATATTTCGAAAGTGCCGTAGGAAAGGCCGAAAAGTATGGCAAAAAGATAGAGATGCCATATCCCCCCACCGAGTGTCGGGAAGAGGAAGGCCGCCAGCATCAGGACCTGCGATATTATCAGTGAAAGCTTCATGCCGAAGATATCACTGAGGCGCCCGAACAACAGCCTGCCCACGATACCCATCGCCCCGATGATAGCCAGCAGGCTCGCCGCCGCGGCCGGTGACATCCCGATGCCAATCGCATAAATAACACTATGCACGATAACGAACGAGAGGCAGATAAGCCAGACAAAGAAGAGAACGCTTAACAGCCAGAACTCACGGGTCCGGGCAGCCTGGCCCAGCGAGTACATTTTGCCGGTAGCGGCTACTGCTTCCTTTTGTTCAGTCACGGTACCGTATGGCGATAGTCCCATCTGCTCCGGCTCGCGTCTTAGCAACTGGGCTGAACCGGTAATCAGTACCATACAGACTATCCCCGCCATCAGCATGGACACCCGCCAGTCGTAAGTATAGACCAGCCAGTTCACCACCGGCGGGAAAATAAGCTGCCCGACGCCGATGCCGGAGGCGATGATACCCATCATCAAGGCCCGTCTCTGGACAAACCACCGTGGCGCCAGCGATATTACCGGAATCCAGTACAGGCTGAGGCCAACACCCACCATGGTATAAAACAGGTATAGCTGCCAGATAGTCCCAAGCCGCGACATAAGCACATAACCGGCGCCAAAAAAGAAACCGCAGGCGGTCAGCACCTGCCTCGGACCGAAACGGTCGGTCAGCCTTCCGGCCATGATAGCTACCGGGATGTTAACGATTGAGCTTACCGAAAAGGCACCTGCCGTCAACGCCCGCGTCCAGCCGAATTCTTTAAGTAACGGCTCGAAAAAAACGCCGAAGGTAAAAATCATCCCCTCGACGACTATAGCAATAAGGAAAGCTGCCAGCACGATAATGTAACCGTAGAAAAATCCGGCATCGCTTTTGTTACTCAAGGTCTACTCCCGACCAGACACGTTCCAACCGTCTCTATCTTAACATAGAAAATAACTGGCCGTGTCACGTACTTCTTGAGCCCGTAGCAGAAATTGACCGCAAAGGCTGGAGTTTCGGCTCGCGGTGCTTGGAAAGGCTGAACCTTGGCGGGTTAGGTTACGAAGCCCCGTTCCTCAGCCGGTAATAGTCCAGGGCATTACGCAGGGCACGGGCGCCTCGCTCAAAAGCCAGAAAAACCGGGATGCCCGCCCCCTGGAGCCTCTGGATGATACCGCCCGCTTTCTCGACTTCGGCCGTAGTAAACGACCACAGGAGAATAACTATCATCGGTTTAGGTGTCCGTTGTTTCAGGTCAATCATCAAGCTTAACTGCGCTTCAATCTGTTCCGGCGTGCGGCCCCGCAGCGTGAGGAGCAGCGCCAGGTTATCGATATTGGCATCCTGCTCCAATATGTCAATAACACGCTTTAGTTCCGACCGGTTGATTTCGCCGGCATCTATCGGATTGCGGTAGCTCCCGCCAATCATTTTGAAAAAGCTGGCATACTCATCGTATGACTTCTGGGTAAGCAGAGGAATTTTCAGGCCGGTCTCGACGAAAACGTCAGCTACGGTCACTGATTGTCCGCCCGAACCGCCGGCAATCCCCACCCTGTCGCTGCGCACGGGTGGCAAATAGACGAGGGCTTTTAGCGTATCGATGAGCTCTTCCTGGGTAGTCACATTTACCGCCCCGCACTGCTTGACCGCAGCCTCCCATATCGTCCGGGACACCGCCATAGAGCCGGTATGCGAAGCAATGGCCCGCCCGCCGACATCGGTCAGTCCCCCCTTCCATATTACTACCGGCTTCTGCGCCGCTACTTCCCTCAAAACCCTGAGAAATCTTCGCCCGTCTTTCACCCCTTCCAGGTACATGCCGATAACCTTGACTTCAGGGTCCTGCGCATAATATTCAAGGTAGTCAGCCGCTTCGAGGACAATACCATTACCAAAGCTCACCGATTTATTGAAATCCAGTCCCTGCAGATGGGCTTCCATACTGCAACGGACGGCAATATTACCGCTTTGTGAGATAAAACCCACCACACCTGATGAATCATAATATTGCTCCGGAGATTGCCTCACCCCGGCTTTCGGACTGAAAACACCGAGGCAGTTTGGCCCGATGAGATGAAAATTCGCCCGGTTAGCTGTTTCTATCATCCAGCGTTCCTGCTTCCGACCTTCCTCGGTATCGCTCTCACTAAAGCCTGAGGTAAAGAAATGGGCTACCGCCACGTCCTTCTGGATACAGTCTTCCAGGATTTTAGGGGCTACGGCTCGCGGTACGGCTACCACGACGAGGTCGATAGGTTCGGGGATATCTAACAGGCTGGTATAATTCTCTATCCCCATCGCCTGGATTCCCTTAACCGACTCAGGGTTAATCTGTACCGAGTAGAGCTTGCCTTTGACCGGACTGTCGGCACGCAGCCATCTGAACCCGCTCTCTTTTTTGTCCCCGACGACAACCACGCACTTAGGATTGAAAGCCCGGTTTAGTTTGGTAAAATCCGCCTTGACCATCACATCTCCTCATCCCGTTTATTATTGGCTATTTTGGGTACTATTCTCCAAGGGACAGGCAGTGACACGAACGCCCGTCCCTTCAGCAAAATCGACCAGCGCCACCGCTCCGGAAACCGTCGGTGAGCCGGAGTAATATGCTGTTACCGGCCCGTCACAAACACACTGAAAGCCAGTCGAATGCCCCATTGCCACATAATCCCAGCCGGAATTGATAATTTCCTCACAGGTAATATGATAGCTGGGGAAAAGGGGCGGGTCCGCATTGACAAAGTAGCCATGGGCCAGGGCAATATGCCACCGTCCGTCCGACTGGGGGTGGGGTATTCCTTCGAGAGGCAACAGGTTCCTTTCGTAGGAGTCAATCGACTTTCCCCACAGCATTATCCCCTGGTCGGGTAAATCCATTATCTCCCCGCTGGGCGACCGGAAAACATGGATGTTATCACTACCTTGCCAAAAATCATTCCGGTTAAAGACAGAGTCAGGCACCAGACAATCATGGTTCCCTGGCAGTATCGCCACCGGCATCGACAGAGCACGGAGTTGCTCCACCACAAAGCCGACCAGATTGTCATTGACCTGATTGTGGTCGAAAAGGTCGCCGACAATTATCACCAGGTCCACTGTGGCATGGTTCGCCAGATTGACCAAAGCCACTAAACTCTGGTGCGATTTCGGATTGCGCGAAGCTAAATGTAAATCCGAGGTATGTAATACGCGGCGTGGCGCTTTATCAGAACCCATTCTTCTCTTTCTGAAATATGGACTTAATCATAGCACTAGGGATAAGGATAATTCAACTTGACTTGAAGTCACCAAAAATCAGAACAAGCCTTTGCTCTTAAGACTCAAATAACTCTCATCGCATACAACAAGATGGTCGAGCACGTCAATGCCGACAATCTCACCGGCCTGGACGAGCCGCTTGGTCAATTTTATGTCATCTTCCGATGGCTCCGGGTCGCCGGAAGGATGATTATGCACAAAAATAACGGAGGCGGCGCTGGCGGATATCGCTTCTTTAAATACCTCTCTCGGGTGCACAATGCTCGTATCCAGACTACCAACCGAAATCTCCACGACTTTCGTCAGATGACCTCTGGTATCCAGCAAAAGTACCAGGAAGTGCTCCTGTTTCTTGCCCTTCAATCGGCCACGCAACGAGCTCACCACATCGGCAGGAGTCTTCACCACTGGACTGATACCCGTGTCAGCCGGGACTTCCAGGCGGCGGGCCAGCTCGAAAGCCGCCTTAATCTGAGTCGCTTTGGCTGGACCGATACCCTTCACTTTAGACAGTTCTTCCACCGAAGCGTTGGCCATACTCTTCAGATTGCCGAATTGGGTCAGCAGTCTCTGCACGGTTACCATCACCGATTCGCCGGCCACGCCGCGGCCCAGAATGACCGCCAGCACTTCCTGCGCCGAAAGTGCTTCCGCGCCTAATTTCTGTAACCTCTCCCGCGGCCGTTCCGAGACGGGTAAATCATGGATGGTAAAAGACTTCTTCATACACACCACCCTTACCGGATGAAATTAAGCCTTGTCTTCCCGCGAGAGCATTTCGGCCACTTTGAGTGTTGTCTTGGTCACCACCTCACCACAAGTCCGTCCCGTTATCTTATGGAGCTTTCCTTTTTCCTTGCGCTCCTCTTCGTTCATCAGGTTGAAAGAGCGACCCAGCAACCCGCACTGGACCTCGTGACAGCTGACGCCAGTGAACTCTGCGATGAACCAATCACGGAATTCGTGGGCGTTAGACCGCACCCTTTCAAATTCCTTTATTTGTTCCTCGGAGAGCTTCTCCGAAGGAGGGGCAAATTTAGCACAGAGGGCGATAAGACCGCTGGAAAAAGCACCGCAGGAGCCGGCCGTAGCCATGTCGCCGCCGCCGGATATCCAGACCGAAGCCCGGATAATATCACTATTGATGCAGCTAAAATTATTCTGCAGCCCGTGCAGAACACGATAGCTTCAGCCGTGGTAACCGGTACTCTCGTCAGCCGCCATCTTTGCAATGTCATCCAGTGCTTCAGGACTCAGTTTTGCCATCACTACTTCTCCTCCTTTAATACTTTTCAGTCACGTATTTTCGCCACCTATCATCCAGACCATCCATGTTAAAACCATACACCTTGTTCAAGGCATCATCATAACCGTTACCCTCCCTGAACGTTTCCAACAGTCCCAGCATTTTACTTTGTCCGTAATTCTGGACAAGAAATTCGACCAGACTGTAACTTTGGGCATAAGAGAGGTATGACTCGTCCGCCAGTGCCGAAAAAGGACTGGACAAACTACGCACCGAAATCAGTTTATTCTCATTTATCGCTTGCCGAAGATAATTGATAAACGACGTCTCAAGAGGCCCTTCGCCATACATCGCCAGACCTTCATCCAGCCAGGTAGGCAGCGTACTGTAAGGGTTAAATGTCACCTGGTGAACAACCAGATGAGTTAGCTCATGAGCGACCGCCCTCTTCCCCCAGGACAGGTTAGCCGGGGATATGCCGATAATAATAACACTGTTCCGGGTATAAGTGGCACCGCCTACCCATTCCTGAGGGAAAATCATCGCCCCCTGTAAATCCCTGGCGCTGCCATAAATATATATTTTAACTGGCTTTTTCAAACGCGCCCCGGTATCTTCCGCCAACCGCTCCAGCGCCTGTCGGCCCTCCGCTATTATTTCTCCGGCAAAAGACTCTTTACCTTCATACCAGAACAGCGTCACTTCGCCATCAGTCAAGTTCTGCCAGGCATAGCGCTCATCGCCGAAAGAAATACTGAGCGGGGTTGTCGCCACTTCTCTACCCTGAGCATCAGTCACCGTCCACCAGTAGTCTATCATTGCCCCAGAAGGTAGGCCGCCTCCTTTCCTCATATCCCAGGCCCAACTCACCTGTTGAGTGAGCGCCGGCGTAAATTCAAGATAAACCTCACTGGTCACGTCAGCAAAGCTATCCTGCTCGACCGTATAGTGAAGACGTATTTCTTTAATATCGACATCGCTTCTGGCGGTTAGTTTAAAGATAAACTGGTCGGGAAACTTCTGCTCGACCGAGTTGTCCAGCACGGTCGGTCCGCTCTCGGCCAGCACCGGGCCTGGACTTAATAAGACCAAGCTTGAAAAGATTACTAACGCAACGAGGCCAGCTTTCCTTATCATTCTTCTTTGCCCACCAACGATGCCAGGTATGCTTTGATAAAGCCGTCTAACTCACCCCCCAGCACGGCATCGGTATCGCCGGTCTGATAATCGGTGCGATGGTCCTTTACCATTCTATAAGGATGAAGGACATAGCTTCTTATCTGGTTACCCCAGCTTGCCTCGATGCGTTTGCCTTTCAACTTGGCCCTTTCTTCCGCTTGTTTGGCTAATTCCAGCTTGAGTAAACGGGCCTCGAGGATTCTCATGGCGATTTCTTTATTCTGGTACTGGGAACGCTCGCTTTGAGCGCTAACTGCCAGGCCGGTCGGCAAATGTGTAATCCGCACTGCCGTACTTGTCTTTTGCATATGCTGTCCGCCCGGGCCGCTCGACCGGAACACTTCGACCTTCAAATCGTCCGCCTCTAACTTGATATCGATGTCCGCCTCAGCCTCGGGCATAACCTCCACCAGAGCAAAAGAAGTATGCCGGGCGTGGTCGGCATCGAAGGGGGAAAGCCGGACCAGCCGGTGGACGCCGTGCTCCGATTTCAGGTAACCGAAGGCATACGGTCCGTCGACGCTCAGGGTCACGCTCTTCACCCCCGCTTCCTCACCGGGCGAGAGGTCGAGCACTTCCGTCTTATAGCCGCGCCGTTCCGCCCAGCGCAGGTACATCCGCATCAACATCTCGGCCCAGTCCTGAGACTCGGTACCGCCCGCTCCGGCATGAATGGCCAGCAGCGCATTCCGGACGTCGTACTCGCTACTGAAAGCCGCCTCCAATTCCAGGTCATCGAGAGAAGAGGCTACCGCTTCTATTTCGGCTCCGAGCTCCTCACGTAAAACGAGGTCGTCTTCCCCCAGAGGCAGGCTTTCGGCAATATCGGCAATCTTTTTCTCCAGGCCCCGCCATGTCTCGACCACCTTCTTCAACTGCGCCAGCTCCTGCATTAACTTCTGAGCTTGCATCTGGTCTAACCAGAAATCGGGCCGGGCCGATTGTTTCTCTAGCCGGACAATATCCGCTTCCTTACCGGTAACGTCAAAGACGCACCAGTATCGTCGCTACTCTCGCCTGTAAATCTCTTACTTTGTCTTTAAATTCTTCCAACTGGTTACCCCCTGAATGACTACTTAGAGGCCTGACTCAGCCGCGACCAGTGTTTTACCACCGGCGGCCTGATGAGCTAAGCGGGTCGGCTCCGGCAGGCGATAGCCCCGGCAGCATTGCAGCACCCAGTGAATGGTGCTCGCTAAATCTACTCGATGACCTAGCGAAACATAAACCGGTTTTACCCCGTGCCTGGTCCGCAAAGCTACGCCGATAACTTCGTTCTTGTCCGTTATCTCGGCAAAACTACCCGACTCGAGTTCGGGCATTTCGTGGCTGCCGCAGAGCCGGGATTTCGCACAGCCAATCGTCGGAGTGTCCAGCCACAGACCGAGATGAGAAGCCAGCCCGAAGCGTCGCGGGTGGGCCACCCCGGCACCATCGACCAGAATCAGGTCGGGAGTGGTACAGAGCTCGGCAAAGGCAAGCAGTGCCAGCGGCAATTCGCGGAAAGAGAGCAGGCCCGGAATATAAGGGAAGGTGAGCTTGCCCTCCACTACCCTGGTTTCCACCACACTCAGGCCGGGATAACTTAACACCACTACCGCCGCCCGGGCGGGACGTTCCTCGTTCCCGACGGAAATATCCACGCCGGCAATAAAGCGTGGACTAACTACCTCGTTATCCCTTGATACCTGGGACGCCAAGCGGCGCTGCAAACCCAAGGCTTCCGCCGTACTGAGCTGCCAGCGGTGTAATTGATGTACCTTCACGTTCACGATTATAGCGGTTGCTTATCACCTTGACAACCTGTACCCGCTATTGACAGCCGACTCTTTCTAGCGCATAATACCAACTGAAAAAGAGAGGCAAATGGTAAAAATAAGATTAAGACGACTAGGCGCCAAAAACAGACCGAGTTACCGACTGGTAGTAGCTGATTCAAAGTCACCCCGTGACGGTGCTTTCCTGGCTACCTTGGGGTACTATGACCCCCTTACCGACCCGGCAACAGTGGTTATTGATGAAGAACAGGCACTGCACTGGCTCCGGGAAGGAGCCCAGCCAACGGTTGCTGCTACCCGGCTACTCACCAAGGCAGGTATTCTGGAAAAGTTCAAAGCCAAGGAGAAAACATGAAAGAACTAGTTGAGTACATCGCCAAGTCTATCGTCAATTCCCCCGATGCCGTCGTCGTCACCGAAGAGCAGAATGAGCAGGGTATTGTCCTTAAATTGCAGGTCGCCGATGAAGACAAAGGGAGAGTTATCGGGAAGCAGGGGCGGATAGCCGAGGCCATACGTACTCTGATGCGGGTAAAAGCAGCTAAAGCCGGCACTAAGGCTACTCTTCAAATTTTATAAAACTACATTCGCTCCCGAACAAAGTCCGTCCGTAACACCCGGAGAAGTTGCAGGGAACTTCTCCGTTTCTTTTATCTCCAGCATCCTGAAGTGAGGAGGTTAACGGTATGAAGGTACTCGGTCTTGTGTGCAGTCCGCGTAAAGGTGGCAACACCGAAATCATGGTCGGAGAAGCGCTTGACGCCGTCCGCGAGTTAGGCGGCGAAACCGAACTGGTCACTCTGGCCGGCAAAACGATTACTCCCTGTGATGCCTGTGCTGCCTGCCGGCCCAAGGGTGGGACCTGTCATGTGAAGGATGACATGCAGGAGGTATATCAGCAATTAATCAACGCCGACGGTATTATCTTCGGCTCACCCGTCTATTTCGGTAATGTCAGTGCCCAGGCGAAAGCCGTGATGGATAGGACTTATGCCATGCTCCATCAACGTCAGCTCAGAAATAAGGTCGCCGCCGCCATTGTCGTCACCCGCCGCGTCGGTGCCGGGCAGGCCCGGGGTTTACTCTACAACTTTTTTATTGCTCACCGGATGCTGGTTGCCGGTGGCGGCATCGGCTATGGCCGGGACAAAGGTGAGGTACGCACCGGAGTCGGCGGCTCTCAGGATAGAACGGCTCTGCAGGAAGCCCGCGGCCTGGGTCATGCCATCGTCGCCCTGCTGAAACAGCTCGGCAAATGACCCCAACCGGCACGGAAGGAAAAACCAGAGGTAATTATACCCTTGGCCGTATTGACAAACGATTGTTAGTCATGTTAGACTAATAAACTGGTTTTTCTGGCTCACTCGAGAGCTAGCAAATTGAAACAAAAATTCGATTTGCTATTAATGGATGAGCGAAAGCTCATCCATTTAAATTGTGTCAATAAAGGAGAAAAAATTGCCGACGGTTAATCAACTGGTCCGCCACGGGCGCAAGCGGATGATTAAGAAGATAAGGACCCCGGTATTGCGCTTTCAATATAACGCCTTAAAGAACCGGTCGAAACAGGGAAAGGGTTCCCCGCAAAAACGGGGTGTTTGCCTGCAAGTAAAAACGATGACCCCCAAGAAGCCTAATTCGGCCCTGCGCAAAATAGCCCGGGTACGCCTGAGTAACGGACTGGAAGTAACCGCTTATATTCCTGGTGAGGGTCATGAGTTACAGGAACATTCCGTCGTCCTCATCCGCGGTGGACGGGTGCCTGATTTACCCGGTGTCCGCTATCACATTATCCGCGGAACATTAGACACGACCGGAGTAGCCAATCGCCGTCAGGGACGCAGTAAATACGGGGCTAAAAAGGGCGCTAAAGGCGCGGGTCCTGCCGCAGCGGCTGCCCCAACTGAGACGACGGCTACCACTTAGGAGGCACTATGTCAAGGCGAAGCCAGACAAGTAGAAAAGAAGTACTCCCTGATGCCAAATATCAGAATACAATTGTATCGCAACTGGTCAACCGGATGATGAAGTCGGGTAAAAAGAGCAGCGCCGAAAAAATCGTCTACGGTGCACTGGCCACTCTGGAGCGGCAGGAATCCAAGCCCGGAGCGACCATACTGGAGCA
This sequence comes from Chloroflexota bacterium, assembly GCA_043812795.1. Classification (GTDB taxonomy): domain Bacteria; phylum Chloroflexota; class Dehalococcoidia; order Dehalococcoidales; family UBA2162; genus JBDRLU01. The sequence goes on from JBDRLU010000020.1 coordinate 16,599, forward strand.
AGCGATTAAGAACGCCACCCCTCTCCTTGAGGTCAAGCCGCGTCGCGTCGGCGGCGCTACTTATCAGGTGCCGGTAGAGGTCGAACCCAGCCGCGGGCTGGCCCTAGCCATGCGCTGGATAATCGCATCCACCCGGGCCAGGGGCGGTAAATCGATGATAGAGAAACTTGCCGGTGAGCTTGGTGATGCCGCCAAGGGGCAGGGAAATACTATCAAGAAACGTGATGACACCCATAAAATGGCCGAGGCCAACCGGGCTTTCGCCCACTACCGATGGTAAAGAGGTTATTAATTATAATATGGTAAACAGCCCAGCATTAGCTAAGACTGAGGTAAAAAAGAAGACCGTGACTAGAAGTTTTCCTTTGGAACGCATCAGAAATATCGGTATCATCGCTCACATCGATGCCGGCAAGACTACCGTCACCGAGCGAATACTCTTTTATACCGGGCGCACCTACAAGATTGGTGATGTGGACGCGGGGACAACTGTTATGGACTTCATGGACCAGGAGAGAGAGCGGGGTATCACGATTAAGGCCGCCGCGACTACCTGCTACTGGAAAGACCACCGCATCAACATTATCGATACACCTGGCCATGTCGATTTTACGGCTGAGGTGGAGCGCAGCTTGAGAGTACTGGATGGCGGCATCGTTGTTTTCGATGCCGTTGCCGGGGTCGAGGCGCAATCAGAAACGGTCTGGCGCCAGGCTAACCGGTACCATGTTGCCCGGGTCTGCTTCATCAATAAAATGGACCGGGTGGGGGCTGATTTTCACCGCACCATCGCCATGATTACCGAACGGTTACGGGCCCGCCCCCTGCCCATTCAGTTACCTTTGGGTAGCGAAGCTGCTTTCGAAGGTGTTATCGACCTCGTGGAGAAAAAGGCGTGGCGCTTTGAGGGCACGGCCGGTTCGACACCAACCGAGATACCTATTCCTGAGTCGGAACAAGCCAAAGTCAACCAATTCCGCCAGGCCCTGATTGAAAAACTGGGCGAGGTTGACGACCAGATTTTGACCACCTACCTCGACGGCCATGAGATTTCGGCGGCCGAGCTAAAAGCCGCTTTAAGAAGAGTCACCATCGCCAATACGGGTGTACCTGTCATCTGCGGCAGCGCTCTGCGCAATAAAGGTGTCCAGATGGTACTGGATGCGATAATTGACTATCTTCCTTCACCATCCAATATGCCTCCAGTACGAGCGATTGAGATTAAAATGAGTACTGAAGTTACCCGGCCTGCTGACGATGAGGCACCCTTCACCGCACTCGCCTTCAAGGTCGTCTCCGACCCATTCGTTGGCCGGCTGGTTTACTTCAGAGTGTACTCCGGTAAGATTGAGGCCGGAGCCCAGGTCTATAACGCCGCCGCCGATAAAAGAGAACGTATCGGGCGTCTCCTGCTAATGCATGCCAATCACCGTGAAGAAATAAATATGGCCGATACGGGCACTATCGCCGCCACTTTAGGGCTTAAGAACACTTTCACCGGGGATACCCTATGTGACCCGGCCCACACCGTGCTTCTCGAGGCAATCCGCTTCCCAGAACCGGTAGTCTCCGTAGCTATTGAACCGAGAACTAAAGAAGACCAGGACAAAATGGGAGAGGCCCTGCAAAAGCTGACCGAGGAAGACCCCACTTTTAAAGTCAACTATAACCAGGAGACAGGACAAACTATCATCTCGGGCATGGGTGAGCTTCATCTGGAGGTTATCACCCGGCGTTTACTCAGTGAATTCAGAGTCACCGCCAAGGTAGGCCGTCCCCGGGTAGCTTATAAAGAGACGATAACCGCACCGATGAAAGCCGAAGGTAGATTTGTGAGGCAGAGCGGCGGACATGGCCAGTACGGTCACGTCCTTATCGAACTCGAACCCGGCGAGGCCGGAAGCGGCTTAGAATTCACTGACCGTATCCGGGGCAACACCATACCCAAACAATTCATCCCGGCCGTCGAGGCTGGTATCAAAGAAGCCATGGAAACGGGGGTTCTCGGCGGCTATCCGGTCGTGGATGTCAAAGTCGCTCTTTATGATGGCAGCTATCATGAAGTTGACTCATCCGAGTTAGCCTTTAAAATAGCCGCCTCGATGGCGTTTAAGAACGGTATGTCCAAAGCCAAACCTGTCCTCCTCGAACCGATTATGAAGCTGGAAGTAGTCACCCCGGAAGAGTTCCTCGGTGATATTATAAGCGACCTCAACTCCAGGCGAGCCCATATCGAAGCCATCGAGACCTATGGCGGCATGTCCACCATTCGCGTATTTGTGCCCTTGGCAGAAACCTTCGGTTATGCTACTATTCTGAGGTCAAAAACTCAGGGAAGAGCCACTCATTCCATGGAATTCGCCCATTACAAAGCCTTACCGGCTGAATTAGTGAGCCAAGTTACGGATAAAGTAGAGGCAATAAAACATGCCTAAACAGAAGATTCGCATCAAGATAAAGGGATTCGACCACAAGCTGGTTGACCAGGCGGCATCACAGATTGTTGAAACCGTCGAACGTACCGGAGCGGTCGTTGCCGGTCCGGTGCCGTTGCCTACCCACATCCGCAAGTACAGCGTCATCCGGGCTTCCTTTACGGATAAAGACTCACAGGAACAATTTGAAATCCGCACCCACAAACGTTTAATCGACATTATCGAAACGAGTTCGAAAACAATTGACGCACTGACCGCGCTGAATCTTCCGTCAGGCGTCGAGATTGATATTAAATTATAGGTTAGTTGAGAATGTTAGCAGGAATTATCGGTCGTAAGCTGGGCATGACCCAGGTTTTTCGAGACAATGGCCAGGTGGAATCGGCTACAGCCATCGAAGCTGGACCGTGTGTCATCACACAGGTTAAGACCGCCGCCAAAGAGGGCTACACCGCCATTCAGCTCGGCTTCAGTAACACCAAACGCCTCACCTCACCGGAAAAGGGACACCTTAAGGGAGTCGGTGAGTTGCGCTATCTTCGCGAGTTCAGAGTGAAAGATACTGAGGACTTAAAAGTAGGTGACAAAGTTGATGCCGGACTTTTTAAGGTCGGCGACGTCATTAATGTTACCGGCACCTCAAAAGGCAAAGGTTTTGCCGGTGTGGTAAAACGCCATCATTTCAGGGGCGGACCAAAGACACATGGGCAGTCCGACCGTACGCGCCACCCTGGTTCCATTAGCTCGACAACCACTCCCGGTAGGGTCTGGAAAGGGACACGGATGGCCGGCCACATGGGGAGTGACCGGATAACGGTACGTAATCTGGAAGTGTGCCAGGTTGACACGGAGCATAATCTACTGTTAGTCAAGGGTGCGGTACCTGGATACAAAAACGAGCTACTGCTCATCAGGAAAGCAGGCAAGGAGAAATAACCAGTGCAAGTTCCGGTTTATGACCTGAATGGGAAAGTAGTTAATCAAATTGAAGTTAGTGACGCTGTCTTTGGCGTGCCCTTCAATGAGGCCGTCGTGCACCAGGTCATGGTGGCACAGAGAGCCAATGCCCGCCAGGGGACGGCCAGCACCAAGACCCGCAGTGAAGTTGCTGGCAGCAGCCGGAAGCTGTTCGCCCAAAAACACACCGGCCACGCTCGGGCGGGTGGTATCAGGTCACCACTGCACCGCAAGGGTGGCATCATCTTCGGCCCTGAGCCAAGGGATTACCGGCAAGCCACACCTAAAAAGGTGCGCCGGCTGGCCTTGCGGTGTGTCCTTTCGGCCAAAGTTAAAGACGGAGAGATGAAAGTCCTCGACCAGTTGCAAATGGAACAGCCCAAGACCAAAGAGATGGCCCGTATTCTGGCCAGCCTGGAAGCAGAGACCTCCGCTCTTATCGTTACCGCGGAAGCGGAAGAAAACATCATTAAATCGGCCCGTAACTTAGCCGCTGTCCAGACGATGCCGGCCAATTTGCTTAATATCGTTGATATCATGGCACATAAGATGCTACTCATCACTGTGCCCGCAATACACAAGGTTGAAGCTTTATGGGGAGGCGGAGGACCACAAGGAGAAAGTGATGCACCTGTACGAGACACTACGGCGCCCGTTAATAACTGAAAAATACAGCGTGCTCCAGGGCGAAGGCAAATATGCCTTTGAAGTAACCGGCACGGCCAGTAAACCGCAGATTAAGCAGGCGGTAGAAAGGGCCTTTAAGGTCAAGGTAATGGCCGTCAATATGATAACGGTACCGGGGAAACGGCGCCGTTTGGGACGGCGTGAGCTCATTGGCCCATCCTGGAAAAAAGCAGTCGTTACCCTTAAAGCGGGAGACAAGATTGAACTCTTTGAGAGTGCTCAGTAAGGAGATTAGGTGGCAATAAAGGTCTATCGCCCGACCTCACCGGGTAGACGGAGTATGAGCGGGTCTACCTTCGAAGAGGTAACCAAAAAGAAACCGGAAAAGACTCTGATTGTCCCTTTGCAAAAGAGAGCGGGACGTAACAGTCAGGGCAAAATAACTGTCCGTCATCGCGGTGGCGGAGCGAAACAGATGCTCCGCACGCTGGATTTTAAGCGGGATAAAGCCGGCGTTCCAGGCCGGGTGGCTGCCATTGAATACGACCCTAACCGGACGGCACGCATCGCCCTGATTCATTACGCCGATGGCGAAAAACGCTATATCATCGCCCCGCTCGGCTTGAAAGTAGATGATACGATAATATCAGGAGAGACGGCTGAGATAAAACTGGGGAATACGCTTCCTATGAAATCAATTCCGAGCGGCACACTAATACACAATATCGAACTGTCCAAAGGTAAAGGCGGCCAGCTCGTCCGGACGGCCGGCGCCTCCGCCCAGCTGATGGCCAAGGAGAGCACTCGTGTGCTTATCCGCTTACCTTCGGGCGAAACGAGATACGTCAACGCCGACTGCCAGGCTACCGTCGGCCAAGTCGGTAATATTGAACGTCAGGCGATTAAGTTAGGCAAAGCCGGACGCCGGCGCTTGATGGGCTGGCGGCCGACCGTTAGAGGCTCGGCAATGACGCCCCGCGACCACCCACACGGTGGTGGTGAAGGCAGGAGTCCCGTCGGTATGCCGGGACCAAAAACACCCTGGGGCAAACCGGCACTTGGCCATAAGACGCGTAAACCAAAGGCTTCCGATAAAATGATTGTCAAACGCCGAGGGAGAAAGTAATGTCAAGGTCAACGAAAAAAGGACCGGCAGTTGATACCAAACTGATGAAGAAAGTGCAAGGTGTCAATCGTTCCGGTCAAAAGACAGTAATCAAGACCTGGGCGCGCTGGTCAACTATCTTACCCGAGATGGTCGGGCTGACTATCGGTGTTCACGATGGACGCAGACACGTACCCATCATGATTACGGAGAATATGGTCGGACACCGGTTAGGTGAGTTTGCAGCAACACGGACTTTCCGCGGTCATACCGCCAGGGCAGAAAGAGAAGCCGCTGCCGCTGCCGCTGCCCCACCACCTCCACCAACCACTCCAACCAGTGGCACTTAGAAATATATAAGGATTATTTAGTTTCAGGTAAGACAAGAGATGGAAATAAAAGCAGTTGCTAAAGACACCGGCGTATCAGCGCAAAAAGTGCGCCTGCTCGTCGATATGGTTCGTGGCAAGACGGTAGATGAAGCTCTGGCTCTTCTCAGCTTTGTGACTTCACCCACCGCCCAAAAAGTGTCTAAAGTAATAAAATCAGCGTCCGCCAATGCGGAAAATAATTACCAGATGTCGAGCACGGATTTAAAGATTGTCAAAATCTTTGTTGATGAAGCACGCATGATGAAGAGGTTCCGCCCCCGCTCTCGCGGTCGGGTCAGCCCCATTCTCAAGCGTTCGAGTCACATTACGGTCGTTGTTGCTGGACAGGAGAGTTAATGGGACATAAAGTTAATCCAATCGGTTTTCGCATCGGTGTCATCCGCGACTGGCAGGCCAAATGGTATACGGATAAACATTATGCCGAATACTTGCAGGAAGACTTCAAGATTCGGAAGGCAATTAAATCCATCTACGCCGATGCCGCCGTGGCGAGAGTGGATATTGAGCGCAAGGCGAATAAGGTCTCGATAACCATTTTTACTGCCCGGCCCGGCATCGTTATCGGCCGTGGCGGACAACGAGTCACTGAAGCCAGGGTCAATCTGGAGAATGTTATCGGCAAGAAAGTCCAGTTAAATATACAGGAAATCCAGCAGGCTGAACTCGATGCTACTCTCGTGGCCAGGACAATCGCCGAGCAACTAGAGAACCGCGTTGCTTTCCGTAGAGCGATGAAACAGGCCATCCTCCGCAGCATGCAGGCGGGGGCGAAAGGAATAAGAGTCAGTTGCTCCGGGAGATTAGGCGGCGCTGAAATCGCTCGCCGCCTCATTTTACACGAAGGTCGGGTGCCCCTACATACGCTGCGAGCCGACATTGACTACGGTTTTATTGAAGCCCGTACTGTCATGGGTTGCATCGGCGTCAAAGCCTGGATTTACCGGGGCGATATTTTACCCCAGCCCAAAGAAGAAGAGATTGAAGAGACCGCCGCTGAAGTCGTGGCTGAAGTAGCCCCGGCAGCACCAGAAACAACAGCTCCCGGCTCAACTGATGTCAGTGCTGGACCGGCAGTTTCCGGAGAAGTAAGGGAAGATAATGTTACAACCTAAACGAGTAAAATTCCGCAAGACGCAAAAGGGCCGCCGTCGTGGTAAAGCCCACAGCGGGAATACCATCGTCTTTGGCGATTATGCCATGCAGGCATTAGAAGTTGCCTGGCTCACGGCCCGTCAGATTGAGGCGGCCCGCCGCGCCATTACTCATCACGTCCGGCGTGGGGGGAATATATGGGTACGTGTTTTCCCGGATAAGCCAATCACCAAAAAACCGGCGGAAACCCGCATGGGGTCGGGCAAAGGTGCCCCTGACCACTGGGTAGCCGTGGTGAAACCAGGCCGCATTTTATTCGAAATAGCCGGAGTCGAAGAGCAAATGGCTAAAGAAGCCTTCCGCCTTGCCGGGCACAAGCTTCCGATTAGCACCAAATTTCTTATCAAAGAACTAGGGCCGACTGAGGACGCTGAAAAGACAGCGGTAGGAGTTGGTGAAGTTGAAAATTGAAGAAATGCGGGCGCTTGGTGCGGAAGAACTGAACAAACAGGTGGAAGCAGCTTATGCTGAGCTCCTTAACCTGCGTTTTAAGCTGGCCACCAAGCAGTTGGTTAATCATCGCGAAATCCGGCGGGTGAAAAAAGAAATTGCCCGGCTCAAGACTATTATCACAGAAAAGGAGCTTGGCCTAAGGTAGGTCTAAGTTATGGAAACAAAACAAAAAACCAGAGTTGGCCGTGTCATCAGTGACAAGATGGAGAAGACGGTGGTAGTTGCCATTGAGAAATCGAGGCAGCACACCCTTTACCGGAAGTCAATGAAATCAACGGTAAAATACAAGGTCCACGACCCGAAGAAAGAATGCCATACCGGCGATATCGTCAGAATAGTAGAGACCCGTCCTATCTCTAAAGAGAAGCGGTGGCGAATTGCCGAGGTAGTAACCAAAAAAGAGGTCGTGAACGTCCAACCCAAGGAAATAGTGTAAAACCATATTAGGGAAAAAACATGATTCAATCTTACACAAGACTGAAAGTAGCCGATAATACTGGTGCCCGGCAAATTATGTGTATCAACGTACTGGGCGGCAGCGGACGAAAATACGCCCGCATTGGTGATGTTATTGTTGCTTCGGTGAAAAGGGCCATACCCGGCGGAACGGTAAAAGCCGGCGATGTGGTGCGGGCAGTGGTTGTCCGCACTGACCATCCCCACCGGCGTCCGGACGGCTCATACGTCAGGTTCGATGAAAACGCCGCCGTCATCCTTAGTGACAAAAATAACCCCAAGGGGACCCGCATCTTCGGACCGGTCGCCCGTGAATTAAGAGAGAAAATGTTCGCCAAGATAATATCCCTCGCGCCGGAGGTTGTCTGACGAAAGAGGCTCATCAGAAATGAAGATTAGGAAAAACGATACGGTACTTGTTATTGCCGGTAAAGACAGAGGTAAAAAGGGCAAGGTGCGCTTCGCCTACCCGAAGAAGCAGCAGTTGCTCGTAGTAGGCATCAATTTCATTAAAAAACACACTAGAGCCGTGAGGCAGGTCAGGCAGGCTGGCATAATCGAGCGCGAAGCCCCTATTGACGTATCGGACGTGATGTTACTGTGCAATAAATGCAACAAGCCGACTACCATCGGCTTCCGCTTTCTGGCAGAAGATAAGAAAGTGCGGGTCTGCCAAGTTTGTCATGAGGTAATTGATTAGGTGTCACAACTGAAAGAAAAATATCATAAAGAAGTCGTTCCCGCCCTGAGAGAACGCTTCGGGTATAAAAACATAATGCAGGTGCCCCGCCTGGAAAAGATAGTACTCAGTATCGGTCTGGGTGAAGCTATCACTAACGCGAAAGCGATGGAAGCTGCCGAGAAAGACCTGGCGGCGATTGCCGGGCAACACCCGGTGACCACCCGCGCTAAAAAATCGATTTCCGCCTTCAAATTGAGGACGGGTATGCCTATCGGGCAAAAGGTAACACTACGCGGCGAGCGTATGTATGATTTTCTGGAAAAAATCGGCACCGTTGTCCTCCCCCGCAGTCGTGAGTTCCAGGGTGTTGGCAAGAATTCCTTTGATGGCCGCGGTAATTACAGCCTTGGCCTAAAGGAGCAGACCATTTTCCCGGAAATAGAATACGATAAGGTAGACAAGATACGCGGGTTGGAAGTCTCCATCATCACGACCGCAAAGACCGATGAAGAAGGCCACCAATTATTAGAACTATTGGGCCTGCCCTTCACCAAGGAATAAGGAGTAATAATGGCCAAGAAATCAGAAATTGCGAAATGGGCACGTCCTGCCCGCTATAAGGCTCAGCAGCATAACCGCTGTCACCTGTGTGGCCGGCCCCGCGCCTATCTGCGTGACTTTGCCCTGTGCCGTATTTGCTTTCGCAAGCTGGCTCTGGCCGGCGAGATTCCCGGGGTGAGGAAATCAAGCTGGTAATCTAGAGGAGAAAAAGTGACTATTTCTGACCCAATCGCTGATATGTTAACCCGCATCCGTAATGCCATCATGGTAAGGCATGATTCGGTAACCATGCCTGCCTCAAAAACGAAAACGTCTATTGCCCGTATTTTAAAAGAAGAGGGTTTTATCAGCGACTACGAAGTAACGAAGGGTAAATCGCAGCGAGCGATAAAGATTCATTTAAGGTACATCGAAAAACGCCCCGCCGTGGCTGGCCTGGAGCGAGTAAGCAAGCCTGGCCTCAGGGTCTATATAGACCGAAAAGAGATTCCCCGTGTTTTCGGTGGTGTTGGGGTTGCTATCGTCTCGACCTCTAAGGGTGTGATGACGGGTCAGCAAGCCTGGCACCAGGGAATCGGGGGAGAATTATTATGTTATGTATGGTAAGCAAGTCCGGGAGCATCAGGTATGTCTAGAATAGGTAAAATGCCAATAACGGTACCCGCCGGCGTAACGGTAAACATCCAGCAAAATGAGATTACCGTAAAGGGACCCAAGGGAGAGCTTCGTCGTCGCCTTCATCCTGATATGATGATTGCACTCGATAACAACACTCTGACGGTCTCAAGGCCCAGTGACGGCCGGATACACCGCTCTTTACATGGCTTGACGCGCACTCTAGTGGCGAATATGATCGAAGGCGTCACCAAAGGCTTCGAAAGAGAGCTGGAGCTGGTTGGCGTCGGTTTCCGCACGGAGAAAGCCGGCGATAAGCTGGTGCTGCGTGTCGGCTTTACCCATCCCGTGGAAGTCGCACCTTTGCCTGGCGTCTCTCTCAATGCCGAAGGCGGACGTATCAAAGTTAGCGGCATCAATAAGGAAACAGTCGGTGAGATGGCCGCATATATCCGTGCTATCCACCCACCCGACCATTACAAGGGCAAGGGTATTCGCTACTCTGGGGAAACGGTTCATGTTAAACCCGGCAAGACCGGAAAGACTGTAGAAGGGAAATAGTGATGATAAAAGGTGGACCAAGAGTCGCCCGCCAGAGAAGGCACGCTCGAGTCAGAGCTAAAGTACAGGGGACCGGCCTGAGACCTCGCCTGTGTGTCTTCCGCAGCTTGAATAATATTTCGGCTCAGGTGATCGATGATACCACCGGGCATACGCTCGTCTCGGCATCGACTCTTGACCCGGAGATAAAAAGTAACTTGGCTGATAAGAAAAAAACGGCTCAGGCAGAATTAGTCGGCGCTATGGTCGGCAAACGAGCCTTAGGCCAGGGAATAGAGCAAGTGGTCTTCGACCGCGGTGGATATAAATACCATGGCCGGGTGAAAGCGCTCTCTGAGGCTGCCCGCAAGGCCGGCTTGAAATTTTAAATCGGACTTTTAGGATGGTTTTAAATAAATGTCAGAATTACTAACCCGCAGTAAAATCGACCCAAGTGACTTCACACTGAGCGATAAAATGGTCAGTATTAACCGGGTCGCCAAGGTGATGAAAGGCGGAAAACGCCTGCGCTTCAGCGTCCTGGTCGTAACCGGCGATGGTAACGGACACGTCGGTATCGGCTTAGGCAAGGCGAGCGAGGTACCGGTATCCATCAGCAAGGCCAGTACCGCCGCCAAGAAAAACCTTATCGAAGTGCCCCGGACCGGAACGACTATCCCCTACACGAGTAAGGCTAAATTCGGCGCCGCCGAAGTCCTGCTCAAACCAGCCTCACCCGGCACCGGTGTTATTGCCGGTGGCAGTATCCGGGCTGTACTCGAAGCAGCTGGAATCAAAGATATCCTATCCAAGTCACTGGGCAGTGCTAATCCGATTAACGTAGCCAAGGCAACCATATTGGCCTTAAGTAACCTTAAAAATCCTAAAGACGAATTGGCCAAACGCAAACCAGCCGCCAAAGCCGGGGAGTCAGCACAATAATGGCTAAGATTCGTATTACCTGGGTTAAAAGTGGCATCGGCCATCGCCAGGACCAGAGGAGGACGCTGGAGGCCCTTGGTTTCCACAGGCTTAACCAGAGCGTAACTCTGGCTGACTCAGCCTCGGTTCGGGGCATGATTAATAAAGTAAGGCATCTCGTTAAGGTGGAGGCAACAAGTGAGACAGAATGAACTCTCCCCAGCTCCCGGTTCGAAGAAAAACCGCAAGCGAGTGGGGCGGGGAGATGGTAGCGGCCACGGCACGTATTCCGGACGTGGGCAGAAAGGGCAAAAAGCTCGTGCCGGGCTCAAGCCTAAGAGAGGCTTTGAAGGCGGGCAACTACCTCTATACAAGCGCCTCCCTAAGAAACGAGGCTTTTCTAACGTTTTCCGTACTCAGTACAGCCTTATTAACGTCGGTAAGCTTAGCACGTTCGAAGCCGGCAGTGAGGTGACGCCGGAAAAATTGGTTGCCGCCGGATTAGTCGATTCCTCAAAATACCCGGTGAAGGTCCTCGCCGATGGCGATATCAATCGACCCCTTGTGGTTAAGGCACACAAATTTTCGAGCGCGGCTAAAGCTAAAATTGAGGCGGCGGGGGGTAAAGCGGAGGAGGTAGGAAATGCAGCAAAGGCAGACTAGGCCACGGCTTATTCAAGCTATGGCCGATGCGTTCCGCCTGCCTGACCTCAGGCGACGTATCCTCTTCACCCTGGGTATCCTGGTGGTGTTCCGTTTCGTGGCGCACGTACCGCTACCCGGCGTGGACGTTAATGCCTTGCGCGGACTATTCGAACGTAACGCTCTACTCGGTATGCTCGATATGTTCAGCGGTGGCGCCATGAGATACTTCAGCGTGGCCACCATGGGAGTCTATCCCTACATCACAGCCACAATCGTGATGCAGCTTATGGTGCCGATAATACCCCGGCTACAGGCGATGTCCCAGGAAGGAGAAGCGGGCCGTCACCGCATTAACATGATAACCCACTGGCTGACCGTGCCCTTAGCTGGCTTTGCTGGCTACGGACAGATTATCCTGCTCCGCCGTGAAGGTGTTATCGGGACTGAAGCCTTTCTACCTACCGCCGCCATGGTAGCGGCAATGATTGCCGGCACCATTTTCCTGGTGTGGTTAGGTGAACTCATCACCGAATATGGTATCGGTAACGGTGTCTCGATAATAATCTTCGCCGGTATCGTGGCAGGCTTACCGTCAATTGTCGGCAGCGGTTTTCTGGCTGCGGACCAGTTCACCGGTCTGGTCACTTATATCATTATTGCCTTAGTGACCATACTGTTGATTGTCATCTTCACTGAAGCACACCGCCGTATTCCGGTGCAGTACGCGCGTACCGTCTTCCGCGGCGGCCGAATGTACCGGCAGTCGGGAGCAAGTTACATCCCATTGCGAGTCAATAGCGCCGGCATGATACCGCTCATCTTCGCCATGTCAATCGTAATTTTCCCCGGCTTGGTCGCCAGCTATTTTGCCAATGCCACCGGCCAGGCACCCAACCTGGCCAACCATATTATGAACCTGTTTGACCCCAACGCCGCCCTGCCTCTCGGCCTGTTCTACTGGGGTCTCTATTTCCTTTTAGTAATCGGTTTCGCCTTCTTTTATACGATAGTAATCTTCGACCAGCAGGACCTGTCCGGTACTCTGCAAAAGCAGGGAGGCTTTATCCCGGGAATCCGTCCTGGAGCCAACACCAAGAAATATCTTGACGGTGTGATGAAACGTATTACCTGGGCGGGCGCTCTCTTTCTGGCCACGGTAACGGTGGTTCCATTCCTGGCCAGAGAAGTGACCAATGTCCAGGTGATACAAATTTCGAGCTTCGGCTTATTAATTGTCGTCGGCGTGGTACTTGATACCATGAAACAGATGGAAGCCCAGCTGGTCATGCGCCGCTATGAAGGTTTCATTAAATGAACGTGACAGAATTTCAGAATAAGGGCAACAGGGGGTAAGAGTGTACCTTGTTTTTCTCGGCGCTCCGGGCGCCGGTAAGGGAACGCAGGCAGCTAGAGTAGCCCAGAAGCTAAATCTAACCCATATCGCCACCGGTGATTTGTTCCGCCAGGCACAGCAGCAGGGGACCAAACTGGCCATGGAGGCGAAAACCTATATGGAACAGGGTAAATTAGTCCCTGACGAGATAACCATACAGATGGTGCTGGAACGCATATCGGCGCCTGATTGCGGCTCCGGGGTCATTTTCGATGGTTTCCCGAGAAACCTGAAACAGGCTGAAGCACTCGATAAAGCGTTGACCCAGCAGGGTAAAGCTATTGATAACGTGGTATATATTAAGGTCTCTGAACAGGAACTGTTAGACCGCCTGAGCGGACGCTGGATTTGCCGCCAGTGCCAGACGCCCTACCATATCATTAACTCTCCACCCAAGGTCAAAGGGAAATGCGACCGCTGCGGCGGCGAACTGTACCAGCGCGCCGACGATACAACCGAGACAATTAAGAAACGACTGGTTGTTTTCTTTCAGGAAACGGAGCCTCTCATCGATTACTATACCCGTTCGGGCAAGCTCCTTGAAGTGAACGGCGAAGGTAATATGGAAGATATCGAGGGCAGAATAGTAGGAGCCCTGAGTAAATGATTTCTTTTGGCAGCCGGGAGGCAAGTATCGTGGTTAAGTCCGATAAAGAAATCGCCGCCATGCGTCAAGCGGGGCGGATTGTAGCCACCATACTGGAATTACTTAAACAACGGGTAAGGCCAATGATAAGGACTGAAGAACTCGATTATATCGCCGCCAGAGAATTGGAGAGGCTGGGTGCCCAATCTTCATTTAAGGGCTACCACGGCTACCCGGCCGCTCTCTGTACATCCATTAATGATGAAATCGTGCACGGCATCCCTGGAAAACGGGTCTTGCATGAAGGTGATATTATCTCTCTGGATTTCGGGGCCATCTTTATGGGTTTTCATGGTGACTCGGCAATAACCGTGGGCGTTGGCAAAATCAGCCCGCAGGCCCAACGGCTTCTGGAAGCTACCCGGCAGGCTCTCCAGGCCGGCATTGCCGCTGCCCGCCCCGGCGCCAGACTAGGCGATATTTCGGCAGCCATCCAGCAGTATGCCGAAGCCAAAGGTTTTTCTGTAGTGCGTGAATATACCGGCCACGGTATCGGCCGGGAGATGCACGAGGACCCTCAGGTGCCCAATTTCGGTACGCCCGGCACCGGTCCCGTCCTAAAGAAAGGGATGACCTTCGCTCTTGAACCGATGGTCAATATCGGCGACTGGCATACGCGACTCGGTAATGACGGCTGGACGGTTTTGACCAGCGATGGGAGTACCTCGGCACACTTCGAACATACCATCGCTATTACTGAGACTGAGCCGGAAGTGTTAACCGCTGTGTAGAAGAGTTTATGCCTAAGAAAGAAACGATAACAGTTGAAGGGGTAGTGCTTGAATCTCTGCCTAACGCTATGTTTCGGGTCGAGTTAGCCAACAGCCATAGAGTATTGGCTCATATTTCTGGTAAAATAAGATTACATTATATTCGGATTCTGCCCGGCGATAAGGTACTGGTTGAGCTTTCGCCTTATGATTTAAATCGGGGCCGAATCACCTACCGGTTCAAGTAGTACCGGTGAAGAACAAGAAGTTGGAGTTTACTTATGAAAGTCAGGTCTTCAGTTAAAGTTAGATGCGAAAAATGCAAGATAATAAAACGGCGCGGGGTAGTCAGAGTGATTTGCTCTAACCCCAAGCATAAGCAAAGGCAGGGCTAATACTCTGCTCAATAAGGAGGGAAACAATGGCGCGTGTTGCTGGAGTTGATATCCCGGGAAACAAGCACATCGGAATTGCACTACGCTATATCTACGGAATCGGGCCGACGGTAAGTCAGAAGGTTCTCGACCAGGCTGGCGTTGACCCCGAAACTAAGACAGATACATTGAGTGAAACTGACCTCAACCGTATCCGCGAGATTATTGACCGCGGCTATACCGTCGAAGGCGAACTGAGAAAAGAGGTCAACCAGAATATTAAGCGCCTTATTGAAATTGGCAGCTACCGGGGCGCCCGGCACCGCCGTAATCTTCCCTCTCGTGGCCAACGGACACGCACCAACGCCCGTACCCAGCGTGGTACCCGGAAGACAGTGGCCGGTAGAGGTAAGAAGCGCGGTACGACTAAGAAGTAAATAGCCAGCAGGAGATAAAAATGCCACAAAAGAAACAGCCTAGAACCAGGAAACGAGAGCGTAAAGCTATTAATACGGGGAAAGCGTACGTCCAATCGACGTTCAATAATACCATGGTGACCCTCACCGACCCCCAAGGTAATGTCCTTGCCTGGGGCAGTGCCGGGACGGCCGGTTTCAAAGGTTCCCGTAAAGGGACACCCTATGCCGCCCAACTGGCGGCCCATGACGCGGCCAAAAAGGCAATGGAGCACGGTCTGCGCCAGGTTGAAGTGTTTGTCAAAGGACCGGGCAGCGGACGCGAAGCCGCTATCCGTGCTTTGCAAGGTTCAGGGCTTTTCATCACCAGTATTACCGATGTTACTCCTATTCCGCATAACGGCTGCCGGCCACCCAAACGGAGGCGCGTGTAGAAATGGCAAGATATATTGAACCAGTTTGTAAAGTATGCCGTCGTTTTAATGATAAACTCATGCTCAAGGGCGGACGTTGCCTTACCCCGAAATGTGCGGTAGAAAGACGCAGAACAATGGGGCGGCGCCGCCGCGTCTCTGACCGTGGCCTGCAGCTAAAGGAAAAACAGAAAGCCCGTTATTCTTACGGAGTCATGGAAAGGCAGTTCAAGCGATTTTTTACCCACGCTGAACGGCAGTCCGGCATCACCGGGGAAAACCTCATTGTGCTCCTGGAGCGGCGCCTTGACAACATTGTCTATCGTTTGGGCTTTGCTGACTCCCGTCCCCAGGCTCGTCAGCTGGTACAACACGGGCATATCACCGTCAATGGTCGTAAAACTAGCCATCCCTCTTACCTGATTAAAGAGGGGGACACCATTAGCTGGAGAGCCAGCAGCACCAAGACCGAATATCACAAGCAACTGCTGGAGAGCATTGAATCCCGGCCAATCGCCGGCTGGCTCAGCCTGGACAAACAGAAGTTGATTGGCCAGGTCTTATCGCTACCTATTCCCGATGAGACTGGTGCCAAGTTTGATAGCAAGACAATCGTCGAATACTATTCGCGATAAGGAGGAAGATATTGTCTCCATCGGTAATACCGAAGATTGAAGCTCTTGAGAGTAGCGATAATTACGCAAAATTCTCCGTAGAACCCCTCGAAAAGGGCCTGGGGATGACTCTCGGGAATGTTATGCGGCGTATCCTCCTTGGCCATTTACCGGGCGCCGCCGTGGCCAGGGTTAAAATTGAAGGCATCCAGCATGAATTCTCAACTATTCCTAATGTCAAGGAAGATGCTATTGAGTTCCTGCTCAATATCAAAGCTTTGAGAATCAAACCTCTTGCCGGGCAGCCCGGCAAACTGACCCTCGACGTCCAAAGCCAGGGAGAGGTTACCGCCGCTGATATTAAGCCCAATCCTGACTTCGAGATTGTGAACCCGGAACTCCATCTGGCTACCCTGGATTCGCCGGATGCCAGACTATATGTAGAACTTGACGTAGAACTGGGCAAGGGTTACAAGGAAGCTGAATCCAGCAGCAATCTACCGATAGGCGTGGTCTCAGTCGATGCCATCTTTAGCCCGATACGCAAGGTCAACTTTACCGTCGAACCGAGCCGCCTTACCCCCGAGAACAACGAGGAACACCTCTATCTCGAAGTCTGGACTGACGGCACTATCACACCCACAGAGGCAATTAGCCTTGGTGCGAATACTCTCATCGAAGAGTTATCTCCTTTCGTGAATTTCGCTCATATTTCTGAGATTAAGGAAGAGGAAAAACCAAGCCGTTTGGCTATCCCCGACGAATTAGCTAATATGCCAATCGAACAGCTCAACTTATCGGTGCGCACCCTAAACTGCTTGCGACGTGGCGGCATCACTAACGTCGGCGAAATCATGAGCCGGGGTGAAAAAGAATTAATGTCCCTGCGCAACTTCGGACAAAAGTCCAAGCAGGAATTGAATGAACGCCTGGCTTCGCTCGGATTGTCTCTTTTTGCCCAGACCGATACTGAGGATGAAAGCGAGGGGGCGGAGGCAGAAGCCGAGACGGAAAACCCTGAAGACGAAGGTGAAACATCATGAGACACAAAACAGCCGGCCGGCGATTAGGCAACACGACCGATTATCGGAAAGCCCTGTACCGTAATCTGGTAACCGACCTGCTCGGTTACGAAAAAATTACTACTACCGAACCCAAGGCAAAGCAAGTCCGTATTCTAGCCGAGAAGATGATTACGCTGGGCAAGACGGGTGGACTCCACTCCCGCCGCCAGGCAATCGCTTTTATCTTCGATGAGACGGTAACCGAAAAGGTTTTCGGTGAGCTTGCCACAAGGTACGCCGACCGCAAAGGCGGCTATACCCGCGCCACTAAATTAAGACGCCGTTTGGGGGACGGGGCAGCCATGGTCCAGCTCGAGTTGGTGAAATAATGCTACTGACCGCCACTGACTCGCAGTTAAAGCCTACCGTTAATCCGGGTACGACCACCAAGGTTGTACTTGTTATCGAATATGACGGCACACGCTATTATGGTTTCCAATGGCAGGCTAATTTACCCACCATTCAGGGAGCTCTGGAAGAAGCCATCAGGCAACTTACGGGAGAGAACCTGCGCCTCCTTGGCGCCAGCCGGACAGACACCGGCGTCCACGCCAGAGGACAGGTAATCAGCTTCAGGACCAAGTCCACCCTTCCACTACCGACTCTTATCAGCGGACTTAATCACTACCTGCCGCAGGATATCGCAGTTAAGACGGCCCACCGGGCTAGAGCTAATTTCAGCGTCAGAAGTAATGCCATAAGCCGGGAGTACCGCTATTGCATTCTGAATAACCAGATAAGGTCTCCCTTAAACACCGGCTTCTCCTACCTCGTCACCAGACCTCTTGATATCGAGGCCATGGACCAGACTTGCCGGTTACTCGTCGGCGAACATGATTTCGCTTCTTTTGCCAGCAGTCTCGGCCCCCGGCTCCGCAACACGGTGCGGACAGTGTACCGGTCAGGGGTCCGTAAAGAAGGAGATTCCGTACTTTTCGAAATAGTGGCCAATTCCTTTTTGCCGCATCAAATACGCAATACCACCGGTGCGTTAATCAGAGTCGGTCTGGGCAAGATGAAAGAGGACGAATTTTATAGTATAATGGTTGCCGGAAAGCCGGGGTTGGCCGGGCCGAGTGCGCCGGCCTGCGGGCTTTTTTTGATGCGGGTTAATTACCCGCAACCATTCGAGGAAGAGACAGAATGAAAACTTTTAGCGCCAAACCATCCGATATCAAGCGGGAATGGCATCTGGTAGATGCTTCTGACCAGGTTTTGGGTAAGGTATCTAACCAGGTTGCCCGCTTACTCATGGGCAAACATAAAACGATGTTTTGCCGTAATCTGGACATCGGGGACTACGTCGTCGTTACCAACGCCGCCAAGATTCAGGTCACCGGTAAGAAGGCTAAGCAGAAACTCTACCACCGGCATTCGGGCTACCCCGGCGGACAAAAAAGCATCAGCTTTGAAGAAATGATGCAAAAAGACCCTGCCTGGGTAGTGACACATGCCGTCAAAGGTATGCTACCTTCCAACCGTCTGAGTGATACCCTGCTGAAACGGCTCAGGGTTTTTGCCGACGATGTTCATCCCCATCAGTCCCAGATAACCACCGTACCCGTTGTCGAACAGAAAGATAATTGACGCTGAGAAAAGAGAGGTTCCTTTGGACAAACAAGAGTATTCGAGTGGCACAGGCCGTCGCAAGACAGCTATCGCCCAGGTAAGACTATCACCCGGCAATGGCGCCATTATTATCAACAACATTCCCTACGAGGAACGTTTTCCCCGCCTGATCCACCGGCAACAGATTATAAAACCCCTCGTCATTACGGAAAGCCTTGATAAATATAATGTCAGTGTTAAAGTAACGGGTGGTGGTGTTACCGGACAGGCTGACGCTATTTCGCACGGCATTGCCCGGGCCCTGACTGAGACAGATGACAGCCTGAAAACGCTGCTGCGTAAGAACGAACTCCTTACCCGGGACTCACGGGCTAAAGAGCGCAAGAAAGTCGGCCTGAAGCGGGCACGTAAAGCACCTCAGTCGCCAAAGCGGTAACTACCACCTCACTTACGATTAAGTCCGTAGCCAACGGCAATTTGACAGGTTTGCGACAAAAACCTAGAATAATTATGTCACCATTACTTTGATACCGAGCACCAGAACGGCAAAGAGTGGTTATTCGGATAAGTTCTAATTAAGAAGAACACGAAGGTGACCAGCCCCCGGTGACGAATCAGAGGAGTCATTGCGGGCTTGGGCGGAAACCGCGGGGAAATGAGGTGGCAGGAGGGTAAAGCGGGAAAATAGCGCTTTTCCTGCCGACCATCGGTCCGCCGATAAGCAGGTAGCATAGAAAATAAAAAAATGGAGGAGACAAAGTGGCACTAGTCGAGTACGTAGTAAAAAACAAAATTGCCTACATCACCTTGAATCGTCCGGAAAAAAGAAATGCAATCAACCTGCAAATGAAAGATGACATCGTCGCCTGTATGCGCCGGTACGATGAAGACAAGAGCGCCTGGGTAGCTATTGTGTCCGGTAATGGGCCGGCTTTCTGCACCGGTATTGACCTGACCGAGCTGGCTATCGAAAACGCCGCTGAAGTTGACCGCCTTTACCTCGATATCTTACGCGTTAAGAAACCGTTAATCTGCTTACTTCATGGCTTTGCCCTGGCCCAGGGTGACGGCATTGCTTTCTGCTGCGATATCAGAATTGCCGCCGAAGGTTGCCAGTTCGGTTGGCCCCAGGCAAAGCGGGGTATCTCCTCTATCAGCGGACCATCCTTTGCCGCTCATCATCTCCCGTTAGGTTATGCTTACGAATTCCTGTTCACCGGCAATTTCTTCGATTCTAATGAAGCCTACCGGTTGAATATGGTCAATCGCGTCGTCCCTCAGGACAAGCTCATGGCCGCCGGCGAAGAATTAGCCAGCCAGATACTGGAATGTGCCCCGAAAGCCGTCCAGACAATGAAAGAAGCGGTACAACGCGGCATGCAGATGCCACTGGCGGAAAGGATGCACACTGCCGGTGTTCTCCTCTCTGAGAACCTGAAATCACATGATGCCCAGGAAGGGCTGAAAGCCTTCGCCGAGAAGAGAAAGCCCAATTACACCGGGGAATAGTCTATCGTAGAAAGCAGTCCCCACTGGCTTGTTATCTTACTGGTTACTGCCCGGACTCGGGCAGTAACCAGAATTTAATTAAAAAACAGGAGACGAGAAAGACTCAACCTCGGTTCACCAAATCGAGTTAGCCTCGCTATAGGTGAGGTATGAGGTAACTGGCAAGGAAGAACCGGAGGTTGAAAGGAGAAGCGATGAGTCCAGAGAGAAAGAAGGAGTTTACCACAGTATCGGGTATCCCCCTAAAGAAGGTTTATACTCCGGCGGATATTAACGACCTTCAACCCAACAAGGACATCGGCTTACCGGGTGAGCCACCCTATGTCAGGGGAATTTACCCGAACATGTACCGTGAGAGGTTGTGGCGAATTTTCCAGCTTAGCGGGTCAGGCACCACCGAAGAAACCCGCGACCGGGTAAAGATGCTGGTGGAAGCGGGTGAAAGAGGTATCACTTTCGAACAAGACCGCATGGTCTGCTATTCCATGCTCGATGTCGATGACCCCGATGTGGTGTACCGGAAAGAGGACGTCGGTCTTTACGGAGCACCCGTTATGTGCCTCAAGGACTTGGAGATTCTCCTTGAGGGTATCCCTATCGAAAAGCTGTTCGTCAGATGGGGCATGTATCCCATGCAAATCAGCTTTGAGCAAGCGTGCTACTTCGTCATCGCTGAGAAGCGAGGCCTAAAGCTCAGCGACCTGGCCGGACAAAGTCACGGCGGTATGTTTGCAGGCTATATCGGCACACCCATCTACAAACAGATTCCGCCGCGGGCCGGCAACCGGTTTGTCTGTGATGGTATTGAGTTCTGTATTCAGCACAAGATGGACAAGTGGGTCCCTTCCACTTCCGCCGGCCATAACGCTCGCGCCAATGGCATCAATGCCTATCAAGAACTGGCAATGGTAGTGGCCCAGCAGATGATGCGCATGGACGAGCTCATTAAAAGAGGTACGGTTGACCCCGAGGACGTCGCTTCTCGCCTGGCCGCCGTGAACTTCTCGGTCCATGATGACTTTTTTGAAGATATGTGCAAGATAAGAGCCGCCCGCCGGTTATGGTACCGCATCTTTAAAGAAAAATACCACATCCAGAACCCGCGGGGTCTCTGTCTCAGGGTGCAAGGGTTAACCTGCTCACAGACTTTCACCTACCAGCAGCCCTTAAACAACATTGCCCGCAACACGCTGCGCGCCACCGCCGCTGCTTTAGCCGGCGTCCAGGCATTAGGCACAGCCAGCTATGATGAAGCCATCAGCGTACCCTCCCGGGCGGCGGCAATTAATTCTATCCGGACCCAGCAAATTGTCCAGCACGAAAGCGGCATCTGTGATGTCGTTGACCCGCTCGGCGGTTCTTATTATGTTGAGTGGTTGACCAACGAACTCGACCGCCGGGCTTCTGAATATCTGGAAGAAATCGAGAAGCGCGGTGGCTTCATTAGTATTATTGAAAACGGCTGGGCTCACGCCGAAGCCGCCAAGGGCGCCCAGGAATGGGAAAGAAAAGTAAACAATGGCGAGTGGACATGGGTCGGTGTGAACGCCTTCCAGGCACAGGAAGATATGCTCCAGGTAAATCCCCACCCCCCCACCAAGGGAGTCTGGGAACAGGCGATGGCCCGACTGGAAAAGCTGCGAAGAGAGCGCGATAGTGCCAGAGTGAAAGATGTTATGGCCGAACTCCGTGAAGTCGCCCTCAGTGATAAGAATATACTACCCACGATGATGAAAGCCGTGCAAGCCGACATCACCGTTGGTGAAGTCGGTAACCTCTGGCGCGATATCTTCGGCATCTGGAAAGCACCGCTACCCCTGTAAGTAGAGTTGAAAGAAATTAGGAGAGAAAGAATGCCTGCAAAGAAACCAATCCGTGTGTTAATGGCAAAAACTTCCCTTGATGGGCATTGGCGGGGAATCTATGTCGTGACCATGGCACTGCGCGACGCAGGGATGGAAGTAATCTGGGGTGGAGAAATCGACCCGTATCAGATTGCACAGACAGCGATACAGGAAGACGTTGACGTCATCGGTCTCAATGTCTGCGGCCGTTACTACCAGATTCAATTGGTCATGGAGCAACTCAAAGAGAAGGGGGCGGGAGATATTCTGGTGGTCGCCGGCGGCATCATACCACCCAATGATGTCCCCGAAGTGCAGCAAATGGGTGTTGCCGGGGTATTCCCCCCGGGTTCTACTCTGGCGTCCATCGTAAATTTCATCAAGGATAATGTCAAGCCGAAGAAAAATCTAATGAGGGCATAACTACAGAATAATATAATCAATGATAAGATAGACGGAGGAAAAATATGAGTATGAGAAATGTAGTTGTTCTCGGTGTTGGCATGACCCAGTTCGGCCGGTTTCCCGGTACGCCGGTACCGAAAATCGGGGCTGAAGCCGTCGTCTTCGCCCTGAAGGATGCCGGCATTCCCTGGAAGACAATACCGATGATGTACTGCGCCCACTCCATGGGTGGCATTGTTGATGGAGAAATGGTAGAGGCAGAAATCGGGCATACCGGCATACCCATCATCAACGTCAGCAACGCCTGCACTGGCGGTAATACCGCCGTTTTCCTCGCCTATCAGGCCATCGCCTTGGGCCTTTATGACATGGTTATGGCCATGGGTGTCGACCAGGCACCCCACGGTCCGCTCGGCCAGGGTTCGCCACCCCATCCCTTCACTGTCCTCGGGGTATCGAATATGCTGGTCAAACACGCTCAGAAAATGCAGCGGGCCATCTATGAAAAACGCCTCACCCTTGACCAGATAGCCAAGGTCTCAGTCAAAACCCATAATAACGGCTGCCTCAACCCACGCGCCCAGTACAAGCTGCCGCTGAAAAGTGTCGAAGAAGTCCATAAATCACGTATGATTTGTGACCCGTTGACCCTTTATCATTGCTGTCCCACCGGGGATGGCGCCGCCGCCATTATCCTGTGTACTGAAGAAGTAGCCCGCAAATACACGACACCGCCATTCATCAGGCTCATCGGCGGTGCACTGGCCACTCAAGTATTCATCCGGGGCGAAACTGACAACACCCGTGATTCCACGGTCAGGGCCGCCAAGAAAGCCTATCCTATCGCCGGCATCGGGCCGGAAGATGTCGATATGGTCGAGCTCCACGATAACTTCACCATCAGTGAGTTGGACCATTATGAAGACCTCCAGTTATGCGGTGAGGGTGAAGCCGGCAAATTAATCGATGAAGGTGCCACCGAGATTACCGGGCGGATTCCGGTCAATATGAGTGGCGGCCTGTTAGCCAAAGGACACCCGACGAGTGCTACCGGCGTGGCCCAGATATGCGAGCTTACCTGGCAGTTACGGGGACAGGCCGGTGAGCGGCAGGTAAAGGACCCCAAAGTAGGCATCGCCCATTGTGCCGGTGGTGACGAAGGCCACGTGGCCTCGGTAAACTTCGTCTTAAAGTAATTCATAACCCCGCCGCTTACGCAGAAAAGAAAATACACCGTTGAAAGCAATCAACGGTGTATTTTGATTTTACGCCACATTGTCATCGTTTAATTCCCTGTGTTACACTGGCGCTAACCCACTGCCTGACTTTGACGGATAGGTCGTAAGCAACATGGTACAGTTATCTTTTTATGGCGGCATCGATGAAATCGGCGGCAACAAGATACTCCTCGAAGATGGGCCACGGAAGCTCTTCCTCGATTTCGGCTTCTCCTATCAGACGAGTAAGCTTTTCTACGAAGAATACCTAAAGCCACGCAGCGGTGCTGGCCTCCTCGACCCGCTCACCATGGGACTGCTACCGCCACTCGAAGGTCTCTATCGCCCTGACCTGGCCACACCGGGAATCTGGCAGCAATTCCAAGGCAGTCCCCTCTATCGCAAGCTCGACCATGTGGACGGGGTATTGCTCACCCATGGCCATCTCGACCACTCCGGCTACATTTCTTTTCTAAAAAACGATATCCCGGTATATTCAACTGCGACCACCGCTTTTCTGGCCAAGGCCATCCAGGATTCCGGCAAATCGGGCCTCGAGCAGCAAATATGCTACTTTACTCCCACAACCTACGCCTGCCCGACCGGCTGGAAACAGCCTGCCTGCCTTGCCGACAAAGAAGCAAAACAGCGCCAATTTTGTCTGGCTGACATCACACCGGAAGCATTAAGTCCACAGGCCATCGAGTTCTGGGACCATGGTTTCTGGGAAAGAACCAGAAGACAGAAAGAGCTTACCGCCTGCCCGCTGGCCGGTCACACTGCCGGCAGCTTTAACCTGAGCTGTTTCCCGGTGGACCATTCCATTCCGGGCGCTTGCGCCTGGGGCATCGAGACCGCCGCCGGATGGATTGTTTACAGCGGCGACCTTCGCCTGCACGGTAAACGAGCCGGACTCACCCGGCAGTTTATCGAGCAGGCCAGCCGGTTACACCCCAGAGCACTTATTCTTGAAGGCACTAATATCGAGCGTACTACCAACGTCTCCGAACAGGAGGTGTATGAGAACAGTCTTAAGGCGATTACCGGCGCCACCGGCCTTGTCTTCGCCGATTTCTCACCGCGGGATATCGACCGCCTGCTTACTTTCTTGCAAATCGCCAAAAACCTGAAGCGGAAGCTGGTCATTCTGCCTAAAGACGCCTATCTGCTCAAGACCATGCGCCTCCTATCCCCGGATATCCCAGAAATTACTCAAGAAGATAACCTGGCTATTTATCAAGATACCCTTGCCAGTACGGTTTTATGGCAGCGCCACATTTGCGAAGATTATGCCGGTAAGATTGTGCTGGCAGAAGATGTCAGTTCCGCTCAGGACGAATTCATCCTCTGTTTCAGCTTCTTCGATTTAAACGAATTACCCAGCCTTCACCCGAAGGAAGGTAGCCTCTACCTCTATAGCTCCAGCGAACCTCACGATGAAGAGCAGGAGATTGACTTCCGCCGCCTGCATAACTGGCTGGAGCACTTTGCCATCAAGAGTATCGGCCTTCCCCTCGAACAAAACGGCCAATGGCAAATACCTGAGAACGGCCGGGGCTTACACGCTTCAGGACATGCCTGCGGCACCGACTTACTTGAGATTGCCCGCCAGATAAATCCCGCCATCCTCATCCCCGTCCACAGCCAGCACCCCGAATCATATGTACAGTCTCTAGGCAATGATATGACTGTAATCTCGCCTAAGCTCGGGGAGACAGTCAAAATATAAAGTTGTCCGAGATTGTCATTCTTCGACAGCCTCTGCCAGTTGAGGCAAGACCTTGTTGGGGGACACGGGTTGTCCAGAAGACTCGGATTATATAGTATAATAAACTAAGCGTCAGACAAACTACCATAGTTAAAAACAGACATGCATAACGAACATCATCATGGCGTCACCTACCTGGTTTCGACGGGAACTAACCCTCTAAAAGTGGCCCTCGTCATCGTCGTGGTAATCATGGTGGCCGAGGTCGTCGGCGGTATTCTGAGCAACAGTCTGGCCCTCATCGGCGATGCCGGCCACATGCTGGTTGATGCCTTCGCCCTGGCCCTGAGCCTGGTCGCCATGAACCTATCCAAGAGGCCGGCCACCGCTACCCGTACTTTCGGCTACCATCGTGTGGAAATCCTGGCCGCTCTGGCCAATGGGACTCTCCTCGGTGCCCTTTCTCTTTATATTCTCTACGAAGCTTACCAGAGATTCCTCGAACCACCCGAAATAAAAACGCCGTTGATGCTCACCGTAGCTGTCATCGGTTTGATTGCCAACCTGGTCGGCATCCTGCTCCTGAGGCGGGGTAGCCACGGCAGTTTGAATATCCGGGGAGCCTTCCTGCATATCGTCGGTGACGGGCTATCTTCGGTAGGTGTTATTATCGGCGGCATCATCATCGCCTACACCGGCCTGGGTATCGTTGACCCCATTATTGCCGTGCTGATTAGTATTATCATCCTGTGGGGGGCGGTAAGGCTAGTCAAAGAGTCAGTGGACATTCTTGCCGAGGTAGTACCTAAAGATATCCAGGTTGACAAGGTGGCCGAAGCCATCAGGAATATCGGCGGTGTTGAAGATGTGCATGATATTCATATCTGGACGATTACTTCCGGAATGCAGGCAATGAGCGCCCATTTGCGGGTCGAAGACCGCATGGTGAGCGACAGCACCAGCGTTCTGGAGGCGGTAAACAAAGACCTGGCCGAGCGCTTTAATATCACTCATACTACCCTGCAACTGGAGTGCGAGAGTTGTGCCAGCCCTCACGAAGATTGAGAGGCCTTGGACGCTCAGTACCTTTTCGTTTTATCACTGATATTCACACCTGACTCGCCAATATTATTTGTACCCTTTGACGAATAAGGAGGAGCCTATGGCCGGGCCTTTACATGGCATCAAAATTTTAGATCTGAGCTGGGTATTATCCGGACCTTTCGCCACGATGATTCTCAGCGATATGGGAGCTGAAGTAATTAAGATCGAAAAACCACTGACCGGCGATATTGCCCGCGGTAACGGGCCGTTTATCGACGGGGAAAGCTCTTATTTCTTCAGCCTCAACCGCGGCAAAGAGAGCATCACTTTAGACCTGAAGACTGCTCCCGGTAAGGAGACCTTTATTGAACTGGTCAAAAAAGTCGATGTAGTGGTGGAAAATTTCGTTCCCGGTGTGATGAAAAGACTGGGTCTGGACTACGAGGTGCTGAAACAACACAATCCCCGCCTCGTTTATGCAGCCATCTCCGGATTCGGCCAGACCGGGCCTTATGCCCAAAAACCAGCCCTGGACATTATCGTGCAGGGGATGGGCGGAGTGATGAGTATTACCGGAGAACCGGACGGCTCCCCGATGCGACCCGGGGTATCTTACGGCGATATTACCGCCGGACTGTTTACTGTTATCGGCATTGTTTCCGCACTGCTGGAACGGGAGAAAAGCGGGCAGGGACAAATGCTCGATGTCTCCATGCTGGACTGCCAGGTGGCCGTCCTCGAGAATGCCTTCACCCGTTTCTTTGCCACCGGCCAGGTGCCGGTACGCTGCGGGACAAGGCATCCCGTCTATACCCCGTTCCAGGCATTCGCCACCAAAGACGGTTATATCGTCGTAGCTATCGTCGGTGGTGAAAGAGACCAGTGGCCCCTTTTCTGCGCCGTCATCGGCCGTCTCGACCTCATCGATGACGAAAGGTTCCTCGATGGCGAACTACGCACCAAAAACTACGGCGAACTCGAACCGATGTTGAGCCAGGTCATGAAAACAAAGACAACCGGCGAATGGCTTGCCGAGTTATCGCAGGTGGACATTCCCTGCGGCCCGATTAATAATATCGCCCAGGTGGCGGATGACCCGCAGATAATTTCCCGGCAAATGATTACCGAGGTGCCGCACCCGAGGTTAGGCAAAGTGAAAGTGACCAACCTCCCGATTAAATTTTCCCGCACGGCGGCCAGGGTTGAAAAACCAGCCCCCGACTTGGGGCAGGATACCGAAAAGATACTCATTAAATTCTTGTCCCTGACGAAAGAAAAAATAGAGGAATTGAAGCAAGCCCAGGCTATTTAACCGATTCTTTGAATATCGGGAGAGAGGTGGAAGTGACACCAGAACGTGGAAGGGAACTATTAGGAAAACCAGATATCAATATCGCCGGCTTGCAAATTTGGGTGCACAGTCGTGAAGAAGATGATTGGTTGATAGTTACCATGCATTGCGGTAGAGATAATTCGGACGTTTGGATTAAAAACCAGTCATCCCTTAATGTACACTACGACCTTGAACCACTAATAACTGAATTGGAAAATCTACTCAACCACCTAAAAGATAAAGTAGTGTTTGAATTTACCGAGCCTTATTTAGCTCTGGAATTTGAAGTAAACAATCCCCAATCCCAAACTAGTAATGAATTGGAGATGACTATCAGAATTACACCGAATCAACTATTCCAAAACCATGAGTATAAGTTTGGTATAACTCGGAGAGAAACAGAATCATTTCTAAATGATTTAAAGGAATTGGTCTCGCAATGATACTTAGAGAAGTTCTGGATTCTGGCCTACTCCAGAATGACAATGGGAAGGAGTTGTTAGAAGAGGGCTACGCCCTCTTATTATAAATCACCCCCTCTCCTTAGTAAGGAGAGGGGGCAGGGGGTGAGGTCGCCCTTTAAAGAAATACCAACTAAATACAAACAGAACCAATATTATTAAAAGGGAGAGATAACAGATGATAGCTGAGCGTGAAAGATGGCTGAATACATATAGCGAAGAGCCGCTCGACCTGGCCACGCCTTTATGCGACCCGCACCACCACCTCTGGGACCACCCCGATAGCCACTATATGCCTGAAGACCTGGTGAAAGACATCGATGGTCACAACGTCGTCAAGACTGTTTTCGTCGAATGCGGGGCTATTTACCGGCATGAAGGGCCACGCGAGATGAAACCGGTGGGTGAGACTGAGTTCGTCCAGGCTATCGCTGGCCAGGGCGCCCGCGGTCCGCATGGTCCTATCGCCATTGCTGCCGGCATCGTTGGCTTTGCTTACTTACTCCTTGGCCAGGCGGTCGAACCCGTCCTCGAGGCCCATATCGCCGCCGGCCGGGGCAATCTACGGGGTATCAGGCACACCTGCGCCTGGGACGCCAGCCCTGACATTGCCTCCTACCGTAGCCCTCCCCCGGGGCAGTTATTAGACCCAAAATTTCGGGAGGGTCTGAGCTGTCTGAAGAAATACAACCTTAGCTTCGATGCCTGGCTATACTTTCACCAGCTCATGGAGTTGGTGGATGCCGCCAGGGCTTTGCCTGACATCCCCATCATTCTGAACCACACCGGCGGTATCATCCACGTCGGGCCGTATGCCGGAAGACACGATGAAGTAATCCAGCAATGGAGGAAGGGCATGGCTGCCCTCGCCGCCTGCCCCAATGTATTCGTTAAGCTGGGCGGACTCGGTACGCCGCGCTGCGGCTTTGCCTGGCATAAACGGCCAACCCCACCGGGTTCGGCCGAGCTGGCCCAGGCCATGTCCCCTTATTTTCTGTATTGCATTGAGAAATTCGGGCCCAGCCGCTGCATGTTTGAAAGCAACTTCCCCGTAGATAGAGTATCCTACTCGTACGGTGTCATGTGGAATGCCTTCAAACGCATCGCCGCAGCCTTTTCACCGGATGAACAGGCCGACTTGCTGTATAACACCGCCGTGCGGGCGTACCGGCTCGAATAAACTAGACATTACTTTATCATCCCGGCAACGTATTTGTCATACAGTTTCCTGGCCAGCGCTTCGTCAATAGTCCCATTGACGATAGCCCGGCCATCCGGGAAAACAATAATTTCGTAGTCATTGATGGAGAACCGCAGCATATATTCACTCTGGCTTACTTTACCGATGTTCTTGAGCCGTGCCGCCAGTTTAGACAATGCAATATCTTTTATTCCGGCATTTATTACCTGCACGGCCCGGCTTTGCCCGCAGAGCGAAGTAGTTTTTACCGCGAATTTACTTTCCAAGAATTCATATTTGCCGTGACACGCCGGACAATCGGCCCGCCGCTTAATCTCGAAACGGTCGAACATTCCCGTCCAAACATCGACCAGCAAAATGCCCCGGTTTGTTTCCGTAGCACCGATGATTATCTTTATCGCCTCAGTGGCCTGTAACGCGCCGATGATTGCTGGAACCGTACCAACTACGCCGGCAGTCTCGCATGTAGGCGCCGTTTCACGATGAGACAAGACCGGATGGATACACCTGAGGCAGGGAGTCTTGTCCGGGATTATAGTCATCGTCATCCCGCTGGAGGCAATAGCGCCGCCGTAAACCCAGGGGATTTTGTGTTTCAAGGCAACATCGTTTATCAGGAACCTGGTTTCAAAATTGTCCAGTCCGTCTAATATTACATCCGCCCCATGACAGAACCGTTCGATATTCGTGTAATTGACATCAGCCACGATTCCCTGAATATCAATTGAGGAATTTACCTTCCTGAGATGGCGCTCGGCCGCAATTGCTTTGGGGAGCTGGGTTTTGATGTCATCTTCGTCAAAAAGCACCTGGCGTTGCAGGTTGTGGTATTCGATAAAGTCTCTATCTACAATCCTGATTTTACCCACACCGGCACGCACCAGAAAGGTGGCAATGTTACTGCCCAGGGCACCGCAACCGACGACGACCACGGTACTGCTGCCCAGCTTTTTCTGCCCCTCCTCTCCTATCGCCGGGAACATCGTCTGCCGGGAATACCTGTTCCTTGAGCCTCTCTCCGCCATATTACTTCATCCGTCTAACGTCCCTGCTGCAATTCATCCAGTGCCTGTTGGGCTCTTTGCTGCAAGATAGGGTCCTGCTGCATACGGAGGACTCTTTCGAAATCGGCGATAGCCTCGGCTTTCCGTCCCAGCAGTTTGCTAACGACACCCCGGTCGAAGTACGCCTGATTGTCATTAGGTTCCAAGGCAATGGCCCGGGTGTAGTCGGCGAGCGCCCAGTCATACTCTCCCTTGCGATAATGGGCCACACCCCGATTGTGATAAACGAAAGCCCGGTTGGGGTCAAGCTCAATAGCCTTGCTATAATCGGCAATAGCCCCATCGAAGTCACCACGCCCGACATAGGCAATTGCCCGGTTGTTATAGGCGGAGGTATAATTAGGATCAAGCATGATGGCACTGGTATAGTCAACAATCGCCCGGTCGAAATCGCCCTTTTTATAGTAGGCAACACCGCGGTTTTTCATGGCTTCTATTCAACCACAAACAGTGGCTCAAAGCAATACTTCAGGTAAATCACAAATCCTAAAAGTTTAGGATTTGTGATTTAGTGCTTAGGATTTTCCTTTCGCATACTATAAATACAGCCGCAATAATCCTGACGGTAGAGAGCTAATTGCTTCGCCAGTTCATTCGCCCGCTGAAAACCGGCCTTCTTTTTGAAATCTCTGGCCAGAAATTTACTGCCGCCAATCTCGACACCAATCCGGTTGACCACTACCGCCGATTTGTGCGGGCTGATAGTCAGGGTTGTCGTAAAAGCATCCGCTCCAGAATCCAGCAGATAAGAATATGTCTTTTGCAGTCTGAGTCGATAGCAGACCTCACAACGCCGCCCGCCTTCTGGTTCGCTTGCCAGGGATTTGGTGGCCTGTAGCCATGTTCCCGGTTCGCAAGGGCCAACAACTAAGGGAAAGTCCAGTTCCTGAGCTACCCGACGGGCCACTGCCAGCCTTTTCTCATATTCTTCTGCGGGGTGGATATTAGGGTTATAAAAATAACCGAGGACTTCGTGGCTCTCAGCCATCAGTCTTTCGGCTACCCCGGCGGCGCAGACCCCGCAGCAGATATGCAGCACCACCTTCACTACAGCCGCTCCAGTACGTTGACCACTTCCTTAAAGTCAGTAAACGGCACACACTTTAAGTCGAGCTCACGGCAATCATCGAGCAGGTTACCGGTAGCAAAGATGCAATGACTTTTTTGAGCCGCCGGAAGGTCGGAACTGCCGTTGCCGACGTAGGCTACACGATAACCCTCGCTAAGAAAGAAATCGACCCACGCCGCCTTAAAATTCTCGTCCAGATAAACGCCATCCGGCCCCATATAGTGTACCTCGATACAATCGGGGCGGAAAGTGGTCCGGGCGGCAATAACTTCGATATCGCCCATCCCCAGGTCCTGCAAAATCGTTTTGATGTAGAAATCGAGGCCGTTGCTCACGATGACCAGCCGGAAGTCCTTTTTACGGCAGAGGGCGACGAAGTTGGCGAACCCCGCCCGTATCCGCACCGCTCTCCTCGCCATGCTTTCCAGGGCTTCCCGGTTAGCCGCCACCAGCGAGAATGCCTCCGTGTTAAACCGCCCGACCGTTATTTTCCCCGCCTGGTACAGCTTCAACCTTTCCCGCCAGTTCCCGCGGGCAAAAGTATCCAGCAAAACAAAACTCACGTCGTCCACTGTAACCGTCCCATCGAAATCACACTGGACTAAGGTTCTTGGTTTTTGTGACAATCTTTTTATCTCCAACAAATAACTTTATCAGGTGTCAGCTACACAATCAACATCGCATCGCCTATACTGGCTTTTAGACACGTTATTTCAAACATAGAAACCTTCGTAGAGCTTTCTTTGTTTGGCCCTTAGCCAACAAAGCAGCAAATTGGGGCTCCGCCTTAAAGGAGCGGGGCAATTGAAAAGCTCTACAACAGATAATAGTATTAATACTTGCTCTCTTCAAGCCTCGAATACCAGAGTGCTTGAAGAAAGTGCGGCAGAGAGAGTTCAGGTAAATAGACCAGCTCCTCTCCATAGCCTCGATGACTTTTTGTTGTTGCTCAAGGGCATCAAGACGATGCCTAACGGACAGTTCATGGCGCTTTGCCCGGGGCACAATGACAGGCAGCGAAGTCTCAGCATAACCGAGGTGGAGGGGAGAATTCTCCCTCACTGCTTTGCCGGTTGCCAGCTTCTGGATATCTTAAAGCCGCTAGGGTTACAACCTCAAGACCTGTTTCTGAATGGTCACCACAATGCCAGATTAGAAAACAGGGTGATCGAGACTACCTACGACTATGCCGATGAAAAGGGCAAGATACTTTTCCAGGTTGTCCGATATCGTCCAAAACACTTCACCCAGCGTCGGCCGGATGGCAAGGGAGGCTGGATATGGAACCTCGGCAAGGTTAGGCGAGTTCTATATCGTCTGCCTGATGTGGTACAGGCAGTCCACGATGGCCACACTATCTTCATTGTTGAAGGCGAGAAAGACGTAGACAACCTGCGCAAGCTGGGACTTTCGGCAACCTGTAATCCTATGGGTGCTGGCAAATGGCAGACTTCCTACAGCGAAAGCCTCAAGGGAGCTAATGCTGTAATCATCGCTGATAAAGACGCACCCGGGCGAAGTCATGCCCAACAAGTCGCCAGGTCACTAACTGGCAAAGCTGCTACCTTCAAGCTTCTGGAATTGCCCGGAGAACAGGTTAAGGATGCCAGTGATTGGATAGCGGCAGGCGGTACCAGGGAAGAATTAGAGCACTTGGCTACCGAAGCCCCTGAATTGGAGTCGGCAACCGAGCTTGACTTACCTCAAGTTATTGTGACTGACAGGCATCTACGTGACGCTACCCGCGAAGCGCTGGCAGCCCTCCATGCGGGTAACAGTCCACCGCACATATTCTTGCGTGGCGGTAAGATGGTCCGCATTGTTGCCGATGAAGACGATAAGCCGGTCATCAGCATCCTTGCCGAATCAGAGCTCCGCTATGAATTAGCCAATATGGCAAATTTCATGAGGCTCACCAGCAAAGGCTTGCCGGTACCGACGGCGCCGCCCATCAACATAGCTGAGAACGTCATGGCAGAACCGGATTCCGGTTTTCCACCACTACTAAATATCACAGAGACCCCGGTAATTCGGTCTGATGGCACCATACTGTTAGGTATCGGTTATGACTCAATGAGCAAGCTCTATTATTTTCCTTCCTCCGGCCTCAACGTCCCGCCCATACCGGATAAGCCAACTCAGGAAGACATCCAGCAGGCTGTTGGCGTACTGGATGATGTGATTCACGACTTTCCCTTCGACGGTCCGGCCAGCTACACCAATGCTCTGGCTATGATTATTTCACCGGCAGCTCGGCCGATGATTGCTGGCTGTGTTCCCCTTGGCGTTATCACCAAACCCCAAGTTGGCACCGGAGCGAGTCTCCTGGCGGAAACAATAGCTATGATTAACACCGGCCGCTCCGCAGCCATGATGTCGGCGCCAAGAGACGACGAAGCCTGGCGGAAGGGGCTGACTGGACTGCTTTTGCGAGGTCAAGCGGTAGCGGTAATAGATAACGTGGAAGGGACGCTCTATTCCGCTGCCCTCGCTTCACTACTTACCGCTGATACTTTTCAGGACCGTGTGCTTGGCTCCAACGAGATGATTATCTTGCCGAACAAGCTAACCCTTATCGCCACGGGCAACAATATCAGACTAGGTGGCGACTTGCCGCGACGATGTGTAGTATCGCGCATTGATTCCCTTGAGGCAAGACCCTGGCTGAGAGACAGTTCCAAATTCCGCCATCCCTTTCTCAAAGAATGGGTCTTGACCAATAGAGGCAAGATTCTGGCTGCCATTCTTACCCTTATCCGCGCCTGGGTACTGGCAGGAAGGCCGCCGGCTCCGGATGCGCCCAACCTCGGAGGCTATGAAAGCTGGGTAAGAGTGGTAGGCGGGACTCTTTATTACGCCGGGGTTCGGGGTTTCCTGGGCAACCTGGATTACGTCTACGATACCGCGGATACGGAGACCCCGCAATGGGATTCGTTCTTGACCGCCTGGCACGATCGTGTCGGTGAAAGGGCGATAACGGCTAGCGAGCTGGCGAAGCACCTGGAGGAGAACAACGACTTTTACGATACCTTGCCTGATACCCTGGCTGATGCTCGCAAAGAATCTAAAGGGTTTACCCGCCGGATCGGTAATGCACTGGCAGCCCGGGCTGGTCGCCGGTACCCAGGCGGATTACAACTGCTCCGGTCCGATAAAACCAGGGATAGAGCTGTTTTATGGCAGGTAAGGATGAGTTTAGGGATAGTAAACTCATCCACTTTAGCCTCAGAAATGAGTCCCGATGAGTTCCATACAAACCCCAATAGTAATGAAAATAAAAACGATTCTTATAAATATTATATATCTAATAGGGGCTCTAACAAACTCACTGAAACACATCTTGAAGCTAAAAAAGATGAGTTTAGTCAGCAAAACTCATTCTCGCCAATAGACCAGGATAATTCGCCACCTTATCCGACTTGCAGATGTCCTGCTTGTGGGTCAATGGGTTACTGGTTGAGGCAAGCTGTCAAATGGGGAGCTCCGGAATGGCTATGTAACCGGTGTCACCCGGGTCCCGGATAAGGAGCAAGGTTAATGATTATCCAGTGTCCCCACTGCGGTGAGCGTGTTGAGGTTAATGGTTTAGGTCGCAAACGGCTGAACATACCAC
>JBDRLU010000021.1:0-3080 GCA_043812795.1 Chloroflexota bacterium
GACTTTTCGCGCCCCGTATTTGCTATAATAAACGGATTTCACTTTTAGGAGAAGAGCTAAATGCCAATCACACTATTCGAAGGCTTCCGTGTCGCCACTACCTTCGAGAAATACGCTCTCATCGGGGTAGTGGTCATCGCCATCATCGGCCTGCTCTATGCCGCCTTCCTCACCCGCTAGATTCTCCGCTTCGCTCATAGTGACTTTTTTTATTATTGCTAGCCAACCCCCTTTTGCAGCTATTGTTGACCGGCACGAAAAGATATGCTAGACTAACTCACTTAGCGAGAAACCCCAATCTTTGCGTTGTTACTCCCGAAGAAATACAAGGGCAGCGGGCGTAAAACCCGGCAGCCTTTTTATTTGGTGGTACAGGTTAGTCTGGCCTGGCAATTAACCTCGGTGAATTGATTAGAGAGAGGAGAGAGCAATATGGACCTGATGTGGATAAGTGTGGTCGCTGCCATTCTCGGTGGACTTGTCGTCGTGTACTTTATCCGCTACATCCTGAAGCAAGATGAAGGAACAGAACAGATTAAAGAAATTTCCGGTGCTATCAAAGAAGGTGCCTTCGCTTTTATCCATCGGGAATACCGTACTTTGGCTGTTGTCGTCATTGTTGTCGCTATAATCCTAGGTTTGCTGGGGCTGGTTAGCCCCGATTTAGGCTGGAAAGCGGCGCTGGCTTTTATCTTTGGTGCCATCTGTTCTATGGCGGCCGGCTATATCGGCATGAACATCGCGGTCAGGTCAAACGGGAGAACGACTACCGCAGTGCAAAAAAACCTGAACAGGGGGCTACGGGTCGCTTTCCGCGCCGGCGCCGTGATGGGACTGACGGTGGTCAGCATTGGACTCCTCGGCTTAGCCATCGTTTACTATGTGTGGCATAATGACCCCCATTTTATAGCTATAATTCCGGCCTATGGCACCGGAGCTTCACTGGTTGCCCTTTTTGCCAGGCTTGGTGGCGGCATCTTTACCAAAGGGGCTGATGCCGGCTCTGACCTGGTGGGTAAAGTTGAGGCTGGAATCCCTGAAGATGACCCAAGAAATGCCGCCGTTATCGCTGACTTTGTCGGTGATAATGTTGGTGATGTTTGCGGCGTCGGTGCTGACCTTTTCGAGTCCTACGTGGAGACAATTATCGCGGCGATGAGCCTGGGTACCCTGGCCGTCGCCCTTGGCATCGTGCTTAATACTCAGACTTCCTGGTTTCTCCCCATGCTGATTCGTGCCAGCGGTATAATTGCTTCCATAGTCGGCTGTTTTGTGGTAAGAGTCGGTGAGGAGGCATCGGTGAGTTCTCTCTCGGGAGCTCTGCGCAGAGGTACACTGGTGGCGGCAATCCTTGCCGCCATATTTTCCGTCCCGATTGTCTACTTTCTGCAGGCTGATTGGGGTGTCCTCTGGTCGATTCTGCTTGGTCTCATCGTCGGCGTGGTCATCGGAGAAGCGACCAACTACTACACTTCTTACGACTTTAAGCCGACGAAGCAAATTGCAGAGGCGGCAACTTTTGGCGGCGGGGCTACCATCATCCGCGGTTTTGCGGTTGGTCTGATGAGCTGTTGGCCGGCAGTTATCGCGGTAGCCATCGCTACGGTATTTGCTTATAAGTTCGCCGGCTTCTACGGGGTAGTCATGGCGTCTATCGGTATGCTCTCAACACTGGGGGTGACATTAGCCGCTGATTCTTATGGACCGGTATCTGACAATGCCGGCGGCATCGCTACTATGGTCGGATTACCGCCTGAAATAAGAGACAAGACTGACGCTCTTGACTCAGTAGGCAACACCACTAAGGCTACCGCTAAAGGTTTTGCTATTGGTTCTGCCGCTCTTGACGTCCTCGGACTGACGCTTGCCTTCGGTATAGCCGCCGGTTTGGTCACAGTGTCCGGGGGGAATATTGTGGCGGCGCCAGAACTGAATTTGCTCTCGGTACCGGTTATCGTTGGCATCCTCCTCGGTGCTCTTCTACCCGCTATCTTTGTTGCCATGATTATGAATTCGGTAGGCGTTACCACCGGACTTATCGTGGAGGAAGTGCGGCGGCAGTGGCGTGAAATTCCTGGTCTGAGGGAAGGCAAGGCCAAAGCTCAATATGGCCGTTGCGTTGATATCTGCACCAGGGCAGCACTGCGGGAGATGATAGCCCCTTCAATTATGAGTATTGTTGCGCCTGTTATTGTGGGACTGGTGCTGGGCAGATTTGCTCTTGGAGGTTTCCTTATCGGCGCTCTTGCCACCGGCTTTGTCCTCGCCGTCGCATTGAACAATGCTGGCGGGGCATGGGATAATGCCAAGAAGTATGTTGAAGCCGGGAACTTCGGCGGTAAGGGTTCGGAAGCCCATAAGGCAGCTGTAATCGGTGACACCACCGGTGACCCGATGAAAGACGCAGCAGGGCCATCGCTTAATATCCAAATCAAGTTAATGGCGGTCGTCTCGCTTTTGCTGGCGCCGGTGTTGGCAAACTTCCCGGGTTTACTTTAACGGTAGTCGTTCCAGGCATTCTTACGGCGCCGGACGCTCGCCAAAACCCGGCGCCGTTGTTTTTCATCCACCGCCTGCTGGGGCACAACTTACTCACCTGCGCAGTTGCGCAATTCCGCTATTACGACATCGTGCACACAGTGTCGCGCTGGGCTATAGTTGATGGTAGCCGGGCGCGGGAGGAGTGGAGCGGGCAACCGGCCTATGGCGACCTGGAAAAGCTCTCGCCGACTTCATCAAAGAGGCGAGGGCAAATGCCGGGCTATGCGGACCGGGGTGGAAACCGCCCTTACTGCCTGGTTAGCAGGTTGGGGAAGTCCACGACGCGTTTGTAAGCCGCCTCGTATTTCTTCGCCGAGTTCTGCCAGGAGAAGTCCTGCTTCATCAACCGCTCCATCACTCTTGTCCAGGCTTTCCGGTTCCGGTAGGTTTCCAGGCTTCTCTTGACCGCGCCTATCATCGCTTCGGGGGTGTACTCTTTGAAGACAAAGCCGTTCCCTTTGCCCAGGTCCGGCGATAGCTCGGGCACGGTGTCCGCCAGCCCGCCGGTGTGCCGCACCACGGGGACCGCCCCGTAATGC
>JBDRLU010000022.1:0-2579 GCA_043812795.1 Chloroflexota bacterium
CCAAAAGTTTAGCCGAAAAGCTAATAGTGTCACCATTGTATTTGACATCAGCTCGTCGTTGGTCTATCTATAGTACAAAAGCCGGGGTTAAGCGTAGTTAGTTCTCCCGGCTTTTGTTATATCATGAAATACGCGTTTTTCTTGACTAAAAAGGAATTGGCACCATCCGGTATTACAGTTACTAATGGTCTCATATTCGAATGGCTATTCGGCGTGTAAGAGATAAGCCCGTTCTATAATGAGACCATTAGTAATTCTATTTTGTGAGTAACTCGCTATTTCTTCATGGCAAAAGAGAGCCCGTAGTAAGAAAGCGTCTCAGGGGTGGGGACGCCCTTTTCATCCCATCCCATAATCCGGTAGTAATACGCCTTCGCCTTTTCGAACTCCGATTCCAGATACGGTGGGTTCTTCTCGGAAGGGCCGCCTACATGCTGCTGGAAGAAACGTTTCGGGAGTTTGTCATCGGCAGTAGAGAGTCCTTCACGGAGGTTATACATGCGGGCGAGGGTCAGGACCCTCTCACTGAATTTCTGCAGTTCCAGGATGCCGGTATTCCAGCCTGTCGACGCCTTCAGGAGTTCAATTACCTGGTCGTTGGAGTAAGGCGGGAACTGGCAGATGACAGCGGAGTCCATTACCATGCGTACGTTCTGGAAGAACTTGAGGAGCTGGACTTTAGTGGGTGAAAGGTCAAGAGCCGGCATCGGCTCCAGGAAACCGTACTGGTTGACCGCCGTTAGCATCGGGCCCGGCGCGGTGTAGCCGGTGTCGTGGACGTTGAAGCAGTGGTCGGCACCGTGCGGGTTGATGGAATAACCGAGGCCCAGGACGCCTTTGGCGCGCGGGTCGTGCATCGGGACATTGACGCCCTTGACGTCCATGGTGAAAGCTTCAGCGCCCCCGCCGATTTTTCTGGCTGCCAGCCTGGTACCTTCAGCCAGCAAATCGCCGATACCCTCACGCCGACAAACCATCTCAATCACCCTGAGCATCGCCTCGCCGCTACCCCATTTGAGCTCAATGCCGCCGGTATCCTTGCTGGTGAGCAGCCCCTTTTCGTAGCATTCCATGGCAAAGCCGACGGTGTCGCCCATTGAAATCGTATCCAGCGAGTAGGCACCGCACATCTCATTACCCTTGCAGATGGCTTTCATGTCTTCGACACCGCAGACCGAGCCAAGAGCGCCGAGTGTCTCGTATTCCGGGCCGCCGTAAGACGGGTCAATCTTCATGTTCGGCTCATCGACTTTGACCACCTTCTTGCAGCGGACGAGGCAGCCATAACAGCCTTCCATCCCGATGCCGACAGTGTTCTTGAGCGTGCCCCCGTCAATCTTCTCAGTGGGGAAATCACCCCTGACAAAGTTACGGATGGGCAGGTTACCCTGCGGAATCATGGCAGCCATCATCGCTGGTGCGCCGGTGCCGTAGGTGCTAAAAAGTGCATAGGCCTTCGGGTTTTCCCGGAACCATTTCTGCATTTCAGTGAAGGCTTCCGGCCTCACCGCCTCCGGCGCTTTGCTACCGCGGGCGGCAACGGCCTTCAGGTTCTTTGAACCCATAACCGCACCGGTGCCGCCTCTGCCGGCCGCCTCTTTCAGGTCGTTCATAATGCAGGCGAATCTAATCAAATTCTCGCCAGCGGGGCCGATAGATGCGACTCTGATTCCTTTGTCGCTATTTTCTTCCCGGATCATTTCCTCAGTTTCCTTGGTGGTTTTACCCCAGAGACGGGAGGCGTCCTTGATTTCTGCCTGGCCTTCATGCAGGAGAAGATAGACCGGTTTGGGTGATTTGCCTTCGATGATAATGCCGTCGAAACCGGCTCTCCTCATTTCCGCTCCGAAGAAACCGCCGACCTCTGACTTGGCATAGCCCATGGTCAGCGGGGATTTGGTGACAATGTTGTTGCGGCCACTGCCGGAAAAGGGATAGCCGGTGAGAGGACCGGCCATCATCATCAGTTTATTATCCGGTCCCAGGGGGTCAATGCCCGCTTTCGTCTCGGTAAACAGGAAATACGTGCCGAAACCAGCGCCACCAATCCATTTCCTTTCGAATTCATCGGTCGGCACCTCAGTCGTGGTCGTGCCCGTAGAAAGATTTACCCTGAGAATTCTGTTGTTGTACCCCTTAGTCAATTCAATACCTCCTCAATTATTTAACTTGCGCCATATTATGAAGAAGAATGTGAAAAAGCATCCTTCTTATTTAGTTCGAAGAATGGCTATCTATTTAAATTGAAATGATTTTAGCATCGCTGTGACTTATTGTAAATGGATGATTTACATGTGCTGTTATTAAAGTCAGATATCATGGCCGGGATAAGTCAGGTTTTGCCACGGTCATTGGTAAGGCCTGAGGTTAATGTTAAAATCTTATCCAAATTAAATAAAGATTCCCTCTTCGAGCCATATATCTAAACCCGTGAGGGCAGGATATCCGGCCGGTGGGTGAAAACCCCGAGGGCACAGGTGGAAACGCTTGTACCTCCCGTATTTGGAAAGGAGAGAAAATGAAGTCGGTCTTCTCGTTTAACGGTGCTTTTTTAATATAATAGCGCCGTTTTTCTTTTT
>JBDRLU010000023.1:0-19139 GCA_043812795.1 Chloroflexota bacterium
CAGCCCGTAAAGGGAGAGCAGTCAAGCTGCACCGCAAACATGGATGACAATGAAGAAGTTATCTCCAGACGAAGATAAAAAGTATTGTCGTCATGGAGTAGCATACTTATATAAGGAGGAAATCAAAGGTCGATGTTAAAACGAATATCTAAAATATGGGGCGTTGTCTTAACGGTGGTTCTGCTGGCCAGCCTGATGGTGGCTAGTGTCCCCGTGTCAGCCGCTCTTTCCTGGGGTGCCGAGACCGGTTTACCTGGTCTGACGGATAACATTCTGGCCCCCGCCGGCAGTTCCGTTATGGACTTTGCTATCGCCCCGAATAATACTACGGTGTATGCCGTCGATGGCACCGGGATGCGCATCTACAAGTCAACCAATTCCGGCGCC
Source organism: Chloroflexota bacterium (assembly GCA_043812795.1). Classification (GTDB taxonomy): domain Bacteria; phylum Chloroflexota; class Dehalococcoidia; order Dehalococcoidales; family UBA2162; genus JBDRLU01. The sequence continues at coordinate 388 of JBDRLU010000023.1, forward strand.
ACGTGGTCGGCGCTGACCACGGTGCCGGCGGCTATCGGCACGGCCATTACCAATGTGGCCGTTGCTCCGGACAGCAGCGATGGCTCAGTTGTGGCCGTCGTGGCTGATGGTAACGAGGTCTATGTCAGCCTCAATGGCGGCACGGACTGGTCGGGCATTAACCCGGCTACTGGTCTGACCAATATCTACTGCATTGATATCTCACCGACGGTAGCCAGCAAGAGGAATCTGGTTGTCGGCGGCGATGATGGTGCTAATGCAGCAGCCGCTTATCTTGACCTGGGTGCCGCCTTACCCGGCTGGACCGAGATTGCCGGCGGTGGCACGGCATGGACGGGGCAGCAGGGTGCGACTGCCGTCAGGGCGGTCAAATTCTCCCCCAACTACGTCTCCGACCGCATGATGCTGGCCGTGACCGAAAACAGCACCACCACTGTCCTTCTCGAAGCCGCCAGCTTCTACTTGACGAAGTGGAATAACCAGGTCGCTGGTTATACCGACTACGACGGGACGAAGAACGTTGTCGTGCTTAGTACAGCGGGCATTGCTCCGCTGCAGATGGCTTCGCTAGTCCTGAAGCCCGATTATTCGGGCGCCGATTCGGCATCTCGTATCGCTTACGTCGGTCTTGCCGGTGCTACGGCCAAGGGTGGCATATTCCGCATGACTGACAATGAGTTCAAGTCAATTAAGGGAACAACCAACATCGCCAGTGTCGACTATGTAGTTGACAAGCTGGTCGCCGGCGGTTTAGATGACAATACCGTCTGGCGTTCGGCGAACCCCTCGGCCAGTTCACCGACCATCACCGCGGCCGGTACTTTCAAGAGACCGGGTGGCGCGGGTCGTACTCTGGTCGCCTGGGCGAACGACAAGGTCTATGCCGCTACCGCGGGCGATGAAAGTGCCTACGCCGTATCGGCGGATGACGGCAAGTCCTTCAACGATATCTCCCTTATCGATACCGTCCTCACTAACCTGGAAGACGTCGCTGTCTCCCCGGATGGTGCGATAACTTACCTGGTGACTAACGATGGCACCACCACCGCTACTGCTACTATGAATGACATGAGCGTGTGGCGCAACGAAGGTGGCTGGGTGAGAACACTCAGTGTGCGCATTGACGATGGCACGACTGCCTATGTCAACCATATGGCTCGTATGGCGGGGGATACTCCCGCCGCGCTCTACGTTGCCACCATTGCCGGTCAGACCATCTACGCCACTACCGACAAAGGTGAAACAACCTGGTCGCAGCGTTTCGCTGATGTGGCTCTGGTTGACCTGGCCGTTGAGACCGGCAGCACCGGCACCATCGTTTACGGCCTGACTGCAGCCGGTTCCGTGGCTAAATCGACCAACGGTGCTTTCTTCTTCGATGCCGCCAAAGTCACCGGCCTGAATGATGGCAACATGATTACCAGTGTGGCCAAGGACCAGCTGGTCGTTGGTGCTAACACCGGCGGCGCAACTGGTGTAGCTTACTCCACGGATGGCAACGCCAACTGGACCAAGATTACCGCCACCGGCAACTATCCGTTACCAGGGACGAAAGTCTGGGTAACGGCGGATAAAGTGGCCAACGGCGGTTATCTCTACGCTACGTCTGCTACCGCTGGTAACTACATTTACCGCTGGAAGATTGACGCGGCGACCGTAGGTTGGAGCCGGATTACTGCTACCGGCGACCTGAACGGTATTAGCGGCAATACTCCTGCTCATCTCAACTATTCCGGCTGTGGCATTGCTCTGGATGGTAGCGTACTTTACGTAGCTACCCAGAACGGTACCGACACGATGCTTATGCGGACCCTGGCCCCGACGGCCAGTGACCGCGAGTGGAGCACCATGAACACCACAGCCCTGCTTAACCAGACGCCGAAGGCTCTGGTCGTCTCTACGGGCAAGCTCTGGGGAGTCAATACCGAGTCTGCCGCTAGCCTGTACAGCTACGAGGATACCCTGGCCAAGTCCGGCCCGACGGCTCAAGGGCCGGTCGACAAGGCTGTCGTTCCGGTGAACCCGGGTACCGGCCTGCCCAATGATGTGGCCTTCAACTGGAAGCGCATCTCCACGGCGACGGGCTATGAATTGCAGGTCGCTCTTGACAGTGCCTTTACCCAGCTTGTCCGCAAGGAAAATATTTCCAGCAGCGAATCAACGGTCGTGGCTGTCCTCGGCCCCAATGCCAACGTTGCCACCGGTGTGGGTGGCTCGGGCACCAACCTGGTGTTCAATGCGGGCACCAACTACTACTGGAGAGTCAGGGCATACCAGTTCACGCTTGCGGGCAGCAACAAAGGCCCCGTCAATAGCCCGTTCTCCAAGACAATGAGCTTCAGCATTGCTCCGGCAGTGCCCTTCAGCATCGTTACACCGGCCCTCGGTGCCAGCACCGTCGCTCTTTCGCCGACCTTTGCCTGGACGGCGTATTCCGGCGTCGTTGGCTACGAGGTTATGGTCAGTGAAGACCCGACCTTCTCCATCCTGGAGTTCAGCCATAACGTACCGACTACGGTCTATAAGGCGGAAGAGGTCTTAGCTTATGATACCACCTACTACTGGAGAGTCAGAGGTATCACGGGCGAGGCTGCGCCGAAGAAAGCCGCTCCCGGTACCGATTGGGTGAACGGTATCTTCACCACGATGTCAGAGCCCGCTGGGGCAGCACCGCCGCCGGTAGTGGTCACGCAGACCCCGGCGCCGGTCGTGACGGTTAACATACCGCCGCAGGCACCTCCGGTAATTCCGAGCTACCTGCTGTGGGCGATAATCATCATCGGCGCGAGACTGGTTATCGCGGTGATTGTCCTCATCGTCCGGACCAGACGGGTAGGCTAAACCTTACTACTGGTTCCCGATGATGGGTACCTGACCCGGATTGAAAAGGGGGGTGCGATAAGCACCCCCCTTTCTTATTACCCCGTTACTGTGTCATTGCGAGGAACACATTCGCTTCGCTCAGTGTAAACTAAGTGACGAAGCAATCCCGTCCGATTCTATGGGATTGCCACGTCCTTCCTCGAAGGACTCGCAATGACAGGTAGAGTTGCTAGAAGAGGGCTGAAGCCCTCTTGTTCTTATTTCTCCTCGCCTTTTAGAAGCCTTGCCCTAAAAGTAACTAGATTAATGTCATTCTGAGCGTAGCGAAGAATCCGCCTCATCCCACTCCAAGAACGGATTCTTCGTCGTTTCACTCCTCAGAATGACTTTTGAGGCAAGGCTCCTTTTAGAAGAGGGGGTCAGGGGGTGAGGTCGAACTTAAAGAAAAAACCAACCAGATGCAAACAGGACCAACCAAATCGCTATTATCGTCACTGAATTCAGTGTGCTATAATAACTGAATTAGTTCACTTTGTGTGCTGATAATGAAGCGCCGTTTACTGTTAGTATTAGTCCTGGTCCTTTTTGTCCTGCCTGCCTGCAGCCGACCTGCTCCCGCTCTTAGCCCCGGCCCAGACTCGACGCCGACGCCCACCCCGGAAAAGCCGGTATCGGCGGCGCCCGGAACGCAGGCCGCTCCCTTGCGGATATATCCTGAAGTTATTCTGGGAAAAGACAACTGGCTCTTTTTCGGCGACCCGATTAATGAGCTCATGCGTAACGGCGGTCTGAATGATAATGAAATAGACCGGATGGTGAAGGAGCTGGTCGGTATCAGCGATAGTCTGGAACAGCGGGGTATCGCCTTTTTGTTTCTCCTGGTGCCGGACAAATACCTTATCTACCCGGAGTTTATGCCCGATGTATATCGTGAGGCCGATGTCCCCTCATCTTACGACCGTTTGAGCGAAGCCCTGAGCCAGTCCGGTATCGATTTCATCGATGCCAAGACACTCCTGCTGGAAAAGAAGGAGGAGACCCCGTATCGGCTCTATTACCTGCGCGACCAGAACTGGAATGAGCTGGGCAATTTCTACGTCATGCAGGAGATTCTCGCCTATCTCGACCGGAAGTATCCCGTGCCTGAGTTCCAATTGCTGTCCGTCGATACTTCAGAAACACGCATCAGTGACGGGCCGGAGGCGAACGATTTAAACGATATTATCAAGAACCTTTCGCCGTGGCAGGAAAGGGGAGCGCCCGAACCGGTCTATAACCTCTCCCCGGAACCACAGGCCCCGCCCGTATTATGGTATGGGACTTGCTTCAGCCCGGAGGTGATTAATATGATGCAGGACGGTTGGCCGAGTGCGATAACCTACTGCTCCTTGTGGGAGCAATATGGCTTCCCTCTTTCGTTACGCTACGACATCGACCACCGGCTGACCGACCAGAAGGTTGTCATTTTCGAGATGGACGAACACTATCGCCAGGAGTTGAGCCAGACATTAGTTCCCGAACCACCCACGATGGACCTTACCCCGTTTACCCGGGCCTACGATTGGCCGGCGGACACGTTTTTGCGGAACTGGGCACCAGAAAGTGAATACAACATCCAGGAAGAGAATGCTTTGGTATCCGTCACGGCGGATGAGCCGAATACATCCCTGTCTTTTCTCAGCACGGCCCGACTCCGTCTGGATTCAGGGCAACAATATTACCTCGTCGTTAAGGTTACTTCGCCCGGTGTTGCCGGCCTGCTGGTTGACTTCTCCAAAACAACGAAGGGAGACTACGCTGCGAACGGACGGCGGGCACGGTATCTTTATGAAGGAGAAAATACACTTGTCTTCGAGTTTCCCGACCCGGCGACATGGGGCACAGTTAAGAGCATTCGTCTCCACCTCGGGGAAAAGACCGGCGTATTTGGTATTTCGCAGGTGGCGATTTATGCCCGGTCTAAATAGCGACTGCATAAAATATACGTTCTTTGTCATTAATAGTGGCATTTAGTAACTGAAAAATAAATTAAGAAAACGGTCTGGGACTTATGGCATTCAGTTCGACAACGTTTCTCTTTGCGTTTCTGCCCGCATTCCTTATCATTTACTATGCTATTCCGCAAAGGCTGAGCCGAATCCGTAACCTGTTCATCCTTATCGCCAGTTACCTGTTTTATAGCTGGGGTGCCCCCAGCTTCGTGCCATTGCTTTTCCTGGCAACGGTCGCCGACTATGTCCTGGGCTTGCTTCTGGTAAAGACAAGCCGGAAAAAGCTGGTCATGGTCATTGCCCTTGCCATTAATCTCGGCCTGCTCGGTTACTTTAAGTACGCGAATTTTTTTGTTGGGGAAATTTCACGGACTCTGTCCGTCTTCGGCTTCGACTCTCTCGTCTGGACACAAATTGCCCTCCCCCTCGGTATCTCCTTCTTTACTTTTCAGAAGATGAGCTACATTATTGACGTGTATCGGGGGATTAGTGCCCCGCAGCGCGATTTCATTGCCTTTGCCCTGTATGTGGCCCTTTTCCCGAAACTCCTCGCCGGCCCGATTGCCCAATACCACGACGTATCCGAGCAGTTTATCACCAGGGAACATACCATCGGGAAAATGTACGGGGGGCTGGTCAGGTTTAGCTATGGCCTGGGGAAAAAAGTGCTGATTGCGGATACGATTGGAGTGATTGCCGATGAGGTGTTCCAGCTTTCATCCAACGGCCTGACGATGCCGGTCGCCTGGCTTGGCATCCTGTGCTACACTTTCCAGATTTACTTTGACTTTGCCGGTTATTCGGATATGGCTATCGGCCTCGGCCAGATGCTCGGCTTCCGTCTGCCCGAAAACTTCAATGCCCCTTACATTGCCACCAGCATCCGTGATTTCTGGCGCCGGTGGCACATGTCGCTGACGGACTGGTTGCGCAATTACCTTTATATCCCGCTTGGCGGTAACCGGGTACCCAGAGCCAGGACTTTCCTTAACCTCTGGATAGTCTTCCTCCTGACCGGTCTGTGGCACGGCGCTGCCTGGACGTTTATCGGCTGGGGCGCTTATCACGGGGCGTTGCTTACCGTGGGGAGAGTGTTGCCGGTAAAATTGACCCGCAAAGTCCCCGAAGCGTTATTACTTCTCGGAACGTTCCTTCTCGTCCTTATCGGCTGGGTGTTTTTCCGCTCGGATACCATCCTCCATGCGTTCAGTTACATCGGGGCAATGTTCCACCTCGGGACATTCTCCTCGACCGGAGACATTCCCTTTCTTATTAACAGCAAAGGGTGGTTCTTTCTGGCTGCCGCCGCCGTAATTAGCTTCTTCCCTTATCTGGCCGAACGGTTCTCGCTTATCGGGCGGCTGACTCGCTCGATACCAGTAGGCTACTTTAGCGGGGCGATGGCGATTATTATTCTAATCTATTCGGTAATTACTCTGTCCGGAGTAACTTATAGTCCGTTTATCTATTTCCGTTTTTAGTATGACAGGAGACTAAAAAGTATGAAAAACCGGCGATATCAGGTTATGCTAACCGCCATATTTCTGTTCTTAATTCTATTACCCCCTTTTGAGCAGATTACAGGGATAATACCTGAGCCTCGTCTCATTGAGAAGCGGCAACTCACGCCGATGCCCAGCGTGGTGCTGGACTCTTTTCTCTTCGGGGAGTTCCAGACGCAGTTTGATGCCTACATGAACGATAACTTCGGCTTCCGAGCTTTAATGGTGATGATGAATAATCAAATCAACGTCATGGTTTTTCATGTTACCCGCTGAGAGGTAACGGGTTTATCTCAAGGAATGCTAGTAGTCCCCCAACTGACTCTTCAATCCTTTATCGTTTCTTCCGCCTTAGTAATTCTCATTACTTTGGTTACACTCTTGCGTGCCTGCTTGTAGTATTTTCGGACAAAATCGGAGTATTCTTTCGGTTCCTCCTGGTGAAGAATAGCTAGTTGTCCGTCAAGCTAGTCCCAATTGTCTTGCAGGTACACTGGTATTCACTGTGGTAGAATATATTGAACCCGGTTGAGTAGGAGACTTCTCGTTGAGTAAAGCCTTATCTCTCGTGATACCTACCTATAACGAGCGGGATAACATTGTACCTCTCGTCGAAGCAATCCATGGCACTCTAGCTGGCCGCGAGTACGAAATCATCTTCGTCGATGATGATAGCCGCGATGGTACGGCCGAGGCAGTACACGGACTGGAGCCGCGTTTCCCTGTGCGGCTGGTGGTACGTAAGGATAAGAAGGGGCTGGCTTCGGCCGTCGTTGATGGCATCGGCTATGCCGACAGCGACATAGTCGGTGTCATGGATGCCGATTTGCAGCATCCTCCCGAAGTAATTCTCGGTCTGCTCAGGGCGCTGGAAGACGGTACTCAGGTAGCCATCGCCAGTCGGTATGTCAAAGGTGGGGGGACCGCAGATTGGGGACTTGCCCGGAAAATAATCTCGTGGGGAGCAGTGCTGCTCGCCCACCTGTTTTTACCGGAAACCAGGGCCGTGTATGACCCGATGTCCGGCTTTTTCATGTTCAGGAAAGAGGTGGTGGACGGGGTGGCACTGAAGCCTACCGGCTACAAGATACTCCTCGAAATACTGGTCAAAGGCAAGTATCGGAAATTGACGGAAGTCCCTTACCGGTTTGTCTCACGGGAGAGAGGCAGCAGCAAGCTGGGCACAAAGCAGCAACTGGACTATTTGCGTCATGTCTTTAGTTTGATGAACCGCCGACAGGAGCTATCCAGGTTCGCTAAGTTCTGTCTGGTGGGAGGAAGCGGCGTGCTGGTCAATATGGGACTGTTATTGCTGCTGACGGAGTTTGTCGGATTTTATTACCTGCTTTCTTCAGCCATCGGTATCGAGACGTCGATTATCTCCAATTTCCTGCTTAACGACTTCTTCACCTTCCGTGACCGGCGTGCTCAAAGTGCACAGAATCTGGTCGGGAGACTGTTCAAATTTAACCTGGTGAGCCTGGCCGGACTGGGTATCAACTTGGCCCTGCTCTGGTTTCTTACCAGTGTCGTGGGTATGTACTACCTCATCTCCAACCTGTTCGGCATTGCGGCGGCAACGCTCTGGAACTACCTCGTTAATGTGCTGTGGACATGGCGATAATTAAAGTATTGGTCAGACTGAGTAGAAAAGAATACTTCTGGGTTACTGTTCTGACGCTATTCGTGCTGGCCATGCATTTCTCCATTATCTATTATCCCGATGCTGTGGTGACGGATGAGTATTATTACGTCAATGATGCCCGGCACACTTTGAACGGAGAGATACAGTTCCGCGCCGAACATCCGCCTCTGGGCCAACTGTTCATCATCACTGGGATGCGTGTCTTCGGGGACAATCCACTGGGCTGGCGGTTCTTTTCCGTCATTATGGGTAGCGCCGGTATCTTTCTGCTCTATCTTATCTGCCAGCAGCTTGCCTTGTCCCGCCGGGCCGCTTTTCTGGCCGGCGTCTTGCTGGCCCTGGAGAATTTGACCTTCATCCAGTCGAGCCTGGCTATGCTGGATGTTTTCACCGTATGTTTCATGCTACTCGCCTTCTGGCTGTATTTGAGAGGAGATTACCCGCTGGCAGCGGTGGCAGGTAGTTTCAGCGTCCTCACCAAGCTATCCGGCGTTCTGCTTTTCCTGGCTATTGGCCTGCACTGGCTTATCATGCGGCGGGACAGATGGCGCTTGTTTGTGCTCTCAATGGCACTGGCACCACTGCTTTTCCTGACCTTATTGCCGATTTTCAACCTCACTCTGACCGGACTACCCTTAGACCCCTTGAAACGAATCCACAATATGCTTACACTTTCTGGAAGCCTCACCTTCGATATTTCCATTCATCCCTGGGCCAGCCGGCCCTGGGAATGGCTCATCTCGCTAAAAACTATGGACTATGACCTGCCTCACCATTACCAAGGTGTCATCAGCCCCACCTTATGGGCGCTAATCATTCCCACGGTCGGCTACATGGCTTACCTGATGAAAAAGCATAGCCCGGCGGCCATGTTCGGCGTGCTCTGGTTCGCCAGCACCTATCTGGTCTGGCTACCGCTGGAGCTGATTACTAACCGTATCACCTATATTTACTATTTTTACCCCGCGGTCGGGGCGGTCTGTATCGGGCTGGCGATAGGTCTGGGGAAGTTACTGGAGCTCGGACAAACGAGAAGTAAACTCAGGCTGGCAGCAGTATCTATCTTTTGTCTCTACCTTGTGTTACATGCGGTAGTTTTTGTTCTTCTTACGCCGGTCTTTTCCCGATGGTTCCCCGCATGGCCACGGTTGTTATAACTGGCCAGCTGGCTAAAGTATTGACTTATCGTTAATGACCCAATAGAATTTCCCGTGTGGGGAAGTCAGCAGGGGTTAAACTGGTTCTGGCCGCTACTTTTTTGTTCAGTCTTTTCTCGATTGTCCCCATTAGTCAGGCCCTAGCTGGCCCTGACGAAGCCAAGTGGTCCAGTGTTGAGATTCCTACCTCGGGTAAGACGGGAAACTGGGTACTGGCGGGAGGCTCGGATGTAAAACATCTGGTCAGGGCTATCGACGGTACTCTTTACTGTTATGCTAACCCCACGGGAACAAGTTACACGCTCTTTAAGTCTGCTGACGGCGGTTCGAGTTGGGCATACACGGGTAAGGTCGAAAATACTATCGTGGCATTGGCCACCGCCCCTGACGATGCCAGTGTTATTTATTACGCTACCAGTTCCGCAGTGTATAAATCATCGGATGCCGGTAGCAATTTTGCTCCGTTAATGTCAAGCCCGGGCGGTGCCGGTAGTGATAATATCAGTATTACTTCAATAGCCGTCGGTAAGCTGAACAGCGGCCGGGTTATCGTTGTCGGCACCAGAGATGCGGATAGCTCACAATACGGCGGTGTTTACCTTCTGGAAGAGAGAGACGCTCTCCCCGCTCTGATAAATACCGGCCTGGGTAACTATGATGTTTATGCGTTAGCTTTTTCCCCGAGCTTCGCCAGTGACCGCCAGCTAGTGGCGGTCACCAGTAACGAGACCGATGCCTTCATTATGAGCCGGATTGATGGTGGTGGGTGGGGTCAGACTATCGGGAATGCGACCATCGCCGGTATTGTGCCCCGGAGCGCCGTCCTGGCTTTTCCCGATGACTACAATGCCGCTCTGGCCGATTACAGTCTGTTCGTCGCCATTGATTCGGGCAGCAATACAGGTGATGTTTACCGGGTAGACGGGGTGCCGGCTCCGCAGCGCTCGGTGGTGACCGACCTCAATATCGGTTCAGCCTACAACTTGAGTGGTATTGATGTTAGCGGTCTGGCAATAAATGGCAGTGCCAGCACCGGCTGGCTGCTGGCCGGTGCTGCCAATAGCAGCCGGGTGTATCTCAGTACTGATGGCGGCACAAACTGGAAAAGAGACACTAAAGAGCCAAGCGGACAATCGATAACCGGCCTGCTTATCCCACCCGGTAGTGCTGGCGGTATCGCTTATGCCGTTACCGGCGGCACTGAGAGCGCTTTCTCCCGTACCACCGATGGCGGTCTTACCTGGAACCAGATTGGGTTAATCGATACCGATATTAGCGCCATCGTTGACCTGGCCGTTTCTCCGACCTATGGTCAGGACCGGACCCTGTCTATGCTTACTGGTGCGGCGACGGCGACACGTAGTTTATGGCTAAGCCTGAGTGGTGGAGATGGCTGGGAAAGAGTGTTTACCAGTACCCTGGTGGGTGCCGGTAACCTGAATCTGGTTAAACTGTCCCCGAAATATGGCCAGGGTAGTCAGGTGGTGTTCTTGACGGGGACAGTTGGCGGCAGTTCGGCATTATGGAAATCAAAAGATAACGGGCAGACTTTCGACTTACGGACTGGCCCCTTTCCGGTTGATGCTTGGGCCATCGCCGGCGATGATACCCTTTTCGTGGGGAGTTATAACGGCAGTGGTGCTCTCGTTTACAGTACGATTAATAGCGGCTTCTTTTATTCCGACGGAGCTATGGCCGGCAGCCAGCCGCTAAAATCAATCGCTCTGTCACCCGACTATGACCAGGACACGGCCATCCTGGTCGGCAATACCAGAGGTAAAGTTTACTATTCAAGCGATAATGGCAACTCCTTCGACCTGCTTGGCCAACCTCTACCTCAAGGACTGACACCAACGGATACCAGTAGAATAAGCGTTGCCTTCGACCCCGGGTTCAAGAGTAACAAAGCTGTCTATGCTGCTGCCGATTTTACCAGTACCAACGTAAGTAAAGAGCGAATCTTCCGCTTCATCATCGGCAAGAGCGATGTCTGGGAAAGTATCGATGGCGGGCTTCCCAGCGGAAGCAAACTTAGCCAAATCGCCATATCAGCCGAAGGGACTCTTTACGCCACTAATTCAGAGGTAGTTAGTGCCTCCAGGAAAGAAGGCGGCATGGAGCGCTCGCTCAACCCGACCTATCCCTTAACCCCGACTTTTGAAACAGTACTTACCGGTCTTGGTGATAATACCACTCTATCCGGCCTCTGGCTGTCGGGCAATCAGTTATGGTCGATAGACACTACCAATAGCGCATTGATGACCTATGTGGATAGTCTGATTCAGCCAGTTGTCCCGGTTCTACCGGCTGACGGGAGTGGTGGGGTAGGTATCAATAATGTTACCCTGGACTGGGAGTCAGCCCCGGAAGCCACTAAATACGAGTGGCAGCTTGACTACGATACCGATTTCACCACGGTTCCAGCTGGCTTGACTGGTGAGACTGAAGAGAGTTCGGCGCGGTTACCGACTCTTGAGCTAGCGACCACCTATTACTGGCGGGTAAGAGCAACGAAGCCGGTGTTAAGTCCGTGGTCACCGAAATTTTCCTTCACTACCAGCTTGGGTACCGCCGTGATTGCTCCGATATTATATTCTCCCGAGGCGGGTGCTAATGCCACCGAGCGAAAACCGGTATTTCAATGGAGTGCCATCGCGGGGGCTGATAAGTACGAATTGCTGGCATCGAATGAACCGGCTTTGGCTGAGCCGATAATTGTGAAGACGGGTGACTATGCCTTGCCGTCCACTGCCTGGCAGTGTGACATCAATCTGGACTTCGGTACTACCTACTATTGGAAGGTAAGAGCCGTCAGTTCTAATAGTAATAGTGCCTGGAGTGCAGTGAGTGCTTTTACCACCCGGCCGCCGCCGTCACCATCGTCGGAGTCAGCACAGACAATAACCATACCTCCTTCGCCAACGCCGACTGTGCCTGCGCCGGTACCTCCATTGCCACCTCCGTCCACGTCCCAGCCAGTGCTCCCCACCTGGGCTATCTACTTCGTCGGTGCTCTCCTTTTCGTCATCACTCTATTGTTAATAATTGTGGTATTGATGCTGGTGGTCATCATGAGGCGCTCGTAACTATGGAAGAAGCCAAATTGTACCCGGGGTGGCTTATTTGAGGAGAGGATGTCTTTGATTAAAAAAAACCGGCGTACGAAGATATTCTTTGGCTGGTGGACAGTTCTCACAGGGGGCATCCTGGGACTCTGGGTTGCCGGGTACCATGCCTACGGATTTTCGGCATTATTCAAACCGATAGCGTCAGAATTGGGCTTTAGCCGGGCGGTGGCCTCCGTCCCATCGAGTATCGGCCGGCTCGAGGGAGGTATCGAGGGGCCGGTAGCCGGCTGGATTACCGATAAATTCGGACCGAAATGGGTCGTGCTTTCCGGTGTCGTTCTTTTTAGTTTGGGCCTGATACTGATGAACTACATCAACTCAATCTGGGCCTTTTATCTTGTGTGGGGGGTTATCGTCGGGACAGGCCACAATATTGCTACCACCGTCCCGATAGATACCGCCATCTCAAACTGGTTTGTTAAAAAACGGGGCGTTGCCCTGAGCATAAGGTGGGTGCTTTCCGGGCTTTCCGGGGTACTGGTACTGCCTCTTATTGCCTGGCTGATATCAACAGTAGGCTGGCGGATGACCTGTGTTATTGGGGGGATGGTCATGGCTGTGGTCGGCTTACCCCTTACCTGGTTCTTTCTGAAGCAGCACCGCCCGGAGTACTACGGTATGCTTCCTGACGGGGCTACTGCGGCTGATGGGGCTGCAGAAACGCCTCAGATGATAGACCGAGGCGTGAAATACGCGGCTGAAGTTAGGGAAGTGGAGTTTACCCTCCGGCAGGCAATGCGGACCCGCACTTACTGGTTGATGATACTGGTATGGTCTATTTACGGTCTGGTGATGCAAGGTATCAACGTCCATAGTATTCCCTTTCTTACCGACTTCGGGATTGAGCCGGTTAGAGCGGCCAGTGTGGTGGCGGTTATGATTTTGGCCAGCCTGCCGTCAAGATTTATCGCCGGATTTTTCATTGACCGCGTCCGAACCGAGCATCTGCCTTTTCTGGTTACGGGGGCTTACGCGCTGCAGGCGGCCGGTATTCTCATCTTTCTCCTCTACCAGACCACGGCGGCGATTTATCTCTGGTTTGTTCTCTATGGGTTTGGCATGGGAGCAGGTATCGCCCTGTCCTCTCCAATGAGGGCACGCTATTTCGGACGGAAAGCTTTCGGTTCTATCCACGGCAGCTCCCAAATGTTCGCGACGCCGGCCGGAGTAATCGCACCTATTTACGTCGGGTGGGTCTATGACACTACCGGCAGTTATATGAGTGTCTTTGTCTTATTTGCCGTAGCTCTGGGTATTGCCTCCGTGCTCATCATCTTCGCCCGTCCCCCCAGGCCACCGGCTCAGGTGACCGATATCCGCAGGATTGTATAATGAGGCTCGAGAAGGAGGTTAATTGATTAAGAAGCTGAAATTCCCCAGGATATTCTTTGGCTGGTGGACAGTGCTTGCCACCGGCCTCCTTGCTTTCTGGGGATTTGGCTATGCCGGTTCCGGGTTTTCGGCACTATTCAAGCCGATAGCTTCGGAACTGGGTTTCAGCCGGGCGGTCACCTCCATTCCGGCGAGTATCAGCCGGCTTGAGGGAGGCTTTGAAGCTCCCTTGAGCGGATGGCTCACGGACAAATTCGGTCCCCGATGGGTGGTGTTTTCCGGTGTCTTGCTCATGAGTCTAGGGCTGATATTAATGAACTTCGTTAATTCGCTTTGGGCTTTTTATATCGTCTGGGGCGTCATTGTTGGCACCGGTAACAACGTCGCTCTTTCGATACCTTCGGATGCGGCCATCTCGAACTGGTTCGTTAAGAAAAGAGGTCTGGCCCTGAGTATTAAATGGACTTTTTCCGGCCTTTCCGGGGCGCTGGTTCTACCTCTTATTGCCTGGCTAATTACCGCAGTGGGTTGGCGGATGACCATAATGTTCGGTGGGGTTGTCATGGGCCTTGTTGGTTTACCCCTTGCCTGGTTCTGCTTGCGGGAGCACCGTCCGGAGTATTACGGCCTTCTTCCTGATGGGGCTACAGAGAAGGAACCAGCTACGGAGACGGCTCAGATGATAAATAAGGGAACGCAGTACGCCGCCGAAGTTGATGAGATTGAGTTTACGGCCAGACAGGCGATGAGAACACGTGCGTTCTGGTTGCTCCTGGGACTGCTGAGCGCCCAGTCGCTGCTATTACCCACAATGACCCTGCACCTTATCCCCTTCTTGACCGATATGGGCATTGACCCCCTGAAAGCGGCCGGCATGATGGCGATTATCTATGCATCGGGCATTCCGGCGAGATTAGTCGGCGGGTTTCTGGCTGACCGTATTAAGACGGGCCACCTTCCTTTATTATTGGGAGCGTCTTATCTGTTGCAGGCAGTGGGTATCCTCATCTTTTTATTAAACCCAACTATAGCGATAATTTATGTCTGGTTCGTTGTCTATGGAGTGGGGCACGGGGCCGGTCTCATTTTAGCTCCGGCGATGAGGGCGCGTTATTTCGGACGGAAGGCTTTCGGCTCTATTGGTGGCGCTTCTTCTATGATTATGACACCGGTGGCGGTAATCGCACCTGTTTATGCCGGCTGGGTATATGATACCACCGGGAGTTATGTGAGTGCTTTCGTCCTGGTCTCAGCTCTGGTGGCTATTGCGGCTTTACTTCTCCCCTTGGCCCGTCCCCCCAGGCCACCGGCCCAGGTGACCGATATTCGCAGGATTGTGTAATAAGGCGCGGGAAGGGGTCAATTGATTAAACGGCTCAGGTTGCCCAGGGTGTTCTCCGGCTGGTGGATGGTTTTGGGTGGTGGCACCATCGGCCTCTGGCTAACCGGCTATGGAGTCTATGGTATTTCCGCCCTGTTTAAACCAATCGCTTCAGAATTGGGCTTTAGCCGGGCGGCTACGTCGATAGCGGCCAGCATTACGCGCTTTGAAGGTGGTTTCGAAGGGCCGTTAGCCGGCTGGGCTACGGACCGGTTCGGGCCGAAGTGGGTTATCTTTTTTGGTGTGGCCCTGGCTGGTATCAGTCTGGTGTTGATGTACTTTATCAATTCACTCTGGGCCTATTACCTCGTCTGGGGGGTGCTGGTGGGGACAGGGCATAATATCACCACAACGCTACCGTTGGATACAGCCATTACCAACTGGTTTGTCAAGAAGAGGGGAATAGCCCTGGGGATTAAGATGGTCTTGAACGGCCTTTCTGGGGTACTGGTTCTCCCTCTTCTTGCTTGGCTCATTGTCACTCAGGGATGGCGGGTGGCCTGTCTTATTGGTGGGGTGGTCTTGCTGGTCTTTGGGTTACCTCTTACCTGGTTTTCTCTCCGGTCGCGACGGCCGGAATATTATGGCCTGCTTCCCGATGGTGCGGCTACCGAAAAAACGGTCGATACCAGTCAGACAATCGATAGAGGGATAAAATATGCCGCCGAGGTTGCCGAGTTAGAATTTACGCTAAGGCAGGCAATGAGAACACCCACTTTCTGGCTGATGATACTGGCTAATGCTCTCCATGGTATGGTCGGCCCGGCGATTAACATTCACAGTATCCCCTTCCTGACGGATATCGGCATTGGAGCGCTTCAGGCTGCCAGCATACTTTCGCTGATGGTCCTGGTCGGGCTGCCGCTAAGATTGGTTGGCGGCTTTTTGTCCGACCGTGTTAAGAAACAATATTTACGGATGCTCGTGGGAGCGGCTTATTTGTTGCAGGCTATCGGGTTTGCGACATTCCTGTTCAGCCAGACTATACCCATGATTTATGTCTGGTTTGTTGTTTACGGCATCGGCAACGGACTGGCTCAGGGCTTGAACGAACCAATGCGGGCCCGCTACTTTGGGCGGAAGGCCTTTGGCTCTATTCGTGGTGTATCCGTGCTGTTCATGATGCCGGTAGGAGTGCTTGCTCCCGTCTACGTGGGCTGGGCTTACGATACCAGTGGCAGCTATATCGGTGCTTTTACCCTGGTAGCGGTGCTGGTAGCTATCTCTGCCGTCGTCATGTTTTTTGCTGTCCCGCCCCGGCCTCCCGCCCGAATTACGGATATCCGTGATATTATCTAGCGGGCAGACGTTAATAATCGAGCAAGATTACCTGAGTGGTCTCCGGCAGCTTTGATTTGGTGATGGAAAGCTTGGGCTGGGGGAGGTCGGTTTTTATTCCCATTTCTCCCAGAAATCGCTCAACTGGTTCGAGCTCTCGTTTCAACGTTTTGGTTCGGTAGTGCATCGGAACCACAATCTTCGGCTCCAAACGACGGACCACCTGGGCGGCTAGCGTGGCGCCGATAGTCGAGACTCCGCCTACGGGTAGTAGCAAAATGTCGATACTCCCGAGGTCGCCGGCTTGTTCAGTAGTGAGCATGTGGCCAAGGTCACCGAGGTGACATACTGTTATGCCGTCGATTTCGAGAAGATAGATAGTGTTCTTGCCTCTTTGCTTGCCTTCTTCATCATCGTGGAAGCTGGCTAGTCCCAGAATCAGGACATTGCTTATTTCATACTCACCGGGACCGGTGACCAGCCTTGGTTCGCCGCCAATACCTTGAACGAAAGAATGGCCGGGATGCTGATGGCTCACAGTGACAATACGCGCCGTCGGGGTATCCAGCGAGTAGCCTAAATCAGGTGAATAAGGGTCGGTAATGACGGTAACTTCATTACCTTGAATCTTGAAGCAAGAGTGTCCTAACCAGCTAATATCCATTGATTTTGAGTATGTCTAATATAGCACACGCAGGCTGGCAGGTCAACGTAAGCAGCTAACCTATTTCAGTTCCGTTTTATCCGGTGCTACCTTCTCTTTAGCATCCTTCTCTACATGAATAAGAGATAAGTGTTGCGTCCAGCGGTAAATACTATAGACCACGAACCCTAGGGCCAGCCAGATGAAGCCGGCCGTGCGGCTATACGGCTGGATGATGATTACTACTGTCCATACGCCAATTGTGCCGAGCAGCCCCATAATGGCAGTCACGGGCAGAGCGTGTCTGCCTATTTTGATATTGCCGCCGAGCCGGAACGGGCGACGTAAGTCCGGCTTGGTAATACGTAAGCGGAGAATGGCGGCATGAGCCAGGGCGAAAACAAGCAGTGAGCCAAAGACATAGAGTGCACCGAGGTCAACAAAAAAACTGGGGGAGAAGAAGCCGGGAATCAGCAAGGCCAGGCACGCTGAGCAAAACAGAATAATGGTCACATAAGGAGTGCGGAAACGGTGGTGAACACGGCTCAAAGTTGCCGGCAATTGTCGGTGTGTTGACAGGTTATAGGTCAGGCGGGAAATACCCAGTATGCCGGCGTTGGTTGCTGTCACTAAAATCGTAGCGGCCAATATGGCCACCAGTGCCGGTAACAGGTCGCGGACACTTCTCAGTATCCAGACGATAATTATGCGTGTCTCTTCCGAGGCAACTCCCGCCGCTATTTGCTCCGGGACTATTGCCTTCGAGACGGCACTGGCAATACCGGCTACCGGGTCACGCGCCCAGCCGTTCACCGGGTCGCCCAGCTCCTGCGGCGTCATGGCCGTTAGTGCCACCAGGGAAATGCCGGCGAACAGAACGAGCACGGCAACTATCATTAGTATGTAAGCGCGGGGCATTGTCCTCTCTGGTCGCCGCGTTTCTTCGCCCTGCTGGGCTACGGATTCCACACCGGTGAAACAGAGGGCGGCGATGGCAATGCCGAAGACCAGGTTCTGAGCGGACGGCCAGTTGCCCGGCCCGAACATGTGCTCGACCAGAAGCTGCGGATTAGGTATGAGTAGCAGCATAGCACCGAGTACCACCAGCGTAATTTGCGTAACGATACCGATGGATATAAAAAATATATTTAATCCCGATGACTCCCTGGTGCCGAAGACGTTAATGAGCATTAGCAAGAAGACAATTCCCATGGCTACCAATGTTCCTGCCACCGGATGGGTTAGTGCCGGCCAGAAATAACTCAGGTAAGGAGGAACGGTATAAGCCGAAATGGCAACGGTGACGATATAGCTCAACATGAGCATCCAGCCCGAGGTAAAACCGATTATATCGTTAAAGGCGAGTCGGGCGTAACTGGCTGAACCCCCGCCTTCAGGGAGCATCGCCGAACCTTCGGCGTAGGTCAACGCATTGAAGACATAAATAATGGCGGCAACACCAAGAGCGATAGGTGTGGCCCCCCAGCGCCACCAGCGCCGTAACGCCGAGAGCATAATAGATGGACAAGCCGACATCTCCATAGCCGATACTGAAGAGGCCGGGAATGCCAAGTACCCGCCTCAGCCGAAGACGCTTGATTCTTCTGGGGCGGAAAATCCGGTCTCCCGGTTTAGGTCGCCAACTTTCGTCCATAACTATTTATCTGCTTTGTAATAGCAGTCACAGCATTTTAATCCGCCTTTTTCCAGATGTCAAAGGTTGATTTTAGTGGTTCTGTTTGCTTATGGTGTAAAGAAGTCCTACCCTATAAACAGCCAAAGGGTGGTAGCCGATGAATAGGCTGACTGCTACCCTACGGCATATTGTAGGGAGGTTAAAAAATATGAAAACAAGCGCAATAACGTCTATTG
>JBDRLU010000024.1:0-2276 GCA_043812795.1 Chloroflexota bacterium
CGACTTCATGAGTTTCTTACTAACCGAATACTTCGATGCTCCAGCCATACTCCGCTCCTTAATAATATCTATATGCACAGTCTATATCATTTTCAGCGTCTTGTCAAGGGGTAAATGGTCATTCAGATCCGGAGCGCCCGTTGCATAGTCCTTGCACTCACCTTTGCACCGCCAGCTTTGCACTCCGCCGGATTACCTCCATATATCCGGGGGGGAGGGGGGTGACCACCTGGTCTCCATTTTCCTTCATTTTTACCTGCCCCGGGTCACCCCAGAGGGCAATATTGTGAAAGGCAAAAATAGCCTGTATTCCGGGGCTACGTTGTTCTTTTTCGAGCGTATAGGTAGATTGGTTGAATAGTATAGGTTGAATAGAATAGATAGTTGGGGGCTGCCGTGGCGAGTGGAATAAACGTCAAAAGTAATTTAACGATGAATTGTGCAGGCATGGTCAGACCTGGGTGAACATCTGATACGCACACCTAACCGGTTTACTCCTGTGGCAAGGCTGGGATGCTGGCGCTAAAGATTGCCACGATAAACCAGACAGTCCGTAACTGGTCACCTGTAATCCTAGCTTTAGAGGACTAAACGTTCTTGCCAGATCAGTTAAAGGAGATCTCTTAGCGCCGAACCAGCCTCGGGGAATTGGAAGGTGAAGCCCAGTTGCAGCAAACGTCGCGGAATGGCCCGCTGGCCATCCAGGAGGACAGTCGCCATCTCGCCGAAGAGCAGGCGCAAGGTAAACCCAGGAATAGGCATGAGTGCTGGCCGCCTGAGCCGTTGTCCCAGCAAGCGGCTGAATTCGGCATTAGTAAGTGGAACTGGCGCAGTCAGATTGAACGGGCCGTTCGCAATCTCGTTTTCGATCAGGAAGCGGATAGTGCCCACTTCATCGGCAATGTGGATCCAGGGGAACCACTGCCGCCCGTTCCCCAAACGCCCGCCAGCGAAGAGACGAAATGGTAGAGATATCCGGGGCAAGGCACCACCTGCGGTGCTGAGCACCACCCCGGTGCGGATGACTACCCGCCGTACGCCTAGCGCTTCCAAGGGGGCCGTAGAGGCCTCCCAGTCTACGGCGACCCGTGATAGAAAGTCCTGCCCCGGTGGCGTCTCTTCCGTTATCTCTTCGTCGCCACAGGGGCCATAGTAACCGACACCCGAGGCCTGGATAGCGACGCGAGGTTTGTGGGTTGCCGCTTCGACTGCTTGAACTATGGCTCGGCTGGCATTCAAACGGCTCTCAAGAATACCGCTCTTGCGTTCATTTGTCCAGCGGCCTGAGCTGATGTTTTCGCCGGCAAGATTGATGATGGCGTCAGTGCCATCGACCAGAGAACTCCACCCCTCAGTGGTATGACCATCCCACCATTTCGCGCTAACGCCCGCCGGCAGACCGATAATTCGTTTTGGCCGTCGACTGAGAATGATGACCTCGTTGCCATCGCGAGCTAAGTTAGCTGCAAGTGCTCGGCCGATAAGGCCGCTGCCACCTGTTATCAGGACACGCATGGTTTTACCTATCGCTTCCGCCATTCTACGCCGTCCTGATATCTGGTGCAAATGGCCAGTTCAAGCGCAACTTTCTGGCCGGATATTACAGGGTAATAATAAGATGTAATGTTCAGAAAAATCAGAGCCTTGAATGACCAACTCAAGATGGCATAGGATGGGATAAAAAAGGAGGCGAAGTGACAAACGACATTAAAACCGAGGTTGCTCGTAAGTCAGCGGAAGTACTTCTAAAGATAAGGGCTGATTCAAGACTAAGTCACTATATTCCAACAGACAAGATTCCCCACGTCTTTATGGAAACCGATGACGTGACAAAGATCCGCTTAATAGTGATTGGGCAAGATCCGACGGTGAAAAAGGAGACGAGCCGTAATACGATTAACACTGTCCTGAACCTGGATAAACCACATGGCAGTCTGTATAAATACATATCCCGAATCTGCGAGGGTCTCGGTCTAGACCTTTGCCAGCATGTATATGCTACAAACTATGTAAAGAACTTTTTCATCGGTCCCCCCACCCAAATTGATGCGTGTAATCTTTTGGATGAATCCAGCCGATACTGGCTACCCCTCCTCCAAGAAGAATTATCTCTTTTCCATGGTAGGTCAATTCTAACCCTAGGTGAGCCACTTCTGAAGGCTCTATTGATTGACCCTAAAAAAGCATTGGTACGCTGGTACTGGGGATATACCCCAGACTGGGAAAAGGCCCAAGCCGTTTTCTCATTTGTGGCACCGGAGGAAAACAAACTTGAG
>JBDRLU010000025.1:0-15238 GCA_043812795.1 Chloroflexota bacterium
CCATGGACAACGCTTACCTCATTGTCTTCCCGCAACCCTACGTTTACAACGTCTGGTGGCCGTGGATAAAACAGTATAGCGGTGAGACCTACGTCGGCTACTATGACCCTACCCCCCAGGACTACTTCTGGATGGACGTGGGCTTGAAGAAGTCGATGGGATATTAATTGACAAACAGGTAGCCTTACTTTTCATTCCCTCCCTTCTGAAGTGAGCCAGGGTAGGTGTCGGGGCCTGGCTCACTTCTTTTTGATGTTACATGCCTGCGAACAGAACATTGCCCGTACATTCTTGGCTGTTGATGATGGTTCCAGGCGCTGCCGAAATATATTCTGAAGAGGAGATACGGGGTTATATTAGGAGACTGCATTCTAACTAAAAAGTTCCAACTATTGATACCTCGGCCTACAATAGCGTGAACCTACGGCCGCCATCTGGCCAAATAGGCCAGTCTGGTGGCTACTTCCCAGGCAGCAAGGCTTTGGCTTGTTGCCCCTTCTAATTCCTTCGCCAGCTTTACATCTCCGATTATATCTCTGACCCAATTGCTGAAATCATTTTTTCCTGCGTTCCAGTGATAGCCATAAGTCTCCTTGGACATGACAGACAGGGCATCGCCGAGCTCCTTCACGTTCCTCAAAACCTTGCCATCTTTGCACCGGAATACATGCTCCGGCGGGACATCGGCCAGAAATTTCCGTGCTGCCTGCCTTTCTTTTATCTTCCGCTTCACCTTCTTAACCCTTCCCCAGCGCGATATTCAGAACGGAACAACAGAAATAAACCAAATATCCACTGTAATAAATGTATTCTCACTAACTTAGCCGGGGAAAGCGGAAGGATACCAGACTTACACTCGTGGACTTACGAGATTGTGCCAGGAATGGTCTTCAGAAGGGTGTCCTCATCTGTAGCACGAAACAAGGGGATGACCGGAAGTGACGGGTTCTTTGAAGAGCTACTCAAATTTTCTTGGGGGGGCAAATCCCCGCCTCGATGCAATAGCGGGTCAGTTCCAGCTGGGTATGTATGCCAAGTTTACGCATAATATTAGCCCGGTGGAACTCGACCGTGCGCGGGCTTATGAACAGCTCAGCCGCAATCTGGGCCGTAGTGCTACCTGCCGCCACTAAATGCAGGACCTGACGTTCTCTGGCAGTGAGTGTCTGATACGGCTCAACCCCATGGCCGTCGATGCCAACATAAGAATCGACGGCTTTCTTCGTTAGGCTCGGGCTTATGTAGTGCCTGCCGGCGACTACTTCGCGAATGGCGCTCGCAAGCTCCTCGGCGGAATCCTTCTTGATGACATAGCCTTTAGCACCAGCCTGGACGGCTTCTCGAACATACCCTTCGGCTCCATACATTGAAAGGATGACAATGGCGCATGCCGGTGACTGCGTCCTGAGCCGCCGCGCGACTTCGATGCCATTGATGCCAGGCATAACCATGTCGAGTACTAATACATCAGGGTGGAACCGCTCTACCAACTTTATAGCCGCCTCTCCATCACTTGCATCACCCACAATTTGAAAGTCAGGCTGTGCCCCAAGGAGAGTACACAGTCCCTGTCGCATTACCTGGTGGTCATCGGCTACTACTATGGTTATCATCCTGTCTCTTCTTCCCCACCACTTTGGTAGGTATTTTGACAATTATGCGAGTGCCGGCACCAGGTTTGCTCTGAATCTTCAAGGTTCCGCCCACCAGGTTAATGCGTTCCTGCATTCCGGTGATGCCGCCGGAAGTCAACGGAAGTAATGCCCCTAGGTCAAACCCGATGCCATTATCTTCCATGCACAGGTCTATGGCGCTTTGTCTAACCTGAAGCTTAACTCTTACTATTGTCGCATGGGCGTGGCGGGCTACATTAGTCAGCGCCTCTTGTACCACCCGGTAAACAGTGTTGGTGATCTGTGCATCAAGACTTTTGTCAATATCCGATGGTTCAAATTGCACCCGTACATTCGTCCGGGTGGTAAAGTGGCCGAAATACCACTCGAGAGCCTCTACCAGACCCAGGTCGTCCAGTATCTTCGGCCTCAGGTCAAGTGAAAGCGTGCCTACCTGGTCGATTAGTTCGGCAAGCTGTGGCCTTGCCTGGCCAATTAGTTCCTGACAGTCTTTACCGTTGGTTTTGCTAGCCCTATCCAGAAGTATCTTAACGATATTAAGCGACTGTCCAATCTGGTCATGGAGTTCGCGAGCAACATTTGTGCGCTCTTCCTCCTGTATCTGGATGAGGCGGCGGGAAAGAGCCATCAGTCGCTCGGTTACCCTACCTATTTCGGCGGTGCGTTCTCGAACCCGTACCTCAAGTTTGTCACGGTACTCGGCTGATTCTTTTTCAGCCTTCTTGCGCTCGGTGATGTCGATGGTTATAGTGAGAAGATGGTCTTGGCCGCGGATCGAAATCATTTCAATTGATGAGTGCACGTTAATGAAGTTACCTGTCTTTGTCTGAACGGTCGACTCATGGTTTTGTACTCTGCCCCTCTTGAGAAGAAGTTGCATAATCCCAGCCGGCTCGTTTGTATTAGGAAACATGCCTAGTTCGCTTGGGGTGTGACCGATGACCTCATCACGGGAGTAACCCATAAGATTTAGGAAACTATCGTTTACCTCGACCCACTTGCCATCAGGAAGACTTGCCAGTGACATGGCAACCGGGCTATGATGAAAAGCTTTGAGGAATCTTTCCTCGCTCTTTTTTAAGGCCTCCTCGGCGCTCTTAAGCTCAGTGACATCGCGTAATACGCCTACTGCAGCCACAGGCTCGCCGTCATTACTCAACGAGGGGGCAGCACTAGCGAGGATATTGATACGTCCACAATCGGGATGCTCAATAACTACTTCGACATTGCAGACCACTTCGCCATGCTTTAGCGCCCGGCTCATGGGGAGTTCCTCCGGTGGGTACGGGCTGCCGTCCGGTTTAGTTAGCCTGAGTTTCTTGGTAAACTTCTCGAAGATAAGGTTGGTTGGGTCGGCGCCGTATAGTCTCACTGCTTCCTTATTAGCGAAGCTAACCCTGCCATCCGGCTTCTCTATCGTTATCACACCGGCAGGGATAGTTTCCAGAACTCTCTCGAAGCGATCCTTGTTCTGGCCTAATTCTTGAAGGGTATCTTTGAGTTGCTGGGTGGAACTATCAATCTCGCCGCTAATGCCGATAAATTGTAGAATCGGCTCTTCCATTGGGACGGTTTTTTCTACAGGCGCCAGGCAAGTCTTAACCCTCGGCCGGTTTTCTCGACCCTTCTCAGGTCTACCCGTTTTTTTCACCACATCACACCCCACTACTACATCCAGAGGTTACTGCACAGTCCGGGCCTGGCTATCCTCTTGAAAGCCTGTACATAATTTTAACACCTTGTCCCAAATCAGTCTAGCTCAATTGCAGGTTCGGGAAATTTTACCCTGTGTATTGTTGTTCAAATCGTGGGAGCTAAACAAACGCCCGCGATTTTGCTGCAGGTATCACAGCAGACCTAATTCGTTCAGCTTTTGATGGGTTGGTGCCCCGTCCTTATCCCATCCCCTGAGACCATAGTATTCCTGCAGATGTTCCTCAAGGGCGACAGGTACGTTTTGCTCATCATCGCGAAGGTCGGGTAACTTCTCCAAAAGCTTGGGGGGTAGAGTGTCGTCTTTTCCCGTAAGACCCTGACGGAAATTGATAAGCCTTTTCAAGTTAAAAATACGTTCGCCGGCCTGGATGAATTCGTCGTGCTCCATGTCCCAACCGGTGATGCAATTCAGCCAACCGAGGAAATGGGCTATTTTGACTCCGTACGACTGGTAGGCAAACTGGCAGACTGATAATGAATTTATCAAACAAATGCGGTCCTGCATCTTCTTAGTAATGTCAGCCTTATTTTCCCAGCCGGGCCGGCTTACCCCTTGCGGGTAACCGAGCTCCATGAAGTCTACTGTGTACTTCTCACCAGGACGGCCTCTCTCGACGATATGTCCCGGGGACTCGTAATGGGATGCCCCCTTATTTCCGGTGGCATAGCCAAGAGCCAGGCTATTATATATCCGTGGGTCATGGTGGGTAATTTCCAGACCTTTGACATGCAGGGCGTATTTAGCCGCATCACCTCCGATTTGCTCGGCGGCGCGCTTGACGCCCTGCCCTAATATCTTGCCGAAGCCCTCGTTCTCACCGATTTGCCGGACCATTTCGAGCATGGCTTGGGCGTTGCCCCAGGTCAGGTCGATGCCGCCGGTATCCTTTTTAGTAATAATGCCTTTTTCAAAAAGCTCCATGGCAAAAGAGAGAGTGTAGCCGAAGGATATGGTATCGATGCCATAGCGGTTCAATAGCTCATAACCTTCCTGAAGGGCATCGAAATCATCGATAAGGCAGTTACTTCCCGCCGGCATCAGCATCTCGAGTACTTGCTGCCTTGTTTCCCAACCGTCTTTCTCAATCACGTGAGATTCGATGCAACTGGTCGGGCATAGTCGGCAATAGTAGTGCTTCCCGTGCTCAAGTGACTCCCGATATTTCTGGTTGAAGGCGTCCCAGCGGCCGATGGACTGGTTCCTGACGCCTAAACTACCAAACTTATTAGATGTAATGCCATGTAATTGCGAGGAATGCGCCGCGATTAAGGCAGTAACTGCTGCCGATGCTGGTGCCGACCGTGATTCTCTGATACCGGCGAGATGCAGGAGGACTTCTTTACTGATGGCTTTCAGCCCGGTTTCATCTATTATCTTCGGTTTCTTGGTGCCGCGGACAACCACGGCCTTGAGGTTTTTCGAGCCCATGACGGCACCCAGTCCACACCGTGCGGCCGGCCGTGCATAACGGCCATCGGCAAAAATGCCCGCCATTCTGACCAGTCTTTCTCCGGCCCGGCCGATGGCAGCTACGATTGCTTTCTTATCGGTAGCCTCTTGTAATCGGTCACTGGTCTCGAAAGTATCTTTACCCCAGAGGTGGCGGGCGTCTTCGATTCTTACTTCTTGGTTATTGATGTAAATGTAAACGGGCTTTTTCGCCCGGCCGGAAACAACGATGCCGGAAAGGCCAGTATTGCTGAATTCGGCCGGCCAGCTTCCGCCCATGGTAGCTTCGCCCCAGGCGTTATTGGCCGGAGACAGTGCACAGATTATTGCACGGCTACTCAGCGGAACTTTACCTGTTAGCGGGCCGACCATGAACATCAGTCGGTTTTCCGGGGAAAAAGGGTCGGTGGTAGGAGAAGTTTCGTCCCAGAGAATCCTGGCGGCTAAACCGGCACCGCCGATGTATTTCCGCAAAACAGAGCTATCTACTTCGACGATTTCGGACTTTTCGCGGTTGAGGTCTATCCTGGCTATACTGGTTTTGTAAGGTATTACCATCGCTCGTACCTCCACGATTACCACATTACCATGTCTTACCTGGGAAGGATGATGAATGGGAAGATGACAATCACGGTTGCCAAGATAGCCTTTCGCCTATCCATTACAATAACGATATTTATCTATCTTCTGGTTTCGCTCTTCTTTTAGGTAACCTGATAGTATCATCGCTTTTTAGATGAATCTACTATAATGGCACACGGCATGTCAAAAAAATCGGGAGATTCTATCAGAGATGTTGTTTCAGGGGGAGTCGACTCTCCCCCGGGGAAAAAGGATATAAATAAGGTGCTTCCAGCATTGCTGGAAGCACCTTATTCTATCAAGCCAGGTTACTGCTTACTTGCTATTCTCTTTGATATGGACTGGTATTTTCTTCGACTTGGTTTCCTTGCTCTTGAGTAAAGTCACCTCGAGGGTTCCCTTTGCATAGGTGGCTTCGATTTTACCGGTGTTGACATCGGACGGGAGCTCGACTAGCCGGCGGAAACTGCCATAGCTATGCTCGCGATAAAGGTAGTTGTCTTTCTCGTCCTTGGTGTCTACCGTCTTCTCGCCCGAAATGGTGAGCATATCCTCGGCGATGGAAAGCTCGATATCCTCCCTCTTCATGCTGGGGAGCTCAACACGCAGCAGATATCTATCGGGTTTTTCAATCATGTCTATTGCCGGAACAAAGAGAGTCTCCCGCATTGAAGTTGGCCAGATTGATGGGAAAAACCTCCAATCGTACCCGTGGAACATATTATCGAAACGCCGTTCAATTTCTTCAAGGTCGCGTATGGGGTGCCCTACCTTGACCGCTCTGGACTCCGTTTTTC
Source organism: Chloroflexota bacterium (assembly GCA_043812795.1). GTDB lineage: Bacteria > Chloroflexota > Dehalococcoidia > Dehalococcoidales > UBA2162 > JBDRLU01. The sequence continues at coordinate 6,180 of JBDRLU010000025.1, forward strand.
TCGTTACAGCCATCGTGTGCCTCCTTTAATATTCTTTTTCTTTTATTCTATTTTAGAGGCGTGCTTCCCTTTTTGTCTGTGACTTTTGTCCCATTGACTTATTCCGTGTTTAGCGGGGAGCAGGCGCTGGTTTGACTTTTTTGTTCTGCTTGGAAGAAAGTCTGGATGTGGGCGTGCAGATTCTTTCGTCTTGTCTTGACAAAAGGCGCGCCTGTTTGAGCCAATGATGGAGATAGCCTGAAGTGTCATATTGAGGGGCCTACTGGCCACTGAGCGATTTTACTGCCGCCATGATGCCGGCACCTCGTTCCAGCCGATAGCCTTCATCCAGGAGTAACTTCTCCAGGGCACCCAGGACCAGGAGAACATTTTCGTCAGTTGAGGAATGTCCCATAAGGCCGATGCGCCAGATTTTGCCACGCAACGGACCCAGGCCGGAACTGATTTCGATGTTGTACTCTGTTAGTAAGCGCCCGGCCACCCGGGCACCATCCACGTCGGATGGGATACGTACCGTGGTCAACGAACTGGCCCGGTAACCTGCCTGGGCATGTAATTCCAGTCCCATTGCCTCCAGACCTTGTTGAAGGGCGGCGCCGTGTCGTAAATGCCGTTGCACTCTAGTTTCAAGGCCCTCCTCGGCAATTAAGGCGAGGGCTTCGTGAAGAGCATATATCATGCTTACCGGGGCCGTATGATGATAGACCCGGCCGGTTATCCAGTAGCTGGAAAGCAGCGAGAGGTCTAAATACCAGCTGTGTACTTTTTGAGTGCGTTTCTGGCTGGCTGCCATGGCTTTTTCATTCGCGGTAAAGGGCGCCAGGCCGGGCGGGCAGCTGACGCATTTCTGCGTTCCGCTGTAGGCAATATCGATGCCCCAGTCATCGACGGCTACTTCATGTCCGGCCAATGAGGTGACGGTATCTACCAGGAAGAGAGCTTCATATTGCTTGGCTAGTTTGGAAATTTCAGTGAGCGGCTGCAATACCCCGGTTGATGTCTCAACATGAACCACGGAGACGAGCTTAATCTTTTTCTGGGCTTTGAGGGCGGTCTCGACTGCTTCTGGTTCGATAATTCGGCCCCATTCTGCCGTTATCGGAATGACAATGGCCCCCGTTCGTTGGGCATTATCCGCCATCCTCTCCCCGAAAGCACCGTTTACACCGATAATGGCAACATCGCCGGCTTCTAGAAAATTATCGAAGGCGGCTTCCATGCCTGCCGACCCGGTACCCGAGACGGGAAACGTCAGTTTGTTTTGTGTGCGAAAGACATCGCGCAGGAGGGAGACGGTTTCGTCCATGAGGCCTTGAAAATAAGGGTCAAGGTGTCCCACTAGAGGTGCCGCCATGGCCAGTTGGACACGCGGATGAACGTTGCTGGGGCCGGCACCGAGTAAAGTCCGGCAGGGCGGATTCAGATGTTGGAACGTAACGTTGGACATCGCCATATCTCCTTATAATGCGGTTTTTTGTCGGTTGCCGGGAGCATTATACGTTATATCGGACGTCATCCGCAAAAGTATCGTTATTTCCTGGGAGGCGTTGTTCTTCTTGCCACTCTACCTCAAAAATCAATCGAAAATTGTGGGTAAAAATACTTGACAAAGTACCCACATAATGATATAAAAAACTCAATGGTGTATAGCGGAATTTTTAAAAGAAAATTAACCGTAAAAGCATCCAAAAAATGGAGGCATTAGAAAAACAAAAAGTGAAAACATCAACAATTCCCAAAGGCCAGGTCAAAGAAAAACCTTCCGGCTTGGCGCTGGCACTGAACGAGGCGGATGAAGAACCTCCGAGTAAAGTAGCCGCTGCCAACCGACAAAGGTTTTTCAGTCACGTCTCGGAGCAGGACTGGGCGGATTGGCGGTGGCAATTTCGTAACCGAATCACCACGGTTGAAGAACTGACCAAATTTATTTCCCTCTCACCCCGAGAGGAAGTACAGTTAAAGCTTGTCACTCTGAAATACCCTCTGGCAATAACACCCCATTATCTTTCTCTCATTAATATGGACAATCCTGATGACCCCATCAGGAAACAAGCCGTACCTTCGTTTCAGGAGGTTGCCCTGGTCGGCGTTGGTCTGCAGGACCCCCTGGGGGAAGTTAGAGACTCGGTTGTTCCCGGGCTGGTACATCGTTATCCGGACCGTGTCTTAATGGTACTTACCGATATCTGCCCGATGTTTTGCCGGCACTGCACACGAAAGAGGGAATGGCACAAGGGTGGTTGGATGCGGACACCGGCCGATGTGGAGGCGATGATTGACTACGTGCGGCAGCACGAGGCCGTGAGGGATGTCATCCTTTCCGGCGGTGACCCACTAACTCTGTCTACGGAGCGCCTCGAAGAGGTCATCGTCAAGCTGAGAGCGATAGAGCATGTCGAGATTATCCGCATCGGGTCCCGCTACCCGGTGGTCCTGCCGCAGCGCATTGACGATGAGCTCTGTGCCATGCTTTCCAAACATGGTTCCATCTGGCTCAATACCCACTTTAACCATCCCAACGAGTTAAGCGAAGAGTCAGCGCGGGCTTGCGATAGACTCCTCCGCAGTGGTGTGCCCGTGAATAACCAGACCGTCCTGCTGAAAGGTGTTAACGATAATGTTGAAACACAGCTTGAGCTGTGTCACGGGCTGCTCAAGATGAAAGTCCGACCTTACTACCTGTTCCAGTGTGACGAGGTGCAGGGGACCGAGCATTTCCGCACGCCGGTGGGTACCGGGATAAAGATAATGGAGCAGATGCGCGGCCATACTTCCGGCCTGGCTATCCCTACTTTTGTGGTGGACCTGACCGATGGCGGTGGCAAGATACCCCTCCAGCCCAACTACGTGCTGATGCAGGCGGAAGACGAACTTATCTTGCGTAACTACGAAGGGCATGTCTTCCATTATCGTAACCCGGCGGTGACCAATGGCCAGGCCAAGTGCGCCCGCCGTAATGGCCGTGGCAACGGCAACAGTCAATTGACCCTTCTCTCATCTCCAGAGTGAAGGCAGTGGTCTGAAAAATGAAGATTGGCTTAGCCTATGACCTGAAGGAAGATATATCTTTGGGTCAGGGCCAACCTGAAGACGCACTGGAAGAGTATGACTCTAGAGAAACGGTGAAGGGAATTGCGGGTGTGCTGCAATCTCTCGGCCATGAGGTAATTCAGTTGGGCGGCGGCCGTGAGTTTCTCACCAAAGCTCTACAGAATAGAGTTGACTTCGTCTTCAATATTGCCGAGGGAAGAGGTACCTTCCGCAGCCGCGAAGCTCAGGTGCCCGCTGTACTGGAAATGCTTGACGTTCCCTATACCGGTTCTGACCCTCAGTGCTTGACCGTTTGCCTGGATAAGCCGTTGACGAAGCAACTGGTCGCCATCGCCGGTGTACCCACACCGAAGTGGCAGGTCATTACCTCCAGTCAGCAAATCGAGCAGACAAATTGGGACGGCTTTCATTTTCCCGTCTTTGTTAAGCCAGCGTACGAAGGCTCCAGCAAAGGCATCCGGCTGAGTTCGTACTTTGATAAACCCTCGGTTCTCGCTCCAGGGATAGCGTCCCTTCTGGAATGCTACCATCAGCCGGTGATGGCGGAAGAATTCATCACCGGGGACGAGGTTACTGTGGGGATAGTTGGCAATGCTACGCCGGCGGTGCTCGGTATCATGCGTATCCTGCCTAGGGCAAAGACTCCGCTTTTTATCTATTCTCTGGAAGTTAAGCGGGACTGGGAAAACCTGGTTGATTACGAATGTCCGGCCCGTCTTGACGAGGGGGTCTTGCGTGAGATTAGGCGTGTTAGTCTGAAGGCTTTTGCCGTTCTGGGCTGCCGTGATTTTGCCCGGCTGGACTTCCGGGTTAGTCCTGAAGGAATACCCTACTTTCTTGAAATTAATCCGTTACCGGGCCTGAATCCTAAGAGTGGCGATTTGGTCATCATGGCGAAGAAATCGGGTTGGAGCTATGAAGCTCTGATTTCGGCGATTCTGAGTGCTGCCCGGGCGAGGTATCACAATGCCGGCAATAGTAGCCATTGTCTATAACCAGCCGGACACAGGCCGCTATCAAAACATGGGTGAAGAAAAGGCGATACTCGGCGTGCTTGATGAAGTCGGGGCAGTAAACCAGGCCCTGGAAGGGCTGGGGTACATCGTGCAGCAGGTCCCGCTGGTACCGCCGCTGGCGCAGGCCAGGGAGAGAATCAGAAGCCTGCAGGTCGACCTGGTCTTCAATCTGTTTGAAGGGTTTGACGGTTGTCCGGAAACCGAAGCGGTCGTGGCCGGTTGGCTAGGTGAGCTGGGTGTGCCGGTCACCGGCTGCCCGGCAGAGACGTTGGCCCTGGCTCTGGATAAAGCCAGAGCCAAACAATTGCTCGAGGCCGCCAGCATCAATACGCCGCGCTACCAGTTACTCAATCCAGGCAATTTGCCAACTTTCTATCTGCGTTATCCCTGTATCGTCAAACCGAGCGGCGAGGATGCCAGCCACGGTGTTAGTGAAGAGAGTGTGGTCAACGATAGCGCGGCGCTGGCCGTACAGGTGGCCAGAATCAGCCGGCTTTTTGGCGGAACAGCGCTGGTTGAAGAATTTATTGACGGCCGTGAGTTCAATGTCACGGTCATGGGTGATGATGAAGTGACAGTCTTACCGGTCTCGGAGATAGTTTATTCTCTGCCGGTGGGGATGCCCCGCGTTCTGACCTTCGCCGCCAAATGGGAGCCGGACACGGTCTATTTCCAGCACACCAAGGTAACTTGCCCGGCGGAGATAGACGATGGGCTGAGAGGGCGTATCAGGGAAACGGCGAAAGCTGTTTTTCGTCTTTTCGGCGGTCGCGGTTATGCCCGGGTAGATATGCGGCTGGGTGCTGACGGTGAGTTGGCGGTCCTCGAAATGAATCCTAACCCGGACATATCGCCCGGCTCGGGAGCAGCCCGTCAGGCTGAAGCGACGGGTGCCAGCTACCAGCAGTTTATCGAGCGAATAATACATCTGGCACGGAAAGCAAGCCGGTGATGGACATGAAAATCCGGCCGATGACAGCACGGGATAAACCGGCGGTAATGGACATCTTGCGCCACACGCCGGAATTCAAGCCGGTCGAGGTAACGGTGGCGGAGGAACTCTGTGACGCTTACCTGGAAGATGCGGCGGCCTCGGGTTACTCAATCTTCGTGGCGGAAGCTGATGCGGCGGTAGTCGGCTACATCTGCTACGGCCCCACACCACTAACCGAAGGTACCTGGGACATCTACTGGATAGCCGTGTTGCCGAAGCATCAAGGGCAGGGAGTGGGCGGTGCCCTGCTCTCTTTTGCCGAAACTCAGATTAGACAAGTTCAGGGGCGGCTGGTATTTGTCGAGACGTCCGATATGCCGTCGTATGAGAAAACCAGGGGCTTCTATCGTTCGCAGCAATACGAGACGGTGTGCCACATTCCCGATTTCTATGCCCCGGGCGATGGCAAATTGACCCTGCAGAAACGGTTGCGGTAGGTAGCTTTACCTTGGTTCGATAGGAACGCTCTACCTGAAGATACCCGCGTTCTGGCGCTCGACTCGTTTTTCGTTGTCCCGATATTTGCCAGTTGTGCAACTGTAGGTATTGACACGCCCGCTAGGCAGGTGTATATTTGGGTGCGCCAAGCAGAGAACATGAAATAAAGAGGTGGTGTCCTTACCAGTTTCCCTGAATCAGAACAAGAGTTAGTAGAGTAGCGGTTAAGAGCGAGCAATATGAAGTGTTGCCAGGAAATCCCTCCCGCGCGTTTGGTTGCGGAGTGTAGCACAACCGATAACTGGTGTTAAGTTGTGGGGAGCTATGTTATTTAGCATAGCTCCCCTTTTATTGTCACGAAGGGGAAATATAGGCTGCGAAACTGAAAAGGGAAGGCGGGTGTTTAGCGGTTGGTGGAATATTGGTTTCGGAGTTGCTGCGTTTCTTTTGATTCTTCTGACGGCTTGTGTTCCCGGGCAGACAACAATTAAAGCCGGCGACCTGACGATTGCAGCGATAACAACGAACCCGGCCCAATACGAGGGGAAAACGGTGACGCTGAATGGCGAGTACTGGGGTTGGGAAGGTGGCTATGGTTCACCGCCGGTGACGCGCAGCGATTGGCTGTTAAAGGATGCCACCGGTGCGATTTATGTCACCGGTTGGGCACCGGCGGTATTCGACCCGGTTAATGACCGGGGTAAAAATATAAGTGTTTCCGGTGTCGTGAAAGTTAAGAATGGCACAGCTTATATTGATGCTCAGTTACCAACTAGCCTGAAGTAGGCCGTGTCCTGATGGAGGCGAGCAATGAAAAGCAGGTTATTACATCTCTTTGTGGCACTCACTCTAGTCCTATCGCTGTTTAGTGTGGCGCTGCCGGCAACCGCGACCACGCCCGAGATTAGGACGGTCGATACCCGTGCTTGGCCCAGTAACCCGTCTCAGAATGTGCCGGTGGTCACTGCCCCGGGCACTCAGGACGGGTCTTCCAGCACGTCGGATGGTTCCGGTGGAATCATCATGGTCTGGCACGATAACCGCAGTGGCAATAACGATATTTATGCCCAGCAGCTCAATGCCGCCGGTTTCCCCCAGTGGGCGGCTGATGGTGTCCCTATTTGTATGGCCGATGGCAACCAGATAAGTCCCCGTATCACCAGCGATGGTGCCGGTGGTGCTTTTATTAGCTGGCAGGACTACCGCAATGGCACCGACTATAATATTTATGCCCAGCGAATAAACTCGTCCGGTGTCACACAGTGGTCGCCTAACGGGATAGCCATAAATGCGGCGGCCAACAATCAGGACAGTATTCGCATGCTTGGTGATGGCTCCGGTGGCGCCATTTTTGTCTGGCGTGACTGGCGTGACCATCCGAACGCTGATATTTATGCTCAGAGGATAGATTCGTCCGGTACTTTGCAGTGGGCGGCTGATGGCATGCCGGTCTGTGTTGACAGCGTCAATCAGAGCAGTCCGCAGGCCAGGGGTGATGGTGCTGGCGGGGCGTTTATCGTCTGGTCTGATGACCGGAACGGTAGCGGTGATATTTATGCCCAGAGGATAAACTCAACCGGTGCTCCCGAGTGGGTGACTAACGGAGTACCGGTCTGCACTGCGGGCGGTAATCAGTCCAATCCCGGCCAGACCGGTGATGGCGCCGACGGCGTTATTGTTACCTGGGAGGACGAGAGCAACAGCGCTGTTACGGGGCGAGACGTCTTTGCCCAGCGGGTTGACTCTACCGGTACTGCTTTGTGGAAGCCAAATGGTGTGGCGGTCAGTAATACCGGCGGTGACCAGACCAGCGTCCGTACTACGGGTTCTGGCGGTAACCTTATCGTCGCCTGGACAGATAACCGCAGTGGCGAATGGGATATTTATGCCCAGAGTGTGAACGCTACCGGTGGCACGCTCTGGACGGATAATGGCACGGCCATCAGCACGGCCACCGGTGACCAGCAAAGTCCTTCGATGACCTCGGGCGGCTCAGGTAGCGTCATCATTACCTGGGAGGACTATCGCAGTGGCACGGCTGATATTTATGCCCAGAAAATAATTTCAGGCAGTGCTGCCTGGGCAACCAACGGTGTGGCGGTATCTACGGCTGCCGGTGGTCAGTACTCACCGCGGGCTTCTTATGACAACGCTGGCGGTGCTATTTTCTTCTGGGCGGATGAACGCAATAGCGGTACTACCGGCCGGGACATCTATGCTCAGAAAGTGTTTCCCGATGGCTCGTTAACGTCCCAGAATATACCGGTCGTTACTGCCACAAATACCCAGGACCAGGCCTTCAGTATTCCTGATGGCAACGGCGGTATTTTCATCACCTGGCACGACTATCGCAGCGGTACCGCCGATATTTATGCTCAACACATATCGGCGGCCGGTACGCCGCAGTGGCCGGCCGGCGGCATCCCCATTTGCACGGACATGAATATACAGACGAATCCCCGTATCGTTACCGATGGTGCCGGCGGTGCCATCATTGCCTGGCAGGACAACCGTGATGGTGCCTGGGATGTTTACGCCCAGAGGATAAATTCGTCCGGCGAGATACAATGGGTGGCTGACGGGGTACCGGCTAACACGGCAACCAATAATCAGGAGAGCGTGCGCCTGCTTACCGATAATGCCAGCGGTGCCATCCTGGTCTGGCGTGATTACCGCACCGGTACCAACTATGATATTTATGCCCAGAAAATAAATTCATCCGGCGTAGTGCAGTGGGTGGCTGATGGCGTGGCGGTTTGCATTAACGATGTTAATCAGAATTCTGTTCAGGCCGTGCCTGATGGTTCGGGCGGGGTCCTTATTACCTGGTACGATGACCGGAGCACCAACAATGATATTTATGTCCAGGGCATAGACTCAGCCGGTACGGTGCGGTGGACGACGAATGGGGTGGCGGTCTGTACCGACGGCAGTAATCAGGTCAATTCCAGTACCACTCATGACGATTCCGGAGGGGCTATCATCGCCTGGGAGGACTATCGTAACGGTAATTTTGACATCTATGCCCAGAGTGTGAACGCCACCGGTAGTCCCCAGTGGGCGGCCAATGGCGTGGTCGTCACTGATGCCAGCCTCGACCAGACCAGAATCCGCATGAGGGGTCAACCCTCCGGGGGCGCCGTTCTTGCCTGGACCGATAACCGCAGCGGTAACCTTGATATTTATGCGCAGAGCGTAAATTCCACGGGTGATATGGGCTGGGCTGCTAATGGCATACCCATCACCACGGCGGGTGGTAATCAGGATAATCTTTCTATAGTTGGCGGTGGCTTCGGCAGTGGGACTATCATTGCCTGGGAAGACTATCGTGGGGGCAGCTATTCCGATATTTATGCCCAGAAGATAGATTATGACGGCGTCGTTCAATGGGCGACCGTGTTGTCAATCAGCGAAATGGGACACTTTTTGAACCGAACACTTTGGCATAATCAGGCGGCATTAACAAGCTCCCTGAGGCCCTGGTTGTAGTCTCTGCGACGATTGATTGTTTGTATTTGCACCTCCTTTCGGCGCTCCAAGATCTCCTCTCTCCTGCCATA
>JBDRLU010000026.1:0-21239 GCA_043812795.1 Chloroflexota bacterium
CGTGATAAGGACAGAGGTGGCCATACCCTCGTCACCACCGCAGAGATGAGATAGGCCTATCTTCGGGTCTTTTATCTGTCTCTGTCCAGCCTGGCCCTTCATCTGCCAGACAAACTCGGCAATCTGGGCGACACCGGTAGCGCTGGTCGGATGTCCTTTGGCCAGCAAGCCACCGCTCGGGCTGACGGGTAGCGGCCCATCAAGATTAAAGTGACCCTTTTCCATCAGTGGCCCGACTTCATAGTCGCCGCAAAGCTGAAGGTCGGCGATATGCTCCACTTCGCTGACGGTGAAGTTATCGTGGAGCTCGACCATGTCCACATCTTTCGGCCCGATGCCGGCAATTTCATAGGCTTTCTTGGCGGCACGGACACTCACATCGCGGGTATCCATCAGCTCGCCACGGATGAACCGCTGGCTGGTCAGAGCACCACCAGCGATTTTGATGAAGGGGCCGCTGGTGTACTGGCGGGCGACTTCCTCCGTGCACAGGATAGCGGCGGCGGCACCATCACCCGTCGGGCAGCAGTGGTAGAGGGTCATCGGGTCGGCAATCATGCGGGAGTTATGGACGTCTTCCGGCCCTTTCATGGGGATTTTGTACTGGGCTCTCGGGTTCAGCAAACCATTGTTGTGGTTCTTAACCGAGCACCAGGCCATCTGGTCTAAGGTATACCGCTTTTCGTAAATTGCCCGCTGCATTTTCATGGAGTATTTGGCCAGCATATTCGAGATACCCATAATCGTCGGCGGATGGGGCGGGGTATTGGCACCGAGCGGCCCGTGGGGAGCCTGGTCGACCCCCATGGCCATGATGAGGTCGTACAGGCCGGTGGCTACCGCCTGGTAGGCCAGCAACATGGATGTCGCCCCGCCGGCACAGGCATTGGCGATATTGATGATGGGTATGCCGATATGGCCGATTTCGGCTTCGACCAGCTGACCGTCAGTATTCCCGCCCATGGAGTGGGTACAATACATCATGGGTATTTTGTTCCACGCGATGCCGGCATCCTTGCAAGCTTCTAGGACGGCCTCAGCACCAATCTTGGGCGGTGTTTTTTCCGGGAACCGGCCGAACTTGGTCATCCCAACCCCTAAGACAACTACATCCCTCATTAGTTATATCCTCCTTCTCCACTTAGTATGGTGATGTGATTAATTTCCATTGATTTTTCCTTTAATCTTCAGTTGAAAAGATGGAAAAAGTAAGGGCGCCCATGGTTGCTTTTAACAGCAACACCGGCGCCCCTAATCTACTCCCTCATATCCTCCAGCCTCAAGTCCCTTATCGACTCGCTTATGGCTTTAATTAAACACCTATTTCAGGCTACTGTCAATCAGGAATCCTTGCCACAAGAGATCCGGCCGCTTCCAGAAAACCGGTTACATTAATGATACTTGTTTTCAAGGCATTTGTCTTTCAAGGCGTTTTGAATTATACTTCAAGGCTGAATCTTAATCGACGAGGTATGCCTGATTGAGTATTAGTCCCCCCAAAAAGTCTGGCTGGGGCAGTGTCCTGACCGCTATTCTCATACTGGCTATTCTCAGTACGGTGGCCGCACTGGGCTACGTGGTAACCAACCCGGCGGAAGAGAGTTTCACCGAATTTTATCTCCTCGGCCTTGACGGTACAGCCGACAATTATCCCGGCCAGTTACGAGCCGGAGAGCCGGGAAAAGTAATTGTTGGCATTATCAACCGGGAGCATGAAACGACCACTTACCGCCTGCAAATCACGGTGGATGGAGCAGTCAACCGGGAAATCACCCCGGTGACACTTCAACACGGCGAGAAGTGGGAGGAGGCCATTAGTTTTCTGCCCGGCCATACCGGGGACAGGCAAAAGGTGGAGTTTCTGCTTTACCGACAAGAACAGACTGAAGTGTACCGCAGCCTTCTTCTCTGGGTCGATGTCCGGTAAGATTAAGCTGATTGACATCTAACTCCGTCAAGATTAAAATCAGCGCCAGATGAATCTCTTTGGCACATCCGGCATCAGAAGAACAGCGGATAGAGGCTTATTTGAGTTAGCCTGGAAGGCTGGACTCGCCACCGGCAAGACTTATGCCCGTGTGGTCGTCGGCACCGACACCCGGACTTCAAGCGAAGCGCTGAAGCATGTTTTTGTCGCCGGGCTATTAGCCGCGGGCGCAGATTGTTTTGACGCTGGTGTACTACCGACACCGACGCTGGCTTTAGCCACTCGCCGGTTTCAGGCCGGGGCAATGATTACCGCCTCCCACAACCCACCTGAATATAACGGCATCAAGTTGCTCAATCCCGATGGCTCGGCCTTTGACACCGGGCAGCGGCAACAAATGGAAAAGGTCATACTGAGCGATTCCCTTTCCGTCGCCCGATGGACTGAAATAAAAAGTAGCCACACTTACGATGGTGCCATTGCAGAACATACCGAGCATATCCTCAAAGCTTTCCCAGGTAAACCAAAGCTTAAGGTTGCTTTGGACTGTGGTTGCGGCGCGGCTTCGGTCATTACGCCCTTTCTGCTTACAAGAATGGGCTGCGAGCTAGTCGCTCTGAACTGTACCCCGAGCGGGTTTTTCCCCCATGACGTTGAGCCAGTTGAAGCCAACCTGGGAGATTTGATACGGGCCACCCGGGAGTCCGGCGCCGATTTGGGCATCGCCCATGATGGGGATGCCGACCGTATGATGGCCGTCGATGACAAAGGCCGCTTCATTCCCGGAGATAAGCTACTGGCTATTCTGGCCCAACAGACAAGGGCGAAAAAAGTGGTCACCACCGTTGATGCGTCGCGGGTCATCGATGAACTAGGTTTTAGTATTACCCGGACCAGAGTGGGTGATATTTACGTCTCCGAGGAGTTGAAAAGAGGCGGTGACTTTGGCGGCGAACCCTCGGGGGCCTGGATTTTTCCACAGAGCTCACTCTGCCCCGACGGCATCTATGCTGCGGCACAACTGGTCGCTATCGCCAGCCAGCACAAATTATCCGCCCTCGTGGACGAGATACCGCAATACCCGCTCCAGCGCGGTAGTATTCCCGCCCAAAAAATAGCTCTAACCGAACTGGCCGGCCGGCTTTCAGCAATGAAGCCATTGAGCATGAGCAATATCGATGGTCTGAAACTGGACTTTGCCGATGGCTGGCTTCTTATCCGTGGTTCGGGTACTGAGCCAAAGGTAAGGATATCGGCTGAGGCCAGGACGGAAGCGCGGGTGCAGCAACTCTATGAGAGTGGTGTCAGAACCATTAAGGAGTACCTGAAGAAAGGCAAGGAGGCTTAGTTTGAAGGCAGTTATTCTCGCCGCCGGGGAGGGTGCCCGGATGCGTCCCCTGACCTATACCCGGCCTAAGGTAATGATACCCATCGCCAACAAACCCATCCTGGAGCACTTGCTTATTGAAGCCGTACAGGCCGGTATCAAAGAGTTTATCCTTATCGTCGGCTATCACGACGAACAGGTACGCAACTACTTTGGCGATGGCAAAAAATGGGGAGCCAAAATAAGTTACTCCACCCAAAACAAGCAACTGGGTACAGCCGATGCACTCAGAGTAGTGGAAAGCCAGCTTGGGGATAACTTCCTGATGATGAATGGGGACATTATTGTCCGACAGGAAGATATCCGTAGTCTGATTGAGAAAAATAACACCTCGGTAAGTGTCTTTGAGGTCGAAAATACCCGGGATTTAGGCTTGGTGGAGGTAAGGGAAGACCGGGTAATCCGCATTCACGAAAAGGTAGAAAAACCACCTTCCCGACTGGCTAATGCCGGTCTCTACCTCTTTACGCCAGAAATATTCGCCGCCATTGCCGAGACACCGAAGTCACTGCGTGGAGAATATGAAATTACCGATTCACTGCAGCGGCTGATTGACCGGCAGCACCCGGTCTCCTGTCACCGCATCGGCTACTGGCTTGACCTCAGCTACCCCTGGGACTTACTCCCGGCGAACGAACCTCTCCTGGCCCGGGTACAGTCCCAGAACCTGGGCAAGGTAGAAGAGAACGTGGCACTGCGGGGCACGGTTAATATCGGCAAGGGTACCGTAGTGAAGTCGGGCGCCTACATTACCGGCCCGGTGATAATCGGGCAGAACTGCGATATCGGCCCTAACTGCTATATCCGACCGTATACTTCCATCGGGGATAATTGCCACGTCGGCGCTGCCGTTGAAGTGAAGAACTCTATCATCATGCGTGGCACTAAAATTCCTCACCTCAACTATGTCGGCGATAGTGTTATCGGCGAGGGGTGTAACCTGGGCGCGGGTACCAAAATTGCCAATCTCCGACTGGATGAAAAAGAGATATGGGTTGCCGGTCAGGAGACCAAAAGGCGCAAGTTAGGTGCTATAATTGGAGATAAAGTCGGCACGGGAATAAACGCCAGTATCAATATCGGCACGATGATTGGTAATAATACCCAAATCGGTCCGGGGGCGATAGCCAGCGGAATTATCCTGCCCGACTCAAAGATTTTTTAGGTAAGGAATGATGAAACCGGCAATTATACTGGCGGCTGGTGAAGGGCAAAGGCTGAGGCCGTTCACGGCCACTAAACCGAAAGTAATGCTTTCCATTGCCGGAAAGCCGGTACTCCAGTATGTGGTCGAGGCCCTCGCCCAGAATGGTATCCGTGATATTGCCATCGTCGTCGGCTATAAACGGGAGGAGATATTCGATTACTTCGGCACCGGCGAACAATCTGGCGTCAACATCACGTATATCACCCAGGAAAGACAACTCGGCACCGCTCATGCTCTGGCGCAGGCGAAAAATAACGTGAAGGCTGACTTCCTCGTCCTGCCCGGTGATAACCTGATTGACGCTAAGACTATCTCCGAATTCGTCAAGATAAAGCCCCCCGCCGTGCTGGTAAAGAAAGTAGATGATGCTTCCCGCTACGGAGTGGTCTATATTGAGGGTGGAGTGGTAAAGAACATCATCGAAAAGCCTGAGGAGGCCGGGGGAAATATCATCAACACCGGCATTTATGCCCTCACTCCTGAGATTTTCGACTTTATCGGTCCGGAATTAGATATCCCTGACGTTCTCAATAACATGCTGGCCGAAGGTCACCGCATCACCGTTCAGGAGACCGAAGGCACCTGGCTGGATATCGTCTATCCGTGGGACATCATCAAACTGAATAACGCGGTGCTCTCGCGTCTGCCGGCTAATCAAGGTGGCATAACTGAGGCAGGCGTGGTCATCAAGGGGATGGTCTCCATCGGTAAAAACACCATAATACGGGCGAATTCCTATATTGCCGGCCCGGTAGTTATCGGCAGTGATTGCGATATCGGGCCCAATGCCTGCATTTTACCGGCCACCAGCATCGGCGACAACGTCAGTATCTCACCGTTCTGCGACGTGGAAAACAGCGTTATCGGTGACGATATCACCATTGGGCCGGGCTCTATTATCCAGGATTCGGTTATTGATGGTGGGTGCATTATCAAAGGGCACTTCATCGCCACCAGCGGCGAAGCCGGCATCAGGATAAACGCCGCGTACCATCAGGTAAATATCGGAGCCATGCTGGGTACGGGATGTAATGTCGGGAACTGCGTGGTGGCTCAGCCCGGCGTTATCGTCGGTAATTACAGTCAAATTCAGGCAATGAAGCTCCTCAGTGGTATCTTGCCGGATAAAAGTAACGTGCTTTAGAAACTATGTGTGGTATTGTCGGTTATATCGGAGAGAAACAGGCACAGCCCATACTCTTCAATTGCTTGAAGAGACTGGAATACCGGGGCTATGACTCATGCGGTATCGCTATCGAGAATGGTGGTCTCGAAGCCTATAAAGATGCCATCAGGATAGAGGCACTGGCCAAAGCTGCTCCGCGCTTAAAAGGGACGATTGGTATCGGCCATACACGCTGGGCGACTCATGGCCCGCCCTCTAGGATAAATGCCCATCCCCACTTTGACTGTACCGGGAAAATTACCGTGGTGCACAATGGCATCATTACCAACTACCAGCAGTTAAGACGACAATTAGCCAGTGAAGGGCACAGTTTTGCTTCGGAAACAGACACCGAGGTCATCCCCCATCTGATTGAGAAATATTACGATGGCAGCCTGGAAAAGGCGGTGAAGGCCGCTCTACACGAAATAGAAGGCTCTTATGCCCTCATTGTCTTGAGGTCAGGTGAGCCGGTACTGGTCGCCGCCAGAAAAGACAGCCCCCTTATTGTCGGCGTCGGCGACCGGGAGTATTTCCTTGCCTCCGATGTCCCGGCCATACTGGACTATACCAGCCGGGTTATTTATCTGGAAGACGGCGATGTCAGTGTCCTCAGCAAACAGGACATAAAAGTCAGCCGCCGGAACACCCCGGTGAAACGACCGGAAAACCGGATAGCTTGGAGCGTTGAAGAAGCCCAAAAGGGCGGCTATGAGCATTTCATGTTGAAGGAAATCCATGAGCAGCCGAGGGTAATCCGGAATACCCTCGGTGAATACAGCCAGGCCGGCGACCTGGTGCCCGACCTGGCAACACTGAGAGATTCAGGGGTTGAGTCGATGATGATGGTCGCCTGCGGTACATCATATCATGCCGGCATGGTGGGAAAATATATTATGCAGGAACTACTCGGCATTCCGGTGCGGCTTGAACTGGCCTCTGAATTTAACTATTACGGTCCCACTCTGGCGAAAGCCCTGGCTATTGCCCTTACCCAGTCCGGCGAGACCGCTGACACACTGAAAGCAATGAAAAAATTGAGGGAGGCGGGAGGACGGGTAATTGCCGTTACCAATGTCGTCGGCAGCACTGCCAGCCGCATTGCCAACCACACGATTTATACGCGGGCTGGCCCTGAGATAAGCGTGGCCGCGACCAAGACCCTGATTGCCCAGCTGATGGTACTATACTGGTTAGGAATGTCCTACTCTAAAGCTGAACCGAGGCAACTGGCCGGTTTGCTGACAGGGTTGCGACACCTGCCCAGCAAAGTCCAGCAGGTACTGGATGATGAGACCGCTATTATCGAGCAGGCCAAATACCTCGCCAGGTATGAGAATGCGTTCTTCATCGGGC
The DNA here is from genome assembly GCA_043812795.1 of Chloroflexota bacterium. Lineage (GTDB taxonomy): Bacteria > Chloroflexota > Dehalococcoidia > Dehalococcoidales > UBA2162 > JBDRLU01. The sequence goes on from JBDRLU010000026.1 coordinate 7,043, forward strand.
GGGGCATCAACCTGGCCATCGCGCTCGAGGGAGCGCTCAAATTGAAAGAGATTTCTTACATCCACGCTGAAGGCTATGCCGCTGGCGAGACCAAGCATGGCCCCTTTGCCTTATTCGACAGCCACACGCCAGTCATCGCCATCGTCGCCCGGGACAACACTTACGATGCGATACTGACCAATATCAAGGAAATCAAGGCGAGAGGGGCACCCGTCATCGCGCTGGCCGAAGAAAACGATAGTGCCGCTGAGGAATTGGCTGATGCCGTTATCACTGTCCCGCACGTCGATACCCTGTTATCGCCGGTGGTCAACCTGGTAGTTTTGCAGCTATTAGCCTACTACACCGCTAAGGAACGCGGCTGTCCGATAGATTTCCCGCGCAATTTAGCCAAGAGCGTAACAGTGGAATAGGGTGTTTTCAGCCCTAAGGGAGGTACCATGAAGGTTAATTGGCTGGGACACGCTTGTTTTCTTATTACCGCCGGTAACGGAGTCAAGATTATTACCGACCCTTATGAAGCTAACTACCGGGGCATCATCAATTACGGACCGGTAAAAGAGACCGCCGATATTGTTACCATCAGCCATCAGCACGGCGACCATAACTATACCGGCGACATACCGGGTAAGCCGGAAGTAATTCAAGGTCCGGGCCAGCGCAAGGCTAAGGGCATCGAATTTACCGGCATCCCTTGCTATCATGACCGCGTTTCCGGCCGCGAGCGGGGTGAGAACACCTTGTTCTGTTTTCCCATCGACGGCATTCACGTTTGCCACGCCGGCGACCTCGGCCATCCTCTGGACGAGAACGCCCGCTCGCTCGCTCGGCACAATCGACATTCTTTTCTTCCCCACCGGCGGGCCGGCAGCCACGCTGGAACTGACCGAGGCGATAGACCTGTGGGAGCAACTCAAGCCTAAGGTAGTCATCGCGATGCACTTCCGCAACGATAAATGCAACTTCCCTAAATACGGTATCGAGGACTTGCTGAAGCTCAAGCCGCAGGCTGTGCGCGTCGGCAAAAGCGAGGTTGAGTTCACGGCGGGCAAGCTACCGCAAGGCCAGGTTCTTATTCTGGAACCGAGTCTTTAGACTAACCTATGGCTTTTTCCCGCCGTTGCGTACCTTTGCCGGCTTAACCGCCCTGACCCTGGCTGAGACTATCTTACCTCTCAAATCAAGATAGGTTTTAACCTCTTTAGGATTCAGTTCTTTCGGCGCATCGTTCTCGCTGTAGAAAGGAAGGGGACTCCGCTGCACCGTCACTCTGGTAAAGCCGGCAGCGCGGATTTTAGCCAGGTACTCATCTTCGGGCAGGGCACCGGCGATGCAGCCGGCCCATTGTTCCAGGCTCTCTTTCACTTCCCGGGGCAATTCACCGAGGAGGACGATGTCCGAGATACACAGACGGCCGCCCGGCTTGAGTACCCGGTAAGCCTCCCCGAAAACAGCATCCTTGTCCGGTGACAGATTGACGACACAGTTGGAGATAATGGCATCCACCGAACCATCGGGAACAGGCATGTGCTCCATCTCACCAAGGCGGAACTCGACATTTTTGACGCCCATCTTCTGCACATTACGCCGGGCCAGTTGAATCATGTCCGAGGTCATATCCAGGCCGATTACCCGACCTTTCGCCCCAACTTTCTGCGCCGCCAGAAAACAATCAATGCCACCACCACTACCCAGGTCCAGCACTGTCTCGCCGGCTTTGAGTTCGGCAATGGCTGTCGGATTGCCGCAACCGAGCGAAACGTCGGTGACGTCTTTCGGCAGGTCTTTCAACTCTTCACCGCTATACAGCTTCTCCGCGTGAGTCGGCGCCTGGCACGAGCAAGAGTTACCACAGCATGACTGGCTTTTAGACCGGGCTACTTTTCCGTAACGTTCCTTCACAAAACTCTTAATTTCTTCCGCATTCCGTGGCATTTTTATCCTCCTAATTTTTATCGATTGTCTTTAATCTCTATATCTATTCCTGAGCCTTAACACTTTCGATCTGACAGGTTGTTGTCTGGGCTTCTCCGGCAAAAAACTTTCTTCTGAAATACAACGCCAGGTTCACCAGGCTGATTAATACCGGCACCTCGACCAGCGGCCCGATGACCGCAGCAAAGGCCTGCCCGGAGCCGATACCGAAGACGGCTACCGACACGGCGATGGCCAGCTCAAAGTTATTACTGGCAGCGGTAAAAGCGATGGTGGCCGTCCTGGCATAGTTTGCCCCGATTTTCTTACCCATGTAGAAGGAGACCAGGAACATAACGACGAAATATATCAGCAGCGGCACCGCGATGCGCAGGACATCGAGCGGTATTTGGATGATAAGCTCGCCTTTGAGCGAGAACATGACGACGATAGTAAAAAGGAGTGCCGCCAGGGTAATCGGGCTTATCTTCGGGATAAAAACACCTTCGTACCAGGTGCGCCCCTTAGCTCGGATTAGTAAAAACCGGGTGAGCATACCGCCGAAGAAGGGGATGCCAAGATAAATAAGTACGCTCTGGGCTATTTGCCCGATGGTAACATCGACTTCGGAACCACTCAGACCAAACCAGGTAGGTAATATAGTAATAAAAATATAGGCATAGACCGAGTAGAAGACGATTTGAAAGATGGAGTTGAAGGCGACCAGACCGGCGGCGTATTCATTATCGCCCTGGCAAAGCTCGTTCCAGACGATGACCATGGCGATACAGCGGGCCAGGCCTATCATAATCAGTCCCATCATGTATTCCGGGTAAGGCCAGATAAAACCAAGGAACAGGATAGCCAGGAAAAACATGAGTACCGGCCCGATAATCCAGTTCTGTACCAGGGAGACCCCGAGCACCCGCCAGTCGCGGAAAACGCGGCCCAGTTCCTCATACCTCACCTTGGCCAGCGGCGGGTACATCATCAAAATAAGCCCGATGGCGATGGGAATAGAAGTGGTATTCACTTGAAAGAACGTGATGAATTTAGCCACTTGCGGGACAAAATACCCCAGCCCGACCCCCACGCCCATCGCCAGAAAAATCCAGAGCGTCAGGAAACGGTCGAGGAAATGTAACCGATGTGTCACTGGCTGACTACCCACTTGTGCTCCTTTCGAATATCCTTATTTACTCTTGGTCGTAAAATTCTTTACCGGGTCACCGCCACCATCCAGATGTGATTGCAGCCGACCTTTTTGGGATTGAGCTACCCGGTCGTAAACGGCCCGCTTGAGAAACCGGAGCGCCTCTTTTTCGTCGGCATCTGTAACAATCCTCTCCAGTTCCATCATATCCTGCTCGTTAAAGGAAATGGCGGTTTTTCTAATTTCAAGCATCCTGTACCTCCGTTATCATCGGCTATTTACAACAAGTAAGTAAATAGATATATGCCCGCTCCACACAAAATCACCCCTCCGGCCTTTTTGGAGTAAGTAGAGAAGTTACTTATCCCTTTTGACACCAGCACTCTCTGGGCAAATCCGGCGGAGATGCCGGCGCCAAGTACCAGCACCCAGTGGCCCAGTGCATAAGCCAGGAGTAGCCCTCCGCTATAAGCTATCTCCTTCTGGGTCGCCGCAAAGGTCAGTATTACCGCCAGAACGGGGGTGGCACAGGGAGAAGCAACTATGCCAAAGAAAAGACCCATTAAAAAAGCTCCGAGCAGCGCCTTTCTCTTGGGCAGCAAGCGTTGCGAGATGCCAATATTGAAATTCAGTTTTTCCGAAAATAGTAGATACAGCCCCAATAAGATAGCGACCGGTGGCAATATATAGTACCAGAAGCCGCCGATATCGCCGAAAAGCTTACCCAGAGCACCGGCAATTATCCCCAGAATGGTAAAAGTAATAGTCAGTCCCAATGTAAACATCAGTGAATACTGAACCGCTTTCGTTTGTGAGCCTTCCGCATAGCCGCCTACATAACCGATTACCAGGGGAATCATCGCCAAGACACAGGGGCTGGCGCTTGAGATAATACCTCCTAAAAAACAGGCGGGGAAAGCCAGCCATTCCCGGTTCCCGATGATAATACCAACATCTCCCAGCAGGCTCTCCACTACTTTATCCCCAGTTTACTCAATTGAGCAATGATTTGGGCTTCCGGCCAAAAACCGACATGTCTGAATACCTCTTTACCGCTCTCATCGAAGATTATTTGTGTGGGTATCGCCATTACCCGGTAGTAGTTCGTGAGGTCTCGATATTCATCGACACTGACGATGGATACATTCAACTTATCCTGATATTCGACCGCCATGTCTTCCAGTATCGGCTTCATTTCTTTACATGGGATGCAGGTCCCCCGTCCAAACTCAGCTAGAGTGGGCTTTCCGTTAGTCAAAGCTTGCGGCAAAGTTATTGAGACCAGCTCAGCCCCGATTGATTGCGTTACACCTGGCCTAGTAGCGGCTGACCCTTTGGACTGGCAGCTTATTGCGAGTGTAAATAGCAACAACACCACTGCCAGTAACAGAATTCGTCTGGTTATAGTCAAGGTGCCCCCTTCATATTTCCCTAAGCAGTTTCGCTACTCTTTCCTTTATCTCGTCCTTTATTTTCCTGACCTGCTCGGGTGACTTACCGGACGGGTCTTCCAGCGCCCAATCTTCGGTCTTGCTCGCCGGGCAAACGGCTTTCGCCTCGGCGCCACAGCCCATGGTAATCATCTTATCCGCTTTCTCTCTAGGTCTTTTCTTCGTTGACCAGGGCGGTAGTAATAAAAGTATTGACCTCTGCTTTCGTCGGCACCCGCCCGGAGACGACCAGTTTTTCGTTAATCACCAGACCGGGTGTTTTGAGAATCGGATACTCCATTATTTTGTTCATATCCCGGACATGTTCGACACTTGCCTCAACCTTGAGCTCTCCCAATACCTCTTTGGTGACCTGCTCCAGTTCATCGCACTTGTGGCAACCCGGACCGAGAATCTTGATTTTCATACCTACCTCCGTTACTTTTATTTGATTATCCAGCCGAAAATGTACCCGGTAATAGTCGCCATAGCAACCACAAGACCGACGTAAGTCAACATCTTCTTTGTCCCCATGACGTTGCGGATGACCAGCATACTGGGCAGCGATAAAGCCGGACCGGCCAGCAACAGTGCCAGCGCCGGCCCCTTGCCCATACCTAAATCCAGGAAAGCTTTTATCACCGGCACCTCGGTAAGAGTCGCAAAGTACATCAATGCCCCCAGAAAAGAGGCAATAAAGTTAGCGAAAAGGCTGTTCCCGCCAACGTAGCCGGTAACCACTGATTCAGGGATAACTACCTTGAGAATACCCGCCACGAACACGCCGACCAGAAGCCAGGGGATAATCAGGCGGGTAAAATGTAACGTCTCTTTTAGCCATTGTGCTATCTCGCCTTTAGTAAACCAGCGCCACAGGATTACGGCCAAGACAACCAGGAATACGCCGGTAACAATCCAGTTTTTGGAGGCGGCAAAGACCAGTATCGCCACCAGCGCCGCCAGGAAGATAACCTGCTGCCAGATGCTCTTACCCAGCGGGTCAGCCGCGAGCAGGGCAAACGCCTGGGCATCGGCCTGAGTCTTCTCTTTGCGATAGATGAAGGCCATCATCAGCCCGATGACCACCGCAAATAAAATGGCGCCGATAGCACGGGCCAGCCCAATGTCATAGCCGAGGAGCCTGGCTGAATAGACAATGGCTAAAACATTGATGGCCGGTCCGGAGAACAGGAAGGCAATGGCCGGACCCAAACCGGCGCCTTTTTTATAAATACCGGCGAACAGTGGCAGCACCGTACAGGAACACACGGCCAGCACCGCACCCGAGACCGAAGCCACACTGTACGATGACAGCCTATTCGCCTGGGGACCGAAGTACTTGAGTATTGCTGCCTGTGAAACAAAGGCAGCAATCGCTCCGGCGATGAATAGCGCCGGCACCAAGCATGTTAGCACGTGTGCCGATAAGTATTCAACCAGGCCATTGATACCACCCCAAAATAGATTAACCAGTATCGTCATACTTTATTGCCCGAGTACAAAATCAAAGAGAAGTCGGCTTGAAAGCAGGTTCCTCGCCTAAATTACACACACAGCTAGGGCCAACACGTTGGGCTTGCTTCAGTCGCTCTCTATCACCACCTAATGAGTCATCGCGGACCAGGGTATCTTTCAAAAGGCTGACCACGGATGCAGCATAACGATTACCGGCTTCCGTGTCCAAAGCGTAGAGTATCCACGCCCCGACTCGCCTTGAGCGTAATAAACCGGCCTTCTCAAGAATACCCAGGTTACGTGAAGCCCGTGATTGGGAGATATTAAGCACCTGCATCACTTCACAAACGCAACATTCTCTTTCCATAAGCAGGTTAAGAATTCTTAACCTTGTCTCGTCGGAGAGTGCCTTCATCGCCTTAATCAAGTCCTTCATAAACGCCTCCGTATCTGTATATGCACATATCTACATATACCATTATTTAAGCCGGATGTCAAACCCGTGATTGCCCGCCACCGCCAGACCAAGCGTTCTGTCGTCAGGAATGCTATAATAGATAGGTGGATATTCTGGCCGAACTCAATCCGGCACAAAGAGAAGCCGTTGAAGCTATCGGTGGTCCGGTACTTATTTTAGCCGGTCCGGGCAGTGGCAAGACCAGGGTTATCACCCACCGCGTCGCTTACCTCATCCGAGCCTGCGGTGTCAAACCGCGTAACATCATGGCCGTGACCTTTACCAACAAAGCCGCCCGGGAAATGAATGAGCGTCTGCGGCAACTGGCCAGCCATGCTATCAACGACCTGACGGTCGGTACTTTTCACGCTATCTGCTCCCGCATTCTACGTCGCGATGGCCAGGCAATCGATGTCCCGCCCCAGTTCGTTATTTACGACGATGATGACCAGCTCAGCCTGCTCAAGCAGATTCTGCAGGAGCTTGGCCTTGACCCCAAGCAATACGCGCCGCAGGTCATTTCATCGGCCATTTCCTCGGCAAAAAGCCGTTTGCTCAGTCCGGCCGACTACGCCGAGCGGGGCCACAGCTATTTTGAGGAAATCGTCGCCCGGGTCTATGAACGCTACCAGCAGCTCCTCAACGAAAATAAGGCCCTCGACTTCGACGATTTATTGCTGAAAACGGTGCTGCTTTTCCAGAAGAAACCAGAAATTTTATCCCGCTATCAGTCGCGCTACGTGCACCTGCTGGTGGACGAATTCCAGGATACCAACCTGGTGCAATACGAACTCATCAAACAGCTCGGCGGTAAGTACCGCAATATCTGCGTGGTCGGCGACCCCGACCAGTCGATTTACTCGTGGCGGTTCGCCGACCTGCGTAATATCATGAGTTTCGAGAAGGACTACCCCAAAGCTAAGGTGTTCCTGCTCGAACAAAACTACCGGTCGACGAAGATGATTCTGGAAGCTGCCTCCCAATTGATTTCCGCCAACCAGCAACGCAAACCCAACAAATTGTGGACGGAAAACGAGACGGGCGAGCCGATTACTGTCGTCGAGACTTACACCGAACAGGAAGAAGCCCAGTTCACCGTCGGTGAAATCGAGCGCCTGGTCAGTCAGGGGCATTTCAGCCTGGGCGATTTTGCCGTAATGTACCGCACCAACGCCCAGTCTCGCGTCCTCGAGGAAGCTTTCCTGCGCTACGGCACGGCTTACAAACTGGTCGCCGGCACCCGTTTTTATGAACGGCGTGAAGTGAAAGATATTATCGCCTATCTCCGTCTCATCCAGAATCCGCACGATAATGTCAGCTTCAGCCGGGTCATCAATGTCCCCCAGCGCGGCATCGGTGAACAAACACAGCATAAGCTCGCCGACTGGGCCAAGTCACACGGGCTTTCGCAATTCGAGGCATTGAAACTGGTGACCAAAAACGAGGCTGGCACCTCGCCTTTTCCACCGCACACCGGGCGCGTCCTGGTCGGTTTTCTTAACCTGATGGGAGAGTTCATTACCGCCAGCCGGGAGCTGAACCTGGTGGAGCTGTTCGACCGGCTCGTTGAACGTACCGGCTATAAGAGCTATATCCTGAGCGGGCTGGAAGGGGAAGACCGCTGGGAAAATATTCTTGAACTGCGCACCGTGGCCGAGCAATACCAGGAGTTGCCGCCACCTGAAGGTTTAAGCGCTTTTCTCGAGGGGGTTACCCTTGTTGCCGACGTCGATAGCCTGGATGAAAGCGTGCCGGCCGTTACCCTGATTACCCTGCACCAGGCCAAAGGACTAGAGTTTCCCGTGGTGTTTATCGTCGGCATGGAAGACGGCCTGCTCCCCCACATCCGGTCGATGGACGACCCGACCCAGATGGAAGAAGAGCGACGACTCTGCTACGTAGGCATCACCCGCGCCAAGCAGAAGATATACCTCGTCCGTGCTTTTCGCCGCAGCCTGATGGGACGCAGTATGGTCAGCCCACCGTCCCGTTTTCTCAATGACATACCGTCGCAACTGGTGGCGCCGAGCGGCTGGCAGGGGGAGGAGACCCGCTTGGCCGACGCCGTTTATGCCTGGAACCGGCCGACCGCTCCCATGTCGATGACGGTCCTGGCTGAATTGAAAGCCGGCGACCACGTCCGCCACACTCAGTTCGGCGAAGGGGTGGTCGTCAATGCCCAGAAGGTAAAAGAAGACAATGAAGTCACCGTGGCCTTCAAAGGCCAGGGCATCAAAAAACTCCTCATGAGCTTCGCCCGGTTAGAGAAGATAGAGTCATAATACCCCTTGACATCTTACACGGAAACGTGTAGAGTTAAACTGATGTCTATCAAAGTCTTGGACCCGCAGGTCGTCGCCCGTATTGCCGCCGGGGAAGTGGTGGAAAGACCGGCCTCGGTAGTGAAAGAACTGGTGGAAAACTCGCTGGATGCCGGGGCCTGTCAGATTACCGTCGAGGCCCAGGGGGGCGGCGTCGGCCTCATCCGGGTCACCGACAACGGCAGCGGTATTCCCGCCAACGAAGTGGAACTGGCCTTCGCCCGCCACGCCACCAGCAAGATAAACGACTCGGACGACTTGACGTCTATCGCTACCCTCGGTTTTCGCGGCGAAGCCCTCGCCAGTATCGTTGCCGTGGCCCAGGTCGAGCTGACCACCGGCACCGCTGACGACCCGGCCGGCAGTTACCTCAGCTTGCAGGAAGGCAACGTCGTCACCAAAAGTAGCCGGGGGCATGCTCAAGGGACAACTATCACCGTTCGCAATCTATTCCGCAACGTCCCCGCCCGCCTCAAGTTCCTGAAGTCACCCAATACCGAAAACAGCCATATCGCCAACGTCGTCAGCCAGTATGCCCTCGCCTACCCCGAGGTCAAATTCAGCCTTGCTCTCGACAGCCGCGATGCCCTGAACACGCCAGGAGTGGTCGACTGCTCGATAGTATCATCGCTGTCTATGGACCGGACATCGCCCGCAATATGCTCGACATCGCTCGGGATAAAAGCTGGGAAGGCGGCAGCGCGTCATCGATTACCGCCAGCGGGATGGTCGGCTCGCCCACCATCCACCGGAGCAGTCGCGACTATCTCAGTTTCTTCGTCAATCGACGCTGGATAAACAACCGACTCCTCGCCTGGGCGGTGGAAGAGGCCTATCACGGGCTGCTGATGACCGGGAAACATCCAGTGGCCGTGATTAATATCGCCTTACCGGCCGGTGAGACCGACGTTAATGTCCATCCGACCAAATCCGAAATAAAATTCCACGATGAACATCTGGTCTTCGGCACGGTACAGAAGGCGGTGCGCCGCGCCCTCGTCGAACAGGCAACCGTCCCCCGTATTGAGGAGGTCGCTCCAGCTTATACCGGCCGACCGGCCCCCCAGACACTCTGGGCACCACCCCACACCATTGTCCACCACACCAGCCCCCCAATCACGGCCCGGACTGCACCAACACCCGCCTTTTCGCTGCCGGTGCTCCGACTGCTCGGGCAGGTGGCCGGCAGCTATATCGTCGCCGAAGGGCCGGACGGACTTTACCTTATCGACCAGCATGCCGCCCATGAGCGTATCCTCTTCGAGCAGATTAAAGAGCAGCACGCCCGGCAGAAAGTCGAGGTGCAGGGACTGCTCGAGCCGGTGACCATCGAAGTCGACCCCCGACAGGAGGAAGTATTACAGTCGCACTACACCGAACTCAGCGACTTCGGCTTTCTTATCGAGCCTTTCGGCAACCGCACCTATCTGGTACGGACGGTACCGCGGCAACTGGCCGGAGAGGACTGGCAGGCCGCACTGCGGGAACTGTTAGAAACTACCGCCGAACCGAACCGGAGCTGGCCGGAGCAGGTCGCCATCTCCATCGCCTGCCACAGTGCCATCAGGGCCGGGCAGGCGCTGACCGACGATGAAATGCGGGAGTTAATAAGACAACTGGAACGGACGGCCTTGCCCAATACCTGTCCCCACGGCCGCCCCACCATGATTCACCTGAGCTCGGGACAGTTGGAGAGGGAATTCGGACGGGTCTAAGGCAGCCTGCCTTACTAGTCTCTCCGAGTGAAGAAGAGCTTCAGACTTTTGATTTTTCCCACCCCTTTGAGAGAAGAGACCATGCCCAGCACCACGCTGGCGATAAAGGCCTTCGGGAAAGCGGTCAGGGTGATGGGGGCGCCATCAACGTAAAGAGAGAGTCGCTCCCCTTGCGGTTTGAGAAAACCTTCCTCCAGCAGGTCGGCCATACCCTTGACATCATCCAGGGAAAACTGCCTCGTCTTGACATTCAGGAGCTCGTCGGTGGCGATGGCCATCAGCCGCTTGAGGTCGGTAAGGAGCGGGCCGGCTCCCTTGCGGTGCACCTCGATTTTAGGCACATCGCTCGACTTGAAACCTTCGGCCAGGATGATATCGTAGTCTTCACCCAGCAAGGCAGCCACGTCATCGAGCGTGGCATTCGACGCCGGCTTAATTAGAAATAATTTGTTCCGGCCACTGACCACGGTGGCCTCGCTACCGGCCTGGATATGGCGCCAGCTATCTGTCCCCGGCCGGTCGAAGTCGGTCTCCTGCGGGGCGTGCTTGACCGTGGCTACTTGATAACCCCTCGACTTCATCTCACCGATTAACTTCTCGACGAGTGTCGTTTTACCTGACTCCGACGTACTACCCACAATAGCGACGATAGGCGGCATTTTGTTAATTTCCTTTCGCTTTAGTCTCGCTCGCCGAATATTTTGCTGCCGATTCTCACCAGGTTGGCCCCTTCTTCGATGGCGACTTTATAGGAGTTGGTCATCCCCATCGAGAGGTATTTCATCTCGACGTTCGGCAGATGAAGCTTTCCAATGCGGTCGAATATCTTTTTCATCTCAATAAAGCCGGGCCGTGAGTCTTCAGGGTCGCCGAAGCGGGGCCCGATAGTCATCAGTCCCATCACTCTGATATTGGCTAAGACGGAGATCTCCTTGATAAGCGACTCGACCGCCTCGGGCAGCACGCCCGATTTCTGTCTTTCACGGCCGATATTGACCTCGATCAAGACAGGCATGACCTTGCCCAGGCGGACGCACTGCTTATCGATTTCTACGGCGATGGCTACGGAGTCAACCGTCTCAATCATGTCGAACAGCCTGACCGCCTTCCTGACCTTGTTTTTCTGCAGGTGCCCGATAAAATGCCAGGTTGCCTGCTGGCCGACCACGGCACCGGCTGCCTCGGCTTCCTGGACATAGTTTTCGCCGATGATACTGACACCGGCGGCAATTGCCTCCAGAATTTCCGCCGGCGACCGCGTCTTAGCCGCCGCCACTAGCTGTACGTCCGGCGGCAGTTCGCTCAATAGTTCCTCGACTCTCTCCTGAATTAGTCCCATCGGCAAAACGCCCAGCCCAATTGTAGCACAAACAAGATTATGAGCGACATCGGGCACGAGAAAATATTGACTATTAACGCTGAATATATGACAATGGGACTACCCTAGCCAATCGGCCGGACTGACGGGGCGTAGCGCAGCTTGGTAGCGCACCTGAATGGGGTTCAGGTGGTCGACGGTTCAAATCCGTCCGCCCCGACCATAGGCACAAAAGTAAGTGGTCAAGCCACCTGATACCTCAGAAAAGCTAAAGGTGGCTGAATCTAGAACAGACCACCTGATACGGTGGAAACAGGGCGGGTCCGCAAATGAATAATGGTTACAGCAATAAGGCTGGAAAGTCGGCCGGGGACTTCGGTCAAGTCTCTGGTAAACGGATTCGTGCTGACCAAACAGACAGAAGGTAAAAGCCCTCGTACCGTTGAATTCTACTCGGAAAACCTAAAGCGTTTCCTCTGGTATTCGTCAAAGCAAAACTGGCCTGATGATATCCGCATGGTCACGGAATGGAATATCCGTGAATTCTTGAGCTATGTAGCTAATGAAGAATATCGTTGGGGAATAGAAGGAAATGGGTCGGAAACTTCCCACGCAAAGGCTTCTCATACGACGATGCACCATTATTTTGTGGTGTTGGCCAATTTCTTAGGCTGGGCAATGCGAGAAGGTTTTATTAAAGAAAATCCAGCTAAGAAAATAAGAGTGGCCAAGCCTAAAGCGAAAGTTATAACGCCATATACACGTGAGGAAATAAGCCGTATGCTCGCGGAATGCGATAGTCAGTATGAACATAATGCCAAGTTCTTGGGAAGCCGGAATAAGGCGATTGTGCTAGTGCTGGTTGATGCTGGGGTAAGGCTATCCGAGTTGGTGGGAATGGCTTTAGAAGACGTTAATACTTCAAACGGAAATATAAGGGTCATGGGCAAGGGGAATAAAGAAAGAGTAGTGCGGATAGGTAAAGTGGCTCAGAAAGCCCTCTGGCGTTATGTGATGCATCGTCCTGAAGAGACACGAGTCTTATGGCTTAATGAAGAAGGCAAGCCGCTTACTTGCGTGGGTGTTCAATGTTTGATTAAGAGACTAAAAGAAAGAGCAAAGGTGAGAGGCAATGGTAGCGTGCATCGATTCCGGCATACCTTCGCCTTAAACTTTCTCAGAGTAGATAAGAACGTGTTCAATTTGCAGTATCTACTAGGACATTCTCAGCTTGAGATGGTCAGACGTTACACGGCCACACTCGGCATGGAGGACGCTTTGAAAGCCCATGAGAAGGCAAGCCCAGCTGATATGATGGGGTTAAGGTAGGGGTACCGAGCGGGGCGATAAGCAAGGCGGGCGGGCTAAAGCCTCCGCCCGCCTCCGAAACGAGCTAGGGTTGAAATAATAGTTGGTAGGGTGTTAAAGAAGCTATTGACTTTATGAATGCAATTTGATAACCTTTGGTCAAGAAATACTTGCTTTGCCCCTGTAGAGGGGACGTCTTAGAACCAAAATCTCCCATACGAAGGGGAGGCCTTAGAGCAATTTAAGGCCTCCCCTTTTTTTATTAAAAAAAGGGGTTGGTTAACTTTATTGGAGGGTCGTTGATTGGTATCACTGTAAATGAAGCAGGTCGAATGGGCGGCTTGTCTCTTCTCAATAAGCGAGGTCCTAGCCACTTTGCTGAAATCGGTAAAAAGGGGCAAGAAGCTATGAGAAAGCGTTACCCTGGCATGGCTGTTGCATGGGGTAAGAAAGGAGGTAGACCAAGAAAGAATAATCTCTAAAAATGCTTGGGGGAATAGAGGCAAATAATAACAGGAGGTTGGACCCGCCCTAGTATTACTGTCTCTTTCCCCCAAAGCATATTCTACTACCTATTTGAAGGGCGGGTAAATATGCAAAAGTGGAAAAAGAGACAAACAATGTTGGTCTGTCTTCCCATATACTTGATTCTTCTACTACAACTGGCCGGAGTGTAAATAATACTAAGAAAGCATTTTGGGCTGAGTTAACGGAGGAAGACAAACGGAAACGAAGGTTTAATCGGGCGTATCAGCGTTTCATGCTGGGTATAGGAATGACTGGTGAATATCGCCTGCTCACGCTGACTACTCCTACTGAGTTTGAAGGTGACTTGAATACTGCGTGGCGCAAGTTCTTGAAGCGAATGCGAAGGCGTGGTCTAATCCGTGAATACTATGCTGTGAAAGAATGGAACAAAGCTCATACCTGCCAGCATCTGCACGTTGTCTTGCGTCTTGACTATATTGGCTATCAGGTAGCCCGTCAACAATGGAAGGCGGTTACAGGCGCTGTATGGATTCATGTTGACAAGGTGCGTTCAATCAAAGGCATGGCGTCCTACTTGGGTAAGTATCTAAATAAGGCTTATGATGATGAACCTGGCAAGCGTTCTTACTGGTACGCC
>JBDRLU010000027.1:0-18900 GCA_043812795.1 Chloroflexota bacterium
GCATAGTGCAGAGCGATAGCCCCGCCGATAGAATGACCGATGAGGCAGAAACGCCTGAGCCGGAGACTCCGAGCAAAGCCATCGATAAATTCCACATACCGGCGTATCTGGAAATCACCCATTGACTGGCTGCTACCAAAGCCAGGTAAGTCGGGGGCATAGACACGGTAGTATTGACCGAGTTGCCGGGCCATTCTAAGCCAGGAACGGGCTCCATCAACGCCACCGTGGATTATGATAAGCGGTGTACCTTCACCTACCGCAAAATAACTGATATCAAGTTGTCCAACTTTTACCTGTTCTCGGTGCATTCATACTCGCAATCTTACCAGCGCAAAAACCTTCTTTTCCCACAGGGAAACCCAATCTTGAGACCTGTCTGAGGAATGACGCGGTTTACAGTGGTCTAAACCAGTTAATTTTACTATCCTTCCGTTGTAAATGCAAAACGGCACTTACTGAATCGGTGTCGCCAGGCTAACTGTCATTACCAGGCGGTAGTCACTGGGTGATATTGCCTGCCCGACGATGGGGTAAGGCTCAATGCTGAAACTAAGTTCATGTCCGTCAAACGTTTGGCGGAGGGGCTCTTGAGTCAGGCCGGGTTCGGTAAGTACCAGCTTGTAGGGCGACGAGGCGTCGCCGGTTTTAGTAATTTCAACGAGGCAGCTGGCTTCCCCGGCCCAGACACAGGTAGCGCCGCTCGGGCACCGGCTATCCGTGATGACCTCGACGAATTTGATATTTAAGTTCTCACCGGCAATATCGGCCGCTTGCCCCGGTGACAGGGTAAATTCCTGGTTCAGATTGACCTGTTGGACGGACTTAGCACAACCGCCGAGCAACAAAAGGAAGACGGCAGCTAGCGGTATTAAGTACCTGACCCTGTGTTCTAGCACCTTACGTTTCTAGTCTCTTTCACCACTATTGTGGCTGTTTCGGCTACTGCGGTTTTCTTGCTCGATCCGTATTTCTTTGGCATAAAGAATGCCATCTTTCTTAAACAGTCCTTCGGCTTCCAGGTCTTCGCCGAGTGACGACCTTAGCTCGGAAAGTTGAATCTCTTCACCGTCCTCGGTACGGATTTTTGCTTCGCTGATGTTGAGGTTAATCCGGGCACCAGCCACGCTTACCGTGATAATATTATCGTTCGTATTAACCTCTGTCAACCTGCCTTCAAGCTTGGCTTCGCCCTCACGTTCTCTGTCTCTTTCTTTTTGTTCTGTATTAGTTATTGCCAGAGTGCCGTTTTCGGTTACACCCTGCAGGGCAACTTTATCACCGGCGGGGGGTGGTGTCTTATCGGTGGGAACACCGACGGGAATTTCTCCGACGTACCATGTTTTTCCGCTCTCGTCGGTGCCTTTGAATTGCCCCTCGATTTTGACGTCCTGATTGGTCGCCTCTTCCCGGTCGAGATTAATGATAAAAATTTCGTTATCCTTCTTCAGCCCCTGTACCTTCACCCGGCTGCCAATCGGAGGGGGCTCACCGCTATAATGGACATTGGACAAGACCACACCGCCGACGTTCCACGTCTGTTCGGATACGCTCAACAGGGCCCCGTCAACTTTGAACCGTCCTTCTTCAAGACGGGCGTCACGGACGGAAGGGTTGGTTTTCAGGAAGGATTCATTACTATAGCCTGCCTGCGCGATTAAGTTCGTCCGTTGTGCCACAGTAATAGTCTGTTGTACAGCCTCACGGTCGGCCTCGGGAGATTCAGTCAGGACTTGGCCCAGGGTTACCTGCTGGTTAATGGTGGACTCGGCCAGATGGCTCAGGAATTCTTTAGTATCCTCAGGCGATGCTTTTTCAATTTCGCGCAGGGCTGCATCGGTCTGGGCGGGGACGGTGGCCAGGCCGGAAGTATTTACTGTGCGGTTCAGGCTCGCCTGGACAGCCACTTCATCGATACGACGCTGGGCTGATTTCAAGTGTAAATAAGCTTTGCTCTCCGGGTTGACCGTCACAGCCACCTGTAGTTTCTCGACGCCGGTCTTTACCGGATAAAGGACATCTCCGGGCAGGCTATTCTGGGAAGCATAAACACTGGTGCTGCCGCCGACGATGATAGCGAACGCCAGTAGTACGATAGCTACAGCTCTAAGGGACAAGGCGGGAATGAGCCAGCCGCTGCGAATTCTTTCTTGCCTGCGTTCGGGGACCTGTGCCGACTCCATTATCTCGAGCAGACGGTCGCGGGTACGCTGGCGGAATTCCGGTGATGCGGCTACCTTCGGCACCTGGATGCTGATAGCGACTTCTAATAAGGGTTTAAGCTCTTCCCTTAGCTCAGGATAACGGGCCAGACAGTCCTCTACTGTGCTCTGTCCGCTCAGTACTTCATCAATACACCTGGCAAGTATTTCTTCTTTATTGTTCATTTTTGTTTTTTCACCAAAATGCGCCTTAAATCCTGGAGCGCCCGATACTGTATTACTCTAATCGCCCCCTCGCTTTTGTGCAAGGCTAAGGCCACTTCTTCATAACTCATATCACTAATAAAACGCATTTGAATTACTTTTTGTTTCTCGCCGCTAAGTTTCGTGATGGCAGCTCGAATGTAGTTACGGTTAAAACTAGCTTCCGTTAACACTTCGGGGTCGTCAGCGCTATTGGCCATCGGCTCCGTTTCCGGGAATGGAACGAGGCGCTTGGTGGCACGGTAGTGGCTGGCGATTAAGTTACGGGCAATAGTGGTGAGCCAGGCGATAAAAGGGGCGGCGGTTACTTTATACCTGTCAATAGACTGCCATGCCCGGACAAAGACCTCTTGAGCAATGTCTTCGGCATCGGCCTGGTCGGACAACCAGTAATAGGCGTATTTGTAAACGCGGTCCAGATAGCGCTCGTAGAGGGCAGTAAACGCTACTTTATCCCGTCTGACCGCGCGCTCTAATAAATAGACTTCTGCATCGGGAGATTGCATTTCCAAAAGCTGGCACCCAATAAACGGATTTAGTGTACTTTCTATTAGTATGGCCTGCATAGTGGTAATTTGGCAAATCCCGATGCTAATTAATCTTCAGTAGTCCAGCGGTTATCATATTCGGCCAGCGCCGCCAGTACGGAAATAATAGCGTCGAACAAAAGGACGAGGCCTTCGCCTATTTTTTGTACCAATCGGTCCAGCTGGTTTGTTTTTTGATTTGCGTCCTGTGTCGATATCATACTCGTTTCCTAACCGCTTGTAACAAGTAAACGTGACAAGATGCCTTTCTGTTACAGTGTGTCTGAAATTGCCGCGGACTATTGGCGAACGCACGAGGCTGATTATTCTGGCTCCTGTTACTCTAGAGCAGATAAGATACGATGACAAACCCGATGAGGGAGGCGAAAGCAATCGGTGGGAGGGCGGGCATTGGTTTACCTTTGAGGAAAAGGCGCTGTATCAGGAAGGCGCCGATCAGCCCGAGCAGTGCGAAAACGGCTACCGCCAACGATTGGGTGAAGCCTGAAGCAAAGAAGACGGAAGCCACGAGTAGCAGCGGAAAACCGATATCACCACCTCCGAGCACGGAAAACTCTCTCTCGGCGGGAGCTTCGTCAAAGAGTCCGGCCCCGATTTTTCTCAAGTCCAGATTCCAATCGGAGAGTGAGAAAGGGATGAAAAAAGCCGGTAATGTTTCCGATTCAGACAGTTTTCTGGCCATCCATACCATGTAGCCGAAACGGACGGCCAGAAAATCATAGATGGCTAGGACGAGCATGAGCGCGATGGCCGTCCAGGGAGATAGAAGAAAACCGAAAAGTGAGACGCCGCTGGCCAGAGTTAAGACCAGCAGCAGGTTATGCAGCCAGATTCTGGGCTGAAAAAACCAGACCGAACCGGCAATCACCGCCGCAATAGCCGAGACAATAATCTGGAGAATCAAGGCGAAACTGATGAATGTCCCCCAGGCAAAAAGAACGGCAAAGAGAATGCGGAAAACTATCTTTATTTTGGAGACGGGAATAAGAAAAAGAACGATACCGATTACAGCTACAGTCACGAAGAAATAGACCAGAGGGAACTGGAGCGGAAACTGGGGAGAAGTAATCTGATTAACTGCTACATAATGCTTTATTTGAACGGAGACGCAGAAGTTGAGATACTGGGCGACGACAAAGATAATAACCGCCCAAAATAGCGGGCTAAGCGTCCTTCTGGCATGGTTACTGGGCGTCGGCTCTCCGGTCACTCGATACCTCTCAACCGAGTATACGCTAGAAAGGCAGTCTGGTCTAGTGCGGAAGGAATGAGCGTTGACAACATTGTGTGAATTGCTATATGATTATATTCGAATATATGCATGGAGGTGTCAATGAGTAGTGATACCAAATCTGAGCTTTTCATTCTTCAGGCGGATATCTGCAAGACTCTGGCTGACCCTACCCGTCTTATGATTCTTCACGAACTCGGTGATGAGGAGATGTCGGTCGGTGAGTTGGTGGCCCGTTTGAATCTCCCCCAAAGCAATGTCTCGCGCCATCTGGCTGTTTTGCGAGAGCGAGCCATCGTCCTTACCCGGCGCGAAGGGACGACCATTTATTATCGGCTGGCTAATGCGAAAATTGCCGAAGCCTGTAACCTGGTGCGTGAAGTCCTTGAAAGCAACCTGGCCCGCAGCCGGGCGCTGGCCAGTTCGCTCGCCACGCTAGACAGGAGAAAAAGCTCGTCCCAAGCGGAGTAGCCGGTACTTAGGAGGAAACAAATTGAGTAAGTTAAGTTCAGCGCAGCGGTCGTATCTGGAGCAGGTATTTGGCCACCGGGTGTCATTTAATCCAACCGAGCGCAAGCTCTATGGCCACGATGTGGCGGCACTGCCGAGTATGCTCAAGTTAGTCATGGGTGAGACGCTTCCTGATGCGGTCGTCCAGCCGGAAAATCAAGAGGAATTGGCCGGGCTGGTCCGCTGGGCAAGCGACCGCAATATTCCATTGACACCGCGTGGCAAAGCGTCATCCGGCTATGGCGGGGTTTTGCCGGTCAAGAAAGGGATAGTTGTTGACTTCTTGCGACTGAACCGTATCCTTAATATCGACGAGTCGGCAAAGACGGTCACAGTGCAGTCGGGGGTAGTCTGGGAGAAGCTGGACAGGGAGTTGGCCAAGCACCAACTGACCTTGTGCCTCTATCCCAGCAGCTACCCGGGTTCGACCGTCGGCGGATGGTTGGCCCAGGGTGGTGCCGGCATCGGTTCTTACGAGATGGGCTGGTTCAAGGACATTGTCCTGAGTGCCCGCGTGGTTATGCCGGATGGTACGGTAAAAGAATTCGCCGGGGAGGAACTCGACCTCATTGCCGATGCGGAAGGTGTTACCGGCCTGATTACCGGTGTGACGCTTCGTGTTCAACCCCTGGCTGACATCGAAGTAACCGCCGTTGGTTTTGCTGAAGCGGATGCTTTACAGCAGTTCGCGCAGGCGCTAATCGATGAGAAAGTGCCGATATGGTCCTTCCTTTTCATTAACCCCAAAATGGCCGAGTTGAGAAACGTGACTCCGCTGATGGAACATTACGGTCAGGCTGAAAAGCGAGTCGTCCTGCCCGCCAGATATATTGCCGTCCTGGCTTACCGTAAGCAGGATAACGAGGCCGTTAAGTCGAAGCTGCCGGCGCTGGTTCAGACCCATCAAGCCGAGATATTGAGTGATGAAATCGCCGGGCATGAATGGGTAAACCGTTTTAAGGTAATGCTGGTCAAACGCCTTGGTCCGAGTTTAGTGCCGGTTGAATTCGTCATTCCCCTTTCTAATTTAGGCCGGGTAATGACCGAGATTACGGAAAAAGTAGCTCAGCCCATCGTCAAAGAGGCAATTATTATCAGGAATAGTATTCACGGTGAGCCGGAAGCCGTCATCCTCGGTTTCATTCCCAGCGACCAGCGTAAGTTCAGCTACAATCTGGTCTTTGGCCTGGCTATCACCATATTTAAGGTTATCGGGAAGTACGGCGGCCGGCCATACTCGACAGGACTTTATTTCGCCGCCAGGGCTGATAAAATTCTCGGCCGGGAGCGTGTGGCGCGACTGCGTACTTTCAAAGTCAAGGTCGACCCGAAAGGCATCCTTAATCCGGAGAAGGTTATTGCGAGTGGTGCGGTGGGTGCTTTCCTCTCCATGGCTAATTTCCTTGAACCCCTGATAAGGCCCATGGGTAACCGGGTGGCGGTTAAAATTGGTGAGCGTCCGACCCGACCGATAAGGGGCATTCCGGCCGATGTAGCCTGGTATGCCTATGGTTGTTCGCAGTGCGGTTACTGTGTTGAAGAATGCGACCAGTTCTATGGGCGTGGCTGGGAGAGCCAGTCTCCACGCGGTAAATGGTACTGGCTGCGTGAGTACATGGAAGGCAGAGAGAAGTGGGACCAGTTTATGGTCGATACCATACTGGCCTGCACTACCTGCGAGCTGTGTAACCACCGTTGCTCGGTATCTCTACCCATCGAGGCTTCCTGGATGAAGTTGCGCGGGCAACTGGTGGAAGAGCACAAGAAGATGACTTTCCCGCCTTTCGAGATGATGAGCGCCGCGCTACAAAGCGAGGGGGATATCTGGGCCGGCTACCGTAAAGACCGGAGTGCTTGGTTCCCTGCAGACTTTGTTGAGAAACATGGTCCCGGCCACCATGCCAGCACTGTTTATTTCGCTGGCTGTACGGCCAGCTATGTGGAGAAAGACATTGCGCAGGCCAGTGTCCGGTTGCTCGACCGAGCTGGCGTTGACTTCACCTATCTCGCCGATAAAGAGAATTGTTGCGGCACACCCATGCTCGTTGCCGGTAAATGGGAAGTGTTTGCCGAGACGATGAAAAAGAACATTGCGGCCGTGAAGAGTGCCGGAGCGGATATCGTCGTTACCTCCTGTCCGGCCTGTGATATGATGTGGCGCCGCGTTTATCCGGACTGGGCCAGGCGACTGGGAATAGAATACGGTATCAAAGCCAGACATTACAGTGAAGTACTGGCCGAGAAGCTCAAGACCGGCGAGTTTACTTTTCCGCATGATGGCCACAAGCCATGTACCGTAACGTGGCACGATTCGTGTCATATCGGGCGTGGCTCCGGAGTATACGAGCCGCCGCGCGAGGTCATCCGGGCTTTACCCGACGTGAAATTCGTGGAAATGGAACACAATCGTGAAGACGCTCACTGCTGCGGCAGCGTGCTTACGCTGATTAAGGAGCCGCCGGTGGCGGCTGAAGTCGGTAAAGTACGGCTGGATGAGGCGGCTGAAGTAGGAGCCGAGAAGATATTAGCTCTCTGCCCCTGTTGCGAGTTCCAGCTTCGCGTCAGTGCCGACAAGAAGCAGTCTCCGGTAGAAGTAGTCGATTTAGCCCGTTTCGCCGCATCGAGATTAGGTTACGACTTTCCCGACCCTAATCCCGAAGTGCAGAAGCAATGGGCTGTTTTTGAAGCGATGATTGCTCTGATGACCCCCGAAGGTTTTGCCGGGCTGATGGGTACCATGTGGCCGGAATTGATTGATGCGATGCCTTTCGGAATGGGCGCCATGATGCGGTTCATGGGCAAAATCCCGGGTATCCTGGAACTGATGAGACCGCTCTTCCCGGTACTGTTTCCCAGATTACTGCCGATGATGATGCCGAAGGTCATGCCGACTATGCTGAAAAGAGTAGGGGAACGTATCCCGATGCCGGATTATATGGCCGAGCAGATGCCGGAACTGATGCCGAAGGTAATGGCCAACCTTATGCCTCACATGATTGGAGACGTGGTGCCGTTAGTCACTCAGCCAATGATTGATTACCTGAGAACAAAGTAAGGAAGCGGACGACTTCCACATATATTGGTCTAATTTCCCCTTCTCCTTATTTGCGAGGAGAAGGGGAAATATTATGATAAGAGTCACGCACCATTGGGACTCTTTATGGCTGGTTAAATGCCATTGCTTGGTTCCTCCTGGGTGTAAGTTGAGTCTGAGGGTAAAAAATTGCATAATAGGGCAGAAAGCCAGAGTCCAGGAAAGGAGGAAAGAATTGGCTGGAAAGAAACAGAACCCTGAATTTGAGAAGGCGGCCGAGGCTAAAGAATGGTATCACGAAACACTCGCCGGGAAGGTGATTAAAGCACTGGAAAAGAATAACATGAATGGCGTTTATGTCAAAACAAAGGCGGCGGCTCTGGAGAAAGCACTCAGTTTAATCCCCCCGGGAAGTCAGGTGGCTCACGGTGGCTCACTCACCCTGGAGGAGATAGGCATTTTGGATATTATGCGTAAGAGCCGGAAATTCCGCTTTATCGACCGGCGTGCACCCGGGCTCGGTATCGGGCGGGATAACGCGACTGAGCAGCTCCGCCGGCAGAGCTTGCTCGCTGATGTTTTTCTGATGAGTACCAATGCCCTGACTCTGGATGGCAAGCCGGTCAATATTGACGGCTACGGCAATCGGGTGGCGGCGCTATGTTACGGCCCCACCAGGGTAATTATCATTGCCGGAATAAATAAAATCGTCCCCGACCAGGAAGCCGGGATACAAAGAATCAAGGACTATGTCGCTCCCGTTCATGCCAAGCGGCGGGGTCGCCCCGTTCCCTGTGCCAAGGCAGGTAAATGCGTCGATTGCCGTTCCGAAGAGAGGACGTGTAACATCGTTACCGTCGTTGAACGGCAGTGGGAAAAAGACCGCATTACGGTCGTCATCTGCGGAGAAGAACTGGGTGTCTGAGGTCGTTATGGCCTTAAAGCGTTAGCCGCGTCCGAAGGTGCACGCTTATTTGTCGAGGCCTTTGAAAATGTCCTTGAATTTTTGCAGCGCTTCGGCCACTTCGATTTTGCCGTCGGCTAATTCTTCACGGATGCTCTGCATCCGCTCGACTTCCTCCTCAAGTTCTCCCAATTGCTCGGAATCCGTGACTGGTAACGGAGAAGCGCTGGCTTCCGGAGATGCATCAATGCCTTGTCGGGCTGACTTCTCGGCGGCTTCTCTGGCTTCCCGGCCGATTTGCTGGACGCCGACGATGGCTTCCTCGGATATTCTGACCAACATCTCGACGGTTTGTTTGGTCTCCCGGCCGATTTGCTCTGCCCGTTCCACTGCTTCTCGGGAGGCTTGCATGGCAACTTCTGCCGCCTGTTTCGCTGATTGACCTACCTCTTCAGCTTTGGCCATAGCTTCCTGTGATGTCTTGACTGATTTCTCCGCCGTTTCCCTGGCTTCTCTCCCTATCTCCTCCACCCTGGCCAGTGCTGCTTCAGAAGCTTGCACCAGTGTCTCAATGGTCTGTCTGGTCTCCTGGCCTATCTGTTCCGCCCGTCTGACCGCTTCCTGAGATGTTTGCCTGGCGGTTTCCGCCATCTGTTTCGTTGACATGCCCGTCTCCTCAGCGCTGGTTGCAGCTTCCTGTGATGCCCTGGCTGAGCGTTCCGCCGTTTCTTTTGCTTCCATCCCTATTTTCTCAATACCGGCGATGGCTGCCTCGGAGGCTTTGACCATTGTCTCGACAGTCTGTCTGGTTTCCTGGCCTATCTGCTCGGCTTGGCTGACCGCTTCCCGGGAGGCTTGCATGGCGACTTCCGCTGCCTGTTGTGCCGATTGGCCTATCTCTTCAGCCCGGGCCAGAGCTTCCTGTGATGCCCTGGCCGACCTTTCCGCCGTCTCTTTCGCCTCACTCCTAATTTTCTCAATAGTGGCTGTGGCTTCTTCCGATGCTTTTATTAATGCCTCAACCGTCCGGTTGGTCTCTCCCGCTATTTGCTCGACCCGGCTCATCGATTCCTGATACGATTGCAGGGCTGCTTCTGTCGCTTGTTTTGCCGACTTATCAATCTCCTCAGCCCGGCGTAATAGTTCCTGCGATGTCCTCGCTGTCATGTCGGCGGTCTCTTTCGCCGATTTGCTGGTCTGGACCGCTTTCAGTAAGTTGTCCTTGGCTGCCTTGGCTGACTTATCTGCAGTATCCTTGGCCGAGTTGGCAGTGGCCCTTGCCTCACTGGCCGTTTGCTCGAAATCTCTGGCTGCTTTTTGCGTGGTCTCGCTGACCGACTTAATCGTTTCTTCAACCCGGCGTACTGCTTCCATGGCGGCTTTTCGCGACACCTCGGCTATTCCTTCCGCCGCGCGACTCAATTCTTCGGCCCGTTTTGTTGCCTGCTCGGTGGCCCGGGCTGACGCTTCGGCGGCCGCCAGAGTTGTGCGACTGATATTTTCTGCCCGACGGATGGCTTCCCGAGCTATCCTTAACGACATGTCAGCCGCTTTCTGGGCTGCCTTTCCCATCTTCTCCACCGCCGCGGCCTCCTTCCTGGTTAGCTCGGGGGACGGTGGTTGGGATGGGTCTCTTTCTGCCCACTCCGCAAGTTGTTTCTCGTCAATGCCCAGGGCCTGGGCTACTTTCTGGCGGTCCAGTTCCAGTCCATCGCTTGTCTTGCTGAATTGATTTCTAATATTTGAAAACTTGTCTTCTTCTTTGGGCATTACCGCCCTCCTGTAATAGACCCGCCGCCGGCGGGACTTTCTCTGTGGTAATAGTATACATCCAGGGCGGATTTGTCTCAATGAGGGGCAGTGACGTGATTTTCCCAGATACTTGAATTCTTGGCGGGTCTGCTATATGTTAAGGAATACAGCGCCAGAGGGATTGGCTGGCTTGAAATCCAAGGATGGGAGGTTAGCAATGGAATCAACTGACTTACTGGTACGTGGTTCGATTGATATGCATGTCCACCATGCCCCCGACCCTCACGCCGGCCGCCGCATGGATGCTTTGCAGTTGGCCACGCAGGCGGAAGCTGCCGGCATGAGAGCTATCGTGCTCAAAAGCCACGATTACCCCACCGCACCGGTGGCCTCTATCGTCGGCCAGAGCGTCCGCAACCTCACTGTGCTGGGTAGTGTCAGCCTCGACTTTGCTGTCGGGGGCTTGAATCCGGTCGCAGTGGAGGCCTCCGCTTTATTAGGCGCTAAAGTTGTCTGGATGCCTACTTTCTCCTCAGCCAACGATAAGGAAAAGCGCGGCTTGAAGCCGGAAGAAGGCATCAGGATTTTGGACAACCAGGGGAAACTCGTGCCGGCCATCGGGCCGATACTGGACATCGTGAAAAAATATGATATGGTGCTGGCGACGGGCCATATCTACGCTAAAGAAGCATTTGCTCTTGTCGATGAGGCCAGGAAGAAAGGTATCGACAAAATAGTCGTTACTCATCCCCTGGCAGTAAGGTATGGCGCCACGCTCAGCCTTAAAGAGCAGCAACAGATGGCTGAAAAAGGTGCCTATATCGAGCATTGCTTTAATTGCACCATGCCGTTCGGGGAAAGGCTCGACCCGGCAAAGATAGCGGAAGCGGTCAAGGCCGTCGGGGCAGAACACTGCATTTTGAGTACCGACCTCGGGCAGGACTTTAACCCGGCGCCCGTGGAAGGGATGAGAATGATGGCCGCCATCATGTTGCTGTGTAAGCTCAGTGTCGAGGAAATAGAGTTGATGATTAAGGTCAATCCGGCGAAATTGCTTAACCTGAAGTGATATTGAAATCTCGTAACAGGAGGTAGAAGCTGATGAAAGGAAAAGCGACAGTCTCTCTGGAAGTATTTAATCCCACTGGCATGCTCGAGATGGTGCAGGAGCACGCACCGCGTTTGGATAACCTGAACGGCAAGACTATCTGCGAGTTGTCCCATTTCGGCTGGGAGAGTATGAGGACATTTCCCTATATCCGTAAGCTGCTCAAGCAGCGTTTTCCTGGCGTCAAGATTATTCCCTGCACCGAGTTTCCCAATATCTATGGCGTCGACCCCGCTGTTTTATCCCGGTTACTGAAAGAAAAAGGGTGCGATGGCGCTATTGTCGGGAATGCAGCCTGAGGGTCCTGCTCCGCTGAAAGCGGCCGTGCTGCCGCTGTAACCGAAAAAACAGGCGTACCTACCGTCATGGTTACCCGTGAAGGTTTCTCCCAACTCGTCGAGAATGCTTTTGCCGGTATGAACCTGTCGGCGGAAGCGTCCCAGGTTATTTATCCGGTGGGCATGTTCGTGCCGAGTAGCGACCTGACTCCCCTCAAAGATAAAATGGACGAGCTTATCGCCGGGCTGACTAGGTGGCAGCCGAAGAAGACAATAAAGAGAGTAATCACGCCGCCCAGGATAAAAGTCGAGGGTAAGGACTACGAAGAAGCCGTCGCCCGGATGAACAACTTGTTTCTGAGAAATATGTGGAGCGACGGGCTATCGCTGACACCGCCGACTGAAGAAAAGGTCGACTGGGTGCTGACCGGCACCGGTTTACCCCGTGATAAAGTGGTTGGGAAAATGCTGCCCCGCGGTGGCGTCGCTACCGTGGAGACGGTCGCCGTCAATCTGGCGATAGCCGGAGGACGCCCCGAGTACCTGCCCGTGTTAATTGCCACTGTGGAGGCTATCTGCGACCCGGCCATGGCCCATCACCGGATGAATGCCACTACCTGCTCGGCTTACCCTGTCGTGATTATCAATGGGCCAATCGCCCAACAAATCCGCCTCGGTTCCGGCTACGGCTGTCTGGGACCCGACCCGCTGCACCCGGCGGGGGCGAGTATCGGACGGGCTATCAGGCTCCTCTTGCAAGGGGCCGGCGGTGCCGTTCCCGGGATAGGCACGATGTCCATCTTCGGCGGGCCGGCTCGCTACACCAGTATCGTTTTTGCTGAAGATGAGGAGGGCCTTCCTGCCGGCTGGAAACCGCTGAGCGCCGAACAGGGTTTTCCGGCCGGAAGCAATACGGTTACCGCTTATGCTGTGGCCAGTACCACTAACGTTCCCGGTGGCGAGACTGGCAATAAGAAGATTACCATGGCCTCGCTGAATAAAGCCGCCGGGGTGATGGGCGTGGCTAATGGGAATTACTGGCTCCAGCCCTACAATCCGGAGGGGGCGGCCGGTTTCCTCGTTATGGCGCGCGGTACGGCCAAGGGGCTCTCCAGGTTCGGCTGGACAAAAGAAAAAGTGAAGACCTACCTGTGGGAGAACTCTAAAATCCCGGCTTCCGAACTGGAGCCACGCGTCAATGCCTGGTGGTTGCCCGATGATGATATTCTTGAAGACCCGATGCCGATTTCCGTTAGCCCCGAGGGTATCAAAATTGTGGTTGCCGGCGGTCTACAGTCGGGGCACATGATGTGGCTTCAGGTCGGGTGCTGCCCGGAGAAACCGGCGACGGTAGAGATAAAGCTACCGAAACAGTGGGAAAAGTTGCTTAAGAAAGCTGAGGAAGACCTGGGGCCGCTACCCACCATGTTGAGGGTGGCTAAGTCTTCCTGAAGTGTTTCGTCCGAGGGAGTTGCCAGAAGAGGGCTTCAACCCGAGGGCGAAGCCCTCTTATTCCAATTTTCCCTCTCTTCTGAAAGAGAGGGGTTGGGGTAAGGTAGGACTCTGCAAGAAATGTTAGCTTTAGCCAGCCGACCCAGTCAAGGCGCCGACTTGACAAAGCAAGCCTGACAAATTAAAGTGACAATAGCAGTCTGCTGATAACGGATTGCTTTATACGTGGCCATGACAATAAGCTCTTCGCTGATGCCGACCGAAAGCGGAGGGCTTTATTTTAGAACGGGCAAATAGAGGATAAATATGCCAGTGTTCAGTGAAGAAAGCCTTAAGAAAATGGGGTATGTGTGCGATTGGTGTGGTGAGGCAAAATATCCAATCCGGAGTTGCGCGAAAGGTTGCACAAAAATTTGTGTTAATTGTCTGGACAATAAAATAAAGAAAGACGGCACTAAGGGATGGAAATGGACAGTCTGCAAAACGTGTGGAGAGACGATAAAGCGTTAGAAGCATAGGAAACATAAAAGGGACTCAAATAATGGCAGATAGATACAATCCCCAGGAAATTGAAAAAAAGTGGCAGCAAAAGTGGGCTGAAGATAAGCTCTACGAGGTCACGGAAGACAGTTCCCGGCCGAAATGGTACGCCCTGACCATGTTCCCTTACACCTCGGGCGACCTTCATATCGGCCACTGGTATGCGATGGCCCCCTCGGACGTCCATGCCCGCTTCAAGCGGATGCAGGGCTACAACGTCCTGCACCCGATGGGTTTCGATGCCTTCGGCCTTCCCGCCGAAAATGCGGCCATCAAGCGCGGTATCCATCCCTTTAAGTGGACGATGCAGAATATCGAGAACATGCGACGCCAGCTCAAAAGCATGGGCTCTATCTACGATTGGAGTCGCGAGGTAATCACCTGCCTGCCCGAATACTATAAGTGGACCGAGTGGTTCTTCCTGAAACTATACGAGCATGACCTGGCCTACCGGGCCAATGCTCCGGTCAACTGGTGCCCGAACTGCCAGACGGTACTGGCCAACGAGCAGGTGGTGGAGGGCCGCTGCGAGCGCTGCGGCACGCCCGTTGTCCATAAAGACCGGGAGCAGTGGTTCTTCCGTATCACGAAGTATGCCGATGAACTCCGCGAACACCACGGCATCGAGTGGCCGGAACGCATCAAGATAATGCAGCACAACTGGGTGGGCAAGAGCGTCGGTGCCGAGATTTCTTTCGGCCTTGACTACCCCCAGGTGGCTGAAAAAGAGATTCGGGTGTTTACCACCCGCCCCGATACTATTTTTGGCGTAACCTTCATGGTAATGGCGCCGGAGCACCCGCTGGTAGCCAGGCTGACAACGCCCGAACACAAGACCGAAGTCGAAGAATATATTTCTCGCTCAAGGTCACAGACCGAA
Source organism: Chloroflexota bacterium (assembly GCA_043812795.1). Taxonomy (GTDB): domain Bacteria; phylum Chloroflexota; class Dehalococcoidia; order Dehalococcoidales; family UBA2162; genus JBDRLU01. Next base: position 14,664 of record JBDRLU010000027.1, read on the forward strand.
ATCGAGCGTCTCTCTACCGAGAAGGAAAAGGACGGTGTTTTCACCGGCGCTTACGTCACCAACCGGCTGAACGGAGAGAAGGTACCCATCTGGATTGCCGATTATGTGCTGCTGAGCTATGGCACCGGGGCCGTGATGGGTGTGCCGGCCCATGACGACCGCGACTTTGCCTTTGCCAAGAAATATGACATTCCCATCCGGGTGGTCATCGCGCCGCCAGACTGGCAGGGCGGAGAACTGGAAGCCGCCTTTATTGAAAATGGGGCGATGGTGAACTCGGCACAGTTTAACGGCCTGCCTAATGACCAGGGTATCAAGGCGGTCACCAATTTCATGGAAGAAAAGGGCTACGGAAAACATGCCATCAGCTACCGCCTGCGTGACTGGCTGATTTCCCGGCAACGGTACTGGGGCGCCCCCATCCCGATAATTTATTGCCCTAAATGCGGCATCGTCCCGGTTCCCGAAAAAGACTTACCGGTGTTGCTGCCGGAAGACGCCGAGTTCAAGCCTACCGGCGAGTCCCCCTTAAAGTACTGCGAGGAATTCGTCAATACGACCTGCCCGCGCTGTTCCGGACCCGCCCAGCGGGAAACGGATACCCTGGATACCTTTATGTGCTCCAATTGGTACTACTTGCGTTATACCAGTCCCCATTATGCAGCGGCGGCCTTTGACCCCGAGAAAGCCAAATACTGGTTACCGGTTGACCTTTATACCGGCGGCGCCGAACATGCTGTGATGCACCTGTTTTATGCCCGTTTCTTCCTTAAAGCCATCCGGGATATGGGTTTAGTGGGTTTCGACGAGCCGTTTACCCGCCTTTTTAATCAGGGAACGATTGTTGCCGAGCATCAGAAGATGAGCAAGTCCCGCGGTAATGTGGTGACTCCCGATGAATACGTCCACGACCTCGGCGCCGATGCCGTCCGTGGCTACCTGATGTTTCTCGGCCCCTGGGAGCAGGGTGGGGAATGGGATGATAGTGGCATTGCCGGCATGGGCCGCTGGCTTAACCGTGTTTGGAATCTGGTGCTGGAACCCTATCCGGCGGCAGGTGCTGCCAGGCCTGATGAAAATGCCCAGACAGAATTAGTCCGTACCACCCACCAGACCATCCGGAAAGTGACTGGTGATTTAGAGCGAATTCGTTTCAACACGATGCTGGCGGCACTGATGGAATTTACTAACTTCCTGATCCGTACGAGAGAAGCTGGCAACGTCGCTGAGTCGGCCTGGAAAGAGGCGATAGACACTTTGTTACTGCTGCTGTCACCAACGACACCCCATCTTACAGAGGAGCTCTGGCAGAGGACGGGCCATTCATACAGCATTCATAACCAGCCGTGGCCCAAGTGGGATGAGGCACTGGCTAAAGAGGAAGAAATCACTCTGGTCATTCAGGTGAACGGTAAGTTGCGTGACCGGGTGGCGGTCCCCGCCTCCATTACTGAGGCCGATGCCCGCCAGCTTGCCACGGAAAGACAGCGGATAAAGGCTTACCTTGAGGGTAAGGAAGTGCTCAATGTTATCTATGTGCCGGGGAAGCTGCTGAATTACGTCATCCGTTGAGAGGAAATGTGATGAATATAACCTTCATCGGTGGTGGCAACATGGGAGAGGCTATGCTGGCAGCTCTTCTTGACCGGAAAGTAGGCCAACCCGGGGCGATTACAGTGAGTGATGTCAGCGATGCCCGCCGTAGCTATTTGGCACAGAAGTACGGGGTGAATACTACCGGCGATAACCACCTGGCAGTGGGAAAGGGTGAAGTAATTGTCTTTGCTATTAAGCCCCAGAATCTGGTACAGGTGATGGCTGACCTTAAAGGACAGCTTAAGTCCACGCAATTGCTGTTGTCCATCGTGGCCGGGGCGAGAATTAGTACTTTACGGCAGGGCTTGGCTCACGAGGCCATCGTGCGGGCAATGCCCAATACCCCCGCCCAGATTGGTGAAGGTATGACTGTCTGGACGGCCACGGCGGTAGTAACCGGGCCACAAAAAAAATGGGCGACGGATATTTTGAGTTCTATCGGCAAAGAAACTTTTGTCGCAGACGAGAAATTTATCGATATGGCTACCGCCGTTAGTGGCAGTGGCCCGGCTTACTTTTTTTATTTTGTCGAGGCGTTAGTTGCTGCCGCCATGGAAATTGGTTTTTCCGCTGAAATAGCTCAGGAACTGGTGATGCAGACTATGCTCGGCTCAGGCCATCTGGTACAGAAGTCAAATAAATCTCCGGCGGAGTTGCGCCGGATGGTTACTTCTCCCGGCGGTACCACCGCCGAAGCTCTTGCCGTGCTGGAAAAAGGTAGTTTTACGGGACTCATTCAGCAAGCGGTGGTGGCGGCTTACGATAAAGCGAAAAAATTAGGAGATGAGCGATCGTGAAAGTCAGGCAGATATTGATTGTTATTTTCATGTCGCTGGTGCTGGTCAGCCTGGTCGCCTGTAATCCGTTAGCCAGTAGCGGTACCGGGGGCACTGCCCGGCAGGTTGATGTAGTGCGGGGCGATTTGACGGTCAAGGTAAGTGGCAGCGGAGATATCTCGATTTTTCACGAGGCTAATCTGACCTTCGGCGCCGGTGGTCGGGTAGAGCATATCTATGTCGAGGAAGGCGATGCTGTCAGCCAGGGTAAGGAACTGGCCCGGCTGGATACCCGGCCTCTGGAACTGGCCCTGGCCCAGGCCAAAGTAGCTCATACCCAAGCACAGTCCTCGGTGAGCCAGGCGACGGTAGCGGTAAGAATGGCCCAATATGACCTGGACCAGGCTCTGGGACACTATACCTGGCCTGATATTAAAGCAGCACAGGATGACGTTGACGCGGCGGAAGCCTATTACGACTACGTGACCGAGAACGCGCCCCTGGCCATAGGGTATGCTCAGACAAGATTGATCCTTGCTCGGGCTAAGCTGGACGCCCTGATACATGTCTATGATACCGAGGAGGTGGCGATAAAGAGGTTGCAGGTAGATTCGGCTAACCAGTCTCTGGCGCTGGCGCAACAGTCGGTCGAAGTTGCCCAAAAGGCGGTTAATGAGGCCCAGCGGCAACTTGATGAGTCTGTCATCACGGCCCCCCTTCGATGGTGTTATCGCCAGTATTAACGTTAAAGAAAAGGATTTTGTCGCCCCGCCGGTAGCTGCGGCGAGGCCGATTATTCACCTTATCGACCCCATGAGCATGGAATTACAGGTCAAGGTAAATGAGATAGATATACCGGGGGTGTCACTGGGGCAGACGGCTATTATCGAAGTTGACGCACTGCCCAATGAGCAATTCGAGGGTACGGTGAGCTTTATCGATGTATTGCCCACCATAGAAGGCGGCGTGACCTCCTACGTCGTTAAGCTTCAGCTCGATGTGCCCGAGGGAGCCGGTCTGAAAGATGGCATGAGCGCTACTGCCGATATCATCACTGCGGAGCGGCAGAACGTCCTGCTGATACCCAGCCGGTTAATTAAGCAGGATAACGAAGGGAATCTTTACGTCGAGGTTATGGTCAATAATAAGATTGAACAGAGGGACATCGTCACCGGAGTCAGTGACGATATCGAAACCGAAATTGTAAGTGGCCTTCAGGAAGGCGATATCGTGGTCGATAAGTAAGCCGGTTCATTAAATTCCGGTGGTAGTCTCTTAGGTCCCCGAGCCATATCAATTCGGTAAAATTGCAGACGATATGATTGAACTCGAAAATGTGAGTAAAACCTATCGTATGGGTAAGGTAGAAGTGCCTGCTCTCAAAGGGGTTAGCCTCGTTATCCAGCAGGGAGAGATGGTTTCCATCATCGGCGCCTCAGGTTCGGGTAAATCCACCTTGATGAATATCGTCGGCTGTCTGGATAAGCCGACCGAGGGCAGGTATATTTTTGACGGTGCCGATGTCAGCCGGCTGAATGATAACCAGCTTGCTGATATCAGAAATAAGAAGATAGGGTTCGTTTTCCAGGAGTTTAATCTGCTGCCCCGGGCCAGTGCTTTAGCGAGTGTCGAGCTGCCGCTCGTTTACAGCGGCAGCCTGCACAAACGAAACCGGGCGTTGGAGGCTCTGGAACGGGTCGGCTTATCCGGGAGGGCCCATCATAAGCCTACCGAAATGTCTGGCGGCGAACAGCAGCGAGTTGCTATTGCCCGGGCACTGGTCAATAATCCGGCAGTTATTCTGGCTGACGAACCTACCGGCAATCTGGACAGCAAAGCGACTGATGAGATTATCTCCATATTTT
>JBDRLU010000028.1:0-5952 GCA_043812795.1 Chloroflexota bacterium
CGACCAGCTCAACCCCCTTCTCCCGGGCGGCTTTAGCCAGCGATTCAATATCGGTGGGGTTGATATCAAGGTTGTAGGCAATGCGGGCGGTGCCGGCATTACCCGGTGCGGCATAAATCTCTTCGGCCTTGGGGCTCTGGGGCGAGCTTCCAGACCAGGGTATGCTCCCTCGCCCCGCCCCCGACAACTAATATCTTCAGGTTTCACCCCTCTTCAGCTCTTATTTTACCCGTTCCCATCTGTTTTGGGTAGGGACAGTTCGTAAAATACTACCTCCAGGCCGCCGACGGACCCTCTATCGTACTCTTTAAATCCCCGGCTTTTATAAAGCTGCTGGGCAATTCGTTGCCTGGCTGTTGTATCCAGAATAAGTCTTTGGTAGCCCAGGGCTTGCGCTTTTTTCATCAGGTAGTCCAGTATCAGCTCACCGATACCCTGCCCCTGATATTGGGGTGTTACCCGCATCCTCTTGATTTCTGCGGTTTCATTATTGACTCTTCTCAGGCCGCCCGAGCCTACGATAAGCTCATCGCAGGTGGCGACAATGAAATCCCCCCTGTTCTCAATATAGTCTGCTATAATCCTTCCGAGGTCGCTATCGTATTCTGGATTATCAATAAAACTGCCGGTTTGCTCCAGTCCTTCTATGTGAAGTTGCCAGACGGCATCCTGGTCAAAATATTTAAACTGTCTCAGGCTGATGTTTTGCATTCTTGAGGTAGCTATTTTGAGAACTCACTCCCACTCGATAGTTGATGGCGGCTTGGAGGTAATGTCATAGACGACGCGGTTGACGCCGGGGACTTCGTTGACGATGCGGCTGGAAATGCGGGCGAGGAGGTCGTAAGGGAGGCGCGCCCAGTCGGCGGTCATGGCATCATCGCTGGTCACGGCACGGATAGCTGCCAGATAGCCATAGGTGCGATAATCGCCCATAACACCCACGCTCCTGACATCGGTCAACACGGCAAAAGTCTGCCATAACTGGTGATAGAGCTGGGCCTTCTTAATTTCGTTCATGACAATAAAATCAGCCGAGCGCAATATCTCCAGCTTCTCCCGGGTCACCTCGCCGATAATACGGATGGCCAACCCCGGGCCGGGGAAAGGCTGCCGCCATACCATTTCTTCGGGCATGCCTAGCTCCAGTCCGACCTTGCGTACTTCGTCTTTGAAAAGATAGCGTAAAGGTTCGATAAGCTGGAGCTTCATGCGGGCGGGTAGGCCGCCGACATTATGGTGCGTCTTAATTTTGGCCGAGGCAGTGCTGCCGGAGGCAGCACTCTCGATAACATCGGGATAAAGCGTTCCCTGGGCCAGGAAATCTACTTTGCCAATCTTGTTCGCTTCTTCTTCAAAGACATGGATAAACTCTTCGCCGATAGCTTTCCGCTTTGTTTCCGGGTCGACCACCCCCTTCAAGCGGTCGAGGAACCGGTCGGTGGCGTCGATATAAAGGATATTCATCCCCATATTGGCCTGGAAGACTTTAAAGGTCCTTTCTACTTCCTCGCGGCGCAGTAGTCCGTTATTAACATAGATACAGGTAAGCTGGTTGCCGACGGCCCGGTAAATCAACGTGGCGACGACGGCGGAATCAACCCCGCCCGAAAGAGCATTGATGACTTTACCGCTACCGACCTGCTGCTTGATATTGGCGACGTTTTCGATGATAAAGTTGCCCATCGTCCAGTTACCCTGGCAGCCGCAGATGCGGTAAGCGAAATTTTTCAGGATGGTCTTACCTTGAGGGGTATGGGCCACTTCGGGATGGAACTGGATTCCATATATTCGCTGGTCGTTGCCCATGATGGCAATGGGTGAGTTCTCCGTATAAGCCAGTATCTTGAAACCGGGCGGCATGTCTTCAATCCGGTCGCCATGACTCATCCATACTGGCGCCGAGCCGTCCAGACCGGCCAGTAATGGTGAATCGACATCGCTCACGTGGAGGATGGCATGACCGTATTCCTGCTTGGTTCCTGGTGCTACCCGACCGCCCAGTTGCTGGGTGATGGCCTGCATGCCGTAGCAGATACCGAGTACCGGCAGGTGGCTTTCATAAACATAAGCGGGGGCGAGCGGCGCCCCCGGCTGATAGACGCTGGCCGGCCCTCCGGAGAGGATGAATCCCTTTGGTTTGAGGGCGGCTATTTTCTCCCAGGGGGCATTGTGGGGCACCAACTCGCAATAGACCTGGCATTCACGGATACGGCGGGCGATAAGGAGGCTATACTGCGAGCCGAAGTCGATAACCACGATGGACTCGCGCTCGGGGACGGCTTCGGCACTCTTGACAGGCTGCACACCCCGTTTTTCCTTGGCGATTTCCAGGTACGTGGAAACTTCGATGTCACCGCTGGTAGTAACTCTGTCTGTTCTAGGTGGTACGGGACGTAACTCATCTTCGTTCATATTCTTGGATGCCTTCCTTGCCTTTTGCTTTTCTATTATACCATCAACCTTTTGGAGAACATAGTTGAACACTCTTCGCTGGCGCAAGCCGAACCGATAACAACGTCCATAGATAAAAAAGGGGGCTATAAGGTCGTTTTAATGACACGATTTACTATTCCGTGTTTGACACGGAATCCATCCTTCAACCAACCGAAGGATAACCTACAAACTATGGTACTTTCTGGATACCGACTTTCGTCGGTATGGTCAAGATTACTAAACGTTCTCGGCCATATTATTTTGGTAGGTGATAGCAGCTATGTTATAATTTGAAAAACTCAGAGTGGTCGTGATAATGGTAAGCAAGCTTGCTTCAGACGTTCAGTCACAGGTCAGGAAAGGCATCGAGGTCATGAGGTGCGGAGGGATAGTAGCTTACCCCACCGATACCGTTTATGGACTCGGTGCGGCCATCAATTTACCCGGAGCAGTAGGCCGGGTGTTTGCGGTAAAACAGCGACCTTTGAGTATGGCGTTCCCAGTCCTCCTGGCTAATGCGGCACAGCTCGCCCAAGTAGCCAAGGAAGTACCGCCGGTGGCCCGGCAGTTAATCGAGAGGTTCTGGCCGGGTGCTTTGACCATAGTTTTGCTTAAATCTGATTTTGTGCCCGATATCGTTACCGCAGGTAGTCGGACCGTGGCCGTCCGTATTCCGGCCCATCCGGTGGCCATCGCTCTTATCGAAGGAATGGGTGTGCCCATGGTCGGTACCAGTGCCAACCGTAGCGGTCAAATAAGTCCGGTCACGGCGGAAGGAGTCCGCACTCAGTTCGGCAGCGAGATTGACCTGGTTATCGATGGCGGGCAATCCCCCGGGGGTAAGGAATCGACTGTAGTTGATGCCACTGGTATGGTTCCGGTTATACTACGGGAAGGAGCCATCTCGGTAAGAGTGCTTCAGGAAGTATTCGGAAATATTGTAGTCAGGAAAGGAGAATAGCGATGCGTATTGCTATTGGTAGCGACCACCGGGGTTTTGCCCGCAAGCAGGGCATCATGAAGCAGGTAACTAAAGCCGGTCATACTTATGAGGACTTCGGTAGCTATTCAGAAGAATCGGTAGATTATCCGGATATCGCCCGGAAAGTAGCCGGGGCAGTCGCCGGCGGTGCTTTCGACCGGGGTATCCTGATATGCGGCACCGGCATCGGTATGTGTGTCGTGGCTAACAAGATTAAGGGAATCAGGGCTGCCTTATGCTATGATACCTCCTGCGCCATTCAGGCCCGCCAGCATATCGATGCTAATATCCTTTGCCTGGGGGCGAGTGAAGGGCCAAGGCGGGTACGAGCAATCCTGCACGACTTTCTAGGGACTGGTTTTGAAGGTGGGCGGCACCAGCGCCGGTTGGACAAAATAAAGGCCATGGAAGAGTGATTTAGCGAGGCGCTTAGCTTGACACAAAGCCAGCATTTTGTTATGTTATAAACCTCAGGTAGGATTTTGGAGACAGAGACCGTCCGCCCGAGCGGGCGGTCTTTGATTATCTGGAAGAAAGAGACGGAAATGAAAAGCGAAGCAGTGAAGAAAGGACTGGAGCGGGCCCCGCACCGGGCTTTGTTGCATGCTTTAGGCTGTAGCCCGGCGGAAATGGACAAGCCGTTCATCGGTATCGTTAACAGCTTTAGTGAGATTGTGCCCGGCCACATGCACCTCCGTGAAATTGCCGAAGCCGTCAGGGCCGGAGTGAATAGCGGTGGCGGCGTGGCTTTCGAGGTCAATACCATCGCCGTTTGTGACGGCATCGCCATGGGTCATGCCGGCATGAAATATAGCCTGCCCAGCCGCGAGCTAATCGCTGATTCGGCGGAGATTGTGGCCGAAGCTCATGCCTTCGATGCCTTAGTCTTTATTCCTAATTGCGATAAAATAATTCCCGGCATGCTGATGGCGGCGGTAAGATTGAATGTCCCTGCCATCTTCATCAGCGGGGGGCCGATGCTGACCGGCTATTTGCCTGACAATGAAGGGTTCACTCAGGTTGACCTTAGCTCTGTCTTCGAGGCCGTCGGGAAAGTAGCCAGCGGTAAGATGACTGAGGCCGAACTGGCTGAACTGGAACTGGTGGCCTGTCCTGGCTGTGGCAGTTGTGCCGGCATGTTTACGGCTAATACCATGAATTGCCTCACCGAAGCTCTGGGTATGGCATTGCCGGGGAACGGGACGATTCCGGCCGTCGATATCAGACGTCGGCAGTTGGCTCGGGCTGCCGGCCAGCAAATTATGGAACTGTTGGCAGATGATGTCCATCCGCGTGACATCATCAACAAAGACTCTCTTTACAACGCCTTTGCGGTCGATATGGCATTAGGCGGCAGTACCAATTCGGTTTTGCATCTTATCGCCGTGGCTAATGAGGCGGGCATTAATTTTCCTCTGCGACTGGTCAATGAAATCAGCGAGCGGACACCGCAGTTATGCAAGTTAAGGCCGGCGGGCGATTACCACATTGAGGACTTAGACCGCGCCGGGGGCATACCGGCGGTCATGAAAGAGTTGGGTAAATTGTTAAATTTAGACGCCAGAACGGTGTCGAATAAATCAATCGGGGAAGTCATTGCCAAAAAGCGCGTAACCGACCGCAATGTCATCCATACCAAAGCGAAGGCTTATTCTTCTACCGGCGGTCTGGCAGTACTTTTCGGGAACATCGCGCCGGAGGGAGCGGTAGTCAAGAGGGGCGCTGTTGCCCCGGAGATGATGGTCCACGAGGGGCCGGCTAAAGTCTTCGACTCCGAAGAAAAAGCAACGAAAGCCATCATGGCCGGCAAAATCAAGCCAGGCGAAGTGGTCGTCATCCGCTACGAGGGGCCGAGGGGTGGGCCGGGAATGAGGGAGATGCTGACGCCGACTTCGTTGCTTGCCGGTATGGGTCTGGATAAAGAAGTTGCCCTTATCACCGATGGGCGCTTTTCCGGCGCTACCCGCGGTGCGGCTATCGGACACGTTTCCCCCGAGGCAGCTGGCGGCGGCCCGATTGCGGCTTTGACCGATGGCGACATCATCAAAATAGATATTCCTCAGCACAAACTCGACGTAGAGCTAAGCCAAAAAGAGTTAACCACACGGCTGTCCCGTTTACCGGCCTTTAAACCGAGAGTAAAAACGGGCTACCTCAGACGTTACAGTGAAAAAGTTTCCTCGGCAAGTACCGGTGCCGTGTTTATACAGGAGAAGTAAATATGAAAATGACCGGAGGACAGATTGTCTGCGAAAGCCTGATAAAAGAGGAAGTCGATGTCATTTTCGGCATCCTTGGCGGCGCTATTTTACCCCTGTACGACGTATTGCCTCAGTACCCCAAGCTCCGTCATATACTGGTGCGCCATGAGCAGGGTGCCGCCCATGCCGCCGATGGCTACGCTCGGGTTACCGGTAAGGTAGGGGTTTGCTTTGCTACCTCCGGGCCGGGGGCGTCTAACCTGGTTACCGGCATCGCCAACGCCCATCTTGATTCGGTTCCCATGGTGGCGATAACCGGACAGGTGGCGAGAC
>JBDRLU010000029.1:0-45485 GCA_043812795.1 Chloroflexota bacterium
GAACCTGTCGTTCAGGGTACCGACGACAATGCTCATCAAGCCATAGACCAGCAGCGATAGCGAAGCTGCCCCTGAAATCGCGGCCCGCGACCAACCAAATTCATCGGTAAAGGGCCTAAAGAAAACGCCAAAGGCATCCCAAATACCCCAGGCCACCAGTTGAATACCGACGGCCGCAGCTACGACGATGTAGCCGTAGAAAATTCGGGAAGTCTTCCTTTCCGTTTCGACTAACACTACTTTCCTGACAAACACAACGTCTTCTCTACGAGGTCGGCAACTTCGCTTAGCTGTTGTCCGGTGACGGCAGATTACCTTCTGCCTTATGGACGGCTGGTCGCAACGCAAAAAGCATCGTTAAGCCAACAACGCTAAGGGTAAAACAAATCCAGAAGACAATACTGTAACTGCCGGTAATATCGAATATACGTCCGGCCAATATCGGGCTGATGATACCGCCGAAAGTACCCACGAAGACGATAACCCCAAGGATAGAACCGAGGGACTTGAGGCCGAAAAGTCGGGCGGTCATCGGGGAAAACAAGGCCAGCGAAGCACCGTGGGCCATTCCGTAGATAGCCGCAAAAACGTAAAGCATCCATGATACCTGGGCAATCTGTACCCAAAGGAAAGCACCTGCCAGTAGGAAAAAACCGATGACAAAAGAAGCCTTGGGGCCGATTACGTCACTTATACCTGCCAGTCCGAGTCTCCCCAGAATGCTGAAACCACCGATAGCACTGAGAACACCCGCCGCGATGGCAGCTGAAATACCCAGGTCGGTAACATGGTTGGCAATATGAACCATGACCACCTGGACGCAGAACATGAAAGTGAACCATACCGTGGCAAATATCCAGAACTGCCTCGACGCCAGCGCTTCCCGCAGCGAAAACTCGTGCGCAGCAATATGCGATTCCACTTCTTGTGTCCTGACAGCACCATCGGGTAGCTCACCTATCTGGCCCGGGTCGCGTTTGAAAAATAGAGCGGCCGCTATTATACCACTCGCTGCAATAATGCCGATAATAACGTAAGCATTGCGCCAGCCATAACTGGAAATAAGCCAGCTTGATAATAGAGGTATGACCATGATGCCGATGCCGGCACCAACCTTGGCAATACCGGTCATGATACCCCTCTTTTTAACAAACCACCGGGCCACGGTCGCTAGCATCGGGATATCGGCGGCTCCCATCGCCGCACCTACCAGCACCCCTTGATAGAGATAGAGTTGCCAGAGAGTCGTAACCCGCGCCAGAAGCAGGTTACCCAAGGCTATGAGCAGACCGCTGGCAATAAAGACCACCCGTGGGCCGTACCGGTCGGTAAGACGGCCCATAAGCAAGGCCGAGAGACCCATCATCAGAGCACCGATTGAGGTGGCGACCGAGGTCATCGCCCTGGTCCAGCCGAATTCAGTCGATAGCGGCTTGAAAAAAATGCCGAAAGAAGTAACCACCCCAATGAGGAACACTGAGGTCACAATACCGGCCGCCACTACGACATAACCGTAGAAAAACCGCCGCCTCCTCACCGGGGTTAATACGGTTGGTTCAGCCAAGACGACCTCCTTACCGGGTAACCGCGTACTCTGAATTCCGTGACAGAACTCGGTTGAGATATTGACCCGTAGCTGAAGATTGTTCCCGGGCAACTTCCTCAGGCGTTCCTGTCGTCACCACAAAACCACCTTCATCTCCGGCCCCCGGCCCCAGGTCAATGATATGGTCGGCGTTCTTAATTACATCCAGGTGATGTTCGATAACAATCACGGTATTGCCCAAGTCAACCAGGCGTTGCAGTACTTTCAACAAGGCCGCCACATCTTCGAAAGAGAGACCGGTGGTCGGCTCATCAAGGATATACAACGTGCGACCGGTGGACCGCCGTGACAATTCCGTAGCCAGCTTCACCCTCTGTGCCTCACCACCAGAGAGAGTCGGAGCAGGTTGGCCTAAATGAATATAGCCCAATCCTACCTGACATAACGTTTCAAGCTTATTTTTCACCTTCGGAAAGTGCTCGAAGAAAGCCAGCCCTTGCTCCACGGTCATCTCTAGTACTTCGGCGATATTCTTACCTTTGAACCTAATTTCAAGGGCCTCACGATTATAGCGCTGTCCCTTGCAGACCTCGCAGGGGACGGTAACATCAGGTAAGAACTGCATTTCGATTTCAATAAAGCCCTCACCATGGCATGCCTCGCAACGTCCGCCCTTAACATTGAAAGAGAAGCGACCCGGGGCATAGCCTCTCATTCTGGCCTCAGGCGCCGTAGCAAAAAGCTCACGGATAGGAGTAAACGTACCCGTATAGGTGGCCGGATTGCTGCGCGGGGTCCGCCCGATGGGCGACTGGTCAATGTTGACTACCTTATCGATATCCTCGATGCCGGTAATTTCATCACAATCGCCGGGCCGCTCCCGTGAGCCGTAGAATATATGCGCCAGCTTCTTGTACATAATTTCATGGATAAGAGTACTTTTCCCGCTGCCGGAAACACCCGTAATACAGACGAACTTACCCAGCGGGATACGGACATCGATATCTTTCAGGTTATTCTGCCTTGCCCCCCTGATGACGATCCCTTCCCCTGAGCCAGGGCGACGCCTGTTGGGGAGAGGAATCTGCTTCACTCCACTCAAATATTGGCCGGTAATTGATTGCTTTGCTTTCATGATATCGGACAGCGTACCCGTCGCCACCACCCAGCCACCATGCTCGCCGGCCCCTGGCCCCATATCGATAATATGGTCGGCTGCCCGCATCATGGCTTCATCATGTTCGACGATGATAATGGTATTACCCAAATCCCTGAGTCGCTTCAGCGTTTCGATGAGACGTGAGCTGTCTGCCGGGTGTAGTCCCACCGTCGGCTCGTCACAAATATAGAGCACTCCCATCAGGCCGCTGCCAATCTGCGTAGCCAGACGGATACGCTGAGCTTCTCCACCGGAAAGAGTGGCTGAGGGACGGTCGATGGTCAGATAACCCAGGCCGATATCATGGAGAAAGCCCAGCCGGGACTGAATTTCCTTAACAATCTGGTGAGCGATGACCTGCTCACGTTCGGTCAATACTTTGATAACGATATCGGCCACCCATTGCGAAGCCCGGTTCACCGACATGGCACAAACGTCCATGATATTCTTGCCCCCGATGGTCACAGCTAAAGACTCAGGTTTGAGCCGTTTACCCTGGCAGGCCTCACAGGGCCGGGCCACCATATAGCGCTCGATATCCGCCCGGGAATGCTCGGACTCGGTATCATGGTAAAGCCGGTCCATGCGGGGAATGACTCCTTCGAAACCATCCGAATACTGTCGAATCCGCCCGAAGCGGTTGCGGTACTTGATAAGTTCCCCACCCTCCCCATAAAGAACGATTTTAAGCTGGTCTTTGGTAAGCTCCTTTACCGGTGTCCGCAGCGAGAAACCGTAGCGCCGGGCCAACGACTCAAGCTGGTCGTAATACCATGACTGCCACTGCCACGGGCGGATGGCTCCCTCGGCAATGGAAAGGTCTTTATCCGGAATAACCAGGTCGGGGTCTATTTCCAGTTTCACCCCCAGGCCGGTGCAGGCAGGACAGGCACCATGCGGGCTATTGAAACTGAAAGTCCTCGGTGCAATCTCGCCCAGGCTGACGCTGCAATAAACACAGGCAAAATGTTCGGAAAATAATAGCTCTTCGCCGTCGACGACCGAGACCAGTACTACACCTCCGCCGAGTTTGAGGGCTGTTTCCACGGAATCGGCAATGCGCCCTTGGCCATCGTTTTGCCCGATGACCAGTCTATCGACCACAGCCTCGATAGTATGCTTTTTTTTCTTATCCAGTCGGAATTCTTCCGACAGGTCATGGACTTTACCATCGACCCGCACGCGAGCATAGCCAGCCTTGCGCAAATCGTCAAAGACCGCCTGATATTCGCCCTTACGGTCTCTGACCAGCGGTGCCATGACCATGATGCGGCTGCTGGCGGGAATACTCTGAATCGCATCTACAATCTGCTGCACGGTCTGGCTGGTGATTTCCCGTCCACATACCGGACAATGAGGACGGCCTACCCGCGCGAAAAGCAGGCGCAGGTAATCATAGACCTCGGTAATGGTGCCCATCGTGGAACGCGGGTTCCGACTGACGCCTTTCTGGTCGATGGAAATGGCCGGACTCAGCCCTTCGATATAATCGACCTCGGGCTTCTCCATCCGGCCCAGGAACTGGCGGGCATAGGCCGAAAGCGACTCCACATAACGACGTTGACCTTCGGCATAAATGGTATCGAATGCCAGCGAGCTTTTTCCCGAACCGGAAACACCGGTAATGACGATTAACTTATCGCGGGGGATGACAACATCAATATTTTTAAGATTATGTTCACGCGCCCCTTTGACGACGATAACATCTAAAGGCATATTCTCACTTCCAAACTTTTCTATTGTAACATCAAGGCAGTGAGACTAACAAGCTAAACGGCGCCTCCCAAGGCTCAGTTGACAAGCTGCCACCGTTGGGATAGGATTTATTATCTTTTCTCTCTAGAAATTCGAATCTTACTTGGGGAGGAGCGCCGAAGATAGAAGAGGGCACCAGGACTATCACTCAACTGACGGCCGGTGCTCTTTTTATTTTTTGAGCATATTCACATACTTAAGGGAGGCGGCCGATGACGACAAAGAAGAAATCCCTCAGGGCAGCCGGCAAGAAAAACGGTAAAGTCTTTGATGAAAAAGCCGTTGCCCGGATTAAAGCCGAACAGGCGGAATGGGAAGAGACGGTACTGAAGGAACACCAGAAAAAAAGGCCGGAAACCAGGGACGAATTCCGCACCGGCAGTGGTGACATCCCGGTCAAGGAAATATATACCCCGGCCGACATCCCCGATTTCGACTATAGCAAGGACATCGGCCTCGCCGGACAGTACCCATTCACGCGCGGTATCTATCCCAATGGATGGCGCTCTCACGAATGGCCGTTAATGTATTATTCCGGATACGGTACCTGTGACGATGGCAACAAACGGTACAAAGAGTTGATTGCGCGAGGGGCCTCACGCATCGCTCTGGCCTGCGATTTACCTACCCAGCTAGGCTATGATTCAGACCATCCGCTGGCCAGCGGCGAAGTCGGCAAAGTCGGCGTCGCCATCGATTCACTCCAGGCCATGGAACGTCTTTATGATGGCATCCCATTGGAGAAGGCAAGCCCCCCCGGCGCCGGCGGTAATAGCACCGGCCCCATCGCCATGTCGCTCTTTTATGCTCTGGCCGAAAAACGGGGAGCTGACCTTAGCCAGACACGGGGCAACCTGCAGAATGACCCGTTCAAGGAATTTACCGGACGGGGCACCGCCATCTTTTCACCACGGATTGCCCTCAGTTTATCCACTGATGTGACCGAGTTTTGCAGTAAAAACCTGCCGCTCTGGATGCCGCAGCATGTTTGTACCACACAGATGCGATGGGGAGGTTGCAGTGCCGCCCAGGAAATAGCCTTCGGACTGGCTAACCTGGTGGCCTACCTTGATGCCGACCTGGAGAGAGGTGTCCGGCTGGAAGAACTGTTACCGAAATTAAACCTGCACATGACGGCCGATAACGACCTGTTCGAAGAAGTGGCCAAGTTCCGGGCCACCCGCCGGCTGTGGGCTAAGATTGCGGCGGAACGGTACGAGACCAAGGACCCGCGTATCCTTGGTCTCAGACTGACTAATTATACCGGCTCGCACCGCATGACCGCCCAGCAACCGTTGAATAACATCGTCCGTTCCACCATACATACCCTGGCCTGCATGCTCGGCGGCGTCGAAGGGATAAGTAACCCGGCTTACGACGAAGCGCTGGCTTTACCCACCGTGGAATCGACCTGGCTGGCAGCGATAACCCGGCACATCGTCCACTACGAATCAGGCGTCAGTAACACCGCTGACCCACTGGGCGGGAGCTATTACATTGAATCACTGACCGACCAACTCGAACAACAGGCCCGCCCGCTCTTCGATGAAGTCGAGGCCATGGGTGGAGCGGTAGCCGCTATCGAGAACGGTTATTATCTCAAGGCCATGGCCGACGGTATGGTCAAGTACCAGCGGGAAGTCGAGTCCGACGAGCGAATTATCGTTGGTGTCAATAAGGATGTACTGCCTGAGGAAACACCCGTAAAAATATTCATGGGTGACCCGGAAGCTGAAAAGAGACAAATCGAGCGTTTAAAATTGTTGCGGCAGACCAGGAACAATACCCTGGTGAAAGAGAAACTGGCCAGAGTCCGTGAGGCCGCCCAGGAAAAAATGGTTAAAAACACTTTCAATGTCGCACCTTCAGTAATCGACGCCGTCCGCGTTTACTGCACCGTGGGCGAGATTGCCTCGGTATGGCGCGAAGTCTTCGGTGAATATAAGCCATTAACTTACTATTAAGTACCTCGCTAAACACGACGTAAAGTATGGTAAGATAGCCGTAGGGAAATGAAACATAAGTAGTATCTAGAGGAGGGGGCAGGATGACCACGAAAAAAGTAACTAAACGAACACTACCTAAGACAGCCGCCAAGAAGGGGAGCAAACTTTTCAGCGAGGCCGCCGTAGCTCAGATTAAGGATGAGCAGACGGAATGGGAAGAAAGCGTCCTGAAGGAATACCCGAAGAAAAAGCCCGAAACCAGAGCTGAATTCCGCACCGGCAGCGGTGATATTGCCGTCAAGGAAATATATACCCCGGCCGACATCCCCGATTTCGACTACAGCAAGAACATCGGCCTGGCCGGACAGTACCCATTCACGCGCGGTATCTATCCCAATGGATGGCGCTCTCACGAATGGCCGCTCCAGTACTATTCCGGGTTCGGCACCACCGAGGACACGAACAAACGCTTCAAAGAGCTGTTAGCCCAGGGAGCGTCTAATGTTACTGTGGCCTGCGATTTACCCACCCAAATCGGCTACGATTCGGACGACTCCATGGCCGCCGGGGAGGTCGGTAAAGTCGGCGTGGCTATCTGCTCCCTCGACGACCTGGAACGCCTTTACGAAGGACTCCCGGTGGACAGGGTGTCTGGCACCGGTAACCTGAACTGCCTCGGCCCGATTGCCCTGGCCTTCTGCTACGTCCTCGGAGAGAAAAGAGGCGTCCGTCCGTCGGACATGCAGGTTGGCTTTCAGAATGACCCTTTCAAAGAATATACCGGGCGCGGCACCTTTAGTTTCCCGCCGCGGGTAGCTCTCGCTCTGGCGATTGATGTGGTCGAATTCTGCAGTAAAAATCTGCCGCGGTGGTGGCCCCAGCACGTTTGCACTACCCAGATGAGATGGGGCGGCTGCACCGCTGCCGAGGAAGTGGCCTTCGGTCTGGCCAACCTGGTGACCTACCTCGACGCCGACGTGGAAAGAGGCATCAAGCTGGGCGAGCTTGTCCCCAAGATGCATCTGCACATGACTGCCGATAACGACCTGTTCGAAGAGGCAGCCAAGTTCCGGGCCACCCGGAGGCTGTGGGCCAAGATTGCCACCAAACGGTACGAGACGAAAGACCCGCGCGTAGTGGGCTTGAGAATTACCAACTATACCGGGGCGCACCGCATGACCGCCCAGCAACCGATGAATAATATCGTCCGCTCCACGATGCATACTCTGGCCTGTATGCTCGGTGGTGTGGACGCGATAATGAACCCGGCCTACGATGAGGCCCTAGCCTTGCCGACGGTAGAATCGACCAGGCTGGCCGCCCTGACCCGCCGCATTCTCCATTATGAATCAGGCACGGCCAATACGGTTGACCCCTTGGCCGGTAGCTATTACGTCGAGTCGCTCACCGACCAGATTCAAGAACAGGCCCAAAAATATTTCGACGAAATAGAAGCCATGGGCGGAGCGCTGGCCGCCATCGAGAGCGGTTACTATCTGAAGGCGATGGCCGACGGCATGGTCAAGTACCAGAGAGAGGTCGAGTCGGAAGAGAGAATAATCGTCGGCGTCAACAAAGACGTATTGCCTGAGGAAGTCCCGGTCAAGATATTCATGGGTAACCCCGAAGCGGAGAAAAAGCAGATTGCGAATGTGAAAAAATTGAGGGCAAAAAGGGACAAGGCTCTGGTAAAAGAAGCCCTGGCAAAGGTAAGAGCCGCTGCCGAAGAGAAGATGGTAAAGCCCACCTATAATACCGTGCCGGTACTGCTCGAGGCCACTCGGGCCTACTGTACCATCGGCGAGATACGCAAGGTATGGCTCGACGTTTTTGGCGAATATAAACCGCTCACTTATTATTGAAAAATTTTTACCGAATTTAATTAATAAGGTAGTAATGGAGGTCAAAACGTGGCGAAGAGGATACGGGTTTTAATGGCCAAGCCCGGGCTGGACGGGCACGAGACGGGAGCCAAGTTAATTGCGCGTGTCTTGCGCGATGCCGGTATGGAAGTAATCTACACTGGAATGCGGCAAAGCCCGGAAATGATTGTTGCCGCCGCGATCGATGAGGATGTGGATGTTATCGGCCTCAGCACACTGTCCGGGTCGCACAAAGAGCACGCTTCCCGCGTCATTGACCTGCTGAAACAAAAAGGCGCCGATAATATTGTTGTCCTCTCGGGTGGCGTCATCCCCAAAGAAGATTACGCAGCGCTACAGAGTTTGGGGGTCAAGGGTGTTTTCGGGCCGGGGACCAGTACCCGCGTCATCATCGATTTCATTAAGAGCAGCGTCGTCAGTAATAATTAATGACTGTTTTTCAACGGGAAATACCGGAGGCTAAGATTCATGGAGTTAGTTGACCGCATGCTGTCGGGTAGCCGGCAGGCATTAGCCCAGTTGATAAGCCAGGTAGAAAGTGACCTGCCGCAGGCCGCCGAGATTATGAAGGATATCCACCCCCACATCCACAGCACCTACACTATCGGCATAACCGGGCCGCCCGGCGCCGGCAAAAGCACCGTCGTGGACAAATTGACCGCCCAGTTGAGACAGGACGGTAAGCGCGTCGGGATAATCGCCGTTGACCCCACCAGTCCTTTCAGCCAGGGCGCTTTCCTCGGTGACCGAATTCGGATGCAGCAGCATTACCTCGACGATGGAGTCTATATCCGCAGCATGGCAACGAGGGGTAGTCTGGGCGGACTGCCCACATCAACCTGGCGGGTCATCAAGATTATGGACGCCTTCGGTTTCGATATCATTCTGGTAGAAACGGTCGGCGTCGGCCAGGTCGAGGTCGATATTGCAGAAGCCGCCGATACTACCATCGTCATCCTGGTACCCGAAGCCGGGGATACCATTCAAACGATGAAAGCCGGCTTACTTGAAATTGCGGATATCCTGGTGGTTAACAAAGCCGACCGGGAAGGTGCCGACCATCTGGCCACACAGCTCCAGGGGATGTTGCGGATGAATGAAGACAAAGCGTCCTGGAAGACGCCGGTGCTCCTGACGCAGGCCGCACATAATATTGGTATCGACCAGCTTTACCGCCGGTTCCAGGAACACCACCGCTTCCTCCACGATTCGGGACGGTTCGCCCAGCGGCACAGTGAGCAGAGGCGGGCTGAATTTATCGGCACTATTGAGCTGGGAGTCAAGGCCCAGATTAAGGAAATGCTGGAGAAGCAGGGAGACCTAAAAAATTACATGGAAGCCGTTGAAAAAGGCGAACTCGACCCTTATTCCGCCGCCATGCAGGTCCACCTTGCCATCAGAAACAAGCTTACCAAGTGAACTGAATGGTAATTACGACAAGCAATTAATTTTATTTCAGCGAAATACGAGCCGACCTCTTTGACCGGACAGGTACGGCCAGAAAATAAAATAAAATAAATGGGGAGGTTTTTTAATAATGGCTGAAGGAAATACGGAATTGAAGACCTTGTATTTCGGTAATCCTTTCGAGAAACTCAAGGAACAGACCGGCGATGTCATCACCCGCTGGAGCCAGCGGGCGGCTACTCCTTACGGCAAAGAGCATGCCGAAGAAGTAATCCAGCTCTCCCGGCAACACACTGAGACTACCCTTCGTCTTGTTAAGCAGCGGGCACAGGAGATGGGTATCAAAACGGTAGTGATAGCCACCACCACCGGCTATGCCGCCGTCAAAGCCGTTGAAATTCTGGATGGAATCAAGGTAATTGCCGTAACCCATCCCACCGGCCACCACGGCGCCAATAAACAGGAATTGACCGACGAAAACCGGAAGATAATCGAAAGTAAGGGTGGGACCGTGCTCACCTGCGCCATGGCCCTCAGTTCCCCACCGAATATTATACCGGGGATGCCCTGGGTGGGCGGTATTATCGCCAGTACACTCCGTTTCTTTGGCGAAGGTATGAAAGTAACCGTTGAGATTGTTCTCGAGGCTGCTGACGCCGGCTTAGTACGGACCGACGAAGAAGTCATTTCCGTCGCCGGTACCGGACGGGGTTCGGATACAGCCATACTGCTCAGACCGGTCAACTCCAAGGACCTTTCCCGTCTCAGGATTAGAGAAATCCTCTGCAAACCTCATTTCTAGGCGCAGACCCGAAGATTATGCAGAGATAGGGGCACGAGCGATCGCTCGTGCCCCTAATCACGTTCTGATAGCCACCCTTTCAGTCCCCCCCGCAGTCGGAAGCGCTGAAGGAAGCTGTTGAACCCATTTGACACTGGGCAGGCTGGGTAAGATAATGAGGGCATGCTGGCTAAAGTGAGGACCTGCGCCACCGTGGGACTCGATGGGGCGATTGTTGAAGTCGAGGTGGACATTTCCCCGGGGTTACCGGTCTTTACCATCGTCGGCTTACCCGATGCGGCGGTGCAGGAAGCCAGAGAGAGAGTAAGAGCCGCCGTCCGCAATTCAGGCTATACTTTCCCGATGAAGCGCGTGGTGGTTAACCTCGCCCCCGCCGACCTCAAGAAAGCCGGCCCGGCCTACGATTTACCCATAGCCGTGGGTATTCTACTCAGCTCGGAGCAGGTATCGGCTGATGTCTCTCAGACCATTTTGCTCGGTGAACTTTCGCTGGACGGCAGTCTGCGCCATACCAACGGCGTCTTACCCATGGTGGCCGTGGCTTATGAGCAGGGCTTCTCCAATGTAATCGTGCCTCAGGCTGATGCCAGAGAGGCATCCCTGGTGGGAGGAGTGAAAGTTACCGCCTTCGATTCCCTGGCCCAATTGGCCAGCTATCTCCGCGGCGAAATACCACCACCGGAACCACAACCCGGTGAGTTAGAAACAAGTAGTCCATCAATTTCTCCGGCCACCGACCTGGCCTATATCAAAGGACAGGAACACGTCAAGCGTGCCCTTGAGGTCGCCGCCGCCGGCGGGCACAACATGATTATGATGGGGCCACCGGGTAGCGGCAAAACATTGCTGGCCCGTGCTCTTCCGTCAATACTACCGCCGATGAGCAACGAGGAAGCCATCGAAGTAACTAAAATCTATAGTGTCAGCGGCCTCCTGCCGGCCGATACCTCCCTGATACGGCAGAGACCTTTCCGCGCGCCGCACTACACCATTTCCAATGCGGGCCTGGTCGGTGGCGGTCACTGGCCAAAACCGGGTGAGATAAGCTTGAGTCACCGCGGGGTGCTTTTTCTCGACGAATTGCCCGAATTCGGCCATTCTTTACTGGAGACCTTACGCCAGCCACTGGAAGACAAGGTAATTACAATCAGCCGGGCTAATGGCAGCGTCATGTTCCCGGCTAACTTCATGTTAATCGGGGCGATGAACCCTTGTCCGTGTGGTTATGCCGGCGACCCTTTCCGGCAGTGCACCTGCCCGCCGAGCCTAGTCTCCCGCTACCAGAGGCGTATCAGCGGGCCTTTCCTCGACCGTGTTGATATCTTTGTCGAGGTGCCCCACATTGACTATGAAAAACTGGCCGACGATAGGCTGGGCGAACCCTCCGCTAAAGCCCAAGCCAGAGTCAAGGCCGCCCGTGACCACCAGCTTGAACGATTGGCCGGCACGAAGCTGACCTGTAATGCCGAAATGACCGCAACCGAAGTCAGGGATTTGTGCCGGGTAGAAGATTCGGCCCAGAGTATTTTGAAAATGGCCATGACGCAACTGGCGCTTTCGGCACGAGCCTTTCACCGTATCCTCAAACTGGGCCGCACGATTGCCGACCTGGATGATAGCGATGTAATCAAGGCCCAACATCTGGCTGAAGCCATTCAATATCGACCGAGAAGCCTGCTCTAGATAAGACAAACAGTAAAGGAGGGTGTCATGGTTGACGAAACGGATACCAGCGAAGAAGTACAGTGGTATTACAAACAGCGCGCTGAGGCCGCTGCGGCCAATATGCAAAAAAGAAACATCAATGCTCTATATGTACCGACCCGGCAGGAAGCACTCATCGCTATCATGGCGATGATTCCCGAGGGGGCAGCGGTTGGGCGGGGTGACTCCATCACCATGGAGCAGATTGGAGTTATCGAAGAACTTGCGAAACGCAACAAGAATAAGATGGTTGACCCGTTTATGGTAGATGCTGCCGGAAACAGATTAACCTTACCAGAACGGCGCCAGAAACAAAGGGAGGCCCTGACAGCTGATATCTTTTTGACCGGGACCAATGCGGTTACCCTTGATGGAAAGTTCGTCAGTACCGATATGGCCGGCAACCGGGTAGCGGCTACCATCTTTGGGCCGAAGAAGGTTATTGTCGCAGCCGGGGTGAACAAAATCGTCAGGAATATCGAGGAAGCATTAGACCGCATTCACAACGTAGCCACACCACTCAACGCCCATCGGCATTATATGAAACACCACGCTGAGGCGATGGCCAATTTGCCCTGCGTCAAGACCGGCCGGTGCGCTGATTGCTTCCATGAAGCCCGCCTCTGCCGGTACACCATTATTGTGGAAGGCAGTGGTCCAAACGAGAAAGGGCGGATAAACGTGGTGCTCGTCGGCGAAGAACTCGGACTATAACCTGATTTTCGGTAAAAATCGCCCTGTTTCAAACACCTTGACTACCGGAAAAGTTTGACCTATTGCACTGGGGCTGATAGAATAACGACGGGTTCTGGGGGTGGGGGGGAAACGCTAGAAAGCTATTAGAAAACTAGAAAGAAGGAGGACAAATGGCCGAAAGCGAAACACCCAAACTCGATGAACTGGAAAAGGGGCAGTGGCCCAGCTTTGTCACCGAAATTAAAAAGGCTGGGAAGAAAAAAGCAGCTGCGAAAGACCTGTTAAGGCAGCTGGAACTCTCCTATAATGACGGAATCACTCACTGGAAACACGGTGGCGTGGTCGGCGTCAAGGGCTACGGGGCCGGAGTTATCGGCCGACACTCGGATTCTCCGGAAAAGTTCCCGGAAGTAGCTGATTTTCATACCTTCCGTGTCAATCATCCCAGTGGCTGGTTCTACACCACCAAATCACTCCGAAAAATCTGTGACGTCTGGGACAAGTATGGCAGTGGATTGACCAACATGCACGGCTCTACAGGAGATATTATCCTGCTGGGAGCAAGGACTCCGGTGCTTCAGGACTGCTTCGATGCCCTGACTGACGAAGCGGGGTTCGATACCGGCGGGTCATCTTCCGACCTCCGGACGCCCAGTTGCTGCGTTGGCCAGGCACGGTGCGAATGGGCCTGCATCGACACTATGGACCTCTGCAATGACATCACCCATACCTACCAGGACCAGCTACACCGGCCGATGTGGCCTTATAAATTCAAAATTAAGATTGCCGGCTGCCCTACTGACTGCGTTGCTTCCATCGCCCGGTCGGACCTGTCCATCATCGGGACATGGAAGGACACGCTACGAATCGACCAGGCGGCGGTCAAAGAGTATGCCAGCAAAGGCATGGATATCGAGAATACTGTCGTCCGCAAGTGCCCGACGCAGGCTCTAGTCTATGATGCAGCGGCCAAAAAACTAACCGTTATCGCCGAAGACTGCGTCCGCTGTATGCACTGCCTGCATTATATGCCGAAAGCAATCAGACCCGGTCTGGACAAAGGAGCGACCCTTCTTATCGGCGGCAAGGCCCCGGTACAGCAAGGAGCCCGTTTTGGCTGGGTTATTGTTCCCTTTGTCAAAATGGAACCGCCTTACACTTATCTTAAAGAACTACTCCCCAAGATATGGGACTGGTGGGATGAAAACGCTCGAACGAGAGAAAGAGTCTCCGAGCTTATCCAGAGACTGGGTATGAGGGCTTTCCTCGAGGCCGTCGGTTTACCGGCAGTACCGCAAATGGTACGCGAACCACGGGCCAATGCCTACGTAAACTGGAAAACCGGCATGAAGTAATACAGGTACGAAGGAGAAAGAGAGAAAGAAATGGCAACTGATTTAGGACCCCCCGATTATCGGTTAATGTTACCCGATGTCATCAAAAAGAACTACGGCAAATGGAAATACCATGAAATCCTCGAGCCGGGCGTTTTCAGTCACGTCGCCGAAGGTGGCGATACGGTCTACACGGTAAGAGTGGGTTCGCCCCGGCTACTCAGTATCGATACGGTACGAGATATCTGCGATGTCGCCGATAAATTCTGCGACGGTCATCTCAGGTTCACCAGTCGTCATAACATCGAGTTCATGGTGACCGACAAAAAGCAAATCGCACCGCTCAAACAAGAAATCAAGCAAAAGCTGGGCTTTCCGATTGGTGGCGTCGCCAATAGCATCAGCAATATCATCCATACCCAGGGCTGGGTACACTGCCATACACCGGCCACTGATGCTTCCGGTGTAGTTAAGGCCCTCATGGATGAGCTCTACCCGTATTTCACTTCAATGAAACTACCTGCCAAACTGAGGGTTTCGCTGGCCTGTTGTTTAAACATGTGTGGTGCCGTCCATTGTTCGGATGTGGCTATCGTAGGTGTGCACCGGGCGCTGCCCAAGGTTGATGACAGCCGCGTTCCGGCCGTCTGCGAAATCCCGACCACTATGTCTTGCTGCCCCACGGGGGCTATCCGACGCAACCCCGAAAACAATAGCGTTACAGTTAATCCCGAAAAATGCATGTACTGCGGTAACTGCTACACCGTCTGCCCGGCGATGCCGATAGCGGATAAAGACGGGGATGGCGTCGCCATCTTTGTCGGCGGTAAGGTTTCCAATGCCCGCAGCGCTCCTATGATGTCCAAACTGGCGATTCCGTTCTTACCCAATAATCCACCCCGATGGCCGGAAACGGTGGCGGCGGTCAAGAACATCATCGAGGTCTATGCGGCTCATGCCCGGCCCGGTGAGCGCATGGGTGAGTGGATTGCCCGCGTTGGCTGGGAAACATTCTTCCGCCTGACCGGCATACCTTTCACCACCGAGCATATCGATGACTTTAACGAAGCCATCACGACTTTTAGAACAACAACTCAGTTCAGGTGGTGAATAAAAGGAGGAAATGAGAGTGGCTGACCCAACAAGTGAAGAAATCGAGCAGAAAGTCCTGCATTACCTCGGCACGGTGGACAAGGTAAAGGCACGGGGTGTCGCTAAAACGCTTAATATGGAAAAGCACATGGTGGACAATGCGATACACACCCTGGCCAAAGCGGACAAGATAGAGTACCTGTACCTGGACACAGTTTACATCAAACTCAAAGGTAAATAGCAGCCGATGCGAGAAAATCGACCCGGGGCTAATGGCGGAGGGTGGCCAGCTCGTTTTGTCATTTCGGCGCCTCAAGGCCAGTCCGGGAAGACCACCGTTAGCCTCGGGTTGTGTGCTGCTTTCGCCCGGCAGGGACTGGCGGTACAACCGTTCAAGAAAGGACCGGATTACATTGACCCTTCCTGGTTGACTGCCGCCGCCAAGCGGGCATGTCGTAACCTCGACCTCTTTCTCATTCCCGAAGACAAACTGCTCCTCTCTTTCCAGCAGGCCAGCCGGGGATGCGACCTTGCCCTCATCGAGGGAGCAATGGGTCTCTATGACAGCCCTGACCTGAGCGGGAAGGAAAGCACCGCCCAACTGGCCCGGCGGCTGGAAGCCCCGGTTATCCTCATCGTCAATACGGCACGGATGACACGCAGTGTAGCTGCCCTAATTTCCGGCTACCAGCACTTCGAGCCGGACACTAACATCAGCGGCGTAATACTGAATAACGTTTCGGGTAACCGGCACGAAAGTAAGCTCAAGGCCGCCATACAACAATACTGCGGGATACCCGTCTTCGGTAGTCTGCCGCGGGACGCTAAGCTTAAAATCACCGAGCGGCACCTCGGCCTGATACCCTACATCGAAGCCGAACAAGCGGCTGCGATTGTTGAGCATACCCGGGAGATGGTCGAGGCCCATCTGGATTTAGATGGTATTCTTACCATTGCCCGCCGGAGTCCTGCCCACCCGACATCCGATACCGGCCTACCCGCCGCTAAACCGACTATCACCAGAATTGGCGTAATACTGGACAGGGTATTCAACTTCTACTACCCGGAAAATCTGGAGGCTTTAGTCCAGGCTGGTGCCGAACTAGTCTTTATTGACTCACTCCATGACCAAAAACTGCCTGCAATCGACGGACTTTATATCGGCGGCGGCTTCCCCGAGCTGGCCCTGACTGAATTGGAAGCTAACCGGGCTCTTCGTCAGAATTTAGCTCAGTTAATTTCGGACGGTCTGCCCGTATATGCCGAATGTGCCGGGCTGATGTACCTTTCGCGGGCCATTCGCTGGCATGGAGCCCGCCATGAGATGGTCGGCGTCCTGCCCGGCGAAGTGGAAATGTGCTTGCGGCCGCAAGGACACGGCTACGTAAAAGCCAAAGTCATTGCGGACAACCCGTTCTTTTCCGTTGGTACGGAAATACGTGGCCACCAGTTCCACTATTCCCGGCTCGTGGCTACGGATGGCCTCGAATTTGCCTACCGTGTGCATGACAGCCAGGGCAAAGATGCACAATGCGACGGTATTATGTATAATAATGTTATGGCGAGTTACACCCATCTGCATGCTCTGAGCATGCCGCAATGGGCAGAAAGGTTTGTCGCACTAACATCGAAAAGCCCTATCGGCAAGCTTTCAGCAGGCAACAAATAAGCATTTAGGAGGACAATACAGAATGTCGAAAATCGCGCTCGGCGGAGTCGAAATTGAAATTGATGAAGATGGGTTTATCCAGGAACCAGAAAAGTGGAATAATGCTATCGCCGAAGATTTAGCCAAAACTGAAGGCGCTTCGATGAATGAAGACGCCTGGAAAGTAGTGAATTATCTGCGGAATTATTATATTGAGTTTGGTATTGCCCCACCCATCCGCAAACTAACCAAAGATACCGGGTTCAGTCTGAAACAAATTTACGATATGTTCCCGAGCGGGCCAGCCAAGGGTGCCTGTAAGATAGCCGGGTTACCCAAACCTACCGGTTGTCTCTAGACCTCCCGGCGGTATATCTATTCCTCGGTTACACTCACAAAAGGAGTTCATGTGGGAATTTCGTTGCTGCAACTTGCAGTTTACATATCTTATTTATTCATAATTATAGCTTACTCGGTCAAAGTGGCTAAAATCGCCCGGATGCCACTTCACCTGAGATGGGAATTATATCCTGTTCCCCACGAGAAGGGGTACAAGTACGGCGGGTCTTATTTCGAAGAAGTAGAATGGTGGAACCATATCCCCCGGAAAAATACCTGGCGAAGTGCCGCCTACCTGCTGAAGAAGTACTTCCTGTTCAACGAATACTTCTGGAAGAAAAGGGCCTACTGGGTCACCCTCTACCCGTGGCATGTGGGATTTTATCTCATCGTGCTCTTCCATATCCTGGCCTTTTTCGGTGCCGTAGTCCTGCTGGCTGGCATTCCGGTAAGCGCCGGCTCGGCTAACACCCTGGGACTAGCCTTCTATTATTTGACCATAGTGGTGGCTGTCGCCAGTTTCATCACCGGTTCCTTCGGCAGTATCGGCCTGCTGATAGAAAGGCTGGCTAATAAAGAATTAAGAAAGTATGCCGCGCCCGTAAACTACTTCAACTATACATTTTTCCTCATCGTTTTCCTCAGCGGCCTCGTTGCCTGGTTCTTCGACCCCGGTTTCTCGACCTACCGCGAGTTCTGGAAAAGTCTCATCACCCTTAAATACTCAACTGTCGAGGCGGCAACTTACACGCATGTCATGCTTTTTTCACTGTTTCTAATTTACCTGCCGTTCAGCCGCTCGACGCATTACATTACCAAATTTTTCTCCTTTTTCAGCGTGCTCTGGGGAGACAGACCTAACCTGAAGGGCAGCGATATTGAAAAGCAAGTCGATAAACTACTGGATAAACCGGTCACCTGGGCAGCACCTCACATCCAATCGGGCCAGAAGTGGAGCGAGGTCGCCAGTAAGATGCCCGAAGAAACACCCGAAGCAGGACAGAAGAAATGAAAGACATCAGACCTAAAGACATCAGCTTAAATCCCAATGAACCCCTTATCGATATCACCGCGGTGGAACTGGTACCGCTTCCACCTCCCTACGATAAGCCGGATAACAAACCGCCGGTCAAACCGCTCACCGAAGACCAGCAGCAGCGATACGAATGCTCCCTCGATGGTATTTCGGCACTGAGCTTACCCAAACCGCAGAGCCAGGAGGAAGAAGACAGACTGGTGCAAAGCTTTCTCAGCGGCCTGAAAAAACTACTCTCCAAAAAGGATAACTGGACCTTTCTTCAGCCGCTCGTCCTTTCTCTTGAATACTGTGCCAAGTGCCAGCTCTGTAGCGACTACTGCCCGATATATGTGGCCAGCGGGAAGCAGGAAATTTACCGCCCGAGCTACCGTTCCGAGGTATTACGGCGCATCATCAATAAATACATAAAAAAGGGCGGGAAAATTCTTCCCGAACTCAGAGGTAACGACGTTGAGCTCAACTGGGCAACTATTGCCCGGCTGGCGGAAGCTTCTTACCGGTGCACCATCTGCCGCCGCTGCACTCAGGCTTGTGCTCGCGGTGTCGACAACGGGCTGATAACCCACGAATTGAGAAAGCTGTTCAGTCAGGAAATGGGCATCGCCGCCAAGGAACTCCATAAGTCGGGTTCAGTGCAGCAACTGAAAGTAGGCGCCAGTACCGGACTGACCCCCAAAGCCTTCAAAGGCATCATCCAGTTCATGGAAGAGGATATCGAGGAGAAAACGGGCAAAAAGATAAAGATTCCCGTTGACAAAAAAGGCGCTGATATTCTGCTCATCCATAATACCGGCGAATACATGGCCTGGCTGGAAAATCCGGAGGCTTTTACCATCATTTTCGACGCCGCCGGCATCGACTGGACGCTCTCCACCGAGCTTGGTGGCTATGAAGGCACCAACTACGGCGTCTGGTATGACGACGTCCAGTTTGCCCGCATCGTCATGAAACAGGTCGCCGTTGCCAAAGAGTTAGGGGTAAAGAAAATTGTCATGGGGGAATGCGGCCATTCCCATAAAGCCCTGACGGTCATTGCCGACCGGATTATGACGGAAGACACCCGGTTCCCGCGGGAAAGCTGCCTGCCCCTGCTCGATGAGATAGTGAGCAGCGGCAAAATCAAATTCGACCCCGGGAAAAATGATTTTCCGGTGACATTACACGACCCGTGTAATATGGTGAGGCTGATGGGCATCGTCGAACCCCAGCGCCGTATCATCCGGAAAATATGCCCGCAGTTCCGCGAAATGGAGCCGCATGGCGTTAATAACTACTGCTGCGGCGGCGGTAGCGGGTTTGCCATTATGCAATCGATGAACTTCCCGGACTGGCGGTCGAGCGTCTCCGGCCGGATGAAGCTGAAGCAGATTCTGGAGGCCTTCCAGGACGTACCCGACCCTTCGATAAAGAAATATGTTTGCGCCCCGTGTTCTAACTGTAAGGGCCAGCTCAGAGACCTGTTCGACTATTACGGCGTCTGGGAGAAATCGGGTATCCTCTACGGCGGCCTGGTCGAGCTTATCGTCAATGCCATGGTCGATATCAAAGAGCCTTTTATCGAGTGGGAATGGCACTAGAACCTGGATAAGGAAGAGAAACATATGAGTGAAGTTAAAGGTAAGGTAATATTACTTTCGGCGGAAGGGTGCGGCAGCAATGATGACCTCGGCCTCGAGATACTGGCCAACCTGCTCGAGGCTCTGGCGAACCGCGAAGATAGACCCGTCGCCATCGCTCTCTGGAATACGGCGGTGAACCTGGTGGTCACCGGCTCTCCGCTCTTACCGTCATTACGAAACCTGGAACAAAAGGGAGTCAAAATCTTAGCCGGGAAATCATGTCTGGTCGACCTCGAGCTTGAAGATAAGGTCGCCGTCGGCAAAATAGCCACGATGACCGAAATCCTCGACCTTCTCCTCCATAACGATGTGGTCAGCCTGTAACAGGTAGTCCGGCCCAACCGCCTGCCCCACATTATCCTGCGGCTTTACTGGTCGGCTTATGGCCTATCACACAGGTTTTCACAGCCCGAAAATCATCACTATGATTACGAAGCTAAAAGGAATCATGAGCAGCAAGACTCCAATAATCAGACCGATTAGATTTAGCACTCTTAGTGGTCTCAGTCCCAGCGCACCTGTTGCGACGGCTCCTATAGCACAAAAGATGGCAACCATCGCCGGCGACATTAAGGATGGATTATAATGGCCGCCGGACCTAGTCAAGTTAAAAAGGGTGGCGAGATAACCTAATACGCCGATAACTGAGAGCGTGACAGAGGTCAAGCCGAGCCGGTTCATCTTCTTCATACATTCCTCACCAGTTTTCATTAATAGTGCGAATCCAACCGCTACCAGTTTTTGTCTCATAGATGCGAATAATATCATCTACTTCAGTAAATTTGATAATTCAGCAAGTCTTAAGGTTTCCCTTCTATTTTAGAACGTTTAGAAGCCGGCCATACCGAGCCGTCCTCTTCATAATCATACATTTCCAATGACCTTATCTGAAAAAACGAAGGCATAAATATTGCAGCGAATACCACTATTGACCAAACAATCCTCGCCCAATTTAACGGCAGGGTACTTGTCCCAAAATAGGCACTTCCGCTCGCAATAATCGAGAAGAATCCCAATATAACGTAGTAGTGTTCGCGAAATAAACTCATCAATTTCTTCGGTTTTTTATCACGTGACTGATTTTTAGTTCCTAGCTGTGATTCAATTGAACTAGCGTAGGGTCTAATCTCCTCTTCCCAACGTAATACGTATTCTCCCATTTTCTCATTAATTCGACGCTCGAGTCCCCAAAGATACCAGCTTGCTCGTCTGCCTCTACGTACTTCGGAAGCCCACAGAAAAATGGTTAAAAAGGCGACACACGGCACTATAAAACCAACTGATATTGGTCTCAATTCATTTGACGTAAGCCCAAGTATAGCTCCCTGTGCTGCTAATCCCAAGCCTATAATTGTGATTCGATTTATGAGTGTTCTGCCAATCTCGTCACTTAGTCGTTTATATTCTTCCATGATCAGAGTAACTTCATCCATTTTCGTCATTTATTTCCTCCGTTTTTCAATTTCGTTGAGACTTCTCAAAAGGTTGAAAATGTTGATTCCATTCCAATCATAGAAGATAGCTGAAGCTCCCGCTCGAATTAATTTATGCCTAAACGCGATAGTCTTTATTATTGGTACAGCAACTACTTTGCTCCCGGCTCTTATTGCTGCCTTAACACCATTAAAAGAATCTTCAAATACCAGTTGCTCTGATGGAGAAATGCCCATTTTTTCTGCAGTTCGATTGTATACATCTGGAGATGGCTTCAGATTTACGACATCTTCCTTGAGAACGGTGTTATTATTATGAAAATAGATATCTAGTTTACTCTTATGAATTAAATAGGTCGCTAAAACCTGATCAGTTAAAGAACCAACCGCAATTGGTAGTTTTATTTTAATTGCGTTTTTAAGCAGTTCTAAATAACCTTGACGAGGTTGGATCTCCTTTATGGAGTAGAGTAATTCTTTGAAAACATAGTTACTTCTCGCCAATAGATCCTCTGGCGTTATATTACTATCACAGCGTTCAGCCAGCTCTTTGGCGATCAGCTCATCAGGGCCACCGACGAAATGGGGTATATCCTTGACTGCCTGCTGAAGTGTCAAACATAACCCTGCTTCTTTAACGGCTGTAAGATGGCCTTCCCAATGAGCCCATTCAATGTCAATTATTGTTCCCTCAAGGTCGAAAGCAATGCCACAAATCATATAATCCAAACTCCTATCGTAGTATAATGCTAATCCCAATGTGAATTAAATACCCCAAATAAAATTGATAAATTTATGACTAAACCAAGATTATACACGTACTCTGCGGAATGCTGGGTGCTGTATTTGGAGTTTTTCGTAAATTTAGCCTTCCCCAGTAAAATGCACTCGTGTATCACATCCTATCCTATTGACCTTCTCCTTCTTCCCAAATATGGCGTCGGTGTCCTTCCCTTCAAACAGGGCATTTTTTATTGAAAGACAGGTATCCCTTTTAAGTATTTATCGCCTTGACTTTAATACCACCCATCTGCTACGATTTTATAGATTTTTGTAGAATTTTATAGATTTCCCTAGCTTGTTCTAGATTTATCAGGAGTGTGATTTTGGTCAAGGAACCCACCATCAGTATCAGCGAAGCCAGCCGTATTCTGGGCGTCAGTGAAGCCGCTCTCCGGCAGTGGACGGACGAAGGCAAAATTAAGGCTTTCATCACACCGGGCGGCCACCGGCGGTACGCCCGGGCGGAACTGAATAAGCTGATGAGTTCGCCCCAGAAGATGCTGGGCATCAAGGACCTGGTGACCAAGCTGGAAGAAAGTACGGCCATGCACCGTGAAGCGATTACCGCACATCTCCGCGGCACCGCCTGGTACAGTAAACTCGACGAGCCATCGCAGGAGTCCCTGGCTTCTCTGGGCCGGCACCTGCTCCGCCTCATCGCCAAATCGGTCGCCGAGCCAACCCGCCAGGAAGATACCATCAAGGAAGTCCGCGAGGTCGGGTTCAGTTTTGGCGAAACGCTGGCTGAATTGGGCTTCCCGCTGACCGAATCGGTGCAGGCTTTTATTCAGCACCGCGACCTTATTATGAGTGTGACCACCCATTTGATGAAAAAGCGCGAAGGACTTAATTTCCGAGTTGTCGAAGCCATTCCATCGATCGACCACGCCATGGATGAAGCTCTGGTCTCTTTGGTAGCGGCGCATCAACAACACAAGGGCGCACACCGGAAAAATACCAAAGGAGGACCATCCCGTGATATCCATCACACGCCTGCTCTGTGACGCCGTCGGCCCCGGCGACCACCTGCGTTATGAGAAAAAGGACGTACCCCGGCCGGTCGTCGTCTGGAACTGCACCCGGGCCTGTAACCTCAGTTGTCTTCACTGCTATGCCAGCGCCCGCCACCAGCCGCAAGAGGGCGAAATGGACACGATTGCCGGGAAGAAGTTTATTTCCGATTTAGCTGAATTCAGTGTGCCGGTAATTCTCTTTTCGGGCGGCGAACCCTTGCTCCGGCCGGACTTATTCGAGCTGGCCGGTTATGCCAAAGCGCAGGGACTGAGAGTCGCCCTCTCGACCAACGGCACGCTGATTACGAAAGAAGTAGCCAAAAAGATAGAGGAAATCGGGTTTGCTGAAGTCGGCATCAGCCTCGACGGCATCGGTGTGAACAACGACCGTTTTCGCGGTCAAAGCGGTGCTTATGACGCCGCCCTTAGCGGTATCAGAAATTGCCTGGCCCTCGGACTGAGGGTATCGTTACGCTTGACCATCACCCGCTTCAACTATCAGGATATTCCCGCCATCCTGAAACTGACCGAAGATGAGGGCATCGACCGTATCTGCTTCTACCACCTGGCTTATTCCGGCCGGGGCGATAGCTTGAAAAAAGAAGACCTCGACCATGCCCTGACCCGGTCGGTCGTCGATTCGATTTGCCAGCAGACGGTGGACATGTACCGGCGTGGTTTACATAAAGAGATTCTTACCGTCAGCAACCACACCGACGGTATTTATCTTTATCTCAAGGCACTCCGGGAAGACCCGCGGCGTGCCGGCAAAATCCTCGACTTAATCAGAATCAACGGCGGTAACAATTCGGGTATCAGGATTGGCGCCGTGGATGACCGGGGTAACGTACATCCCGACCAGTTCTGGTGGCATTATTCGCTTGGTAACGTTCTCAAGCGCAAATTCTCGGAAATATGGACGGACACTTCCGAGCCACTGCTTCAGGGACTGCGCGACCGCAAAAAGATACTTAAAGGTCGCTGCGCCCGCTGCCAGTACCTCAACCTCTGTAACGGCAACCTGCGGGTGCGCGCCGAAGCCACCTACGGCGACGTTTGGGCGGAAGACCCGGCCTGTTATCTCAGCGATGAAGAAATCGGGTTAGCCAGATAATGGAAGATGTAAGCAATAATCAGAAACAAGCCGATATTATTATACCGAGGCTGCAACTGGTCGCCTGGGAGATAACCAGAAGCTGCAATCTATTTTGCGCCCACTGCCGCGCCTCGGCCGATAACAGCCAGTACCGGAATGAGCTATCCACCGATGAGTGCTTTCGGCTCATCGACCGGATAGCAGAAGTCGGTAAACCCATCCTTATCCTGACCGGCGGCGAGCCATTAATGCGGCCGGACGTTTTTCACATTGCCCGATATGCTGTGGCCGGAGGCTTCAAAGTGGTCATGGGCACCAACGGCACGATTATCACCGAGAAGATGGCTACGGAAATGGCGGCGGTACCCTTATCCCGCATTGCCGTCAGCCTGGACTTTCCCACGGCCGAGCGGCAGGACAATTTCCGCGGCAAGGCGGGAGCTTATGAAGCGGCACTTAACGGTATTGCCCACGTGCGCCGGGCCGGCATCGAAGTCCAGATTAACAGCACCATCACCAAACTCAACGTCGCCTATTTAGACCAGCTTCTAGCTTTAGCTCTCAAAGTAGGTGCCGTTGCTTTCCATCCGTTCTTGCTGGTACCCACCGGCCGCGGCAAAAGCCTGGAAGCCGTCGAGCTCTCGCCGGAGGAATATGAAAAGACCCTGGAATGGATATACGATAAGCAGGCCGAGTTAGGCGATAAGATGTTCTTTAAACCTACCGATGCCCCGCATTATATGCGTATCGTCAAACAAAAAGAGAGACAAAGTCCAACCGCTCCACCCGGACCGTCATCTTCTACCCAGCACGGCCACCCGGGGAATGCCATTACCCGCGGTTGCCTGGCCGGCACCGGCTTCTGTTTTATCTCACACCAGGGCAAAGTCAAAGGGTGCGGCTACCTCGATGTGGAAGCCGGCGACGTCAGAAAACAGACCTTCGGCCAGATTTGGGCGGAGGCGCCGCTATTCAACCACCTGCGCGACCTGTCTAATATCAAGGGGAAGTGTGGTGTCTGTGAATATAAAAGGATTTGCGGCGGCTGCCGTGCCCGCGCTTACGAGGCTACCGGGGACTACCTTGCCGCCGAGCCGTACTGTATTTATCAACCGACCCTGCAACGAAAGGCCATATCATGAGCACCAACGTATTACCACTGGACACAATCGACCGCAAACTGCTTAACCTGATGCAAACGGAGTTCCCCCTGACGGATACACCCTATGCCGCGCTGGGACAAAAGTTGGGTACCGATGCCGGCGAGGTCATGCGGCGCATCGTGGGATTGAAAAACCGGGAAATTATCCGGCTGGTCGGCCCGGTGATGGACGCGAGAAGCCTGGGCTATCGCAGTACTCTGGTAGTCATGAAAATAACAGAGTCCAGGCTAAACAAGGCCGAAGCGGTAATTGCCCGTCATACCGGCGTCAGCCACGGCTACGAAAGGGGCCATAATTACAACGTCTGGTTTACTTTAGCCTTACCGCCGGAAGCCGATGTCGAGACCGAAGTGGCGAAGTTAAGCAGCGCCACCGGTGCCGAAGCCGCCTTTTCGTTACCCGCAGTAAGACTGTTCAAGATAGGGGCTTATTTCGATATGGGCGATAACGGACACAATACCTCCGTAACCCAGCCAGGTCATGCTCTTTCCAGAAAAGTTGAACTCTCGGCTACCGATTGCCTCATCATCAATGAAGTGCAGCAAGACCTGCCGTTAGTCGATACGCCCTTCCGGGCGATGGCCGAAAGAGTCGACATGGATGTGGAGCAATTCCTGGCCGGTTGCCGGTCGCTACAGCAACGGGGCGTCATTCGGCGTTTCAGCGCCTGCATCAACCATAACCATGCCGGTTTTACGGCTAACGCTTTATCCGCCTGGAAGACATCCCCGGAGACAATCGATATCGCCGGACAGAAACTGGCTTCGCTAAGAGAGGTCAGTCACTGCTACGAAAGAAAGACCAACTCGCTCTGGCCTTACCATCTCCTGGCTATGATTCACGGCCACTCGCGGGACGTATGCCAGGAAATAGCCGCCGGAGTGTCTCACGAAACCGGTATCTCCGACTACAGGCTGTTATACAGCACTAAAGAATTTAAGAAAACAAGAGTAAAATATCAGGTATGAAACAAGAACGGTTATACTATCCGGTCTTTATGAATCTGACGGGGCGAAAATGTGCCGTAGCGGGTGGCGGTAAGGTCGCCTGGCGCAAGGTGAAATCCCTGCTGGATGCCAGTGCCAGTGTGACCGTCATCAGCCCGGCCCTCTGTCCGGAGTTAGAGCAACTGGCCGAAAAAAATACTATTCACATACTGCGAAAAACCTACGTGCCCGCCGACCTGGAAGGTGCGGTGCTGGTCATCGCTGCTACTGACGAGCCGGACACGAACCGGAAAGTAGCCGAAGAAGCCCGGCGGCGGGGCATTCCGGTCAATGTCGTCGATAATGCGGAGCAATCAGACTTCATCGCTCCTTCTTATCTGCGCCGTGGCGACCTCACCATTGCCGTTTCGACCGCCGGGGATAGCCCGGCCCTCAGCCGCAAAATCCGGACTCAACTTGAACAAACTTTCGGCACGGAGTATATTTCTCTGGTAGCCTTGGTCGGCGAGGTACGGAACGAGCTTAAGCAACGTGGCATTACTCCCTCCAGCGACAAGTGGCAGGAAGCCCTCGACCTGAACCGGCTCATTACGCTCGTGCAGGCCGGACAAATTGAGGAGGCCAAAGCTACTCTGCTAAAGCGACTATTAAGTTGAGAGTTATGAGGTAAGACAAAGCATGGAACTCTACCTGACTGGTATCAATTACAGCCGGACCACCGCTACTATTCGGGATGCGCTGGCGAAAGGCATCACCCCTCTCGAAGACGCCTTACGAGCCCTTAACGACTATGTTACGGGGGGCATCGTCGTCGCCACCTGCAACCGGTTAGAAGTCTATACCGTGGCTGACCGGGACCGGTGCGGCGAGCTGACCGGAGTCAGTTTTCTGAAAGACCGCAGCGGGCTTTCGGCCGCCGACCTATTGCCGCACGTTTATCTCTACCATAATGAAGAGGTCATTGAGCATTTGTTCCGGGTCACCTGCGGACTGGACTCTGTGCTCATCGGTGAATTCGAGGTCCTGGGGCAAATCAGCCGTGCCCTCGAAGAGGCCAACAAAGCCGGGCCGGTCGGATTACCCCTGCGTAGCCTCTTTCAACAGGCTGTCGGCGTCGGGAGACGCGTCCGCCAGGAGACCGGTATCAGCCGCAGCGCCCTTTCAGTCAGTTCGGTAGCCGTCGACCTGGCGGCACAAGTCATCGGTGACCTTGAAAAAGCCCGTATTCTAATCATTGGCGCCGGTGAAGCCGGTCGGCTAGTAGCCAAATCGGCCCGCGACCAGGGAGCGAACGAAGTATCCATCGCCGCCCGTAATCAGGAAAAAGCCCGGGCAATAGCAACTATGCTCAACGGCCAGCTTATCTCCATGGATGACCTCGACCAGGGACTGAACATCGCTGATATCGTCGTTAGCTGCACCTCGGCGCCGCATTACGTCCTGAGATACCCGAAGGTCGAGCAGGCCATGCAAGCCCGTCCGAAACGTCCTCTGGTAATTATCGATATCGCTGTTCCGAGGGATATTGACCCGGCCGTCAAACAAATCAGTAACGTCTTTCTCTATGATATGGCTGATTTTACCAAGATTGCCGAAACGAACCGCCACCAGAGAGAAGGTTCAATGCAGCAGGCACAGGCAATTATCGACAGCGAGGTCGCCCGCTTCACCACCTGGTGGCAGGAGCTCGAGACCAGGCCGACCATTACGGCACTGGTCAACAAAATGGATAGTATCCGCAAGGCAGAACTTAAACGGACTCTCAAGAAGTTGCCCGACCTCTCCGATGAAGAACGGGCCAACCTGGAGACCATGACCCGGTCGATGATACAGAAAATTCTCCACCAGCCAATCGAGCACCTGCGCCAGCACGAAGACAGGGATGCCTACATCAAGTTGATTAACGAACTTTTCGGGCTAACCAAAAAAGATAAATAATGAAGCAGAAGTTTACTGTCGGGTCGCGGGGCAGCCGGCTGGCGCTGATTCAAACCAGATTAGTACTGGCCGAACTGGCTAAAGCCTATCCCGGCTTTACATTCGAGTTGACCACGGTGCTCACCAAAGGCGACCGTGACAAGAAGCAACCGACTACCGAGATGGGCGAAGGAATTTTCGTCAAGGAAATAGAAGAAGCCCTCCTTGAAGGCAGGGCTGACCTCGCTGTACACAGCCTCAAGGACATGCCCACAGAGCTCCCCGACGGACTATCTCTGGCGGCTGTTACGGAAAGAGCCGATGCGCGGGATGTTCTCGTATCCAACGGTGGTAAACTTGCTGCACTGCCCGCTGGCTCGATAATCGGCACCGGTAGTCAACGGCGGGCCGCCCAGTTGCTGGCCATCCGTCCCGACCTGCGAACGCAGCCGGTACGGGGTAATGTCGAGACCCGTTTACAAAAAGTGGGCTTGGAAGGATTGAGCGGAGTGATACTGGCCGCTGCCGGCTTACTCCGCCTCGGTTCGGAAAATCTGATAACCGAATACCTTCCCTTTGAGTCGTTCTTACCTGCCGTCGGGCAGGGCGCCCTGGCCATTGAAATCAGAGAGGACGATAAGGAAGTAGCGGCTCTGGTTTCTTCCATTAACCACTGGCCGACCTGGCAGAGTATCCGCGCCGAGCGCTCCTTCTTACGTGTTCTAGGCGGCGGCTGTCACACTCCCATCGCCACGCTGGGGACGATGTCCGGAAATATGGTAAGACTTCAAGGCGTCGTCGCCGCACCTGACGGCAGTAAGGTCCTGCGCGATACCGAAGAAGGAATTATCCCCGAGGAAGTCGGCCAGAAATTAGCCGAAAAGATACTACGCCAAGGTGCAGCCCAGTTTATTAAATAATGAGAAACGAATGACAAAAGGTAAAGTATATCTTGTTGGTGCCGGGCCGGGCGACCCGGGGTTAATTACGGTTAAAGGACTAGACTGTCTCAAACGGGCCGATGTTATCGTTTACGACCGGCTTATTGATGATAGTCTGCTCAAATCAGCCCGCCCTGATGCCGAAAAAATATACGTCGGTAAGTCCGGCCGCTACCATTCCCTCGAACAGAAAGAAATAAACAAATTACTGGTTAAAAAAGCACAGGAAGGCAAGACTGTGGTCAGATTGAAGGGAGGCGACCCTTTCGTCTTGGGGCGGGGCGGCGAGGAAGCCGAAACACTGACCGAAAACAATATCTCTTTTGAGATAGTCTCCGGTGTTTCATCCGCCGTGGCCGTACCGGCCTATGCGGGCATCCCGGTAACACACCGCCGCGTGGCATCTTCTTTTGCGGTGGTTACCGGCCATGAAGACGCCGGCAAAAAAAAATCGAGCATCGCCTGGGACAAGGTAGCCAACGGAGCGGATACGCTGGTCTGCCTGATGGGGGTCAATAATCTGGCCCAAATCGTGTCCCAGTTAATCAAGAACGGCCGGACGGAGACCACGCCGGTGGCCGTCATCCATCAGGGCACCACCCGGCAGCAACGGACGATAACCGGCACCCTGGCTGATATTGTAGCCAAAGCTAAAGAGCAAAACATCGCACCGCCCGCGGTAATCGTCGTCGGTGAAGTAGTCCGGCTACGCTCGAAACTAAACTGGTTCGAGCAGTCACCTCTTGCTGGCAAACGCATTCTGGTGACACGGGCTAGAGAGCAGGCCAGCGAACTGAGCCAGCAGCTCAGCGAGCGCGGCGCCTTACCCATCGAAATGCCGGTGATAAAAATCAGCCCGCCGGCAAGCTGGAAAAAGCTCGACCAGGCTATACTGAATTTGAAGAAGTACCACTGGGTAATCTTTACCAGCGTCAACGGTGTCGAGACATTTTTCCAGAGAGTTCACGCCCTCGGCCTCGATAGTAAATCATTTCGCCGTATCAAAATTGGCGTTATCGGCTCGGCCACGGCCAAAGCTCTTAACGAATACGGACTCAGTCCGGACTATATCCCGGAGACTTACACCAGCCAGGGTTTCCTGGCCGGGTTCGGTCGTTATGATATTAGCGGACACAAAGTCCTGTTGCCCCGGGCTGACATCGCCAGCCAGGAACTGGCGGATGGGATTAACCGCCTCGGCGGCGAAACCCATGAAGTCGTTGCTTACCGCACCCGCGCCGCTAAAGCCAATACCAAAGGCCGGCAAATGCTCCTCAATGGAGAAATCGACGTCGTTACTTTTGCCAGCTCTTCCACCGTGACCAACCTGCTGAATATCATGGGGACGGAATGGCCTGCCATTAACCAGGCCAGGATAGCCTGTATCGGCCCCAAAACAGCGGCTACCGCTATCGAAGCCGGTTTAAGAGTCGATATCGAAGCTAAAACGCACACTATCCGCGGGCTGGTCGAAGCCGTGGAAACATACTTCCAGGAAAAAGGAGGCGAGGTCTGATGGCTGTTTTTCCACAAATACGTTTACGCCGCATGCGGCGGACGGAGACGCTGCGCTCTCTCGTCCGCGAGACTCAAATCGGAGTGGGTGATTTGATTTACCCACTCTTCGTCGTCGAAGGCAAAGGGATAAAAGAAGAAATAACCTCCATGCCTGACGTCTTCCGCTACTCCCCAGATTTACTCCCCTGTGAAATCGAAGAAATCGGCAAGCTGGGCATCCCGGCAGTCATTATCTTCGGCATTCCGAACAAAAAGGATGAGATTGCCTCGGGCGCCTATGACCCGGACGGAGTTGTCCAGCAGGCTGTCCGCGCCATCAAGAAAGAAAATCCTGATTTACTGGTGCTTACCGATGTCTGTCTCTGCGAATATACCAGCCACGGCCACTGCGGGGTGGTGGTGAACGGTGATGTCGATAACGACCAGACCCTGACGCTGCTGGCCATGACTGCCATCTCCCATGTCGAAGCTGGCGCCGACGTGGTGGCACCTTCCGACATGATGGATGGCCGGGTGAAGGCTATCCGCGAAGCCCTGGATAAGAACGATTTCAAGAATATCCCGGTTCTCTCTTATGCCGCCAAGTACGCCTCGGCTTTTTACGGCCCCTTCCGCGAAGCCGCTGAATCGACACCCCAGTTCGGCGACCGCCGTTCCTACCAGATGGACCCGCCGAATGTGCGGGAAGCCATGCGGGAGATAGAGCTGGATATTGCCGAGGGCGCCGATATGGTCATGGTCAAACCGGCCTTAGCCTACCTGGACGTGTTACGCCGGGCACGCGATACCTTTAATTATCCGCTGGCCGCCTATAATGTCAGCGGCGAATATGCCATGGTGAAAGCCGCCGGGCGGGCGGGCTGGCTCGATGAGAAGAGAGTAACCTTCGAAATCCTGACTGCCATCAAGAGGGCGGGGGCGGATGTTATTCTTACTTACCATGCCAAGGAAGTGGCCCGCTGGCTGGCCGAGACGTAGGTTAATAACATGAGTAATTTTGAACGTTCGGAAAAGCTCTTTGAGGAAGCCCAGCACTATTTACCCGGCGGCGTCGATAGCCCGGTACGGGCTTTCAAAGCCGTCGGCGGGACTCCCTTTTTCGTTACCCGGGGCAAAGGCTCACACGTCTATGACGAGGACGGCCATGAATTCATCGACTATATCTGCTCGTGGGGGCCGCTGATTCTGGGGCACGCTCACCCCCAGGTAGTGAAAGCTTTGAAGAAGGCCGTCGAACAGGGCACCAGCTTCGGCGCCTCCACCGAATTGGAAACAACTTTAGCCCGGATGATTTGCTCCGCCATGCCTTCGATTGAAATGCTCCGCTTCGTTAATTCCGGCACGGAAGCAACGATGAGCGCCCTCCGCTTGGCACGGGCTTTCACCAACCGTGATAAAATAGTGAAATTCGCCGGCGGCTATCACGGCCACTCCGATGGCTTACTGGCGAGAGCCGGGTCGGGATTAGCCTCGCTGGGTATCCCCAGTTCGCCCGGGGTGACCGCCTCGGTCACCCGCGATACCCTGGTGGCCCCTTATAATGACTTTCAGGCAATGGAACAGCTTTTCGCCCAATTCAGCAAAGAAATCGCCGCCGTCATTATCGAGCCGGTCGCCGCTAACATGGGCGTGGTCCCGCCTCAGCCCGGCTTTCTCGAACACCTGCGGCGGTTGACTAAAGAGTCGGGCGCACTCCTTATCTTCGATGAAGTAATTACCGGATTCCGCCTGGCTTACGGCGGAGCACAGTCTCTTTTTCACGTAACTCCCGACATTACCTGCCTGGGCAAAATTATCGGCGGCGGCCTGCCCGTCGGTGCCTACGGCGGGCAGAGAGATATCATGACCATGCTCGCCCCGTTAGGTCCGG
Organism: Chloroflexota bacterium; assembly: GCA_043812795.1. Taxonomy (GTDB): domain Bacteria; phylum Chloroflexota; class Dehalococcoidia; order Dehalococcoidales; family UBA2162; genus JBDRLU01. The sequence continues at coordinate 32,651 of JBDRLU010000029.1, forward strand.
TCTATCAGGCCGGCACCCTCTCCGGCAACCCCGTAGCGATGACTGCCGGTATTGAGACACTCAAAATACTAAGCCAGGCCGGCGTTTATGAGCAGTTGGAAGTAACGTCAGCCCGGCTGGAAGAAGGCATTACCCGAATAGCCAGGAAACTTTCGCTGGCAGTACAGGTATCGAGAGTCGGTTCCATTCTTACCGTTTTCTTTACCGGACAACCGGTGACTGATTACGCCATCGCCACTCAGGCCGATACCGCCCAATTTGCCCGGTTCTTCCATCACCTGCTTAACGCCGGCATCTCCTGGCCGCCTTCACAGTTCGAGGCCGCTTTTGTCTCGCTGGCCCATACCGAGCCGGATATTCAGGCCACTATCGAAGCTATCGGCCAGGCTCTGGGTTCAATTTCTACGTCGGGATAGCTAAAAGTTTCAAAATTCGTGCTCAAAGGGTATTGACATTTCAGGCGTGCATGGTTTATCGTTATTCTCAAATGAAAGAGGAGGTGCAGAAATGCAAGCATACTGTGTAAAGTGCCGAACCAAGAGAGAGATGACCAATACCCGCAACATTACCATGAAGAATGGCCGGCCCGCAGTACAGGGCGTCTGCCCGGTCTGCAAGACCAAGATGTTCCGCATCGGCAAAGCCTAACCGGTCTGTTTCTCTTTTAGCCGCAGAGGCTAGGCATCTTTAACAGACACACTGGTTAGACAGAGCACCATGACATAATGTTTTAATCAAGAGAAAACCGGTGTGGAGGTTGCTTGTTTAAAGCTGCCTCGGAGACAGCCCAAGAGGTTGGTTTGCGCTCTGCAAAAAGGTTACCTATTACTGAGCAGGGCACACGTGGTAATATTCAACGGTGATGTCACCAAAAAGAGCACCCCTTTTTGAGGTGCTCTTTTTGCTAAGGAGAGTCCTTTCAGAGCTGATTACGTGCTCGGCGTTATCGATACCTTCAGGCAAAGGCTTGCTTAGAGCCTGAAAATAGTGGAAAATGGTTGTAGATTACATAAGTTGAATTGTATTGAAGGGAAGACAAAATAATTGTCCGATTCTCAACAGCCCAGCAAAGGTAAAGTTATCGCCGCCATTCCATGCTTCAATACCGAGCGGTTTATCGGCAATGTGGTATCACAGACAGTTAAATACGTTGACCAGGTTATCGTCATTGATGACGGCTCGACCGACAATACGGTCGAGATAGCCAGGACCGCTGGCGCCGTGGTTATCAGCCATGGCATGAACAAAGGTTATGGAGAAGCCATCAAATCCTGTCTTGAAGCCGGGCGTACTAACGCTGCTAGCATTCTGGTGACACTCGACGGTGACGGACAGCATAACCCCGACCAAATTCCGGCGCTTTTAGTTCCAATCAGACAGGGAGACGCCGACATGGTCATCGGTTCCCGGTTCCTCAATGACGAAGTTAAGATACCAGCCTACCGCAGATTCGGCATCCAGGTAATTACTTTTCTTTTCAACGTCGGCTCTCATGCCAAGGTCTCGGACGCGCAGAGCGGCTTCCGTGCCTATTCCCAAAAAGCACTCGGTTCTATTTGGACCACCGAGGCAGGGATGAGCATCAGTGTCGAAACAATCATCAAGGCCAGAAAAGCCGGCCTGAGAATAAAAGAAGTCCCTATTTCCTGCCAGTACCACCGTCAAAGTTCGACCAAGAATCCGATGGTTCATGGTTTATCGGTAGCTCTTGCCGTCATCAGATTACGCCTCAAAGCACATTCCGATAAGGCAACTGCCTGAATCAATGCTATACTTGTAATATGAAAGTAGTCCTAATAAACCCGGCACAATCCAGTAAATACGCCCAACCGCCGATGGGCCTGGTCTTGATTGCCGCTGTCCTGGAAAAAGCCGGCCATCAGGTAACCGTGGTGGATACCAACGTCCTCGGGCTTAGACCAGAAGAAGTGCTGTCTCTCGTCAAAGGTACCGATGTCGTCGGGCTAACCGCCATGACGCCCACCATCGGGGCAGCGCTGAAAATTGCCGGCTATATCAAAAAAAACAATCCTGATTTGACTGTCATTCTCGGTGGCAGCCATGCCACTCTGCTTCCGGAGGAAACGCTAGACAGCACTTCAGCCATCGATATCATCGTGAAAGGCGAAGGGGAAAATACCATTCTCCAATTGCTGCAGGCATTAGCACAAAAGCAGCCCATCGACAACATTCCGGGGATTTGCTACAAAAAAGACGGCAGGATGATAAGCCACTCTCCACCCACGGATACCGACCTCGATTCTCTGCCCTTTCTCGCCTATCACCTTCTCCTCTGGCAAAGATACAGACCTCACCCTCCTCACGGGCGTGCTTATCCTTTTACCGCCATGATAACCAGCCGGGGCTGCCCTTATCATTGCAGCTACTGCTCCAAGCCTATTTTCGGCACGAAGTTCCGGGCACAGTCGGCAGCAAGAGTGGTCAGTGAACTGGCCTATCACGTCAAACGGTTCGGCGTGAAAGAGATTGCCTTCTACGACGATGTCTTTACTCTGGACAAGAAGCGAGCTTATACCATCGCCGATGAGATAATGAAAGCCGGCATTAAGATTAACTGGACTTGCGAGACAAGAGTTAATCTGGTGGACAAAGACTTATTACGCCACATGAAACAGGCCGGCTGCTATGCTATCGCTTATGGCATCGAATCAGCCTCTCCAGAGATTTTAGCCTTGCTGGACAAAGGAATCTCATTAGAGCAGGTTGAAGCGGCGGTAAGAATTACTCAGGAAGCCGGTTTACAGACCATCGGCTACTTTATGTTTGGTTCCCCCGGTGAAAGTCCGGCCACGATCCGCCGGACCATTCAGTTTGCCAAGAAATTAAAACTGGACTTCGCCCAGTTTTCCATCACCACGCCCTTCCCGGGCACCAAACTCTACGAGCTTTACTTGAAAGACAAAAAGGACGGCAATATCCCCTGGGAGAGTTTCATGTATGCCGGAACTGACGGGAAGCTGGCGCCGGTGTTCGAAAATAGCCAGCTCAGCCGCAGTGACCTCAACTACTGGGCCAAGCGAGCTTATCAAGAATTCTATCTGCGCCCGGCCTATATCTGGCAACGCATCCGGCGGATTAAATCTTTCGGGGACTTGCGAGTGAATATCAAAGGACTTTCCATGCTGCAACAAAGCATGAAACCGCCGAAAAGAGTAGGGGCATGAATATCCTGTTTGTCCACGAAGTTGACTGGATGAAAAAGGTTGTTTTTGAAATCCACAACCTGGCCGAAACTCTATCATCGCTTGGGCACAAGGTCTACGCCATCGATTACGAAAACACCTGGCAAAGAAACGGGGTTTTTAGACTGGGCAGCCTGCGCACCAAGAATTTCGAGGTCTCGCGGGCTGTTCCGGGAGCCTCAGTATCTCTCCGTCGCCCCGGTTTTATTAAAGTACCCGGCCTAAGCCGTCTATCGGCCGGCTTTACCCATTACCAGGAAATACAAAAGACGATACGAGAAAAACAAATTGATGTCATCATGCTCTACTCGGTACCGACCAACGGGCTACAGACTATCTTCCTGGCAAAAAAGCACCACATCCCGGTAATCTTCCGCTCCATTGATATTCTACACCGCCTGGTCTCCTACCCGGCTTTGCGCTTGCCCACCAAACTTATGGAGAGACGAGTTTATGCCAGTGCCGACGAAATCCTAGCCATCACTCCTAACCACAGGCACTACGTCATCAGCATGGGAGCACCGGAAGCTAAAGTCAAACTGCTACCATTACCCATCGATACCAGCCTGTTCCATCCATCTGTGGACTACAATGATGTCCGCAAAAAATGGGGGCTGACCGGACAAGACCAGGTTATTGTCTTCATCGGCACGCTCTTCGAGTTCAGCGGCCTGGATGGTTTTCTCCGCCAGTTTCCCCGAGTCCTTGCCGATGTCCCGAAAGTAAAGCTACTCATTGTCGGAGATGGTCCCCAACGGCAAAAACTGGAGAGCATTATTACCGAATTAGATTTGGCCAACCGCGTCATCATGACCGGTTTTCAACCTTACTCGACCATGCCGCAATACATTAACCTGGCTACCGTCTGTATCAATCCCTTCCTTAATACCAATGTCACCAGGGATATATTTCCCGGTAAGATAATCCAGTATATCGCCTGCGGCAAAGCTACCGTAGCTACCCCCTTACTCGGGATAACGGCACTCATTCCCGATAATTCAAGCGGTATAATCTATGCTAATCGTCCCGAGGATATGGCACGGGAAGTAATCAACCTACTCAAATCGACGGAATACCGGCAGAAGATAGAACAGGCCGGGTTAGACTACGTGAGACAGGTACACGACCAGCGGAAGATTGCCCGTCAACTTGAGGCGGAACTCATGGGCCTCGTGGAGAAAAACAAAAACCGGGGCAAAGATAGCTGAGGGAAGCGATATGAAGGTACTTATATTAGGCAGCGCCGGTATGTTGGGGCACAAATTATATCAGGTGCTGGCGCCGGATTTCGATGTCATTGGCACAGTAAGAGGACCGTTCAGCAAAGTAAGCCCCTTCGGTTTTTTCGAGGAACGGCGGATTGTGCCACACGTCAACGTCTTAGACATAGCCCACGTGGAAAAGGTGATTGCCGAAAAGCGACCGGACGTGGTGATTAACGCCATCGGCATCGTCAAATCATTAGAGCAAAAAAGCGGCATTTTACTTAACATCCGGATAAACTCCCTGCTGCCTCATCAACTGTACCAGATTTGTCAGCCTCAAGGAATACGCCTCATTCATATCAGCACCGACTGTGTTTTTTCCGGCAATAAAGGCAGCTATCGGGAAGAAGACCCTTCCGATGCCGAAGATACCTACGGCAAGACCAAATATCTGGGTGAAGTAAACGAACCGGGTGCTCTGACCATCAGGACATCTTTTATCGGGCGGGAGCTAACTGGCCAGAATGGCCTGCTCGAATGGTTTATCTCGAATAAGGGCAACCGTGTCAACGGATTCAGCAACGCCATTTTCACCGGCTTTCCAAGTTTGCACCTGTCCCGCATTATCGCTGATATCATTGCCCATCATCCCAATCTTAACGGAGTTTATCATGTATCATCTGAACCCATCAGTAAATTTAATCTGCTGCGCTTGATAAATGAGGCTATGAAGCTTAATATTGAGGTCAATGAGTACCCCGAGTTTCACTGCGACCGTAGTCTGGACTCAACCCGTTTCCGCAAGGAGACCGGTTTTGTTCCCCTTTCATGGGCGGAAATGGTCACCGAACTGGCCGGAGATGCAGTCCGGTACTTGAAGTGGAGGTAAGATGATTTTCGAGGACAAAGCAATACTCATCACCGGTGGCACCGGCTCGCTGGGCAGAAACCTCGTCCGCAGCATTATGACGGGCAAATACGGCAAGCCCAAACAGGTCATTGTCTTTTCACGCGATGAAGATAAGCAATACGCCATGGAACTGGAGTGGAAAAACCTGAAAGTTGCCACTGACGATATCATTTATTATGACTCGAACATCGTGACTTTCCGCATTGGTGATGTCCGGGACTATGAATCGGTGGTCAGAGCCGTGAAAGAAGCTGACATAATCATACATGCGGCGGCGCTGAAACAGGTGCCCGTCGGTGAATACTTCCCCTGGGAGTGCATCAAGACGAACGTCTTCGGGACACAGAATATTATCCGTGCTCTAATTGAAAACGACCACAAGGTCGAGACTATGCTGGCTATTTCCACTGACAAGGCCTGCAAACCGGTGAATACCTACGGCATGTGCAAAGCCATACAGGAAAGGCTGGTCGTCGAAGCCAACCTTATCCACCCCAAAACCAGGTTCATCTGCGTCAGGTACGGCAACGTGGCAGCATCAAGAGGCTCCGTCATTCCATTGTTCCAGGAACAGATAAGAAACGGCGGGCCGGTCACCATCACCAGCCAAGAAATGACCAGGTTCATCCTGTCCCTGGACACGGCGACTCACACTGTCTCGGAAGCAATCCGCACCGCCGATGCCGGCGACATTTACGTGCCCGACCTCCCCGCCGTCAATATCTACGAGCTCGCTGAAATTATGATTGGTAAAAGAGATGTTAAAATTCAGACTATCGGGGTACGGCCGGGAGAAAAGATTCATGAAATACTAATCTCTGAGGAAGAGATACCCCGCACCGTCAAACGGGGGGCCTACTACGTGGTTCGTCCCATTTTGCCCAGGATGCGAAAGGTAAAAATCGCTCGACCGGTGTTGACCAAGGAGCTTTCTTCAGCTGACTATTGCATGTCGCGAAAAGATTTGAAAGAATTTCTTAAATCCGGAGGCTATCTCAACTTCTGAGGCAAGATATGAAAATTATGACTGTCCTTGGCACCAGACCTGAGATTATCCGGCTAAGTCTCATCATCAAGAAGCTGGATAAATACTGCGACCACACCCTCGTTCACACCGGCCAGAATTTCGAAGATACGCTCAGCCAGGTGTTTTTTGCCGATTTACAATTGAGAAGACCCGATTACTCTCTCGGTATCAAAGGGGACTCCTTCGCCGAGCAAGCTGGTAAAATCCTCGTTGAAGGCGAGAAGGTCATCACTAAAGAAAAGCCAGACCGGATACTTATTCTCGGCGATACGAACAGCGGGCTGGTCAGCATCATCGCCCGGCGGATGGGGATACCCGTTTTCCACATGGAAGCCGGCAACCGCTGCTTCGATTACCGCGTGCCTGAAGAGGTCAACCGAAAAATTATCGACCATTGCAGCTCGGTATTTCTTCCTTACACTTACCGCAGCAAAGAAAACCTGCTGGCTGAGGGTATTGCTAACGACCGGATTTATGTTATCGGTAATCCAATCTATGAAGTACTGTACCATTACGCCGGGAATATAGAGAATAGCCGCGTGCTGGAAAAGCTCGATTTACGGCCAAAACGCTATATCCTGGTAACGATGCACCGGGCGGAGAATGTTGACCGTGAAGACAGGCTCAAGAACCTGCTGACCGGCCTTGACGAAGCCAACAAAAAGTATCGTTTGCCCATTATCGTCAGCCTGCACCCGAGAACAAGGAGCAAGATAAAGCAATTCCGTCTGAAAATAAGTAGTAATAATATTCATCTGCTGGAACCATTTGGCTTCTTTGACTTCATCTCTCTGGAAAAGAATGCAAGGGCTGTCATTACCGATAGTGGTACGGTCCAGGAAGAATGCTGTATTTTCCGCGTGCCTAATATCACTATTCGTGACGTCACTGAAAGGCCGGAAACCATTGAGAGCGGCAGTAATATGCTGACCGGCGTCTCACCCGATTTAATATTGAAATCGCTGGACGTTGTGTTAAACGAAAAGAATGAATGGGCACCGCCGACAGAGTATATGGTCAAAAACGTCTCAGCCAAGGTCGTTAAGATTATCCTGGGCTATTGTCAAAACGCCGGGTAGAACCTGCGTGTGGCTTTAATTACCCGCCTGTAATTTGACCCGGTCTCATCAAATAAGAGAATGCAAATCCGACGTACATTAGGAACAAAACTGAATTCAATGATTTTGGACTGGTATCGGGATCAGAGCCAGAGATGTCGCCGCCGGGTATTGAGTTTGCTGGAGAAGAACCAGGACGCCAGAGTCATTGATTTAGGCTGTGGTAACGGTATGTTTACCGCTGAAATCGGCAAGGCCATTGGTTCGGCTCACCTTTACGGTGTCAACATCGAAGCCAACCACTGTCGTGAGGCCGAGGATAGAAGTATCAACGCTTTGTGTGCCGACCTGAACAACCCTCTGCCCCTAAAGGACGAGTCCTTCGATGTGGTACACGTTCACGAAGTCATGGAAGAGCTTTATGCCACCGATACTTTTGTTAAGGAAATCTATCGGATGCTCAAGTATGGGGGATATGCCGTCCTCACCCTTCCCAATATGGCCTCCATACATAATGTCTTCTTTTTATGCATGGGATGGCAGCCGACGACGGCGCATGTCAGCGACAAGGTTTTACTTGGCAATCCATACAACCGCGGCGGGCGAATCAGCGAACACAGAGCCAACGTGCGCTCTTATACCTACTACGGTTTAAAAGAACTGTTCGAATACTATGGATTCAAGGTAGAGAGAATAGTCGGCATCGGCTACTTCATGTTTCCCAATAAAATCAGCCCGTTCATGTCGGCAATCGACCCGAGGCACTCTAATCGCCTCATCATTAAGGTACGGAAAAACAGTCGATGAACGCGGTCAAGAATCGAAGTACAAGCACGCTTAATATTACTTCACTCAACATTTACCTGCTCAAGGGCAATGATTGGGCATTCTGGGGAGCTAAGAGATTAATCGAAGTCAATGGTCTTTCGGCCAATTTGGTGGAAAACGTCGGGGGATATCCGACCGGGACTGACATTCTCATTACTCCCAGCCTTGATAAGCAAACCAGCCCCCTTCTGGTTGATTTCGTCACCGGTGGCGGCACTCTTATCACCGGGGGGGGACTTACCGGTACCGAGTTTGAAAAAGCGTTGGATATCGTGGAACAACCCTCGGCAATGCAAGGTGAGACAATCGTCCTTCATCACCCTGCCGGAGATATTTTGCTGCCAGCCCTGATTGACTATGTGCACAAGTCTAATAATATCGATGGTCTGGAACAATACTACGAGGTTGATGGTAATAAATATGTATTTGCATTGGAACGAAGCTTGGGCAAAGGCCGGATTATTCTGCTATCTTCGCTATTCTCGTTAGTCTCCAAAACATACAGTTGGACTTCTGAAAAAATCTGTAACCAGGACCTGCTGCAACAGCCCTATCTGGATATCCTGAGTGAAAATTTCCTCGAAGTTATCATCAAAGAAGCCAACCGGAGAAACAAGAGCCTAGTAAGAATAGGGCCGTTCCCTGATTTCAAGCAAGAGGCAGCGGTGCTTGTCACTTTTGACATCGACGATAAGTATTCTTACGACAAAACGGTAAAAAAAAGCTCGGACGAAAGAGCTAGGAGTTGGTGGTTCAACTTATTCTCATGGCCGTTGGGTAAAATGGCGGGTATAGTCAAGGAGGCGGCCGAGCAGAGATTACCAACTAAAGCGAGAGAAGTTGAAGGCGTCAGCTTTCTCATCAGATTGTGGAAAGGTGTGAATTCACTCATCACACCCAATTTCCTCGAGTTGGTCGAACAGACCGGCAACAAAGCCATTCTCTTCTTACGACCAGCCACTATCCAAACTCAGGAAACTCAGGACAAAACAAGCTACGAATTGGTACACTATGAAATCGGGCCGGAAGAAGTACAAAGGATAGCCCAAACTCACGAAATCGGCCTCCACTTCGGCAAGTCATTTATTTCCATTGGCGACGTCCAGGCGGAAGAGGTTAAGAGCTTCTGGACCAAGCAGATAGCCCACCAACTAAACGATTTGGAGGAAAATACCGGAGTCAAGATTTATGGCTCCCGGGGACACTTCAGCCTGTTTTACCCGGAGACTATCGAGCAAGTCGAAGCGGCCGGCGGCTTGTGGGATTCAACTTACTATGGACAACAACGATGGGTCTCCTCCGCTGGCAAACTGGTTGAGTTCGGCTACAACGGCTTTTCACCTTCCTGGACAGCCAGTATTGTTGGCACATCTCTCCCTTTTTATCCGGTGATAGTCCGGCCGGGAACACCATTGAGAGAGTCTTCAGTGCTTGAACTGCCGACGACGCTGTATGAACCAAGAGACAAGAAGAAAGCCGTTTTTTCTTCTCTCTTGAGCGTGTTGAAACACCATGGGATAATTAATATCCATTATCATCCCTTCGATGCGGTTAACTACCTCGTGCTTAAGAGAATACTATTCTTTTTGAGGAATACGGAACTGTGGAGACCCACCGGGAATGAACTTGCTCAGTGGTGGCGACAGCGGCAGAAAACAAAAGTACGGAACGCTGATATCAGGCTAAACGGCCAGGAGCTATCCATTGAGTCGAACATCGAGACAACACTGGATACTCTCTCGCTAATCGTGAACCTCCCCGGGGCAATAAATATCTCAAATGTGAATAAAGTTACTTCGAGCCACCTGAATATTAAGGAACACGAGATAGAGCCTTCCGGTACGGTCATCAGCCTAAGCGTGCAAATGAAGAGTGAGGTCGTGAGGTAAGTTCAACCAATCATGGAAATATTTAACTTGGACACATTAGAACCAGCGAAATGGAACGACCTGCTCAGCCGGAGCCTGGTGAAAGACGTATTTCAGACCTGCGAGTGGGCCCGGCTCATGAAAAAATTATACGGCAGCGAACCGATGTTCCTAGTAGCTTCTCATGAGGGTACGGCGGTAGGCGGGCAGCTTTTTTTCAAGAAGAAGGTATTTGGCATGTTCAGCGCTTATGAGGCTTTGGGCGGCCCCCTGTACAACAACGGGTACGGAGACGAGATTATCTCGTCGTTAATCACCCATTTCCGCAGCCTCAAAGGCACAGCCCTCTACAAGGTAATCAGGCCGCAATGCCCCCATCACTTCGAAAAACAGTTCACCGAGAATAAATTCGTTACTGACCCGTTCCAGACGTTTCTCCTTGACCTTGAACGGCCGTTGGACAAGATATGGACGAGTTTTATTCAGAATGCTCGGTGGGGAGTCCGCAAGGGAGAGAAATCAGGGGTCACGGTCGCTGAAGCTACCCGGTGGGAGGAGTGGACTGCTTTCCGGAGTATCCATGTGGGACACAGTCAGGCCCACGGCATTGCCGCCAAATCGACCGAATTCTTCCGTTATCTCTATGATAATTTCTATCCACGGAACATGGTCAAAGTTTTCATCGCTAAGCACGATGGTAAAATCCTGGCCGGCATGCTTTTTCTAATTTGTCAGGACACCATGATTTATTACATCGGCGCTTCCGACCCTAACTACCTGGCCATGTCACCTAACGACCCCATCATGTGGCACGCCATCCAATGGGGCAAAAACAACAATATTAAACTGCTCAATCTGGAGGATACCTACCCGAACCCTTCATCCAACCTGTACGGCATCCACAAATTCAAAGAGAAGTGGGGCGGACAGTTGACCCGGCGCGATTTTTATATCAGCGGCAAGTTTTATCTTTGGGGACGTTCTTTAGTGCTCAATAACAAAATATTTCAGAGAGCCTATGCCATCCTTCACGAGAAGAACGTAATCTAATGAGGTTTACATAATTAACGTGGTCGAATCAACAAAATTAAATGTCCGGGAAGAACTCGAAGCAAAACTGTCTGAGTACATCGGCGTCAAGTATGTTATCGGCGCCAGCCTCGGGCGGACGGCCCTGTTCGTTCTTCTCCAGGCAATTAATCTGACGAAAGAAGACGAAGTTGTTATGCCGGCCTATATCTGCGAAGTGGTGCCGAATGCCGTCCTGAAGAGCGGAGGCATCCCTGTATTCGTCGATACTAACCCCGACGATTATCACATCTCGGCCAAACACCTCGAATCGCTACTTTCAAAGAAAACACGTGCGGTGATTGTTAACCATATCTTCGGATGCACGGAAGACATTACCAGGATAAGAGAAGCTATCAGCTCATATAATATCTACTTGATTGAGGACGCGGCTCATGCTTTGGGGGCACGGTTGGGAGAAAAAAGGGTAGGCAGCCTGGGTGATGCCGCCTTCTTCAGCTTGACCAAGAACATATCTAACTGCGGCGGTGGCATAATCACGACCAATAATCCCAAAATCGCCGACCCGGCGAGAAAACTGGTGGAGAAAGCCAGGATTGCTTCTTTGATGACTCAACTGCAAATCGGGCTGACTTCTTACATGGAGACCCGGCGGGTACATTCAACCCTAGCTAACTCCTTCTTTGGCTGGCTCGACTTTGCTGCCACGAAGCTCCGCTTCCTGACCGGGGAATACTACCGCGAGCTCAAAATCCCGGATGGACTGGCCCTTTCGCCGAAGGAGGCCCGTCTAGCCCTATCACAACTAGCCCGGCTAGACGAACAAAACAAAAAAAGGACCCACCATCAACATTTCTTGAACACCCTCCTTAAAGACGCCACCGCCTTCACTCTTCCGAAGACATCGGGTGAGACATCCGGAAGTATTTGTAGCTGGTATCCACTTCGTTTAAAGGACCCTGACCTTATTACCAAGGCAATCAAGACACTGGCTCAGCAGCACGTTTTTCTTTATAAATTCTGGGACCCCATTCCACTTCAACAAAGAAAATACAATGACCGACAGAGTGCCGCCGATGTACCCAATGCCATTCGTAATGCCGCCTCAACCCTCGTTTTTAAGATGGACCCGAATATGTCGGAAAAGCAACTGCTCAGGATAGGTAACGCTTTGTTATCGGTATCATAGGATAGTAAGATGAAGATTCTGCAGCAATTCGACTTCTTCTCCCCACAGGGCGGCGGGACGGCTGACCTTATTTACCGTCTTTCCGGGGCGCTAGCTCAGCGGGGACACGAGGTGGTAGTTTACACCAGCGACTATAAACTGGAACAGAAATACATCGATTCTCTAAACAAGGTCCAAGTTTTCACTTTTCACGACTGGTTGAAAATACCGGGAATATGCTTAACGCCGCGCCTGGCAGTAGAGGCAGGGAAAAATCCCAAAGGCTTTGATGTCGTTCACCTTCACTGGCATCGCAGCTTTCAGGCAATAATGTTACATCGCTATGCTAAGAGATGTGGCATTCCCTATCTCGTGGATGACCATGGTACGCCTCGCAGCAGTATTGCCACCAAAGGAGTCAAGCGTTTCCTGTGGTGGCTGTTTGATAAAACTTTTGGCCCTACCATATTAAAAGACGCCAAGCGGGTTATTGCCGAGACCGAAGTCGGAGTCAAGGAGTATGAAGAATTGGGCGTAAC
>JBDRLU010000030.1:0-98286 GCA_043812795.1 Chloroflexota bacterium
CCTTCTCATTGCCCTCGGACAGCATTTCGTTGATATTCCGCTCATCGGCGTCCTCTATGAATATCATCCCCAAGGCGAGATTGGCACAAATGCTGAGATTAAGGACTTTGTGGCTACCGTAGTCGTGAAGACAGGGCGAGCTCGGCGTATAAAGGAGCTTTGCGCGCTGCAAACAGTGCCGGCCCGTAACAGCCACCCGGCCGTCGGCTCTTTGGTATGCGCAGCCGTAACTGGCGGTCGTCCGGTGCTCTGGCGAAGTACGCACATTGAAGACTCCCCCGCTGTACTGGTGCGTCCTCTCCTTTCTGCCGGACTGGAGCCATACCGGGTGATACTCCTGGCCGTACCCAATGAAGAATTTGGTATGATTTCTGCTCAAGCGGACAGAATCGAACCGATACCGGTTAACGGGGATATTTCATGCCCATCTGAGAAAAGATGCCGGAATTCCAGTAATTGTATATGGAAAGACATGGGAGGTTATTATGAGCGGTGAATTGAGAAAAGCAGCGATTTACGCCAGGGTGTCTTCGGAAAGACAAGACGTTGATCTATCCATATCAAGTCAGCTTAAGGCTTTGAGAGAATACGCCTCGCGTAACGGTTATCTGGTGGCGAGAGAGTATATTGACGAGGCGGAGAGTGGTCGGTCTATCGACCGGCCGGGCTTCAAGCAAATGATCGTGGCTGCCCGGCAGAAACCGCCACAATTCGAGGCGATACTGGTTTGGAAACTATCGAGGTTTGCTCGCAACAGAGAAGACTCCATAATCTACAAGTCCCTTCTCAGGAAACACGGCGTCCAGGTCATATCAATCAACGAGCCCGTGGAAGATACCCCTTCCGGTAGGTTGCTCGAAGGAATAATCGAAGTCATAGACGAGTTCTATTCGGCTAACCTGGCCCAGGACGTGACCAGGGGAATGAGAGAGACCGCTTCCAGGGGTTTTTACCCGGGAGGTCCGCCACCTTACGGTTATAGGAGAATAAAGGTTCAAGATGGAGCCGTTCAAAGAGTAAAGCTTGAATCTGATCCTGCGACCGCACCAGTCGTGGAGAGGATATTCCAGGAGTGCCTATCCGGCAAAGGCATGATAGAGATTACAAGAGGTCTTAACGGAGATGGGCTAAGCACGCGGAAAAACAAAAAGTGGAGTAAGACTTCAGTACATACGATTCTTAAGAATGAGGTTTATACCGGAGTATCGATATGGGGTCAATTAGCGGTGGACCGGAAGGGGGGAAATCATCTACCCCTTATCCGTGTAGAAGGTGCTTGGCCTGCCATCGTTGACCGAGAAATATTTGGAAATGTCCAAATGAAGTTGGCGGCGAGGGCTCCGAAAATAACTCACCCTCGGGTAATTCATAGCGAATACATCCTCAGCGGCCTGCTACGTTGCAAGACCTGTAATGCTGCCATGGTAGGCCATGCGGTGAAATCCGGGAAGTTTTTCTACTATATGTGTGGGAATGCCAGGAAGAGAGGACGCGGTTTGTGCACAACCCCTCTGCTCCCTAAGGAACGAATAGAGAAATTCGTCATTGACCGAATGAAGCGGTATATTTTGACCGAGGAAAACCTTGAGGACCTGGTCAGACTGACGAATGAAGACTTGGCTCAAAACTGTGAGGGTGAGAATGACAGGCTGGCGCTTATCAAAGCTCAGACAGAGGAAGTGGAAGGCAGACTGACTAAACTCTATGACGCGCTCGAAACGGGGCAATTCAAAGGCGGAGAGCTTGCCCCGAGGATAAAGGTACTTTACGAGAAGAATGAAGAGCTTCAACGAGCAAGGACTGAAGCAGAACTGGCATTGCAGCACCATACTATTGAGATCGAGAGTCCGGCTGTCGTCAAGGAGTATGCGCAAAGTCTGAGAACACTGCTGGAAGAGTCTTCGATAATGGAGAAGAAAGTCTTTTTGCGCTCATTCGTGGAGCGTATTGAGGTGGATGACGCCGACATGAAGGTGCTTTACACTCTGCCGGTGCCTCCTGAGGCTCCGATGGCGGAGACGATGGGAGTTTTACCTATTGTACACGACGGCCCACCACTTCAATCATTTGCCAGGGGACTTCATTGGAGGAGCTGCTGAGGTGTCGCTTGGGCTGGAGGGAAGGCGGCTATTGGCACTCAAGGATAGAACCAGCTTTATTACGCCGACCTGACGCTACGGCTGCATAACCCAAGGAACCTGAGAGATACCAGAAAGCTCTTAGCACACTTCAACCAATACCAGACGATTCTGGGGGAAGCAGCGCGAACTCTTAACCAGTATTAGAGCCATAATAGCCATTGTGTCGGTAATCACCTGGTGGGGAAGTCATATAATTCTTTAAAAAACGAGAGGAGAGAAAACCATCTCGGGCTCCCGTTGTATCCGTATATTGAGAAAGACACTATTAGCGTGTATACTTTGACTAAGCTATGAGTGGGTAGAAGCTACTTGAGTCGGATAAGGCTACCAAGAAACGGACTATGTTAACAAGAGAAGAAGTCGAAGAAGTTAAGAAAATCGAGGGGAAAGCAAGGACAGTCACTTTACGAACTGATGCGGCCTTCATTATAAGACAGAAAGGGAAAGAGGGACTCAGTAAATTGGAGGACAGACTGCGGAGCTTTGGCTACCCGGTAAACTATGATAAAATCCAAGCTCTGGAGTGGTGCCCTATGGGGTTGCGGGTGCTTTCGTTACTTGCGATTAAGGATGCATTCAACTGGGGTGATGACGAGATAAGAGCCATGGGGTTCGCAGCCCCAACGTATTCCTTTGTTGCCAGAGTATTCATGAAAGCAATCGGTTCGCCAAAACTGGCTATTAGCCGGGCTCCTACATACTGGGCAAGTCATTATGATATCGGTAAGGTAGAAGTAGAATTTCATGGCGAAGGGAAGAGCGTTAGCTTATTGGTTAAGGATTTCGGAGTACATCCTGTCTTGTGTAAGCATGTGGAAGGCTACCTCGAGCGAGTGATTCAATTCGTGGTGCCATCCCAAAAGGTAACGGTATCAGAAACAAAGTGTATATTTAAAGGTAATCCCTATCACCAATACGATGCACGATGGTGAATATCAAATGGCACAAGAACAAGAAGACATCCTGATTTCGAAGCGAGAACTCCTTGAATTAGAAGACTACATTCGTCAAATATGGCGATTTTTACCGATACCTATCGCCTACATAAGTCCTCGGGGTATAATCCTAGAAGTTGATGAACATATGGAGAAACTGTTAGGTTACCCTAGAGAGGAGCTAGCAGGGAAAAGCTTATTCGACTACTGTTCGGAAAAGAAGAAAATCGCACAAATACAGGAGCGGACCCTCAACGGTAAACCAGTTAAGGCCAACGAGGGATGTGCCCTTATAAATGCCCGAGGGCAAAAAATATCGGTAGGTATCTCCACCCTGGCTAGAATGGATGAGGAATTGGGCGAGCCCGTTGGCTATTTCGCTGCCTTTATGGATATTACCGAGCGCAAGCTGGCGGATGAGAAGATGCAAGAGCTTTACCACAAGGAAACGGCATTGAGACAAGAGCTAGAAGCCGAGATAGACAAGAGAATCGAATTTACCCGAACATTAGTGCATGAGCTCAAGACCCCACTTACGCCAATGATAGCTGCTAGCGACCTAATAATGGAAGAGGCACCTGACGGGCCTTTATTCCGGCTGGCCAGGTCCATCAACCAGGGAGCCAATACTCTTAGCAGGAGAATTGATGCACTATTAGACGCGGCAAAAGGTGAACTAGGCATACTGGAAATTGTTCGCACTGAGACTGACTTATTAGCCTTGTTACACAAGTTAGCTGAAGACACAACGCCGCTGGCTTCCAGTCGCAACTAAGTGTTTAGTGTGGAACTACCAGCTTCATTACCGAAGGTATCAGCAGATGGAGAGCGCCTGCGCCAGGTTATAGTTAACCTCTTGGATAATAGTTTCAAATCCACTCCTGACGGAGGAAGAATCACACTAAGAGCTAAGAAGAAAGACGACGCCATAATTGTTGAGGTCGAGGATACGGGTCGCGGCATACCTGTTGACCAACAACAGCACATGTTCGAGGCATACTACCATGTCAAAGGTAAGAGCGAGCACAGTAAAGGACTAGGATTGGGGCTCGCTCTGGCTAAGATACTGGTAGAGCTTCACGGAGGAAAGATATGGGTAGAAAGCCAGGAAGGCAAGGGCAGTAAGTTTGGCTTCTCCTTGCCTTTGGATAGTAGTCCCAGTTGAGGCTCCAAACAACTGGTAATTTGTTACACCATTGCACGATTTAGCAAAATGTTAAACTTTCCTGAATTGATTGATAGCTCTTACTTATTGGCATACAATTCGCGACATCAGTGATAGGAACCAGTCTCAACTTACCGCCAGCTATTCAATATGGTTTTGGTTCAAAGGAACATGACATTGCATGCTTCCGTTGTGGGGAGTGTTGCATTAAGTACCACGTTCGTCTGAGTTTAGTAGAAGCCCGTCGGATTGCAAATGAACTGGGGCTGGCATTTGATGATTGGCTAGACAGATATACCGACAGAGATTGGCAGCGAGACGAAAGCTTCGTACTAAAGTGGCGTAATGGTGAGTGTATATTTCTAGAACGGGTGAAAGGAAGCAATAAAACCAACTGCCTTATTCATGGTGTAAAGCCGGAGGTGTGTAAGATATGGGCACCCGGCTTGAATCGCAGAGAGTGCCGGCAAGGCCTGGCGAGATACTGGAGACTCAGCATCAGTCCGTTTGAGAAGCTCGAAGGAAGAAGCGAAGGTCTCAGAGAATTCTACTCATTCTTGAAGTCACTCAAATTCACGAACAACCCATAACACAAATATCACTAGGTCACGCAATTGCTTGGAATGTGCCATGTCCGAACATCCCTCGCCATTCTAGGCAGAGATTTCGAAATTGACGTTGAAGCTGGAAATCCCGGCAACTATAGTTGACAGATAGAGGAAGCCCGTACGGGAAGCTTGATGTCGAAGCCCCGTAGTTGCGGAGCGGCTATGAGTTACTGCTGCACTCCCCGCGCGCTACAAGTTGCTACCAAGCCTTGGGCAGGGTTTCTGCCAACGGTTAAAGATATACGAGAAGAATCGTCCCCTTGTATAACAAGATACTTTGTTCACCCGAACGTGGAGATATTTAATGTGCGAATCTAAGATGCAACGTAGTGCTATAATGCGTGTAGTGATGCAATATGGGGATTTTTTACCCGGTCGCGGGTAAAAACTTCCTGCGTACCACGCAAGGGCGGTATGTTTACACTTTTAAAGGCATTGGGCGGGCTGTTTCAGAACAGAAATTTCATCCTCGTCCTGGCCGTGGTTCTTGGGCTTACTTTCGGCGAATCAGTTGCTGCCTATGCCGAGCCTCTGATTCTTCCCCTGCTTGCTCTGGTCATGACATTATCAGCCGTAGACGTGACCTCTCGCGAACTACTGTCCCTGAAAAAGCTATACTGGCCCGTTGTTTCATCCATAATACTGAACTACCTCGTGCTCGGGGGCGCAATCATCCTCCTGGCCTGGTGGCTGATACCGGACGATGAGCTACGGACGGGCTTCATTATACTGGCAGCCGTGCCCCCGGCGCCGGCCGTGCTACCATTCACGCATACTCTTGGCGGGAATGTCCGATTTTCTCTCATCGGAGTCACCGGCGCCTATCTGGCTGCGTTAATCATCACGCCCCTGGTGATCACGCTCTGGCTGGGCACTGGATTCTTCAATCCAGTGAAGCTCTTGCTCATCCTTGCTGAGCTGGTACTGATTCCGATTGCAGCCTCGAGGATACTGCTTATCACCAGCTTTATTAGTCGGATAAAAGCTTCTCGGGGTGTCATCGTAAACTGGAGCTTCTTCATAATCGTTTTTGCACTGATCGGTTTAAACCGGCAGGCCCTTTTCGGAGAGATGGATATGTTGCTCAGAATGTTTATCATTGCTGTCGTTACCTCGTTCGTGATGTGCCATCTTCTTGAGCTAGCCGCCAGGGTGCTGCATCTCACATCGGAAACCACGATTAGCGTGATTCTGATGGGCACATTGAAAAACTATAGTCTTGCGGGTGGTATTCTGCTTTCTTTGTTTACCACTCGGTCAGCTATCCCCGTATCAGTCTGCCTTATTCTCGGGATATTTATGTACGTATGGCTGGGATTTTACTTCAGGAAAGGTAGACAGAAAATCACTACGTAGTCCTGCAAGGGAAAAAGGTGCGCAAGACTTAGTTGAATTAATAATTTGACGAAACGTTTCAATCGTGGTTAACACCTACGTACCGCCATGCTATGATAACCCTTGAGAGATGGTACTCAAAAACAACAAAGTAACCTATAACCCAGCCAGCGGATTTGGAGAGTAAGATGTCTCTTGTTCCTTAAAAGCGTATAACTACAAATGGACGAAGGCTTGATGGCTGCTATAAAATAGCTATAATAATTGTGTAGGGAATTTCAACCTAGTTGTCACAGAAGGGGGTAGAAAATGGCAGGTCGCTTTTCCGTTGAAGAGGCAGTTCGAAGGGTGAATAGTTACACTGGTCGCCATTGAGCGCCCACAGTCCTGCAAGTTATGCAGGAATTCTACGGTCTGGAGAATGACCAAGTTCTCTGGACATCCTTAGGTTTTGGTGGGGGAATTTGTGGTCAAGACCTCTGCGGTGCTCTCACTGGAGGAGTGAGCGCCATCGGGCTTGACTCAGGAAATAAGATTGTTGAACGAGACAAAGTCTATGATCGAGACAAAGCCTATGCTCTGGCTAGGGAACGAACTCAGAAGCTCTACCGTGCCTTTCAAGAGACGTTTGGCCACGTAAAGTGTCTCGACCTCGTGGGACCCACCCAGAGTAACCCAGAATGGCGGGAGTGGCGCCGTGCTCAAGGGTTGGGTCTCACCACGTGTCGGAAATACCAGGAGTTTGTCGTCACGACTCTGGTGAAGTGGGAAGAAGAGTCCGCTTAGATAATCATCAATCTGGGTAAACTTATCCTGTTTAGTGCTGGAAGAGGGACTCGAGCCCCCACCGGATGTCCACACCTTCTGGAAGCCGTACGGGACATTAGGTCCGACTTGAAGCCTTCGTCGTACGGAGCAATGATTGTCATCTGATTGCCGCTGTAGTTTATGTGGGCGTCTCTTCTTGTCGTGTTCATATAGGCCATCATTGCCAAAACTGAATCATCAAAGTCGTGAATTATTCACGTGTTCACAGAGACTCTAGCAATAAGGGTCCAATGCCCATTGTATTTTCACCCGCGCACGGTGTCAACGGCGACGCTGTTGCACGACGACTGATATTGTGCGGGCGCTGGCGATCTGGTGTGAAGCTCTGGGAACCGCTTTCTCCTCTACTGTCCCGATTCGTGTACCCACGTTCAGGGCCGAGGATAACAAGGTGACGAAATGTGGCTTAGACGGGGAGATAGAGCAGAGTCGGACTATAGCTGAAATAATCCTGGCGTTTGCATAATAATCCACAGAATCCTTTCAATTCGCCCAGATTAAATGGATTTTTAGAATACCCATTAAGTTAAGCCTTGATAGTGATATAATTACTTTATTTCAAAAGTTCGGGAAAAGAGGCGGGGTGAAATAGGGACGAAAGGATAACAGCCAGTAAAAATGCAGGGTGGTTCAGTATCTAGCGTCGGACGCGTCCGCCGGATTTTCAACCAGTGGGGTGGCACTACAGCCACTTTTTTTATGTATACTCACGGCAGTCATGACCAGTGTGCCGGCCTGTTTGTTGCCCTATTGCCATTTATTCGGGAAGACCTGGGGCTAAGCTATTTGCAATCAGGCCTGCTTATGTCCGCTTACACCATTACGGCTGGCGTTTCCCAGTTTCTGGGTGGCTGGTTGGGAGACCGCGCCGCAAGGTTCTTGGTAATGGCCATCGGTCTCGGCGGAGTCGGCCTGTCAACCTTAGCTATTGGCTTCAGCGCCTCTTTCTATTCCTTGTTAGCTTTTCTCATCGTTATGGGGCTCTTCGCCGGAGCTTATCATCCGTCAGCCACTTCTCTGGTCTCGGGTTATTTCGAAGAATCAAAGATGGGCCGGGTACTCTCGGTTCACATGATGGGGGGGAGTCTTGGCTTTGCTCTCGGGCCTATCCTCGGAGGGATAATCGCCGGAGTATTAGGCTGGCGCTATGCTTACATCCTGCTCAGTCTGCCTGCTTTACTGGCAGTAGCTGTGGCGGTATTCAAATTCAGGAAGCTGGAACGACTCGGCACTGGCGTTCACACGAATGCCTCTTTGCGCCGTGACCAAGCGATTCCCCTGTCACCCCCGAAAAAGCTTACCCTACTTCAGGTGCTGCGTCCGGTAGCCGCCATAGCCATACTGTCCGTCCTGATGCAGCTGGTTGTCGGCTCCGCGATGGCTTTTATACCCCTATATTTAGTGAGTAAATACGCCATCGCCCCCGCCTACGCCTCGATGCTGGTGGGTATTATTAGGGGTGGGGGTATGGCCGGCAGCCTCTTCGGTGGCTGGATGTCTGACAGATGGGGCCGGATATATGCCATTACCCTCGCCCTGTTTATGACCGGGCCATTATTGTTGCTGCTTACCAACCTGCCTTTTGGTATCATGCTTATTATTGTCTTCGTCATTTTCGGGCTATTTATGCAGATGAGACAGGCTACAGTGCAGCCGTTCCTGATGTTAAGGACTCCTCAGTATCTCAGGTCAACGGTTTTTGGTATCTACTTTGGGTTAAGCCAAGAAGGTCAAAGCCTGCTTCAGCCGGCCGTCGGTCAGATGATGGACACCTTCGGTGTGATTAATGTTACTCACGTAATTGCCTGGATAAGCGTTGGTATGTCTCTCATAGCCTTATCCCTGTTGAAACAACGTAAAAACAGCAATTACACGGCAGGTTAAGTGACCAAGATGACATTTTTACTAACTAATTATCGATTTTTACCTTCCACGTTATTTGCGCAGCACAATAGCACACTCCCCCGGGAACAATTTCCAACGGGATTCTCCGATGGCTTTAAAAAGTCTAATATAATATGACCAAGAGAGATTTGCTGCGTAATCTTGATACTACTTTATTTAAGGAGGTTTACGATGTACATAACTAGCCTGAATAGAGTTGAAAAAATAGTACCGCAGATGGAGGGCGCCAAGGGAGTTTATAAACAAGTCCCCCTATCTAGAAAAGACGGAGTCCCGACGTTTTCATTCCGCGTATTCACTATCGAGCCGGGAGGACACACACCTCTTCACCAGCACCCATTCGAGCACATGAACTATGTCATCGAAGGCGGAGGCGCTCTCGTCACTGAAGACCGAGAGCATGAAATAAGACGAGGTGATTTTGCCCTGATTCTACCGGGTGAGACACATCAATTCAAGAATACATCCAAAAGTCAAAATCTACTTATTATCTGTGCGGTCCCCAAAGAATACGAATAGCAGGCTAGTTCGCTGCGTAGGTAAAAGTAACTTACAGCTTCATGGACTTGACTTACGTCCGGCTCGTGGTTGCTTATTTTCAAGTTCTGGGATACCATAAGTTCCGGAAGATAACAAGAAGCCTATTCGGTTAGGAGGAGAGTGTAGCGATGTTCGAATACTTCCCGGATAATTACCAATGGAGTGCGGCGGCGATACATGCCGTGACCGGCGGTGGCAACATCAGCGAGGTGGACTATGCTTGTCGCTCCCTGAAAGAAGTATCCAAGCGAGGAGAGGACCCGGCTGCCCTGGAGGCATGGTACGAAAGCTGGAAGACCGTAGCTGAGCGAGTTGAACAGTTGGCTATCTGTGATGAGCAGGCGGGGAACTACTTAAGCGCCGGCCGGAAGTACCTGCGAGCCTGCCTCTACTATACTGCCGCTGAAGGCCAGATGAGCCACCGCGACCCACGAAGGATACCGACTTACCTGCAGCTCCTGAAATCTTTCAAGAAAGGGATTCAACTAAGCCGCGAACCGGTCGAGTGGGTGGAAGTGCCATATCAGGGTGCCTCGCTGCCGGCCCTTTTCATACCGGCGGCGGGCAGGAGACGAGCCCCTTGCATGATACATTTCAACGGACTCGGTGGGACGAAAGAAGCGATTTATTTCAGGGTCACAAACGATTTTCGCGACCGGGGTATTGCGTTGCTCATTGTTGACCATCCGGGGGTCGGTGAGGCCTTACGTTTACGGAATATGTATTTAACACCTGATACTGAAACTCCGGCGACAGCCTGCGTGGATTACCTGGAAGGCCGTCCCGAAGTCGATGCGGGACGGATAGGCATCATCGCTCTGAGTGCCGGGGGTTACTATGCGCCACGGGCAGCCGCCTTTGAGAAGCGGCTGAAGTGCTGCGTGACTCTGGGTGCCATCTGGGACTATGGTCAAGTATGGGAACAGCGTTTGAAAGGCCGTGCCCACGGTGCACAGCTGGGTTCGGTGCCGGTCTCGCACTTCGGCTGGTTTTTTGGCAAGGATACATTCGAGGAAGCCCTTGAAGTTTGTAAACAGTTGACTCTGGAGGGTGTCGCTGAGAAGATAACCTGCCCCTTGCTGGTTATCCACGGTGAGAATGACCGCCAGGTCCCGCTCTGGCATGCCGAAAAGACAATAGAGGCGGCCGTAAACAGCCCGGGACGAAAGCTAAAAGTGTTTACTTTTGCCGAGGGAGGCGTGGAACATTGCCAGGTCGACAACCCGACGATGGGTTTCGACTATGCCGCTGATTGGGTTGCAGCTACTCTTCACGGTAATCCCAAAGGTGCGCGGCCGCGCCAACCGAGCCGACGTTGAGAAGTACTAATTCATCTTATCGCTAAATGTAGCCCAACCTGTGCCGGTATCACTCTTTCCAGTGAGCCGCGAGTGTCGTCGAATCAGGACCGGTGCGCCAATTTTAAAAGGGGAATAGATTGATGGAAGCAAAGATAACATATTTCGAGACACCCGGTAAACATAATACCGATGCGGTAATGGAGATAGTTAAGAAACGAGCTCAAGAATTAAACATAAAAACAGTAGTTATCGCATCATATCGCGGCTATACGGCCGATAAAGCGGTGAGAGTCCTCAATGGTCTGAGGATAATTATCGTCGGGGGTTTCTTAGAGCCAACCACGCGAAACCTCCAGGAAACGTTCACCCAGGGTGACGAGAAGCTGATTAAAAGCAAGGCTACCGTTCTGATTGCCACGCATCTCTTCTCGGGAGTGAGCCGGGCAACACGTAAAAAGTTCAACTCTTCGAGCCCAGGGGAAATTATTGCTCAGTCACTCCGGATGGTTGGCGTTGGTATAAAAGTAGGCATCGAGTGTACTATTATGGCTGCCGATGCCGGGTTAGTTAGTACCGATGAAGATATTATCGCGGTAGCAGGAACCAGGGGCGGTGCGGATACGGCTATTGTCGTCCGCCCCGTAAATTCCCAGGACCTCTTTGAGCTCAAGGTAAAAGAAATATTGTGTAAGCCGAGTGACTGGTAAAAATAAGGCGAAATTACCTTTGATGGGCTATCGCGACCCTCCTGCTATGATGATTCTCATTCGGGCTGTCCCAACCTCGTTTCCAGGTCGAGAAGGCTCTTTAATGGGTCGGCGTTGTCCGTTCCCTTCGCCCTGTCCAGATGAAAGGCTTTGACTCCGGCTCCCCTGGCCGCAATAACGTCGAATTCCCAGCTATCGCCGACATGGGCCATTTCGTCCGGATGTATTCCCATTACCTGGCACACGCTGGCAAAATATTCTGCACTTTTGAGCTGGCCGCATTCCGAAATAGACGAGAATGTCCTGACAAAATAGCCCCTAATTCCACCGAGTAAATAGGGCAGAAATTCGCTGGCGGCGTTAGTAGTGACAATAAGCTTATACTTTCCGCTAAGAGAAGACAGGACTGGCAAAACATCCGGATAATAGGTCACTCTGTCTTTGTAGCTGTCTAAAAGTCCCTGATAGTCCTGCAGTCCAAAGAGGTCGAACCAGTACTTGATGTCGTACCATTCTTTCCTGCGGTCGCCGACTTCCTCGTATTTCTGCAGGACAAATGATTTCGCCTTTTCGAAATCGATGCCAACCCGTCTCGCGTATAGAGATGGTATCCCCTCAAACCAGACAAGCTCGGTAAAGTCAGGTTTTGTCAGTGTTCCCTCTAAGTCAAAAGAAATTACCTTTATGCCCCTCATCTTTACGTATTATTCCAAATCGTGACTTTTTCAGCAAGAGCCGATGATATTTCAAGCAGGCTGTGGCTCTACTCGTTTACTAAAACGCAACGAGAGTTTACACGATGTAATAGAAGGATTTATATTTGTGGGGGGGTAAGCCAGGAGGTGGATTTTGAAAGCATGAGCATTTTTGTCACCATCGGGAACAGTATTTCTCTCAACAGTACGGCGGTAAGAACCTTAATCCAAGAAAGGAAGTAAATAAGATGGAAATTCTAGAAGAAGGCAAGGGGGAGCTTATCGGTTGGCACGACCCTGACGATGCCAGAGAATGGGTGCTGAAGAATAAGTGCCGTGAATTGAAAGATAAGACCATGTCGGCTAGTGAGGCCGTCTCCAGGTTTGTTCACGACGGCAGCTTTATAGCGAGTGGAGGGTTCGGCCATATAAGAGTATCCATGGCTATCATCCATGAAATAATCAGGCAGAGAAAGCGTAACCTTGTCATGGCTGGCAAGACAGGTGTCCATGACCTCGATATACTGGTATGTTCAGGCTGCGTAAATAAAGTGGAGGTGGCCTATGGCTTTGGTTACGAACTCAGGGGACTGTCACGAGCTTCCAGGCGGATGGTAGAAAGCGGCCGCTGCAAAATAGCCGCCGAGACGAGCAACGGAGGCTATCAATGGCGATTCCTGGCCGGGATGATGGGGCTGCCATTCATTCCCAGCCGCAATCTGCTCGGTACCGATACCCTCAAACACAGCTCGTGTAAAGTTATTACGGACCCCTTCAGCGGCAAACCAATCAATCTAATCCCGGCTGCCTATCCGGACGTTGCTTTTATCCACGTCCACCGTTGCGATATCTACGGTAACGCACAAATAGACAGCACAGTGGTAGAAGACTTCGAATTATCCCGATGTGCCCGCAGATTGATAATAACCACCGAAAAAATAGTCGATTGCGACGTCATACGAAAAGAGCCTTGGAAAACCAAAATACCTTTCTTCGTTGTGGATGCCGTAGTTGAAGTTTCTGGCGGTTCGCATCCCTGTGAGATGCCAGGCAGGTATTACTACGACGAAGAACACATTGCCGAGTGGTTGAGGCTCTCTCGAACAGAGGCAGGCGTAGATGAATATCTGCAGAAATATATTCTCAGCATCGATAATTTTAAAGATTATCTGAAATTATGCGGTGGCAGAAAAAAACTGGACTACCTGAGGAGAAGGGAGCTTCTGAGAGAGCCGATGATAGCTCCATGGCGTAAAGCGGACTAGATGATAATTCGAGAGGTGAAATGATATGGCAATAAAAGGTGTAGCCGAGGGCAAATACAATTTGAGAGAATATCTGGCGTTTATCGGCGCCAGCATGCTGGAGGATAATAAATCTGTCTTCGTCGGAACAGGGCTTCCCATTATCGCCTCGATGCTGGCTCAAAAGACACATGCACCCAACCTGCTCATTATATTCGAGGCTGGTGGTATGGGGCCTTTACTGCCGGAACTACCCGTGTCAGTGGGTGAATCAAGAACGTATTATAGGGGTGTGGCAGCCTCCAGCATGCATGATGTCATGTCACTCTCGCAGGCAGGATACGTGGATTACGGCTTTCTGGGTGCCGCTCAGATGGATGCGTACGGGAATATCAATACTACCGTCATCGGCAACTATTCATCGCCCGGGGTCCGCCTGCCTGGTAGCGGCGGCGCCAATGACGTGGCCTCTTTCTCCCAAAGGCTTATCACTATAATCGCCGGTCAGTCTACGAGGACATTCGTAAATAAGGTTGATTTCGTGAGTACACCGGGCTATCTAAAGGGCCCGGGGAGCAGAGAAAGAGCGGGACTGGCTAGAGGCTCAGGTCCTTACCGGGTTATCACGCAACTGGGCATCTATGGCTTTGATGGGGAAACTAAAAGGCTTAAGTTGCTCTCGCTGCACCCTGGTGTAACCATGGCGGAGATGGAAGAGAATAGCAGCTTCGAAATTATCGTGCCGGACGAAGTTACCGTGAGCCCCGAGCCCACCGAAGAACAGCTAAAAATATTACGTGAGGAAATAGACCCCGCTGGCATAGTCATCGGAAAGTAGACTCGAGCTAAGCACAGGCAAATGAAAGGGTATCTTGTTATTTGCCGGCTACCCATTTTTATAAAATCTTGGGTAAACCTGTAGGGCTAAGCTTTAGGAAGTGACTTTTCTAGTTCCACTTTGAACCGGGGTAAAGAGGTGGTCAATAAGCGGGTTATCGGGCGTCTTTTCCCACCTGTTGTTACCTTTAGACAAACGAAAGTGAGGCCGGTATCACTTAAGATACTCTTAACATGCTTTTGAAACTCATCAATCATGTCAAACTCGTACACTGTGGTGAACCCGGCAGCTTTAGCCAAACCAGAGAAGCTTATTCTTCCGGCTCCAGGTATCGGATGACCACCTGTAGTCTGATACACGTCGTTCTCCAAGACAAAATATACCAGGTTCGGGGGATTCATATTGGCCATAGTCACGAGCGAGCCGAGGTTCATGAGCAGGCTACCATCACCATCCAAAACTACTATCTTTCTATCGGGTCTCGCCAGAGCTAGACCCAGTGCAAAAGAAGAAATCTTTCCCATGCAGCCGACAAAAGGTAGTTCCAACTGGCCAGCCGTACCCTTAGGCCAGGCTGTATCCACATAGCTAAGGATAAAGACACCATCACCCCGGTGTTTGGCAATTGTTTCAAGCGCTTCTGGCTCTGGTATCATTGCTATTTATCCTTCCGGTGTAAGCTCTGGTGTAATCAATATGGCGACAGCCTTCGACCTTTTCTGGCACTCCTGGTATGCCTTCGATACGCACTCTGTATCTTGGGCAGTTTCTACCAGATGATGTTTGATCCCCCACGCTTTGAGCGTCGGCTCGATAAAAGTAGCTCCTGAATCATTTATCGGGCCATTCTTACTCCAACCCCTATCGCTGATGAGGATAAGCAACGGCAAGTTGATATCTACGACTAAAAAACGTACCGAGTCCCCTGATTCTAAAAACCCAGTGTGTTCCATGAAGACCACGGGCTTTTTCCCGCCGGTGATTAGTCCGGCGGCGATGGCAAAGGTCTCACCCTCCCGGCATACGGGGACCATTGTCAACCGACCCTCATCGGACAGGATATCGCAGATGAAGCGAGATGCGTGGTCAACTACATAGACAAAATGGGTCACTCCGCAAGCATATAATTCGTCTACTATCTTACGAGCTTTTGGCGCTTTAGCGATGACCACGATGATTATCTCCTTGCAACATTCTGACTTTCCTGTATAATTACGAGATTAGTAGCCTAGCCTTTCTTTGAATTGTTAATCTGGTTTTGCTATTCTATCATAACAAAAAACTGAACGGAGCGCTGCCGATAAGGGTAGTCGAGGGTCGGCATGGAGCTAGGGGAGAGTCGGACTCCACCTGGAACAACGCTCTGTTTTTGATAACCAGGGTTTCTCCGGAAGGTAACGGGAGCTGAAGTAATAGTACAGAAGGATGGCAGAGGAATGATTCGTGACCCGGAACATGAAAAAATGTCGCGGAAGGAATTAGAGCAGCTCCAGCTTGAGCGCCTACAGGCCAAAGTCCACGAAGTCTATGCGAAAGTTCCCTTTTACCATCGAGCATTCGAAGCACGGCAAATAAGCCCTGATGATATCAAGACACTTAGCGACCTAACCAGATTACCGTTCACTACCAAGCTGGACTTTAGAGATAATTACCCGTATGAACTACTGGCCGTTCCCCTGGAACAAATAGTCCGCATCCATGCTTCGAGCGGTACAACCGGCAAACCGATAGTCGCCGCCTATACTCAGGGTGATATTGATACCTGGTCGGAGATATTAGCCCGTGCCCTCGCTACTGCTGGTGTAACCAAGCAGGATATACTGCAAAATGCTCTGGGCTACGGACTATTTACCGGAGGACTGGGGTTCCATTACGGGGCCGAGCGCCTGGGTGCCGCAGTCGTTCCTTCGGCGACTGGAAACACCAAGCGCCAGATTACCCTCTTGCAGGACCTGGGCACCACTGTTCTTGCCTGCACTCCTTCCTATGCGCTCGTCATAAGCGAAACTGCCCTGGAGATGGAGGTAAACCTGCGTAATACCAACCTCCGTTTGGCACTATGCGGCGCCGAGCCGTGGTCAGAGCAAATGAGGAAAGATATCGAGGAGAAACTGGGTGTTCCTGCAATCGATAACTACGGACTGACCGAGGTCATCGGCCCGGGCGTTAGCATGGAATGCCGGTATCAATGCGGGATGCATATCCCTGAAGACCACTTTTTAGTTGAAATAATTAATCCGGAAACCGGAGAGCAATTGCCCTATGGTAAGGAAGGAGAGTTAGTAATAACGACCCTTACCAAGGAAGCTTGTCCGGTACTCCGCTTCCGGACGAGAGATATTACCAGCCTTAATCCTGAACCTTGTCGGTGTGGGCGGACACAAGTGAGAATGTCCCGGGTGACCGGCCGGACTGATGATATGCTGGTCGTCAGGGGGGTGAATGTTTTTCCATCGCAGATTGAGAGCGTGCTTCTTGAAGTTGAAGGAGTGCTCCCACATTACCAGATAGTCGTGGACAGGCAGCACGCGTTTTCCTACACTGACCTAGAAGTATGGGTTGAGGTAAGTGAAGATATCTTCTCCGATGAGATGCAAAAAATGGAAAGTTTGGCGAATAGAATTCGCTCGAATCTAGACTCCGTATTGGGGATATCGACTCGCGTCAAACTCGTCGAGCCCAAGACCATTGCTCGCGGAGAGGGTAAAGCCAAAAGGGTCGTGGACCGAAGCGAGCTATAACCCCCTCGGAGACAGTGACTTATAGCCACAGGAGGAAACGGTAGTGAGAGCAAAACAGGTTTCCGTTTTTGTGGAAAATAAACCGGGCCGGTTAGTCGCCATTGTGGAAGCCTTGGAAAAGAAAGGGATTAGTATACGCGGACTATCGGTAAGCGATGCTGCTGAAATCGGCATCGTGCGCCTGATTATGACTGACCCGGAAGAAGGCCTTGAAGAACTGAGGCAAGCTGGCTTTATTACCAGGATGGACTGGGTACTATGTGCCGAGATGCCGGATGTACCTGGCGGGTTGCTGCACAGTGTCGCTAAGCCAATAGCCGAGGCTGGTATCAATATGCAGTATTTCTATGCCTATACCGAACCTTCAACAAACAGGGCAATCGCCGTCGTAAAGGTCGATGACCTGGAGAAAGCAGAAAATGTCCTCAATCCGTAGCCAGTTGACGCTCGCAGGAGGGTAAAGTGTGATGAGTATGCAACTCGGGATTCCCAAAGGGGCCGCAGTTGCTATTAACGACCTGCTGGACCATTGTGCCGGAATCCAACCAGGGCAGGAG
Organism: Chloroflexota bacterium; assembly: GCA_043812795.1. GTDB lineage: Bacteria > Chloroflexota > Dehalococcoidia > Dehalococcoidales > UBA2162 > JBDRLU01. The sequence continues at coordinate 17,541 of JBDRLU010000030.1, forward strand.
GTCCTCCTGTTGGCGCATATCGATGGGCTTCACGGGGGTGATAATCTCGTTGACCAGGAAGCCATCTCCTGGATTCAGACCGCGATACAACTGCGGGGTGCCAATGCCTCGGTCCTCTGGATAGATGAAATCGCAAAGCTCCACTCCTGGCGACTACCTCCCATAGTCAAGGCGGCGGTGGCCGCCTGCGATGTTTTTATTAATAATTCTTTCGATATCGTATTTGAAGAACTGGTCGAACTGAAGCAATTTCTCTGGGAACGGAAGATACTCATGGTACGCAACTTCGCTACAACCGCGTCTCTCCTGTGCACTCCCTGGGCACAAACCCCCCATGAGCTTGTGAGTGAAATCCGGTACCAGGCCTCGCTTCCTTTTAAAGAGGGGCTAACCTGGCAATTAACCGACGACAACGGGACGCATCTGGAAGGTATAATCGCTTCCGCATATGACCCTAACCATCCCTGGTTCACCACTTACTCAGTGCGCCGTGAAGAAGCAGGTTCCTACCGGCCGTGGCCGGAATGGGTACATCCACCCGTCTACTTAGCGAATACTTCAGGCACTTTTATTTTTGATAGGATGCTCAGTTGGTGGTCGCGGTATATCGGCATATCCCCCTATTTCAGTGAGCCAATTAGACTAACCGTCAAGGCTGGCCGAATCATAAAGATTGAGGGTGGTCAAGAGGCTCAAGCCTTGCAGCGGTTCTTGGTGTCGATGCGTGACCGGCTAGGTGATGGGGTTTACTCCTTTAATGGCTTACATTTCGGTGTCCATCCGCAAGCGGCTGTCGGACCACACCAGTGCCCGAATGTCCTTTATCGCCGTTTAATTGAACACTCACATAGCTCTAACATTCATGTCCATATCGGCGCACCGCCCCCTACTCCTGCCTATCCTTACTGGATGCATTGCACAGGTGACATCCGAACGGCCACGCTTCGTGTCGGCGATACCCTGATTCATGAGCGAGGACACCTTACTGCCCTGGATAACCCGGCGGTCCTGGCGGTGGCCGCAAAATATCCGGGGCGCCCTGGATTGAGTCCCGAACCAAGACCCTACTAAATCTAACGCCGATACAATACTCAGCCTTGTAACACTTAAGAGCGTGTAATCCCGGCACTCGTAGCATAACGCTTAGCCTTCGGACGCGGGACTGTCGCTATTGCTAACGCGGCCACTGCGAATAAACCGATGGCTGCCGTGAATGCCGGTCGGTACGAGCCTGAGACGTCGAAGACAACGTTCATGGCTACCGGGCCGATGGCGGCGAACCCGAAGGCTATTAGATAACCTAAAGAACGGACTACACCCAGGCTCAAACGACCGAAATAGTCAGCCCAGATAACTTCCTGCATCAAGGCAAAGCCTGCCACCCCCAGTGCATATGCTGCCACAGCTAACCAGAGAAAGACAGGCTGCCCGGCCAGGAGAAAAAGAAAGGCGGCCACCCCCTGGATAATAACCGGCGCAACGCGGACGGCAGTTCTATGAGCATATTCGGCAACGAATCCCATGAATGGCATTAACGCTGCCATTATCGCCATTCTAAATATCAATACCACCGATAACGTCGCATCACTGTAACCTAAATCCTGGATGTAAGGAGCCAGGCTGATATTAATCCCCTGAAAGACCAGATTGTCGATTCCGAAACAGAGGGCCAGCAGCCAGAAACTTCCGGACACTAAGACCTCACGGCGACTCCATATCGGTTCCGGGGCTAAAGTTACTTCTTTGTTGATGGGCTTACCTTGTCTTTGATTTTGTGCTTCGGTAGTAACGGGGAGTATTCCATCCGGGTATAGTCCCACATCCTCCGGTCGGCGACGCATCAAAATGATTGCTGGAATAAAGCCGACCAGCCAGGCGATAACGGCGAAGATAACGAACATCGGCCGCCAACCATAGCCGGCAATAACCCACACAGCTACCGGAGTAAGAATTATGCCACTTATATTGACCCCAAGACGACCGATACCGAGTGCCCGGCCACGCTTTCGGATGAACCAGTTGTTAATCGCAATGTCAGTGACCAAATTGCCCATCAAGGTGAACCCGATGGCCACGATAATACCCCGCAGGAGATAAAACTGCCAGATAGCACTTATCTGGGTTACTCCTAACATAGCTAAGCCGACAATTACAGCACCAATGGGCATAAGCACTCGAGGGCCGTACTTGTCGATGAATGGACCTACCACAGGCGCAAAGAGAGCCTCAGCGAAGCGAGAGATAGTCTGGGTTAACGAGAGGGCAGTACGGCTCCAGCCAAATTCGTTTTGTAGAGGCTTGAAGAATAGGCCCAGCATCGACGACTGGTGCTCAGCGTAAGACAGATTAGCTAGAAACGTAGCCGCAACGATATTCCAGCCGTAGAAATAGCGGGGCTTCTTGCCTTCTGTCCTGGCTTTTCCGTAAGTCTTGTCTTGCAACGTGAGCTCTTGTTCCCTGTTCCGTCGTCGGCCGGGGAAAATCAACTGGCGTTTTGTTTATATCGGGAGACGCAGCAGCCTTCGAGCGTTGTTTTCAAATATTGCCCTTCTTTCTTCGTCAGTTATATCCATGGCTTCTATTGCATTAATTGTCTGTCGGTAACTTCTATTACCGAACTCTCGGTCACCAAGCGGCATATCGGCGGCAAAGAGCAGATGGTCGGCACCATAGAAGCCGCGGGCGCACATCAGAGACAGGGGATCACCATGGATTGCAGTATCAACATAGAACATCTTGTAATACTCGATGGGCGCCCTGGTCAGCCCCTGCATATATTTTCGGCCATATTCCATCTCGTACTTGCTATAATGCTGTATTATTCTTTGCTCAAAATAAGGTACCATCGCGCCACAATGGTGGGTAACTACTCTCAGATTCGGGTATTTCTCCAATATACCGCTGAATATCAGGCGAGTCATCGCTACTGTCGTATCATATACCCAGCCGAAGACGCTGTTGGTGTCATATTTCGCTTCCGTTTCAGTCTGGTAATCGGCAAAGTCCGTAGTCCTGTGAGGGTGAATATATATGGGCAAGTTGTAAGCAGACATCTTCTCATAGAGTGGCATGAATTCCGGGGAATCCAGAGGTTTACCGTTCACGTGACTGTTGATGTAAACACCCCCTCATCTTCAAGTCTTTGATGGCCCGGTCGGCTTCTCTTAAAGCGGCATCCATGTTGTTCATCGGCAGATAGGCGATAGCAGCCACGAATCTATCGGGGTATTTTGCCACGAGTTCCGCCATCTGGTCATTGGCCAACTGAGCTAAGCCCGGCGCCTTCGCGGGACGAGCAATGTCCTCAATAGCTGGAAAACCGAGTGTCAATACTTGGACCAGACCATCGTACTTGTCCATTATGCGGAACCGGTACTCCAGGTCATACAGCGGTGGTGATACCGGTCGTGTCGGAACGATTGTCTGGCCGGTCGTTCTCGGAGAGAGCTTATCGAGAGCTTCGAGGTATTTCGCCGGTGTAACGTGAGAGAATGCATCGATTTTTAACGGATATGCCTGTTTCACATGTTCCTCCTGCCTCATTATTCGAGGGTAATCGGTGACCTTTAATGATTCATGATATTATACCATGCGCTATTCTGATCAAATGTCAGTCTCCTCTATGATAAAAGACGAAAGAGTCAATCTCCGCTGGAAAGTCAAAAATGTTATACTGGCAAGGGCTAGTATTTTGCGATTCAACAAATAAGAGATACTATGTTTTTTAAAAAGAAGTGCCCGAATTGCGGAGCCATGAATCCAAAGGGTGCCCCTACCTGTGCCAGGTGTGGTGCTTCATTTGAAATGAGACCGGCCAGGATTCTAGCCGCCGTCAAAGATTATGATGAGGCCATCCGACTCAATCCTCAGAGTGCCGAGGTCTACTATAAGCGAGGTTTCTTTTATCAGAGTCATGGTTATGCGGAACGGGCTATTGAGGACTTCGATAAGACTATCAGCCTCGACCCTCAATTCGCTCAGGCTTACAGCAACCGAGCTTATGCTTATCTCAACAAGAAGCGGTTCGACCTGGCAATAGCTGACTGCACCAAGGCTATCAATCTTAACCCGAGCGACGCAGTAGCTTTCTTGAATCGGGGCGTTGCCTACAACCTGCAGGGCGACAAAGCCAGAGCTAAAATTGACCTTGAGAAAGCTATCGCTCTGTCCGATAATCCCAGGTTAATCGAGACGGCCAGACAACAAATTAAGGGACTTGCCAAATAATGGTAATCCGATTATAGTTCCATGCCTGGACCGGATGGCTGTCTGTCTGAGAAATCTACTCTTTGAGTGTTTCGTAGCAGATAATTTCCTCAAGGGGTTTTCGTGTTTTCGGTCTTCCCGCTTCTTTAGGAAAACCCAGGGGAAGTATCGTGACGATTTGGTAGTTCTCGGGCACTCCCAGAATATCTTTGGCCTCCTGTTGTGAAAAGCGGCCAATCCAGCAGGTTCCCAGTCCCTCATCGACGGCGGCGAGAGTAATATGGTCGACGGCCAGAGCCAGGTCGACAGCGTAGGATGGCACTCCACAAGTCATTATTCGGTCCGGCATCGTGGCTACGGCCGCGATGACCACCGGCGCTTTGGCTACGTGCTCCTGTCCTCCCGCCGCGTGTGCCAGTTCCCGGCGCCTTCCGGCATCTCTGACCACAATAAATTTCCACGGCTGTCGGTTACCGGCCGATGGTGCCATACGCGCCGCTTCGAGGATTCTCAGTAACTTGTCTTCCGGGACAGGTCTATCCTCGTAATCCCGGATACTCTTTCTTTCCTTTACCGCTTTTTGTAATTCCATTCCCTTCTCCTGTCAGTTATTTGTGAGTGTTATGCCGTGCACGTTATCCACCCTCGATAATGGGAACAAATGTAAGCGTATCTCCATCAGACAGCTTGGAAGTAAGGCCACCCCCTATATCTAATGAGTGGCCATTCAGGAAAATGGCAACAACACCCGTCGGTGTTTGAGTATTCACATCAAAAACCATCTGACTGAAGCGCTGGTATCTAATACCAAGTCGTTTTAAGAGGTCCGCCACTGATATTGTCCCCCCGTGTCCATGCTTGGAAATGACCTCTTCGCTCTTTGGTTCAACGCCCAGTGATTCAGCTAACGACGGTAGAAATTCAAGCCGCACTTTCCCCACCTGTGTTTTGCCAGCACTCCTTTTCATGGTTAGGGTTCTTCCCGCATCCCTTTTCCCGTCTTTGTGAGTTAATTTAATTTAGCCAACCGCATTCATGGGTTCCAGTACCGGAATAACGAAGTCAAGTCCGAGGCGGGTTAAGCCTTCTCGAGGCGGTAATCCTGCTTCGGTCAGCTTCAGTTTCTCGACATAGAATTTCTTTTTCTCTTCCTCCCATTCGGCCTTATCCCATACCCATTTCGTGCCATATTTATCGGTAACAGGCTCATCGAAGGCCCGTGGCGGCAGGTAATCATCTTTCGCCGGGTGATAACCTTCGCGGAGGCTCACGCACCGGTTGAAGTAGTAATTACGCAGTTTTATATCGTTAACATCGTCTAACGTCAGGTTCCACCCGCAGACGGCATTAAGGAACTTCCTGGCTACTTCCTCCCGCGAGCCCCATATCTGGACAAACGGCGGGACCGCAAAAATGCATACCGTCATCGCCTCTTCCAGCGCACTGTCCGGACCTGAGCCCATCCGTGCCCCGTTGTGACTGGTACCGTATAAAAGTCCCCAACCAACCTGCTTATTTCTGACGTCATAGGTGGGAGCAGCACAGCCATGGACTTCGAAACCGTAGCGTACCGACTTCTTGCCGAACACCTTATAGGCACGCCGGAACCCATCAGCCAGGGCATTGGCGGCGCGACCTTCCCGGTAAGCAATTTTCTTCAGCAAAGCACAGGTTGTCTCTGTGTCACCCCACCGGAGTTCCAGTCCGCCGAGGTCTTCTTTCGTGATGATGCCGTTCTGATAAAGGTCGATAGCAAAGGCAACGATGCCACCGAGCTCCTCGCCATCCATGCCCAGTTCGTTTTCCAGCGGAGCGATTTCCGCCATCTCCTCATAACCTACCATGATGTTGGCGTTGAAGCCGCCGACATTGTCATGGCGGAACTCGCCGCCGAACGCGCCCCGCCGGTTATGCTTGAAATAAGGCACCTCGCAGGATGCAGCGCAGCCCGGGCAACCGTCCGTCCAGGCAAAATACTTGAGCTGGTGCTCCAGGTAATTGGATTTCTCGACAATGGGGTCATAGCTATCGTGGTTATTCCGGATGCCCTCGGCGGCATGGCGGAGTAGGGATGGTGGTGAGGCAGTGGCACCGAAGCGGCTCCGGGAAAGCTTCTCCAGCGCCGTCTTGGGACTGAGGGCATAGGTCTGGAAAAGCTCCCAGACCTGCCTGTGGTCGGCGTACAATGGGCCCTTAGTCCCTCTCACGGCAATCGCTTTCAAATTCTTACTACCCATTACTGCCCCACACCCCCACTTCGAGGCGGAATGGACGAACTCCGTAGAAGTATTGGCAAAGCGTACCAGGTTCTCACCCGCCGGGCCGATGCAAAGAACACCAAATACCTCTCCGGTCTCGTCGTTGAGCCGGTTCCTTATCGTAAACTCGGTCTCCTGTTTCCATTTGCCCCACAGGTCGGTGGCGTCCCGTATTTCCACTTTATCGTTATAAACGTAGAGATAGACCGGGGTTTTCGCCTTGCCCTTGATGAGGATACCGGCGTTATATTGTGCCCTTACGATTTCTTCACCGATATAGCCGGAAACGCTGCTTCTGCCTGCCCAACCGGTAAGGGGAGACTTAAAACTCAGAATAGTCTTGTCCCCGATAATACCGGTCGTCGGCCCGACCCCGACGTGCAGGATATTGTCTGGAGAAAGGGGGTCTGCCCCCGGCGGCACCAGTTCCCAGAGTAGTTTATTGGCCAACCCCCGGGCACCCAGATATTTCTTGACATCTTCGGTTACATCAATAACCCGGCTCGTACCCTTAGTCAAATCCACTTCCAGTAGATTAAAATTGATTTCAGACATTTGTGCCACTCGTCCTATAACCTTTTTACTTCAGTTTCCAGCCCGGGCGGGCCATACCGGTCTTTTTAAGAGGATATAATCTCTTCGCGATAAGTTCGGCCTTTTCATCAGCGTGCTTCCGCAAGACATCGTGTATGGAATAGCTCCAGCGTACCATGGTGCTTTTGTAATAAAGAGCATCGTAAGGGCAAACATTGACGCACTGGGGGTTCCTTTGCCCTTTGTTTTCCGGGTCACACAGGTCGCAGACAAACGGTTTGGGAGATACCGAAGGGTAAATCCTTATCGCCTTGGCGGAGCACGCTTCCCGGCACTTAAGACACTTCTGCCCGAGGCAACGCTTCTGGTCAATTACCATGTGCAGCGTATCCCGGTCGAAGTGGACGGCTGCCGGTTTTACCGGGCAGGCTTTCTCGCATTCTCTTTCCTGGGGCGGGCACTGTACGCATGTCACCTGGACTGCCTTGGGTAAGGGCAAAAGGTATTTCCGTACCTGTATCCTCGCCAGGTCTTTATTGATGACCCCGAAGTGGTACATCGAGCAAGCCATCTGGCAGATACCACAACCAACGCATTTGAGTTCGTCGCATTCAATATAAGCCGCCCCATCCGGATAAGGGTAATTTTCTTTTCCCCACCCCTTGGCTTCTACTGGCGGCCTTGATGACCGTTCTTTAGGTTCTTTTTTTGCCATAGACGGTAACCCCCCTTCTTCCCTCAAAAATTTAGTACCGGCTTGTGCTATTGACTTGGTTTGTGTGACCCGTTTGAATCAATTGTACTTCAGCTTCCTCTTGGAGACAATATTAGTGGGCGACTTTGTCATGCAAATTGCTCGTGTAACGGAGGTGAGAACAATAATCCAGCTTTGCACGTCGTCATGGGTACCTGCGTGTAGATTGGATGGTAGATGTTACTGGGAAATGTAGGTTATTGATTTTGGTAGTTCTGTCTACCCGTACTATAGTTAAGGAAAAACGTAGAAGGGATCCGCCGCTTTCTCTCGACGAAAGCAATACGGTCTTGAAGACCGTACTAGTAGTTCTATCTATGGAACCCATCGGTCCACCCTATCAGTGATTAGTGGCCAGACTGGGCTACGTGGTGATGGACTCTGGCGGCAGAACCTTGCCGCTATTCTGGCGGGTGGGGGAGGACTCCGTGGCAACGTCGGAAGTAGTCTCTTCACGGAGGGTAAGCCCGGCTTTGGCGATGAGTTCCTGTATCCCTCCTATCGACCGCGGCGCGAGCACCTTCGACTTCATTGCCTCGGTCAGAGCCGTGTCACCGCTAATTGAGAGCCGGGCCGTAGCTAGAATCTCACCGATGGTGGGGGCTGGCTTTCGCCGGGCGCTCCACTGGCGCAGCTTTTGGTTCATCACTACACCGAAGGCTACCCAAATCAGGACCGGCATAAGAATCCCCGCCAGCAGCGCCAGCCCAACCTTACCCGTCACCTTCAAAATCCTCTTTGTCCTTTCCATTTTGTCCCTTTTTCTATAGGAGCTCTCTTGCTATTTCTTACCGGTTGTGGCGACCTGCCCGGTTGCCAGAGCCTCTCCGATGGCGGGAGCGACTTTTCGTTCGGCGCTTAATTTGCGCAGCTTCTGATTCATCGCGACACCGAAGGCCACCCAAATCAAGATAGGCATAAGAATACCGGTCATTAGTGCCAGGACAACCTTACCTGTCCCTATTGCGATGTTCATCGTCTTCTTCATTTCCGTACCTCCTTTCTTTATCCACCTTCATCGTAGCAGGTGACCATGAAGGAAACATGCGCCCTTAAACCTGTTTTAGCATGCGGTTAATCGCTGATGCTTTCTGGTTCGGGACGGGTAGATTGGCTCGTGGGAAGACGGGTAAGCTGCGCATTTTGGCTTATTCCCGGTGGGTGTTTCTATCTAACCGGTAAATTCCGCGCAGCCCGGTGGAAAAACGGCGCGGGTACTCTTTGCCGTACCTTTTCTCTGCTATAATAGGGCTGGAAAAGGCGGCCTATGAATAAGAGAACGAATTCCTTCGGGAGGATTCTTGGTATACTGACCAGCCCTAATGCCTTCAGTTTTTACACTGTATTCCTGATGTGGGCAGTATGTACGCTATTCTACTATTTCGGTGAACTGGTGGAATTTGCCGGATGGAAAGCACTGAGCTGGCCGTTCCTCTATGGTGTGCATGATGTCCATCGCCTGCTGTTTTTAGCCCCGATAATCTATGCGGCCTATGTCTTTGGCATCAAAGCAACGGTAATCATCACCATTATCTCTTTCATGACGTTCCTGCCGCGCGCCCTGTTTATATCCCCCTTTCCCGACCCGCTGGTACGAATAGTGGTTTTTACTTTAGTCGCTGGAATCGTAAGTTGCCTTATTGCAGCCTTAAGAAAACGGAATCGTGTCGAGAGTATTTTGACAACCGAAAGAGACAGCCTGCTCAAGATACTGGAAAGTATGCCGGACGGTGTGCTTATCACCGGGCCGGATTATCGGATAAGGTATATGAACGCAAGCATGATAAGGGACTTCGGTGCCGGTATCGGCGCCTATTGCTATAAGTGCTTGCAGGGGCTTGACGGACCCTGCCATCAAATATGCAGACTGCCGGCTGTTTTACGCGGTGAAATTCAGAGTTGGAAGTACAGTCTTCCGGATGGCACGATATATGAAGTATCCGCTTCCCCATATCGGGATATTGATGGCGTCGTCTGTCAGTTAGGCATATTCAGAAAAATTATTCGGAGCAAGCCAACCGGCGGAGATGCGGAGACCAAAGGCTGAATAACATCCTGATGGTTCCGGCCCATGTGTGGCCTTATCGTGTATTCCCATAGGTATTTATGGTAAGAGAGAAAATCTCAAGGTGATAAGTGTATGGAGCTGGGACGTATATTAGCCCTCATTCTCATGATTATCCTCCATCTGGTACTGGTGGGAATGTTGCTGGACGACCTGGCCAACAGAGAGCGAGTATTGGGGAGAAAAAAAGTACCGTGGGTTAGCGTGATAGTGCTCGTTCCTCTCGGTGGGGCTCTTTTGTATTTACTGTGCCACCCCCGGATTTTCTACAGTGGTGATGACAAATAGGAGCTAATACATACCAAAGAAAGAACCTTCCCACAGAAGGATAATTTCTGATTAATCCATGCTGGCTTAGAGCTTGTCTGCTGGCACGAATCTCAATGCGAAGCCATTCATGCAGTAGCGTTTACCGGTCGGTAGCGGGTCGTCATCGAAGACGTGGCCGAGGTGGGAACCGCATCGGGCACAGAGCACTTCCGTCCGCAACATTCCAAGACTACGGTCGGACTGCTCCACCAGATTCAATGACGATACCGGCTCATAAAAGCTGGGCCAGCCTGTCCCTGACTCGAATTTAGTGGTGCTCCGAAAGAGGTCGGTGCCGCAGCGGACACACTTGAAGATACCCGGTTCGTGGACTTTGTCGAAAGGACAGGAGCCAGGGGTCTCCGTCCCTTTTCTGGTGGTGATTTCATATTGCTCTTTGGTCAGCAGTTTCTTCCATTCCGCATCCGACTTCTCGATTTTCTCCACGCTCACCAGAGCGTTCTGTCTAGCATCGTAAATCTGGATAGTCTCCATGTGCCCTCCCTTGATTTATTTTCCCGGCGGTCATCCCTTGCATGGTGTTTGGATCTCAACCCGATGGCTTCAGCGGCCGGTCATACATGGCATAAATCGATTTATACTCCTTCTGAGTCACCCCAAAGCCCCTCCGCCAAGACCTCTTTAGAAACTTCGGCTTTAGCCATGGTCCTTACCCATTTAATGGAAGAAGCGTATTTTCATCTTAGTCGGCCAGTCATTAATAAGTCATAAAATCCAGCACGGAAAGATTACAAAATCGTGACATTTATATCCCCTTTATCCAGGCTTCCGAATTCAGAGGGAGCATGATAACATTTTAATTTACCATCTTCCTGGGATTACCGACGTACTGGCGAGGTCTTGAAATTTTTCTTGCGTATTTCTGTTAGCAAGAACATTTAGCCTTGGTTTGCTCATTTACGTTGCTTTTTCGTATAGAGAAATTGTGAAATAATGGTTATCATAGATAGAAATAGTATGGAGGTGAGACGGTGGCTAAAGTGACTGGAGGTCGGTTAGCTGTCAAAGCCCTCAAGAAGGAGGGAGTCAAGTGCGTTTTTACTTTATGTGGTGGCCATATCGACCCTATTTTGCAGGCCTGTCTTGACGAGCAAGTAAGGGTGATTGACGTTCGCCACGAGCAGGCGGCTGCTTTTGCCGCTGAAGGCTGGGCCAGGGCTACCGGAAAGCCTGGGGTGGCACTGGCTACGGCCGGTCCCGGTGTAACCAACATGATTACGGGTATGTGGAATTCTTTTGAATGTCTGGCTCCGGTAATACTTTTTGGCGGGAGAAGCCCTCTGGCCGAATTCGAGTTAGGCTCTCTCCAGGACATGGATTCCCTATCACTGGTGCAGTCGGTGACCAAATGGAGGCGACCGGGCTATGAAACAAAAAGGATTCCCGAATATGTGAGCATGGCCTGCCGGCAAGCAATCAGCGGCCGGCCCGGCCCGGCTTATCTCGAGTTTCCCCATGATATACTTGCGGCTGAAGTAGATGAGGAAGGGGTTATCTTCCCTGTGAGTTATCGAACGACGGCCAGACCACAAGGCGAACCCGGGCAGATAAAGGAAGCCGTCAATCTTCTCTTAAAGGCGAAGAAGCCGGTAGTGATTGCCGGTAGCGGCGTCTGGTGGTCACGTGCCGGGGCCGAGCTACGGGAGTTTATCGAACTCGTCAAGCTACCACTCACGTTGATACAGATGGCACGGGGTGCCGTTCCCGAGGACCATCCATTATGTTTTGGGCCGACCCGGGTTGGCACCAAGGAGTCCGACGTTGTTTTGTTGATTGGCACTCGCCTCAACTATGGGCTGAATTTTGGTCGCCCCGGTCTGTTTAGCGGGGAAGGGAAATGGATACAAATCGATATCGAACCCGAGGAGATCGGACGCAACCGGCCCATCGATATCGGTATCGTTGGGGATGCTAAAGCCGTACTCAGGCAGATGATAGAAGAAGCCCGGGACAGATGCAAAGGCAGGCAAGAACCACCCTGGCTCGAAGAATGCCGGCAGTATGTCAGCAGCCGTCAGAAACAACTTGAGGTCGAGATGCATTCCGATAGTATGCCTATCCATCCGGCCAGATTGTGCCGGGAGATTCGTGATTTCATTGATAGAGATGCGACCATTGTTATGGATGGAGGAGACGCAACGATTTGGGGCGCCGCCGTCTTCAAAAGCTACGAGCCCGGGCATTGGCTCGATAACGGGCCAACGGGATGTCTCGGTGTCGGCGTACCATTTGCGCTGGCGGCTAAAGTGGCCAGGCCGGACAAGCAGGTGCTTCTGCTGCAAGGTGACGGCTCCTTCGGTCTGAACGGTATGGAATTCGATACTATGGTCAGGCACAATATCCCCGTCGTCTGCGTAATTTGCAATGACGAAGCCTGGGGGATGGTACTACATGGCCAGCTAGCCTGCGGTGAAAACAGATGTGTCGGGTCGCGCCTTGGCTTCAGGCCGTATCATAAAATGGTCGAAGCACTCGGTGGTTATGGAGAGGTCGTGGAAAAGCCGGCAGAAATCCGGCCTGCTCTGCAAAGAGCTTTCGCCTCCGGCTTGCCCGCCTGCATCAACGTTAGATGTGCCAGTATTGCCAGGGGCGCCCGGAGATAGCATGACACCACAGTCGCTGGTCATAATGAGCCAGATTGTAATAGTTTCGTAATTCTTTTGTTTTAGATTTAATAACTTCTTTACATGTTATATAGTAAAATTAATGAGCTATTATGCATTTAGTCTTAAAGGAGGCGGGACATGGAAGTTGTCGAGAATCTGGTTAAAACAACCCTCGGGGAGATTGAGAAAGTGCTTACCACCCGGACCGTCGTCGGTGAACCGATAACGGTCGAAGGTATTACACTGATTCCCCTGATAAGCGTCGGCTTCGGTTTCGGCGCCGGTGGTGGTGAAGGCAAGGGGGAGGCAAAACAGAAAGGTGAAGGGACGGGAGGTGGTACCGGTGGCGGTGCGTGGGTCAGGCCGGTCGCCGTGGTCGTCGTCACTAAAGAAGGCGTCAGAATAGAGCCTATCAAGGGTGGCCTGGCGGCCGCGATAGAAAAACTGGGCGAGACGATACCTCAAACGATGCAAAAGTGCATGGATACCTGCATGACAAAATGGGAGGAGCGGAAGAAGGAAGGGTAGGATAGTTGTGGATTATTGCTATTCTCGCCGGTCTCGCAGGACTCATCATCTTCGGCCTCTCCATTCCGGTTGGGCTGGAATTAAATCTTGACCTGGACGGCAGGCCGAGTTTCAAGATGAAACTGGCCTGGTTCTTCGGCCTGGTCAGGCAAGAAATAAAGAAAAGCGAGAAAAAACCGGAAGACAGGGAGAGGGTAGCTAAAGGGAAGCGAAAGTCCCAAAGGAAAGGGCCAGGAATCAGAACCGCACTTGAAATCCTGCGCGTCAGAGGACTGCTGAAACAAATCAAAATCTTGCTGAAGAGTATTCTCCGTCTCCCCAAGATAAGAGACATCGAAGGTGACCTCAGGGTGGGGCTGGGCGACCCGGCGGATACCGGCCAACTCTTTGCTTTCATCGGACCGATAATGCCGTTTCTAGCTTCTACTTTCCTTAACAAGGTAAAAGTACAGCCCTCGTTTGCCGCTGAAGCTCTCCTGGAAGGCTCGGTGCGTGGAGCAATGATACTGCGGCCCATCCAACTTATTCCGCCCTTGCTAAGATTCGTCTTCTCACTGCCGGTCCTCAGGGTGGCGAAGATACTGATGTTGAGTAAGTGGAAAAGAAAGTAGTAGAAATAGGCCGACCAATAACAACCGGAGGAGTAACTCTAGTCCCGGTAATTGAGCTTTTACTGACTTACCGAGGCGGTAAAAGCCATTTTTTCTGTTCCGGTATTAAGCAAGCAGTCTCAATAATAGTGGTTTCACCTTCGGGCAAGCACGCTTTCAAAACGACGGGCGAGGAAGTCCCTTTAGACCAGTTTGTAAACGAAACGTCCGGCCTGAGTGAAATACTGGAGACAATTTAGTCTTTTTGTATTACAATTCCATCAAGACCAGACGCTGATGGCGCTAAAAGATGTACATTTACAATGAAAATGTGTCAAGGTACTCGTAGTAACCCGCCAGGTTGGCCAGAGCTCTAGAAGCCCGCTCCAGGGTATCGAAAACAGGGATTCCTTCTTTTAGATAGTACTCGCAGACTTTGCGGCGTTCGGCTTCGAGCTCCGCGGTATCAGCCGTCATCGCTTCAACAGGCAGTACCATTACTATCGGCTTACCGAACTTCCTCTTGGCTTCAACCGGAATTCGGACTAAATCTTCGCGATTCCTTCCGGACTGTTTTTCCTGGGCTTTCGCTCCCCAGCTTGATGCCGACATTTCAATCTCATCGATAATCACTGTATCCACGGTGTTACTGGTGAAAACCGTCTCCAGAACGGCACTTAACATAGCGGGAGGCGGACCCGGGTTGCCCACATCTACCGGGTTTCGACTGCTGGAACCAACCGGTGGGATTATCGATGCCACCTTCTTTTGCAGCTCCGCCGAAAACAGCGGGACCGTAAGTCCCATTCTCTCGCAGGCATCAGCGGAAGCTACGCTGATGGCACCGCCGCCACCCACGACACATACTTTTCTTCCCCGGTGCGGTGCCAGGTACAGAAAGGCGATGACAGTGTCAAGCAATTCTTCAAGACTGTTGACGCGAATACTGCCACTCTGTTTGAAGAGAGCGTCCCAGACGGCTTCCTGACCGCCGAGAGAGCCGGTGTGCGATTGTACTGCTCTGGCCCCGCTTCGTGTCAGCCCGCCCTTCCAGAGTATCACCGGTTTACTCCGGGAAATATTCTGAAGGAGCCGGCAGAATTTTGGTCCATTCCTGACACCTTCAAGATATCCGGTGATGATTTTCGTCTCCGGGTCCTGGCCGAAATATTCGAGAAGGTCGGTCTCGTTAATATCGCAGGCATTCCCATAACTGATGACCTTGCTGAACCGAATCCCCATGCCCTGGGCCCGACGCGGCACCCTGACGGCGTTCCCGCCGCTCTGGCTCAGAAAGGCCACGGGGCCGCTTTCTCTGCTGAATTCCTCACCGGGCAAGATAGTCAGGCCACCCGCGGGAGAATAAACGCCGAAGCAATTAGGCCCGATAATGCGTATTCCCTTCGCCGCAATCATGGCCAATGTATCTTCGAGCTTTTGCCCTTCTTCGCTTTTCTCCCTGAAACCGGCGGTGAGGACCTGCAATGCTTTTACCCCTTTAGCCAGGCATTCTTCAGCCGCTTCAGGGACAGCCGGGGCGGGAATAGCGATGGTGGCGAAGTCCACTGGTTCCGGGATGTCACTTACTCTGGCGTATGTCTTCAGGCCCCATATCTCACTCTCCTGCGGGTTCACCGGATAGACCTTTCCGGAATAACCGAAGGAGAGCAATGTCTTGAGAAATCTCCCGCCGAATTTCCGTGGGTCGGCCGATGCTCCCACCACGGCATGCGATTTGGGGTAGAATATGGGGGCGAATTCCTCCAGTCTATTTCCAGCCAAAATGCACCTCCTTGACGCTTATCAAGAATTTGCGGGTTAATCGGGCCTCGTGACAGTTGACTTCTGGTCTTGTCCCGATGAATTACTTCAGTCAATGTAACATATTTTTGTCCGGTAATGCTACCTGGCAACATAGTAAGCGGGCAATTATTATTGTATCAATAGCAAGGCTGCAATATAATTAAGTGACGTGCGTCAGTCGCCCCTTCACCCTTGGTTGCCCCTATCGTATATAGTGTATAATTCACCGAAAGAGTCGAGGGTTGTTGACGGATTCTGTGGTTATCGAAAAGGAGGGGAAATGGAACTGAAAGAGTATATACAAATCGAGCTGGATGAAATGAAGCGCGCGGTGATGCGAGTCGCGGACGGATTGAGCCAGGAGGAATTGGTGTGGAGACCGTCCCCCGAATGCAATCCCATCGGGCTTATCCTTTTTCACATGGCCCGCTCCGAGGACTCGTTCATCCAACTTAGAATCCAGGGAAAACCTCTGCTCTGGGAGAGCGAGAAATGGCACGAGAAGCTGAATATGCCCGCCAGTGAAACCGGGTCGCACTATGATGGGGCGCAGGTCAACGCATTTAAGCCGCCGTTACTCAAAGATTTGATGACTTACTATGACGCTGTCCGGGCGAAGACAGAAGACTGCTTGAAAAGTGTGACCGCCGACGGGTTCGACCGGAAATTTACCATGCCACGTTTTGGTGAGGTGACCGTAGGCGGGATATTCTCGATTGTGGTTAGACACGTAAACCAACATATCGGCGAGGTATCATATTTGCGCGGCTTACAGCGTGGCATGAACAAGTAGCGCGGGACTATTATCCTGCTTACACAATAGTAAGGCTCTGTCGCGCCTGAGGCCGCGAGCTTTTCGGTGTCCGGTTTGACTGTCTCGCGTGCTAAAGTCCGGTGGGCTTGTATTCGCCATAGACGCTGCGGAGAGTATCGCACATCTCACCGACAGTCGCATACGTCTTGACCACATTAACAAGACAGGGTACGAGGTTGACCCCTTCCTGGGCCGCTTCTTTCAGTTGTTTGAGGGCAGCTTTCACGGCAGCGTTGTCCCTCTCCTTCCTCAGCTTTCTGACTTTGACTATCTGCCGTTGCTCTTCTTTCGGGTCTACCTTTCTTATCTCGATTTTGAGCGGCTCATTAGAGACATATCTATTTACGCCGACCCATACTCTCTCGCCACTCTCCACCTGCTTTAGTTTTTCATAAGCGGAAAGAGCAATCTCCCGGCTCTGGAAACCTTGCTCTACGGCCGGAATCGCCCCGCCCATATCCTCTACCTTCTGGAAGAGGGCCATGGCTCTCTTCTCTACCTCATCGGTAAGTGATTCAATGTAATATGAACCAGCCATCGGGTCGATGGTATTAAATACACCGCTCTCCATGGCGACAATCTGTTGCATCCGCAAAGTCACCCTGACTGATTCTTCCGTAGGCAGGGCCAGGGCCTCGTCATAAGAGGCGGAGCCGGCCATGCCGGCACCACCAAGGACCACACCGAGCAGCCCGATAGTGGCCCGCACGATATTGTTCAGTGGCTCGCGGGTGGTGAACTCCCGGCCATTGACGCGAATACTGAGCGAAGGGGGAGTGTCCGACCTGAACTTCTCTTTCATCACTCTCGCCCACATCCTTCGGTAAGCTCGGGACTTGGCTATCTCTTCACATAGGTCAATCCCGGAGCCGAGCGATGTCGTGATAAAGGGAGCGAAGGTGTTCACTTTTAACCCGCGGGCAAGAAGGTCCTCGTAATAGGCCACGGCATCAGCCAGGGTAAAAGCCATTTCCTGCGGCGCGGTGCTACCTCCCTGGCGCATGTGCAGTCCGCAGACCGACATCGGGCGGGAATTTTTAATTTCGTTCCGAACACAGAACTCGACGCAATCGCAGCAAAGCTTGACCGAAGGCCGGATGGCGAAAATCTGCGTGCCGCGGGCAATGAATTCTTTGAGACAATCATTCTGGAGCGAAAGACGCATGTCTTTTAGCGGTATTCCCCTCTTTTCATTGACCGCTATTGTCCAGGCCATAAATATCGGCCCGATAGCGCTGACCACACTGCTGACGCCGAATTTGTCGATGGGGATGCCATCGAGCATTGTTTCCATATCGGCTAGCGAGTTGATGCTTACGCCGGCTTTACCTACTTCCCCCAGGGCAAGAGGATGGTCGCTGTCGTAACCGATTTGGGTCGGCAAATCCAGGGGAGAACTGACGGATGTTGCTCCCTGGCTGAGAACATATTTCATCCACTCATTGGTGGCTTCGGGAGTGCCGAACCCTGACATCTGAGCCAGTGAGATTTCCCGGGATTTGCTTCCTGCCTTGGCACTCCGGGTATATGGGTACTCGCCGGGGTTACCCAGCTTCTTCCGATAGTCCCAGCCATTGAGGTCATCTGAAGTATAGAGCGGTTTTACCGGAATCCCCGACCTGGTCTTCACCCACTCCTCCATCTTCTCCGTGGGCTTTTCCCGCATCTTGACCATTAAGCACCTCCCCCTCAGCAGGACTTCCTGCTTCAATTTCCGGCGTGTACCGCCTGTTATTATTTTACACCCTTGTCCACCAGTGTCAAACTCTGCCTGTTTGATCTGTTCGTTTAGGGGTGGCATTTTCTAAAAGTTCGACTTCACCCTAACCCTCTCCTAGAAGGAGAGGGAGAATAAAAAATAAGTCCCGACGCTTCGGGACTTCTAGCAACTTCTATCAGGTTACCGCTTCAACCAAAACCGAATAGGACCAAAACCCTGCCCCATCGCTTCGATATGTAGGCCTTTGGTACATGTGCTAGAATGGTAAACGGGTTTTAGCCCGCAAAAATTTGCTGTGGAGGTTGTATGAGTATTCGGAAAGTGAAAGGCCGTATTCTGGTGGCGGAGACGGAATACATGGGAGCTAACCTGAGTTGCATCGATACCAAGGAAGGTCTTGTTTTGATTGATACCCCTTACCTGCTGGATGACATCAAGAAATGGAAAGAAAATATCGCCAAATTCAGCAACAATAAGAAAATAGCCTACGTCATAAATACCGACTTCCATTTCGACCATTGCATGGCTAATACGCTGTTATGCCCTACCGTTGTGGGGCATGACTTGACCTACGCTCGAATGTTGAAGCCGGATGGCACCGGCCGTCAGTTTTTCCTGGCCAGTAATCAGATGATATCTCCAGAATTAAAACAGCAGGTATACGATATGCCTTTGGGCCTGCCGCGCCTTACTTTCAGCGACCGGATGGGGTTACACCTCGGTGATGCCAGCCTTGAGTTAGTTCATATGGGCGGCCATACTGAAGCCACTATTGCTATCTATCTGGTTGAAGACAAGGTACTGTTTTCCGGTGATACGGTGGTAGCAAACATGCATCCTTATAAGGGAGACGCCGACTTCAAGCAGTGGATGGCAGCACTGGACAGGGTCCTGAAGATGGATATAGATGTGATTGTGCCCGGCCATGGTAGTATCTGCGGCAAACCGGAGGCGACCAGATTGCTGGAATACTTCCATGAGATGTGGGGTCGCGTCAGCGATTTGCGAAAACAGGGATGCTCCAGAGACGAAGTGGTCAAGGGCGTCCATAGTATGATTGATTACTTCCCGGTGGACCCGGCTAGAGTGGAACAGACTAACATGATGTTCGACGAAGGCACTGCTAGGATGTATGAGCAGGTTGTGCCTTCTTAACGGATAATTAGGGGCAAATTAATGAAGTTGAGGAGGTAAGGTAAGCCATGAAGATAGACCCGGAAAGTCAAAGCCGCCAGGACTCGTCACATTTACTTAGTGATATCGTGGTACCACGCCCGATTGCGTGGATTTCGACAGTCGGCACCCAGGGTGTCTTTAACCTGGCACCATTCTCCGCTTACGGTATGGTCAGCAGCATTCCGATGATAGTCAGCATCGGCATCAGCACCAACAGAAACGGGCAGAAGAAAGACACGCTCAAAAATATCGAGTTAACGAAAGAGTTCGTTATTAATATTGTTACCGAAGAGCTGGCTGAAACCATGAACATAACGTGCGCACCCTATCCCAGTGATGTCAGTGAATTCGAGAAGGCAGGGCTTACCCCGAAGAAAGCCGACCTGGTCAAAGCCCCGATGGTGGCAGAGTCACCAGTCAACCTGGAGTGCCGTCTTGTCCAGATTATTGAATTAGGCAAAATGCCGGCTATGACCAGCCTGGTTATCGGTTCTATCCTGCGCGTCCACATTCGGGACGAGTACTATGATAAAAGCAATAAACGAGTGACCGGATTGAGGACCATTGCTCGCCTGGGTGGAGAATCCGACCTATATTGTCGCAGTAACGATACATTTGAAATGAAGCGGCCGTCTCTCGAATAATCACGGATGCCGTTCGCGAACTACAGAAACTAAACCGCATATTGAAAGGGGGTAAGGTCATGTTTTCAGTGATGGAGGCTATTCAGAGAAGGCGGAGTATCAGGAAATTCAAAGACGACCCCGTACCCGATGAATTGGTTACCCAGATATTGGAGGCGGCTCGCCTGGCGCCCTCCGGCAGTAACCGGCAACCCTGGCGATTTCAAATAATTACGGACAGGGCACAACGAGAGAGAATTTTTAATGAAGCGACTTTTGGCGACAAGCATATCCTGGCGGCGCCCGTGATGATTGTCTGCGGCTCTGAACTGCTCTCTTTTGTCAAAGGCCATAGACTCGCTCCCCCTTCCTCCGGACCTTTTGGAGCGAATAGCGAAGAATGGGATGATATCAAACAGTTTATCCCGGATGCCAATCTGAACACAGCCATCGCCGTCGAGCACATGGTACTGGCGGCCACAGCTTTGGGTCTGGGTACCTGCTGGGTCCAGCGAATCAAGTATGGGCAAGTAGCCAGGATTCTTGGTTGGCCCAGACACATTGTTGTTGTCACTCTATTGCTGGTGGGTTATGCTGATGAAGAGCCTCCACCCAAGCCACGCCTTGCTCTTGACGACCTGGTCATTCGGGAGGGTCGGGTTCCCAGTTAGAAACATTACTTTTCTGAAAGGGGGATTGGTGATGCCGAAAAGCGCTATTGGTGGTTACGCCGGTAAAATTCTCCGGGTTGACCTGACCAGAGAACGTATCAGTGAAGAAACTCTGGATGAAGCTACGCTGAGAAAATGGGTCGGTGGGGTCGGGTTCGGGGCCAAGTACCTTTATGAAGAAGTCTCCCCGCGGGTCAAATGGGACAACCCGGGCAACCGGCTCATCGTTGCCAGCGGCCCGCTGGGTGGAACAAGGGTAGGCGGCTCGGGGACGATTTCCATCAGTGCCAAGGGCTGCCTAACCAACGGGGCGACTTCAAGTCAGGCCAATGGTTTCATGGGTGCTTACATGAAATTCGCCGGGTATGATGCGGTCATCTTCAAAGGCAAAGCCAAACGGTGGGTCTATCTTTATATGCATGATGGTACCGCTGAACTGAGAGACGCCCAGCATCTGGTGGGCAAGAATACCTGGGAGACCGAAGACACGATAAAGGGAGAGCTGGGCTATAACGAGAGAGGGATGAGTGTTTTTGGTATCGGGCCGGCGGGAGAGAACCTGGTGAAATTTGCCGGTATTTTTGGGGATAAAGACCATGCCGCCGGCCACAATGGCATCGGGGCGGTGATGGGTGCCAAAAAGCTGAAGGCTTTTTGTGCCGCCCGGGGCCGGGGCAGTGTTCCGGTCAAAGACGCGGAACGGCTCTCACAAATGGTCGAGACTATCTGGAAAGGACTCGAAAGCGACCCGACAACGAAACGGCATATTCAATGGGGCACCGGAGGTAGTTATGAGGCCGGGGAACAGCGGGTGGTGGCGGGTACGCTTCCCATTAAAAACTATCTGACCAACCTTTACCCTGAGGCGCGCTTGATGACGTGCCAGTATGTGCGTGAGCACTGGAGTGCCAGACCCAATCCATGCTGGGCCTGCCGGATGCATCATTGTCACCTGGTTACTTTTACCGATGGGCCTTACCGGGGGCTGACCGTGGAAGAGCCGGAGTACGAGATGTTTGCTGCCTGGGGGCCGCTGGTGGGCAATACTAACCCGGCGGAAGCTCTTGTGCTGTCCAATCTGCTCACTTTGCTGGGGCTAGAAGGCAACGAAGCCGGCTTTCTGATGTCAATGTTGATTGAGCTTTATGAAAAAGGTGTACTTACGAAGAAAGATACCGACGGGCTCGAGTTGACGTGGGGGAACACAGCGGCGATGCGGACGCTGCTGGAGCGGATAGCGTACCGTGAGGGTGCTTTCGCTAAGCTGCTGGGCGAAGGTACCGTGCGGACAGCTAGGGCGCTCGGTAAAGAGGCGCAGGACTGCGGTATTTATGCTCTGAAAGGACATTCTCCGCGGGGACATGACCACCGCGCTAACTGGCGGGAAATGTTCGATACGGCTACCTCTGACATCGGCACTTATGAATCAGGCTACCCCGGTCCGGCCGACCCCGATATGCACATGTTGCGAAATCGTTTTTCGCCGGAGGAAGTATCCACTCATATTGCCAAAGCGAAAGGGAGGCGCCAGTTCGAAGATACTCTGGGTAATTGCACCTTCTGTATCCGGGTACCCCTGCGGGTGCTTTTGGAAGCCTTCAACGCCGTCACCGGCTGGGACTTCACGCCGAAGGAGGCGCAGGAAGTCGGTTTTAGAGTAGCTAACGTGATGCGGGCCTTCAATATTCGGCACGGTGTGCCGGTAGCGCTGGAGCGTCCTTCGCCACGCTGGGCATCGACGCCGGCGGATGGGCCGGCCAAGGGTATCAGTATCCAGCCGCACTGGGACAGCATGCTGGACAACTATTACTCGCTGATGGGCTGGGACAGGAAGACAGGAAAACCATTACCAGAGACTCTGAAGAATCTAGGACTGGAAAACGTGGCCGCCGACCTGTGGCCGTGATGAGGTTCTGGCAGGTCGTACGCAGAAGCGGCAGTTTACTGACTGGCCACTGGCTAGCCGTTTTGTTCTTGTGTCTTCTTAGTTTCATTCAGTAATTTTTCAATCTTGTCATCGTTGCCGGCCAGGACCAGCGTGTCGTTTGCTTCAACCACTTCTTCCAGAGCAGGATTGACAATGACCTCCTTCTTGCGCAGTATTAGCAGCACTCCTATCTCCCATTTTCCCTTTGGCCCAAAACCAAGCGTGGCCAGCGTTTGTCCGATGAAAGTGGGGGGTGCATCTAACTGGATCATACCGTATCGGCCGATGATGGACATATAATCGGAGACGTCGCTTAGCGTCACGCGATGGGCCACCCTCTCTCCCATTTCGCGCTCGGGGTAAACTACACTGTCAGCCCCTATCTTCTCGAGGATGCTGCCGTGCAACTCATCGTTGGCCCGGGCGATAACGCGCCGCACTCCCAGTTTCTTGAGTAAGATGGTGGACAACACGCTACTTTCAATATCTGAGCCCATTGCGACAATTCCAACATCGAAATTCTTTATCTCCAGTTCTTTAAGGACAGCTTCATTAGTGGCGTCCGCTTGAATTGCATGAGTTAATTGTGCGGAGATATTCTGGATACGTGTCTCATCTCTATCTATAGCCAGTACATCATGCCCTATAGAGTGGAGGGTTGTGGCCACGCTTACCCCGAATCGGCCCAGACCCACGACTACGACTTGTTTCTGCATAATAACCTCCTATCCAATTCTCACTGTCTCTTTAGAATACCGGTAGGCGGTCGACTTCTGACGCTGGACCAGGGCGAGCGTGAGTGTAAGCGGCCCCAACCTCCCGATAAACATTGTCGCCACAATGATTAACTGGCCGATGGTTGACAGAGACGGCGTTATCCCGCTCGATAAGCCGACAGTGCCAAAAGCGGATACGGTCTCAAAAAGCAGGTTGATGAACGTGAATTTTTCAGTGATGCTGAGGAAAAAGACGGCTATCGTGACTAGTCCGAGAGACAGTATCGCCACGGCTAGTGCCCGGTATATTTGCTGGGCGTTGAACTCACGGCCAAAAGCACCGGGATGTTCTCTGCCTCTTAAGGTGCTCCACACGGTGGCGATGAGCATGCTAAAATTGTTGACTTTAATGCCCCCCGCCGTCGAGCCGGAGGCCCCGTCGACGAACATGAGGAGCATTATGAAAAAGAGCGCGTAGTTTGCGGTCTCTGATAGGTTAACCGTGCTGAAACCAGCGGTCCTGGCGGTTACGGACTGGAAAAAGGCGTTCAGCAATTTATAAGGTAGCGGAAGCGGGCCTAGCATATTCGAGTCGAAGGACTCCGTGAATAGGAAAACCACTGTTCCTGCGGCAAGCAGCAGACCCGTTGTCGAGAGAACCAGCTTACTATCCAGGGACAACCGGTGAAGGCCGCGAGTCTTGAGGACATCAGCCACCACCAGGAAGCTGATACCACCGAGAATAATCAGAAGCGCCGTCATCAACAGCATCGGGGTATCCTTCTGGTAATTCGATAAGCTTACAAAGTTACCGAATAAATCAAAACCGGCATTATTGAAAGCCGAAATTGAGTGAAAGACGGACTTCCAGATTGGCATCTCCAGCGAACCAAGAGAAGTCAGGTAGTAGAACCCGGTGGCGCCTAGGGCCTCGATAATTATGGTGAATATGGCCATCTGCCCGACAATTCTTATGAGCCCGCCGAACCGTTGCATTCCGAGCGATTCGCCAATCATCAGCTTTTCTCTGAGTCCGATTCTGCGTCCGAACATGAGGAGGAACATAGTAGCTGTCGTCATAAAGCCAAAACCACCTATCTGAATTAAGGCCAGAATCACCGCCTGACCGAAGAGACTCCAGTGATTGGCGGTATCTACGACGATGAGTCCGGTTACACAGACTGCCGACGTTGCCGTAAAGATAGCATCCACCGGCGATGTTGACTGTCCTGGTTTTGTAGCCATGGGCAACGCCAGCAAAGCCGCACCGATCGCTATTATTGCGGCGAAGCCGTAGATGAGTAATAGCGATGATGAGGTTGGTGTTCTGGCCCCAGACATAACCGGCAGCAAAATTCGCCACGGTCTGGCCCGTAATATGCTTCGTGTGGGTCTGACAGACCTACTTTCCATCTCACCAATTATACCTGATACAACAATGGGTCATGTTATGTGTCTTTATACCAGCTATCATAAGTATAAGATAAGTCTCCCATCATAGCTAATGTCTGAACAGCCAGTTCCGCAATATGAGTGGCGGTATGAGCGTTGTTATCAGGCTCATCAATATCAGAGCAGTGTACGTATTTTGCTGTATTAGTCCTCCGTTGAGCCCAATTAAGGCTACAATCATCGCTACTTCGCCACGAGGTACCATGCCGGTACCGATAATTAAAGAATCTCTCAAGCTCATCCCCTGAAGTTTGGCGGGAACACCGCAGCCGATAACCTTGGTTAGTATCGCTACTGCTGATAGAATCAGGATGAACCATAGTAAACTCAGAGTAACGGCGTGGAGGTCCATGATGACCCCTAAAGAGATGAAGAAGATTGAAGCGAATATTATTTGAAGATGCTCCGCTCCTTCCCGGAAGACCCGGCCACTTTTGAGCTTGATTCCAGCAAAAGAAACTCCAGCCAGGAATGAGCCTACGATGGCGGATAATCCCACGAATTCAGCTGTCATTGCATACAGGAAGGCGACCATCATGGCGAAGATAAAGATTGATTCGGGATATTTGCCGGCGATTCGGGTCTTGTCCAGGCCTACCATAATCCTGGTTAGGAGGGTCTTACCGAGTAGCCCTCCCAAAGTGATGAATCCGATAGCCTTCAGGGCCATGATTAGAAGTGCGGTAATAGTGAATGTTCCGGAAGTAATTCCTTCCGAGACGGATAAAGCCAGCAGAGCTAGGATATCATCGATAACGGCAGCGCCGATAATTGCCTTAGCGGGGGGACTCTGGAGTTTACCCATCTCTCTCAATACATTAGCTGTGATGGCGATGCTGGTGGCCGTTAGTGCCGTCCCGATGAAGACCGATGCCTTGAAATCAAAACTGAATAACTTCGACAGATAGAAACCGGCGCCCCACGGTATAATGATACCGAGGAAAGCGATGAGGAAGTACCGGCCCTTGGTTATCTCTTTGATTTCAAATTCCAGGCCGATGGTAAAAAGCAGAACCACGGCGCCCAGATGTGCCAGACTGGAGACAAAATCAGTATAAGTAACTAGCCCCAGCAAGCTGGGGCCAACTACTATTCCAGCCAGAATTATTCCCACGACGGCTGATTGGTTTATCCTGTAGGCGATCAGGTAACCGGCGAGTGCCACGAAGAGTAGCAAACTCATCTGGAATTCAGGGCTGGCGACAATTGACTGTTCGATAGGTGAATTTCCTCCAAGGCAATTCGTTTCTACCGGACGAATGATGTGTGGCGTATTAACTGAGGTCTCAGAATTACCTGCCAATGACCTCCGATTCTATATGCGTGTTTAGCCGGGGCAGGCTACAGGTACACGATATCTCCCGGATGCTCCAGGGTCAGGAACAAAAGGAGGTATTCCCGTATATGGCGGGTTATTAGAAAGCTGTTCTTGACATGCTGCCGGCCGTTCTCCCCCAGCCGCTTGGCGTAGTCGGGGTTAGTCAATAGCTGTCTAAGGGCAAAAGCGGTCCCTTCGATACCGTGCGAGAGCAGGCCAGTCAATTTGTGTCTCACTTGAAGGGGAATCCCCCCTACCGCCGAAGCTACTACCGGCTTTGCCTTCCACAGGGCTTCGCTGACCGTAAGCCCGAAACCCTCGCGCAGTGACTTTTGCACAATAATTGTCGAGGCCCGTTGCAGAGCGTTTATCTCGATATCGCTCCCCGGTGGAATGAGCAGGACGTGGATATCGGGATTACCGGCAGCACGTTCCTTAACTTCAGCCAGTACCCTATCTGATTCAGGGTCGTCGCTCGCCGTGCCGCCGGCGAAGACGAGACGGCAGTCTATGCTCTTTCTGACGAGTTCAAAAGCCTGAATCACGCCGACCGGGTCTTTCAGGTAATCAAAACGCGAGACCTGAGTGATGATAGGCTTGTCTTTAGGGATGCCATATTTAGCCAGGACCGAATCGATGGTCTCCGGGAGTAGTTCCTTGTTTTTATCACTCAGCGGGTCGATGGACGGTGAGATGAGAAACTGGCGGATGGGAAGCTCCCGGGAAAAGGAGGGGGCAGAAAATACCGCAGAGTCATATTGAACGATAAAAGGTTCGAGGAAGTTCCAGGCATTCGGGTCAGCATGGGATATATCGATATGACAGCGCCACAACCACTTTCGGCCGATATCTTTTTTACGGGTGACCAAGGCAATCGGTTGCGGGTCATGCACGTAAATAATGTCTCCGGACAAGTCCATTTCGTTGATATTACGCTGGCTCGTCTCCATAAATACGGAAAAGTCTCTCTCCGTGATTTTTTCCTGCCAGCCGTGCAGAGCGTTATGCAGTTTTTTGGTAACCTGGAAAAATTCATCTTCTCCCTTAACGATATTCCAGCGGGCGTCTACGCCAAGCTGGCCCAGCAGAGGCACCATGCGGCTTAGTATCTCAGCTACCCCGCCACCGGTGAAGGTGGAATTGATGTTCTGGATAACTTTTCCGGTTAGTCTGGCTGCCAGCAGGCGTAACTCTTCAATAGTACTCCTGCCTACTATCGGCTCGTAGTCCGAAATCGCTATTTGATTCGTTTTTCGATAAGTTGTATTAGTGATGTTCGTAGTCCCTCCAGAGTGTATGTATAAGGGTCGAGTCGGGCGATTTCTTCGCCTAGTTCAGCTTCATCCAGGCTATCTTTAAGCCAGATGGTAAAATCATTAAGTCCCTTGGACAGCCTGAGCCTGGACTCAAAAATGTGGAAATAGAGAGAGCCGATACTTACCTTGCGCAGCGCCTCCACAAACTCTCTCAGGTCATGGGCTACGTAGGGGGTGGGGAAAACCACGCTAATCGATTTCATGAAATAGAACTCTCTCCCTTCGGCTGCCTCTCGATGGTTAGACCCGGTTACCAGGTATTCGTCAATGATACTTACCACCCTCTCCTTGAGAGAACCGAGGTTGGGAAACTCGAACGTATCGACGCTGGCCAGTCTCTCACCCAGCACCTCATCGCCCAGGGCATCAGTGACCCACAGCCCGAAGTCGTTGGAAGGCTCAGGCGTCAGGTAGTGGTGCTCTTCCAGGAAGTGATGGGTATGGAAGTAAATAACGGCATCGGGCGATGTTTTCAAACCAGCGGATAGCTCGTGGAGGTTCCTTGCCTTAAGCCCGGTCAGTTCGGTCAGATGAATCCGGCTATGAAAGCGGAATGGGTCTCTGGCTTTTTTTAGAGGCCGGCCATAGTTGATAACGGTACCCTGAAGAAGACGGCTGTTGGGAACGATAATAGTACTTTCATCTAAAGCTTTAATACGTGTGTTGTTCCAGCTTATTTCAGCAACATAGCCTTCTTCACCAGTCTCCAGTTTGATATACTCCCCGACTTTAATCCGCTGGGCGGAGCTGAGCTCGAGGCCGGCAAACAAGTTCGGTACCGCGTTCCGGAAAGCCAGAATTCCGCCTATTGCTAGGATGGCGATGAGCAGGAGAATCGGAGTAGTGGGTACTCTCCACATATCTAGTACGACCAATAACGTAATTACCAGAATAATAGCTCGAGTTATATTTCTGGTGGTTGCCGCACTCCGTCCGGTCAATTTAAGTCTCGGCCCGTAAAGTGAGATTAGACCTCCAGCCAGGCTGAGAAGGAACAGTGCCACCGAAATAACGAATAGTGTGCCTAGCCCCTTACCTACCATGGCTTTCCACTCTGGAACCAGGCTAGATACAGCTAGTGCCAGCGAGCCGCTGATAATCAGGCACCACAGAGCCGAAAGCCCTTTGCTGGCCTGAACCAGTATTGCTTCGCCTTCCCACCCCATTTTCCCGAGCCGTCTTTCCAGCCACCGGTTAGACTGACGCCTGAGCCAGAAAGTAGCAATTAGTGCCGCCACAAAGACGGCAACAGGTATTATTACCGGGGCCCAATCTAACCAGTCAAAATTCACTTCTTAGACCTCGTTTGGCTTGCTCAAGCAGGAGATTCAAGAATCTACCTACTTCCGCTGGCGACTTCAAAAAATAACAGGCAGCGGTCTCCCGTTCCACTTCGCTAACGAGAATCGAGATACCGTTGCCATACTTTCCGATAACTTTGAAACCATCTTCATCAGTCAGGTCGTCACCCAGGTATACCGGCAGGAGTCCGCTTTCTCTCCCACCTTTGCCATACTTTCTCATTAACAGCTTGATGGCTTTACCTTTATCCCAGTCGGCGGCGGGCCTGACCTCGTATACTTTCTTACCGGTCGTTACGCGCACCTGGCCAATGGCCTCCGCGCCACCAACAACCCGGTTAAATGTGTCTTTCACTTCCGTAGCTTTGTCTTCATCTACCTGACGATAATGGACGCTCAGAGTAAGTCCTTTGTCTTCGACTACCACTCCTTTAATCGTATTCAGAGTTCTCTCCAGTACCTGAGTGATAATGCGGATAACCGGTCTTATTTCCTCAGCCAGAGGGTTAACGAACCTCACACCTGGCCCCTCTATCTCCAGACCGTGATTTCCCGCATAAATTATATTATCAATTTTGACCTTATTCTTCAGGTCTGTCAATGCTCGGCCGCTGATTATCCCCACCCTCAGATGGTTCTGGTGTGCCAGGGCCTGCAGCAATTGCCTCATATCATCGGAAAGGGTCGCCTCTTCCGGCCGTCCGACGATAGGTGTAAGGGTGCCATCGTAGTCAAGGAGAAGCAAGACGTGGTCCGCTTTTTTGAACTGCTCGATAACCTTTGACCAGGCAGTGAGGAGATTTTCCAAAGACTATTCTCCAAACTCAAATTTCACCAGCTCTGAAATTATGTCCGCCGCCCATTTATAGATATTGTTCTCGCGGACCACCTCTCTCATCTTGCGCATCCGTTTCCGTCTTTCTCGCCTGGGCATTTCCACGGCTTCTCTGATGGCTTCAGCGAAGTGGTCGATAGAATATGGGTTAACCAGCAGAGCATCAGTCAATTCTCTGGCCGCCCCGGTGAAGTTGCTTAGAATGAGAACCCCGTTTTCGTCAGAGCGGCTGGCGACGAATTCCTTGGCCACCAGGTTCATGCCATCGTGCAATGAGCTCACCACACAGAAGTTGGCGATTCGCCGCAGTGCCATCAGTGTCAGCGGAGGTTCGTTCTCCAGGAGCGGGACTATTGGCTGCCAGCGTCCCGTGCCGTATTTCCAGTTTATCTCTGATATCAGGTTATCAATTTCCTCTTTCAGTCTCTGGTAGGCCCCGATTTGAGTCCGGCTGGGCACACCGGCTTGAACGAAAACGAGTCGCTGCTGGTATTGAGGATACTTTTCCAGGAAGCGGTCAATAGCTCTAAACCGGTCAGGGATACCTTTAGTGTAGTCGAGCCTGTCCATCCCAATCCCAACCAGCTCGTCGTCCAATCCCAGCCTATCCTTCAGTCTTTTGGCCTCGGCAGCCACGTCCTCTCCTTGGGCGACCCGCTCGATTTCCTCAAAATCAACGCTGATTGGGAAAGGACGGATGGCGGTCTTTTTACCTCTCCGAGTTACTTCGTCATGTTCGCGGTCAACACGTGCTTCGATAAGGCGGTCTACCCCATCCATGAAGTTGTTACAGTGATAGCGAATATGGAACCCGAGCAGGTCGTTACCTAAAAGCCCCTTTACGAGTTCTTCGCACCAGGGACAGATACGGAAGACCTCTGGATTGGGCCAGGGAATATGCCAGAATTGAGCACTGATAATATTGGGATTTTCCTTCTTGATTAATTGTGAC
This sequence comes from Chloroflexota bacterium, assembly GCA_043812795.1. Taxonomy (GTDB): domain Bacteria; phylum Chloroflexota; class Dehalococcoidia; order Dehalococcoidales; family UBA2162; genus JBDRLU01. The sequence continues at coordinate 48,036 of JBDRLU010000030.1, forward strand.
ACTAAGGCCAGATGATAGTCCTGAATAAAAACGAACGCTTTTCTGTCACCTACCTCCTCAAGAATGTTCCGGGCAAAGATTTCATTAACTTTCTTGTAGGTGTTCCAATCGGCCTCACGAAATTCGGGCCTGGTGTACGCGATATGACATAGAGGCCAGAAAGCCTCGTTAGAAAAGCCGTAGTAGTAGCGGTCTTCTTCTTCCTTGGAAAGCCAGACTCTCTTCAAAGAGTAACGCGGGTCCTCAGGTGGAACACCTACTTTATTATCTTTATCTACCACTTCCTTATCTGCCGACCCGCTTCCGTGAGCAACCCAGGTGCCACCACAGGCTTGCATTACGGGGTCCAGAGCGCCGGTAAGGCCACTGGCGGGTACCTGATGAATAATCTTACGGCCGGAAAAGGTATGGATGTACGGCTCTCGATTGGATACCACTACAAAGAGATAGCCGGATAGTTTTTCTTTTACCAGTTCATGAAGGCTTTCGCGTGTCCACATGATGTCCTCCCCCTAAACTTAATCAAGTGAGGTTAATGCTTAACCACGGCCTGGCGAAAAATGTGCCAGAGCGGTTCGTACTTTGCCTCTGGAGAAAAACTGTAATTACTTAGCGACCAGATGTTAAGCAGGCCCTGTATCATGCCGAACAGGAGTGTTGCCGCCGCCTGGTGGTCAATGTCTTCCCTCACCTCGCCAGCTTTGACACCACGCACCAGGAGACCGGCGATACTATCGATATACCTGCTCAGGATTTTAGACATTTTGTCATTCAGCTTCCTATCGCCCAGAGAGATAATCTCGGCGATGACCTGAAAAGAGGTCCCCCGTCTCTTTTCAATGGCCGAGAGGTGAGTTCGGAGCGTGCTATCCAGAGCTTCAAGCGATGAACAACCATTGACACTGGACTTGGCAATGTCTCCAATCAGATTCGCCTCGATGTCATCCGCCAGGAGAGATAATATATCCCTTTTACTTTTGAAATGGCGGTAGATGGCGCCCTCGGAGATACCCACCGCCTTCGCAATTTCCCTGACCGTAACGTGTTCGCTACCGTGCCGGATTATCAATTTTCTGGCGGCGCTCGTTATCTCCCGTTGTCTTACGGCTGTATCTTTGTGTTTCGTAACCATATTTACGTGCTCCATGAAAATTACCGGTTACATTTAGTGTGCCATCTTGCCCCATCTCCGACCAGTTGCTTACTTATGCTTACCTCCGTTAGAACCCTGGCCTCCGTTTTCATAAGGGGAATTACCGAAATAGACTTTCGTGTGAGGCCACGGAATTTCGATACCCTCTTCATCAAAAGCCTTCTTTAACCTCTTGCGGAGTTCACCCATAACGTCCCACTGGCGGATCGGCTGAGTATCGCCCAGTATTTTGATCTCGATGCCAGAATTGCCCAGATTATCTACCCTCAACGCCTGAGGGGCCTTCAAAATAAGAGGCGCCCATTGCGGGTCTTCGGTAAGTTCTTTCCCCACTCGATTGATGACCGATATAACATGGTCTAAGTCTTCCCCGTAGGCAACGCTGATGTTAAGGTTTACCCTTGACCACTCCTTGGTGAAGTTGCTGGCCACCCGAATTTCCCCATTGGGGACCACATGGACGATACCGTCTAGGTCACGGAGTACGGTTCTCCTCAGGTTAATATCTTCAACAAGGCCGGCGATATCAGCGATTCTCACCACATCTCCGACACGGTACTGGCTTTCCAAGATGATAAACAGACCGGCAAGCAGGTCTTTGACCAAGCTTTGAGCACCGAAACCGATGGCGATGCCGGCAACACCTACACCGGCCAGGATTGGCCCGATATCTATCTCCAGCTCCGAGAGCACCATGAAAATGGCAATGAGAAATACGACCACCTGGCCGATATTGACCGTTACCCTGGACAAGGTGTTTGCTCTTTTCTTCACTTCTTGCTCGGACTCACCCGTCCGCCGGCCCATCGTTGTTTCCATTACTCTGGGGACGAAGCGGCAGATAAGAAGAATCGTCACTATGGACAGGATGAATATGAAGGCAATACGCCAGCCATGCTTCCCTAGCCAATCGATGACAGGCGTCAGCTTAATACCTAGGATGTTCGCTACGACTATTATGGCGACTAGTATGGCAGCCGCCACAGCTCCTACCCTGAACAAAGACAGAAGCCGTCTGGTCAAAACGCCCACACTTTCTCCTACCATCTCGCAGTTATACCAATTTACTAAAGCATCAATCAGAGCTAGTACTGTATAGATGCCCAGCAAGCTGAGCGCGATGATTAAGCCTCTGAAGACATATAACCTCACGGTACCTTCAAGTGACAAAGGAATTACTGCCAGATAGAGACCGGCCAGCACAATAATGGCCAATACCGGCTTGCCCAGCGCCGATACTATCACGTCATCTAATTTCGTTTGAGTTTTCTGTGCCAGCCTCTTTGCCATTCTAAGTAAAAGGGCTCGAAAGAGCCAGGCAAGGCCGATGAAAACCGCCAGTATTAAAAGCGAGACGATGATATTCGGTAAAGCTAATTGTCCTAAAAGCTGTTGCAGCATTGCTGTCTCCTCACCTCTCTTTTTCGGTAGAAATCATTTCGGGGGAACCACGCCTCCGTCTGCGCACGGGGGCGTGGAAAGCGTCAGAATGGAAAGAAGGGATGTAAGTAATCGTTTACATCTATAGTCAGACTACCATGCCTCGCTGGCTTTTGTCAACGCTTAGTAGAGGCTGGTTAGTCTCTCTTTGGAGCCATAGATGGGGACGTATGTTGTGACGCCTTCTAGTCTGTGCAAACAGCGCTCTCAGGCGTTTATTCTTGACAATGATAGCGGACTATCCTACAGTGAGAGGGATTCCGATAGATTCTGGTGTGTACCACGACAGAGCGGTACTGAAGAACTGGATGAAGTTGCCCCGACATGAAGGACAAATCTAAAGATAAAGATAGTGAGTAGTTAGCATTGTAGAGAGTTCTCTCATGGTCCATAAACGGAAATATGAGGTTGACGATATCTCTTTCTTTGTTTAAAATAGTGCAGATTAGGAATAGCGAGAACCGGAACCATAGTATAATGAATGCGGCACTGAGTTTGGGATAGGCTGCGTGAAGTGCTGGGGATGGGAATAGGTCGCGAGTTCAGAGCTGTGAAGTAAGGAGATGTTGAATGAATTTTAAGTTGCTCTTGTTATCCGTGCTACTTGTCACTTCTCTCTTAATCGGAGGGTGTGGCGCGCCTAAGGAAAAGGTAGTTGAAATCTCGTACGATGACTTCCGGTATGAAATAGCGGCTTCTAGATTCCTAGCCGTTTCACCCAACGATTCATTCCAAATAGTGCTGAGTGCTAACCCGAAGTCGGATTTCAAGTGGCCGGAATTGGCGGACATCACTGACGAAAGTATCGTCAAGCAGACAGGCCATCAAGTCTTACCTCCTGAAGGCGGTGAAACGTTAGGCAAAGAAGTGTGGACTTTTGAGGCAATTGGGAAAGGCAGTGCTAGCATCACGATGAAATCGCAAAGTAATGGCGGAGAACAGACTGATTGGACGTTTATGCTACTGCTGGATACCCAGTAGTAGCTGACCATTGTGTGTCGAAGCATTGCCTGGCAACAGAAGATGACCAAATGGTTTATTGTTAGGATAACCCCTTTTTCCCTTGATTGGAATATCCCACATTGGCCCAAAGAATTGTGCCCGGATGCCCGGGTAACAAAATAATAGCTTCAATAGTATCAAAATCCTCCTGGACAAACAGAGCGCCACTGCTCTAGAAGGCTAAGATATTTGCCGTATTGCGTGAGCAATATTCTAGAGACTGATAAAGGAGGTGCAGCATGTCTATCGTGACAATTCGTGGGCAGATGGGAAGCGGAGCGCCGGAAATAGGGGAATTAATCGCTGAAAAGCTTCATGCTGACTATGTCGACCGGGAAATAATTGCCCGAGTAGCCGAACTACTGAAAGTGCACAGCCAGGAAGTGATGGATAAGGAAATGCCTCCGGGTAGCCTTCTGGGACGTATTGCGGAAGCCTTGGGCCGCAGCTATGATGGGGGTATCAGTAACCCCGGCGTGTGGCTACCCCCAGGTGAGATTCCGCTTGGTGATATCCGTTATCTGCCAGCGTTGGAAGCCATTATCAAGGAACTGGCGGACGGAGAGCCGATTGTTATCCGCGGACGGGGCAGCCAGTTCATTCTGAAAGACCATCCAGGAGCTTTTCACGTTCTGGCCGTGGCGCCGGCAGAGCTGCGGGTGAGTCGTGTGATGGAGACCTTGAAGCTTGACGAAAAGGCGGCGAAGAAGGAAATATCGAGTTTTGACAGCAGCCGCCGTGCGTTCGTCAAGAGGTATTTTCAGGCTGACCTCGAAGACCCGGTTCACTATGACCTGGTTATCAATACCGGGCATCTTACCTTTGATGCAGCCGCTTCAATTATTGTCAATTCTCTTCCTTTTAAGCAGGGAACATGACGGAGCGGCAAGTTCCGTATTAGGGGAAAGCGCGGTTATCCTTCACCCCATTACTATAAGCTGTGGCATGATTGCCCACGGTAGTTTTGACGATGCTTCAGACCCCCCAATGGACAACCCTGTAAATTCAAGCTAAGATATGTTAGGAAACCAACCTGCTCTGCCAGCCAGCCGCCAATCTTTAACGAAGAAGGTGTAGAGGTTTCATGCCTTACACCGAAGTCTGTTTTGGCAAACTCTTGTTTGGGTTTGACTGCGGGGCCAAAGCGTTACAGCTTGTTATGGCCTACTACGGTCTGGATATTCGTGAAGACGAATTAATTGGAGAATTGAATTGCGACGTCGTTCACGGTGTCCCCCCGCAAAGGATGATTGCCGTAGCTGAGGCAAAAGGCTTTCGGGTTGTTGCCAAGTGCGATTTTTCTTTAGAAGAAGTAAAGCAAGTGGTGGACAAAAACCAGCCGGTAATTGTGCTCGTGCAGGCCTGGGCAGAAAGATATATGACTCTGGATGACTGGAAAGATGACAAAGATGATGGCCATTACGTGATTGTCATCGGACACAATGGTTCCATTATTGTGTTTGAAGACCCGTCTTCTTTTCGAAGGACATGGTTGACTGAGGAAGAATTTCTGGCGCGGTGGCATGATACCGAGCCGGTGACCAAAGAGAAGCTCGATAGGTTCGCCATGGTGCTTTTGGGAAAAGAACCGGCCTCAAAAGTAATTGAACACATGGGCTAAAATAGTAGGACTGTTTCGGAGGCCAGTTAGCCCTCTCTTGTGAGCCCCCGTATTAGCTAGTATAATTAGCTCGTATGTTTCCCCTCAGGAGGTTAAAGGAGTGATTTACTGGGCGCAACTATTCCATTTCTATCAGCCTCCGACTCAGTTGCCTGTGGTCCTGGAGAAAATCTGCAACGAGTCCTACAAACCTTTACTTCAGGTATTACAGGATAATCCACATGTTAGAGCCACTCTCAACATCAACGGTGTCCTCCTCGAAATGTTGCAGGATTATGGGCACCGGGACGTAATAAGGCGGCTTCAATTAGTTGGCGAAAAATGTGAGGCAGAGTTTACCGGCAGTGGTAAGTACCATCCAATCCTGCCGCTATTGCCCCCGGAAGAGCGAAAAAGACAGATAGAGTTGAACATCGCCACCGGACGGCATTTCTTGGGTGAGGCGTACGTACCGAAGGGTTTTTTCCCGCCGGAGATGTGTTATAGTGATGATATTTTACCGGAGATAACGGCTACTGGCCACCAGTGGATTATATTGAGCGGTATTGCCTGTCCTGCCCCCTGGCCGGTGGACAAGATATATCAGGTGGAGTATGAAGGTAAGAAAGTAGCTGTTTTGTTTAGGGATGACATTCTCAGCAACAAGATTAGTTTCAAACAGATTGGCCCGGGGGATTTTTTCGAACACCTGAAACAGACGGCCAATGAGAAAGAAAATATATATCTCATCACGGCGATGGATGCGGAAACTTACGGCCATCATATTCAGAATTGGGAAAGGCTTTTTCTGGCGGCCGTTTATGAGCAACTCAGTCCAACGAGGAAGACCTACGCTGATATCAAGCAGGCAACAAAATTGGCTGACCAGCAAAGAGCTTTACTCGCTGATACGAGTTTCGCCCAGCAGGTGAAGATGGTGACCATCAGTGAACTTCTCCAGATATTTCCTGCCGGAGAAACGATCAACCCCAAGCCGTCGTCGTGGAGTACATGCGCCGAGGATCTTGCTGCGGGCAACCCTTACCCCCTGTGGCTGGACAAAGACAATGAAGTCCATCGCCTTCAGTGGGAACATATTCGCCTTTGTATCGAAATGGTCCGTAAGGCTGGCGAATGCACTGACAATGACGAATGCAGGTTCTTTAGTCGTATTGCCCGCGGACTGCTCGATATTGCGGAACACAGTTGCCAGTTCTGGTGGGCAAGCCATCGACCGATGTGGGATATCAATCTGATTCACCTCGGCTTGATTGACCAGTGGCGGGCCATGGTCAATGCTTACCGGGCGATTAACCGGAGTTCGATTGATGCTGAAACGAAGACCAGCTACTACCATAAGGTCGTGGCGGCGCGTGATATCAGAAATAAGATAACGGACCGGCTGTTCGTTCAGTGAGGTATTATGTACTGGGCTAACTTTCTTCATATCTATCAGCCACCGACTCAGACCGAAGCTATTGTGCGAAAGGTCACGGAGGAATGCTATCGTACGCTGGTACGAGTGCTGGATGAGGCGCCACGCGCCAGAATTACTCTCAATATTAATGCCGTCCTTACCGAACAATTGGCGCGGTATGGTTTTGGGGATGTTATCGCCGGATTGAAGAGGTTGGCGGAGAGAGGGCAAATCGAATTTACCGGCAGTGCCATGTACCACCCGATATTGCCTCTTATTCCCCGCGAGGAAGTCGAACGTCAAATCAAGCTGAATACGGAGGTTAACCGCCGCTATTTCGGCGAGGTTTACCAGCCCCGCGGCTTCTTTCCTCCGGAAATGTGTTACAGCACCGACGTGGCGAAGATTGTGGCCGAAATGGGCTTCGACTGGATAATCATCGATGAGGTTGCCTGCGGCGGTAAAATAGGGCAGGTAAGGTATGACACGACTTATACCATTGATACATCTCCTGACCTGGTTGTCTTTTTCAAAGAACGTCCTTTCAGCGCCGGTATTACTTACGGTCTCTACCCGGGTGCAAGACCATTTCTTGAAGCTTTGAAAGATAGACTGCCCACCGAGACCTATTTACTCACCGGGACCGACGGCGAGGTGTACGGCCACCACCGGCCGGGACAGGAGAAGCTGCTGCAGGAAGTCTTCCAGGCCGGAGCGCCGAAAACATGTACCGTCTCGGAGCTTTTATCCTTATTCAAGACGAGAGAGCAAGCGCAGCCACTCGCGTCTTCCTGGAGTACATGGGAAGATGAAATGGCGGCGGGCATACCCTATCCTCAGTGGCAATACCCGGGCCATGAATTGCATCAGCTCCAGTGGAGTCTCACTTATCTGGCGCTGGATCTGGTAAAGAGCGTTCCGCATGATAGTGCGGGCTATCCCGAGGCACGCCATCTGCTGGACGAGGGGCTTCATAGCTGCCAGTTCTGGTGGGCGAGCTGCCGGCCCTGGTGGGATACCGGTATGATTGAATGGGGTGCCAAGAAACTCTTTGATGCCGTTTCTCAGATAAAAGAAACCTTGCCCGGTGACAAATTCCAGCAGGCGTCACTTTTATTCGATTCCATCGTGAAATCCGCCCGCCAATGGCAGGAGACGGGAGAAGCGCAAAAACGAAAAGAGCAGTACCTTAAAGAGCACAGCGAAGTAAGCTCCGAGCTGACTTTCGGTAAAGAGACCAACTGATGAAAGAAGTCTTCGTCATTCTGGCTTTCCATGCCCACGAGCCCTTATGGGATTTACCCCAGATGCTTCTGGAGAACGTGGAAGACGTTGATTTGCGGCAGACTCTGGGTAGCGAGAACTGGATAGTGCGCCGCAGCGCCGAAGGGAGAGACATCTATCGGGCTCTGGTGCGTTTCGCCCGCTCGATGGGCATTACGGTTACTCTCGAGGCAACCAACGAGCTTCTCATTCAAATTGCTAAGGTCATGCCCAAGACCTATGCCGGGCTGAAAAAAGCTTATCGAGAAGGACTGTTATATCCTCTATATGGGTACGCTCACCACACTCATATCTCGCTGCTCACGGATGAGGAAGTCAAGGATGAAATCCGGCTCAACCGGGAATACCTGCACGATGTTATGGGCATACCTCGCCCCCGTTATGCCGGACTGTTCCCTATCGAGGACTCACTGGATTCTGCCAAGCTTCAGGGTATCAAAGATAGCGGCATCGACTTCGTTATCTTTCCTAATTTGGACAAGAGCAAGGCGCGCTATCAGGCCAGCGACAAGCTTGATGAAAAGCATGAGCCATTCCTCATCGGGCCGGATATTGTGGCACTGCCACGGCATTTTCCTGTCTCCCAGTATATCTGGCGGCCTATCACCAAATGGAAAGTAGAAGGAGTGCAGAACCAGGGCTACATTCTGGGTCGCTACTGGGTACTTCCCGAAGAATACCGCCACCATCGCTTCGTTTCTTTCCCAATAGACCGCAAGGAGGCCATCAATGAGTACTATGGTGTACTCCGTCAGGCACTGGCGGATGCTCCCGATGGCGGGCTTATTCTGTACGTGCAGGACCTGGAACTGATGGACTTCGGCGATGTCGCTTTGGATATTATGGAGGCGGCCTGGCAGCGAGTGCTGAAGGAAAACCTGGCAAGGGTTCGTTTTGTGAGCCCCGATGATTACCTGGCGAGAAGGGTAATGCCTGACCATCACCATCTTAAACACCTTTATTTTCATCAAATATCGTGGGCGCCGGAAATCCGTCTGGTGCTGCGTTACGACGGGCATTACCCGCCTCTGGAAGCCGGTAAGTTTCGCGGGGTGGATGCCGCCAGAGACATTTTCCGGCGCTGGCCATTTATCTTCTGGGAGCCGGGACGGTATATGGTGCAACTGGTTAACTGGCTGCTTGGTACCTTCGGGTTAGACCTCAGCGTGTCAGTCAGTGCGAAGGACCTGTTCGAAACCGGTTACAAATTTGAAGGGCTGGCCGTTGAAGACCAGCTGGCGTTACACTCACGCATTATCAAGCGTGCTTGTAACTGGGGCTGGTTCCCCAATGAGGGGCTGCAGAAAAGACCGTTCCTCCATGGCTATTTCATCGCTGACCTGCTCTTAAAACAGATGGAGGAGAAGCTCATTTCGCGCCCGGCGGTTGATTTACCATCGCCCAGTTGCTTTCGTGGATTGGAACGGTTACTGGAGATAATAATCGATACCCGTTATGGATACCTCTCCGAAGCCATCGTAGAACTGGCTGCCGAGACCGGTGATGGTCGCCGAGATGCCTTTCGTGAGCTCGACCGGGCTATGGAATGGCGCGAGGAAGCACGTCATTCCATAGCCCGGTCCCGTTTCCATGCCCGGCAACTTCGTTCGGGTAAGATGAATAATGGCGAACTTCGCGGATTATTAACTGACTTCCGGGACTATTGCCGGGCGGTGTTTATTTCTCTGGACCATTTGCAAAGGGTCTGGTCTCGTTCCGGTAATGTCGAGCGTGTCCTGCTCAAGATGTATGATTATCTCTTCGAGCTATATCCGCCCCGCTTTCCGGCTATCCTCGAAAGTACCCTGACTGAAGAAGAAATAAATACGGTCAATAACCCTACTCTTCGCTAGTCGCTACTTTCGGTGTATTTCCAGTCCCATTCATTAGCTTAGTGGTTAACGTTTAGTTCTTGGCCGCTGGAACGGGATTTGCCTATTGTCTTACCGGCGGCAACATATTCCGCTTTATTTACGAACCAGAGCAGCGGAGCAAATTTGCTAAAATCGGGTTTCCCGTCCGTTAATAATTCCTGAGAAACAAAAGTACTATCAACCCGGCCAAAAATAATGGCGTGGCTGTTCGTGCTGAGCAGATGCACCAAGCTGCATTCCATGTTTATCTGACATTGTTCTATCATCGGCGCGGTGGCAAGTTTGTCATAGAAAATAGTGAAATTACAGTCTTTCACTTTATCGGTTTGAGCACCGCTGGCAATGCCGCAGTAATCGGCTTCTTTGACCAGTTCCACCGAAGGGACGTTAACCGAGAATGTCCTGTTTTCCAGAATACCTTTCAGCGTGAAGCGCGGGTGCCTTACCGGCAGAGCGACCATCGGCGGGTCATAACTGACCAGACCTCCTCCGCCGACTTCAAAAAAATTTGCCTTGCCGCCTATGTTCGCTCCGACAAGAAGAATCGGCCTCACCGGTATCAGGCATTGTGGCGCTAGTTCCTTCTTTTCCATACTTATCCCTTCTCCTTCCAATTATTTGAAAGTATTGGGGGAAAACGTGAGAGCCTAAGCTTGTTGCTGGAAAAGCGACCCTAACTCCAGGATGCGTTTTTCCTTTTTCATGGCGACCGTAATGAAAGTTCTGGGAATGTCTGCCATCAGTGACTTCGATTGTGCGGCCGCATCGGAGTAAAATTTTATCAGGCTATTTTCCATCAGTATGGCCTGGTTCAAGGCGTCTTTATAAGTGGCACCCTTATCCAGCTCAGTTTCGAGGGTATAACCATCCGGGTCCATATCGAAGGCGTAGCCACCCTCAATCGCATCGGAGATTACTCCGTAGTATGTCCTTTCGACTTGAACTATAGTTTTTTCATTCTCTCGGGCAAAGCGGAGAAAGATATCTTGATTTTTCCCGTATTGCTGCGATAAATTTTCGTAAAATTGTGCCGACCGGTTTTCAAGCTCCCTGGCTAGGCTGATAACCTCCGAGGCGGTGTGTAATTTCATCTGCTGGCGGGCCTTTCTACAACCATCGCTGGATGACAACTTTACTCTCAGTGAAGAAACGGACAGCCTCTCGCCCCTGCGTATGCAACACCCCGAAGAAGGAATCTTTCATACCGCTGAAGGGGAAGAAGGCCATGGGGGCCACGATGCCCACATTGATGCCGACGTTACCACTGGTAATCCGGTATTGAAATTCTCGGGCATCCCTACCACTCGAAGTGAAGATGGCATTACCGTTACCAAACGGATTGGCATTGCATATTTCTATTGCTTCGTCGAGGTCTCTCGCCCGCATTATGCTCATCACCGGCCCGAAGATTTCCTCTCGACCTATTCGCATTTCCGGGGAAACATCCTCGAAGATAGTCGGCCCCAGAAAGCAGGCCTCAGGATAGTTACCGGTTATTTTTATGTTTTTTCTCCCATCGAGCCTGAGTTTGGCCCCTTCCTTGATGCCGCTTTCGATAAAAGCGGTGATGGTCTCTTTCTTCCCTTTGTCCCGTACCGGCCCCATCTGGATTGATTCATCGAGACCGTAACCGATTATTATCCGGGAGGCAGCATCAATAACTTTTTCCACGAAATTTGTATAGGACCTGTTATCTTCACCGACGACAACAAGATTGGCCCCGGATAGGCAGCGTTGGCCAGCATTACCGAAAAATGAAGTCATCAGGGCCGGTATTGTCCTTTCGACAATGCAGTCGGGCATGATGACCATGAAGTTCTTGGCGCTCCCTTGGGCGATGACTCTTTTACCAGTCTCGCCGCATCTCCGGCAGATAACCTCCCTCGCCGTGGTCGTTCGGCCGACAAACGTTACGCCGGCGATGTTCGGGTGGTCTAACATAGCGCTCACGGCGGCTCTTTCGCCGTTGACGACATTCCATACTCCCGGCGGGAAACCGGCTTCTTCCACCAGTTCGGTCAGTTTCATCTGACTTATCGGGACTTCGGGTGACGGCTTGACGACGACACAGTTACCGGTAGCCACCGCATAAGGTGCCGACCAGAGTGGAATCATGAAGGGAAAATTAAAGGGAGCAATTATTCCGAAAACGCCCAAAGGTTGCGGAATCAGGTATTCATCGATGCCTGACGCAATATCTTCTAGGTTATACCCCATCATCAGAGTGGGAATCCCGCAGGCAACTTCGACGTTTTCGATGCCTCGTCTTGTTTCTCCCCGTGATTCATCAATTGTCTTGCCGTGTTCCTGTGTCTGGACCCGGCTAAGCTCCTCAAAATGCTCTTCCAACAATTCCTTCAGTCTGAAGAGATATCTGGCCCTGGCCACCGGCGGTGTTGTCCGCCAGGCCGGGAAAGCCCTTTGCGCCGCGGCGATGGCGCTGTCCATCTCTTCTTTGGTGGAAATCGGGACCCTGGCGATGGTCTGGCACGTGGCCGGGTTCACCACATCTTTCATTTCACCTTTGGATTCAACCCATTCCCCGTCGATGTAATTCTTAATCGTGACCAATTCTTTTATCGGTTCTTCCAAAAGAGCCATGCGGGACTTTTTCCTCCTATTCTTGTTGAATAGATAGCGTTAGGTATTTTGCCTGACGGTCGGAAATTTCTCTAAAGTCTTCAGGCTTTCCGTGAGGCTGTCGCTACTTCTTTGACCAGCTCGGTACTTTCGATTGCCTCCTTAATGGCCCGTTTTTCGGCATCGGTCAATTCCATTTGCGGCAACCTTACGCGGCCGTCACCACCCGCCATCCCTAACTGCTGGCTCCAATACTTGTAAGTAGCCTGTCTCTTACCGGGTACCGTCACTTTTTGTAATGCCCTTCTGATAGGTTCCATCCTCTGATAAGCGGCCCAGGCCCCGGCAATATCCCCTTTTACCGCCAGCGTGATATACTCTTTGACCAGTTTCAAGCTCTTGCTTTGCAGGCAATAGGGGTAAGGCGAGGGTAGCATCGCTTGCCCGCCGTTGTTGATATAGTTGACCAGCCAGTCTTCCTCGTCAGCAACGACCACGATTTTATCGCCGCATAACATCCGGGTTTGTCGGAGCTGGTCCGGCGGTGCGATGTTCTTGATACCGACGATATTCTCTATTCCGGCAATCCGGCTGACGAGCTTCGGGCTTATCAGATAGCCGTGCTCCATCTGATTGAAGATGGCGATACCGATGTTGACCCTATCGGCGACGTATTTGTAGTACTGGTAAATCCCCTCTTCGGACATGGCCCCGAAATAAAACTTGGGATTAATGATGATGGCCAGGTCGGCGCCGATATTCTCGGCATATCTGGTCATGTCCAGTACGTTTTCGAGTACCGGGTCCGAGGTATAAGGCATGGTAATCATGTCATCCTTGGCCTCTTCGACGGCGATATCGAACATCCGCTTGCGTTCGGCGATAGTCTGGTGGAAACCCTCGCCCATCAGCCCGTCGACGAACATGCCCTGGATTTCCAGGTCGTCGATGAGATAGCGCAGGTCTTGCCGCCAGGCCTTCTCGTCAATCTTGTAATCCGGCGTGTAGGGAGTATATGAGGCTACCCAGACTCCCTTCCAGTGCTCCCGTGCCCATTCCTTGGCTTCCGATTTGCGGTACTTCACTTTGCCCCCTCCTTTATTTAATCTGACAGTCTTTCCCGTTATGCCAAACTCGTGTTCGCTTATCTGTTATCTTATTAGCACATTCCCGGGTGATTGGCCTATTTTCAATCAGTATTTTTAGCGGGTGGCTTTCGGAGCAGGTGGTCGGCGACATGAGGAGTTAGGCGCCCAGTCGAATTGTACACTGCCCCCTATCCCCCGTCAATATGACGCGTTGACTCAAAAGAGTGTTACCGAAATGGGAGCGTTGCCTCAGAAACAATATTACTCGAAGCAAATTCACAATTTTTGACTAACCGGGGATTCATAACCTATCCCCTGCCCCTTTCTTTCGTAAGGGAAGAGAGGGGTTCACCCTGAAGGGGATTAAGGGGGTGAGGGAGCATCTGCATATTTATGTGATACGTACGACGCACTTGCTCATCCGGCGCGCCAATATTACATTAAATTGTGCTAATATAGGTGAGTCGCCAATCCCTCGGCTCATGGATAGGAAGGGGGCATGATGAAGAAGATGCGTCACGTGGGGATAATAGTAGAAGACCTTGACCGTGCCATCAAGAAATTCGAAGGGTTTGGGCTGACTTGTACCGAGGTCATGGAGAGAGAAGAAGAGGGGATTAGGATTGCTTTTCTCCCCATCGGGGATACTTCAATCGAGCTGCTCAGTTTCAGGCCCGACAAAGGGTGGGACCCTCTCCACACTGTGCTCAGGCGACAAAAGGGTACTATCAACCACCTCTGCTTTGAAGTAGAGAACATTGAGAAAAGTATCCGTGATTTTGAGAACACTGGCGCCAAAATTGTGGAGGGCTGCCCCAGGCCCGGTGCCCATGGCCGTGTCGCCTTTTTCTATCCGGAAACAACGGAAGGTATCCTTATCGAACTCTGCGAGGTATGAACTTTCGGATAATTTTAGTTAAGACGATTTAGAGTATCGGAAAATTAAATACCGAAGGGATAAGGAGGAATCGGATGAAACTTGCCGAAACGTTTGCGAAGTTTATCACTGAGACGGAATTCAGGGATGTGGACCAGAGCGTTATCGAACACATTAAGAAGCTGACGCTGAAACAGGTAATGGGGATGCTGGTCGGTTCAGCGGCGCCCACGGCCAGGAAAGTTATCCGCTATGCCAAAGATAACCTGGGCCGGCCGGAATGCGGGGTTTACGGGTGTGGTTTCAGGACTGATGTTGCTCAGGCAGCACTGCTCAACGGCTTTTTCGGGCATGCCTCGGAAATGGAGGACGACCAGTTTCCCGGGGGTGGTATCAGTGATGTAACTACCTGGCCGGCTCTGTTGACGGCGGCGGAGAAATGCAAGCTCTCCGGACAGGAGACCATCGTCGCTCTCTATGTCGGCCAGGAGATGCAGAATAGAATCGCCATGTGGGCTGCCCCCGGTACGGACGCTATCGGGATATGTAACCTGCCGTTTATCGGTATCTATGGTGCTACCTCGTGTTGTGCCAAAGCTTATGAATTGACTGAAGAACAGGTTAAAGCTGCCCTTGGGCTGGCGATGGTGCAGGGGCTGGGTTATATCCACACCTGGGGCACGGATGCCCATTTCTGGGAGTCGGCTACGGTCTGCCGGAACGCTATCTTGAACGCCATCATGGCCAAGAACGGCATGACCAGCAATCCGGTGATTGAAAAATGCTTGGATATGCTTACCGGCGGTGATAAGAAGTTAAAATTTAACAAGATGGTTGCAGGACTGGGGCGACCCCCCTTTTATACCAATACTACCTGGATTAAAAAGTGGGGTTTCTGCTTCTTCACCCACAATTTTGTCGATGTGCTGGCTGACCTGATGCGACAGAATAAACTTAAATATAAGGACATCGCCGAAGTTACCGTGCACTTTGACGAATTGAGATTTGTCGTTGACCGGGCTGAGCCGAAAGATGCCGAAGACAGCCGCTTCAGTACCCAGCACATCCTGGCTTATCAAATGGTACACGGTGAGTGCGACCTGGGAACCTGCACCGAAACGGCGCTACATGACCCGCGTATCGCTGAGGCGAGGAAAAAGGTCAAGGTCGTCTATCATCCCGAATTTCCGAAGATGTATTTCTCCGGGGAAGGGCGCCTGGACGTCATGCTCAAGAATGGGAAAACTCTCACCGGCGCCATGGACCAGCCGTATGGGGGACCGAAATATCCCTTGACCATCGGGCAGGCGGTGGATATTTACCGCAAGTATTGCCGGGGCATATTATCGGATGCTCAGATTGAACGGAGTAAAGATATCATATTAAATATGGAAAACGAGCCCGACCTTCAGGAACTGTTCGATATCTGTGCATTCAGACATCTGGCCAAGTAGTCTAAAAGAAGGAGGATTAACTCGGTCTGCTTCGACTAAATAGCAGCGGATTGAAGGAATGATTGATATTCTAAACGTAGTCCTGCCCACTTTTATCGTCATCCTTATCGGGTATATCTTCGGGAAAACAGCCAAAGTTGACATGTCGGCGATAGTGGATATCGTCATCTATGTCGGGCTGCCGGCACTCACTTTCACCTCTATGCTCGATAAGAAAATTGTCCTGCTCGATGCCACCAAGGTCTGGGCGGCGGCGCTGATGATTACCTTTGGCTGTGGCGCACTAGCCTGGGTTATCTTCAAAATAATCAGGCAGAAACACTCCGGGCTGTATATTCCCATAATGCTCATGAATACCGTGAATATCCCCTTCCCCATCATCTACCTGGCTTATGGCTCACAAGGGCTGTTCGCTGCCACCCTGTTTTACATTCCAAATATCATTCTCATGTATTCTCTGGGTGTATACCTGGCCGCCGGAAAGTTTGGCAAGCAAAGCCTCAAGGAAGTATTGAAAATCCCGCCTATTTATGCCGCTTTGCTGGGCCTCATCTTTAACCTGACCAATGTCACCGTACCTGAACTGGTGATTCAACCGTTAAGTTTTCTCGGTATAATGGTCGTGCCTCTTGTCCTGCTTACACTCGGGGTCAATCTCTCCAAGGTCAGAATCACGTCACTCCCCACTACTCTGATGGCCTCTTTTTTGCGGGTGGGAGTGGGGCTGCTAATTGGGCTCCTGGCCGTTAACCTGTTCCATCTGACCGGTATCGTCAGAGCAGTCGTCATCCTGGACTCGGCGATGCCGGCGGCGGTCAATGCCGCCATTATCGCCACGAAATACAAGAATGAGGCAGACCTGGTCTCAAGCGTTGTTTTTGTCACCACCATTGCCAGCCTGTTCACCATTCCTTTTTTGTTGCAAATACTGGGCTAGTCGCTTACGGCTGAGGCAGTAATCATGAGGGGGAAAATTTGACGGGTAAAGTTGTCGAAGAGCTGTATTCAATCTTTGGGGCAAAGTCGGTGGCTATTATCGGGGCTTCTAACGATATGCGTAAGTGGGGCGGACGGATGGTGCAGCGGCTGTTGCTGGCCAAGTATGCCGGCGATATCTATCCGGTTAATCTCAAAGAGGAGAAGGTACAGGGGCTACGTGCCTACCGTAGTGTGCTCGACCTTCCCGATACCGTCGAACTTGCGGCTATTGCTATTCCGGCGGAACTGGTACCGCAGGCATTAAGAGAATGTGCCCAGAAGAAAGTAAAAGGTGCGGCGATAATAACGGCCGACTTTGCCGAGACCGGCAGTTACGGGCGGGCCCTGCAGGATGAGATAGTTGCCATCGCCCGGCAGGGAGGCATCCGCATCATCGGGCCCAATTGTCAGGGGCTATGGAATTCAGCTAATCATTTAAATCTGGCCCTTTCCAGTGTTCCGGACAATGGTGCCATTGCTATTCTTTCGCAGAGCGGTAATTTCAGCCACATTTTTGCCGATTATTGTATTTCCCGCGGTTACGGTGTGGGGAAAGTGGTCAGCATGGGCAACCAGGCCGACCTCGATGTCGCCGACTATCTCGAATTCCTTGCCGATGACCCGGAGACGAGGGCGGTATTTGCTTACATGGAGGGCTGTCACGACGGACGGAAACTTTTCCGGGCACTCCGGGAAACCGTGAGGAAAAAACCGGTAGTAGCTTTCAAGTCGGCCCGTAACCCGGCTGTGGCCAGAGTGGCCGCCTCGCATACGGCGGCTATTGCCGGGCAAGACCGTATTTTTGAGGCTATGTTCAAGCAGGCCGGAGTGATACGGTCGGATGACCTGTTCAGTTCGCTGAGTATGGCCGTGGCTCTTACCCAACAGCCATCGGCGAAGGGTAATCGAATCGCGCTGATGGGTACGGGTGGGCAGGGTGTAGTCCTGGCCGATGCCTGTGTCACCATGGGTATGGAGATTCCGCAGATAGCCGATAATGACATAAAGTTTATCCTGGAAGGGGTCAATTTCCCGCCTCAGGCACCGCCGCCCCGGAATCCGGTCGACTTCGCTGGTGGCGGCCCGGGGTCATTGGTCGAAGCGAAGATATTGAATAGGCTGGCGCAGCTCGATTATATCAACGGTATTATCGCCAATCAGCCGGCGCTGCCCCCAGCTGTTGGCAGTTCTCCGACAGAACAGGAACAGGCGGTTGTCCAAATTCGTGAGTACCTGACGGCCATACCGCAAAAATATGGTAAACCCTTGCTCTTCATGCATTTGCCGGGGTTCCCCACGGATGCGGCCATACAAAAAATGCTGGCTGATGCTGGTATTCTCACCTTTCCTACCTGTGAGGAAGCCGTTCGGACAATGTATGCTCTTGTTAGCTATGGCCAGATAAAAAGACGAGATGCAGGGAACGAAGAGGCTAGTCGGTAGAGGTTGTGATGAAATGAGGCGGCGGCCACGTAGTCTCATCAGAATGTATATCTACCTGGCGGTAAGTTGCGTGTCGCTGGGAGTGGTGCTGACTTTTCTCGTTGTTTTCGGTAGTGTATATCTCGGAGTAGATATCAGCCGGCATTTATGGCTACTGGCCATACCCGTCGCTTTGCCGGTCTTGTTAAATGTCCTTTTTATCGAATTGTACTACAGGCTGAAGAGGAGGTAAGTCTTCTTGGCATTACTTTTTTATCGTCATGCCAGCGAAAGCTGGAATCCAGTGGGGAAGGGGAAAATGGATTCTGGCCTCCGCCAGAATGACACTCCTTCGATTGCTAAACGCTTTCCTTCTAACTGATTGCATTACTTGCCAATCGGAGATAAAATCTATCCAACTACCTTGGCCGTTTAGAGAGGAGAAATGGGAAAAATCATCGCCGTAGCCCAGCATAAGGGCGGTACCGGGAAGACAACGACCTGCATTAATCTGGGGGCCAGTCTCTGCGATATGGGCAAGACCGTCCTCGTCGTTGACCTCGACCCGCAGGCCTCCCTGACCGTCAGTATGGGTATTAATCCGCTTGAGGTTGAGAAGTCCATCTACCAGGTCTTAGTTGACCCGGCTGTCCCGATAAAGGATGCCATCTTAAGGCGGCCGACCCTCAACTTTTTCGTGGCGCCGTCTCACGTGGACCTGGCGATGGCCGAGTCGGAACTGGTGGGGAAGATAGGGCGGGAGAAAGCCCTGCACAAAAAGCTGGCGGTTGTGAAAAACGACTTCGACTACATCTTTATCGACTGCCCGCCGACGTTAGGCATCCTGGTCGTCAACGCGCTGGCGGCGGCGGATAGCGTCCTCATCCCCATTCAGTGCGAGCCGCTCACTTTTTACGGCGTGAAACACCTCCTGCAGATAATCAATCTCATTAGAGAAGAGGTAAATCCTACCCTGAAAATAGAAGGCGTGCTCAGGACGATGTATGACCGGAGGACGAAATTGAGCCAGGAGGTCTCCGATAGCATCCAGCAGACCTTCGGCGACCTCGTCTTCGAGACGATTATCTACCGGCACATCAAGTTTGCCGAGGGGCCGGTCCATGAAATGCCGATAAACTTCTATGCCACCAGGTCGGACGGGGCCGTCGAGTACCGGAATCTGGCTAAGGAGTTGCTTGACCGTGAAAGCCAAAAAGCTTGACCGAAACGTATCTAACATGAACGTGCTTCAGGATATCAGGGGGCTGCTGTCGGCCACTGAGAAAGGCGAGGCGGCCCAGGAAGCTCAATCAGGCAGTCAAGTTGAAATAAAAGCGGAAACAGCTCATTTTGAGGAGCAGCTTCGACACTACCAGGAACTGGTGAAACAGCAGCAGGAACAAATATCCCGCCTGGAAAATGAGAAAAAAGAACTTACCGCCCGGTTGAATACTCCTCAACCTGAAAAGGATAAGCCCGTGGCACAAATGGCCGGAACCAGGGAACTTTCTCAGGAAATTGCCCGGCTCGAAGCCCAAAAAGCCGAGCTCTCTGCCGGGTTGTCTCAGATTGAAGGCCTGCTTCAACTCAGCCTTAAAGACCTCTTGAAGCGGATTGCCCGGGTTTTCGATGAGGCCGGCCAGGGTGAGATTGCCCTCGAATTCAGACGCTCCGCCAACCAACTGGAAGTTGCCGAGAACTTTGCTAATTTCGTAAGGGTGCTGTTGAGGGAATAGGGAAGGTTCTTACTCTAATCTACCTCTTTTTATGCAAAGACACAACCTTAGTTAGAACATGAAACAAATATCAGGGCTCCTTAAACAATGGGACTGGCGGCTGCTTGGTCTGATATTCTTATACATGGCCTTACCCCAGTTTTACCGTTCCTACAGTATCTATCTAATCGGGAATGCGATTCCGGACATAAATGCTCTGGCTACCGTTGCCCAATGGCAATTTATTGAACTATTGCTTGAAGTTGTCCAGGAAACCTTCGTTCTGGCCATATTCTTTTTCGTCGGTAGTGGAATACAGAATAGACAAGGTCCAGGGTATCCGATAAGGACATCTCTGACGATGATACTCCTATTCTCCAGTGTTCTGGCAGTAATACTTTTCAGTATGTCATCTAATTTCGTGACGATAATCGGGACACCTGAAACGATAAGAGCGACCACCTCAACTTTCCTGAAGATTAAGACAGCAGGCGTCCCTATTTTCTTATTGAGTGCCGCGTCTGTAATTATCGTCGAGACAATAAATCGTAAGAAAATGATCCTAACCCTAGCAATGCTGCAGGTAGTCTATCGTTTTATTCTGGACAGCCTTTTTTATGGTGGATATGCCTTCTCACTTAATATCGGCGTGCTGGGCATTGCTTGGTCAGACACTCTGGCGAGTCTGGCATTGTTTGTTACTGCCTTCATCATGGTCAGACCTCTTGCAATGGAAAAGGTTAAAAATTGGAGAGCCTTCTTCACATTCAAAGATTGGAAGGTTTACCTGCGGGTAGGAGCTTGGTCTGGCTTTGATAGTCTGGTCAGAAACTTTGCCTATTTCTTTATGATTGTCCGGCTGCTCAATCTTCTTGGGCCGAACGCCATCGGCGGTTACTATCTTGCGATGCACGTCTTCTGGAGTTTTTTGTTAGTACCAATTCTCGCTCTTTCCGAAAGTGCCAAGGTATTGATCGCTAATAACTCGGCTAACATCATCAAAGTACGGACTTTATGGTATTCTTCTCTGGTTATTGGGAGTCTAGTTGTCTTACTCTGGTTAATACTCTTGCCATTTTGGCAAGCTTTTGCCAGCCTGCTGAACTCCAATGCTGAAGTAGTGAATCTATCTAAAACAGCTATGGGGATTCTTATAATCCCGTATATTTTGCTTGCGCTTAATATGGTTACTGATAGTATCTTTTACGGAGTTGGTAGAACACAGTATCAAGCTTATCAAGCCATCATTACGAACGGAACAGTTTATGTGGTAGCTTTTGTGGCGTATTTAATGGGAATATGGTCACCAACGTTTATTTCTATCCTGATTCTTTTTGGCATCGGGCTTCTCGTCGATTCTGTACTGACCGTTTTTTACGCTTTCCGTGTTCTTTTCCCCCGCCAGGTTAGTGGTTTATTGCAGACTGCAAGCTAACCCAAGCTTTCTGGCTCTTCCTCGTTATTTCGTAATATTGATATCCACCTTCTTGATATCGCTCACGCCTTTGAGGGTGGAGACCATGCCGGCGGTCGTGCTTTTGATGATGCGGGTGACAAAAGCGTTAATCGAGACCGGTGAGCCGTTCAGGTTAAGGGAGACGTCATTGCCGTCGATTGACAGTTCGAGGGTCTTAATCGGGCCGGTGCCTTCGAGAGCCTCGACCATCCCGCTGACAGTGTGCTCGATGAATGCCTGGACGAAGTAATCGAGGTTGATGGGATTGCCGTTAACGGTCAACGTAATTTGCTGCGTCATCTATTGCCTCCTTCAGAGAAAATCACTTCATTCGAGAATACTTGTACCTAATTGAAATGCTAAGTTAAAGGCAGGCACTTGTCAACGGGTGGTGACAACCTATTCCCTGCTCCTTCAGGGTGAACCTTCAGGATGAACCCTTCCCTTACGAAGGGAAGGGGTGAAATTGGGAAAAGAGAGGGGCTTAAGCCCCTCTCTTTTAAAATCTCTCCCCCTCGTCCGCTTCTAGGCGGGAGAGGGGGATAAAGGGGGTGAGAGCCATCTTAATCTCAGCACAAGACATCGGCGAAGATGGGATTGGAGGTGAGGATGCGGGCGGGGGCGAGGCGGTAAGTAGAGCCGTCGTAAGTAAGTCGTCCATCACGGACCATGCCGTCGAGGCGGGCAATAAGGCTGGTAACGTTATCCTGCCCAAATTTGGCGGTCAATTCGTCAATCTTAATCCCTTCTTCCAATAAACGGAGGCGTAGCATGGCCTCTTCGGCGGCTTTCTCTTCTCCAAACAGTTCTTCGACGTCCTCCATCTGGCCTGTCGGATGACTGATATAAGCGTCCAGGTCGGCACGGTTGCGGAACCGTTTGCCGTCAAGATGGGAGGCAGCCGCCGGGCCGAGGCCGAGGTACTCATCTCCGTGCCAGTAAATCAGGTTATGCTGGCACTCAAAGCCCTGGAGAGCGAAGTTAGAAATCTCATAATGAATAAACCTGTTTCCGTCGAGGAATCGGCTAGCCTGTTCGAAAAGCTCCGCCTGCGTGTCATCCGACGGTAAATTGTCCGGCGGACTTTCGGCCAGCGGCGTGCCTTCTTCCAGGGACAGGCAGTACAGCGAAAGATGCTCGATTCCGACATCGACCAACCTTTCCAGGGAATTATGCAGGGTGAGCCACGTCTGTCCGGGCAGCCCGACGATTAAGTCCGCCGAGACGGCGTTGAAGCCGAGCCTCTTGGTCAGTTTTATCGCATCCATCGCCTGCGTCGCCGTGTGGACTCTCCCGACGCTCTGTAATTCGCTGTCATCCAGGGACTGAACGCCGATAGACACGCGGTTTATACCCGCATCTTTGGCGGTCTCAAGTAATTCTCGGGTGGTGGAGTCGGGGTTGACTTCGATGGTTGCCTCGGTAACATCAGAAAGGTCTAGCGATTCTCTCAGGCCATCGATAAGCTTTTTCAAGTGTTTGGCACCCAGCAGGCTGGGCGTGCCGCCACCAAGGTACATAGTTTGACTGGACAAGCCCTTGTAGGTAAGGGACTCACGCAAAACAGCATCTACGTATGGCGCGACAGTATCCAGTTGTCCCGGGAGTGAGTAGAAATCGCAATAGCGGCACTTCCTGACGCAAAAAGGAACGTGGATATAGAGTCCCCTCACCCTTACTCCTCCATTTTGAGTAGTAATAAGAAGGCTTCCTGCGGCACCTCGACGGCACCGACCATTTTCATCCGCTTCTTGCCTTCCTTCTGCTTCTCCAGAAGCTTCCGTTTGCGGGTGACGTCGCCGCCGTAGCATTTGGCGAGGACATCTTTTCTCAGTGGGACGATATCTTCCCGGGCGATGACCTTGCTGCCGATAGCTGCCTGCAAGGGTATCTGGAAAAGCTGCCGCGGGATAACCTTTCTCAGTCGGTGTATTAGCACCCGGGCCTTGGGGGTAGCCGTTTCGCGTATCGAAATAAAAGATAGGGCGTCAACCTGGTTGCCATTGACCAGCACGTCCACCTTGACCAGGTCGCCCGGTCGGTAGCCAGCGAGGTCGTAGTCCATGCTGGCATAGCCCCGGCTGACGCTCTTGAGCTTATCGTAATAGCCGGTGATTATTTCCGCCAGGGGAAAGTCATAAGTTAATAGTGTTCGTTTCCGGTCGGGGTATTCAATGATTACCATGGTACCGCGTTTAGACTCGGATAACTCCATGCACGGCCCGACGAATTCGTTGGGGACAATGATGCGTGTCCGGATAATGGGCTCTTCGATGTGATCGATATTGGTCGGCGGCGGGAAGCGCGAAGGGTTATCAATCATGGTAATTTCACCACTGGTGGTGTGTACTTTATAGACCACTGAAGGCATAGTAGCGATAAGCTCCTGGCCGTATTCGCGTTTCAATCTTTCGATGGTGATTTCCATGTGTAGCATCCCCATGAAGCCGAGCCGGTAGCCATGGCCGAGGGCGGCAGAGGTCTCCTTTTCAAAAACGAGAGAAGAATCATTAAGCTGAAATTTCTCCAGGGCTATACTCAGTTTCTCGTAGTCGTTGCTGCTGATAGGATAGATGCCGCAGAAGACCATCGGTTGCGAGCGCCTGAAGCCGGGTACCGCCGGGGTGTCCGGGTGGTCGGGCGAGATGATGGTATCACCGACGTGGATATCGCCTACCTCTCTAATCGTGGCCGAAACATAGCCGACATCACCCGCGCCCAGTTTCTCGGCCGGGGTAATTTGCGGCAGGAAGTAGCCGACTTCACTGACTTCGAATACTTTCGACGTGGACTTGACCATGATTTTTTCACCGCTGCGTAGACTACCGGAAAGAAGCCTGACATGCGGTATGATGCCGCGGTAGGCGTCGTAGAAGGAATCGAAAATAAGGCACCTGAGCGGCTCGTCGGCACTCCCCTTAGGCGGCGGCACTCTGGCTACGATTGCTTCCAGCAAATCGACGACGCCCGTCCCGTTCTTGGCCGAGACCAGCAGGGCGTCTTCACCGGGTAAACCGAGCATGTCTTCCAGTTGCAGCCGGCAGTCGTCAATCATGGCGTTGGGTAGGTCAATCTTGTTAATGACCGGGATAATCTCAAGGTTGGCGTCGATAGCGAGATAAGCATTGGCGACAGTCTGCGCTTCCACTCCCTGGGACGCGTCGACCAGTAGTACGGCACCTTCGCAGGCTTTCAGGCTCCGCGAGACTTCGTAGTTAAAGTCCACATGGCCCGGCGTATCAATGAGGTTCAGGATGTACTTCTCGCCGTTCTTCGCTTGATACGGGATGCGTACCGACTTGGCCTTGATGGTGATGCCGCGTTCTCGCTCCAGCTCCATGTTGTCCAGTACCTGCTCATTGGCTACGGTATGGAGTACTCCGGTCAGTTCGAGAATGCGGTCGGCGAGGGTCGATTTGCCATGGTCGATGTGGGCGATGATGCAGAAGTTCCTTATCTTGTCCATGATACGAATAAATTCTATCATGATTGTGCTTTTACGAGCAAGGAAAAAACCTCTACCAGGATTGGTCTCTTTTGACTGAGGATTATTTCTTTTCATGCGACCTCATCCCCTTGATCCCCTTCTCCTAGTCAGGAGAAGGGGAAGGTTTATTAAGAGGGGCTTTGCCCCTCTTTTAAAGTGCTCCCCATTTATGGCCAGGGCGCTCAGAACGATACTCTGGGAGTTGCCAGAAGAGGGCTTCAGCCCGAGTTCAGCCCGAGGGCGAAGCCCTCTTATTCTTAATTCCCCTCTCCTTTAAGGAGAGGGGAAGGGGTGAGGTCGGACTCGAAGAAAATGCCTACTAAATGAATGGAACCATTCTAGTGATTTCGACCAGGTTGTTTGACCGATATCAAGATGAGTCAGTAATGCTATAATTAGCCCTGAGCGTTTTATTGGAGGTGGACAATGGCCCCGAATGAAAAATTTACTATCTCCGGAAGTGAACTGGTTGACAAGGTGAAGCAGCTTATCCATGAAGGTAACATTAGAAGAATACGTATCATCCGTGAGGGTAAGACCGTGCTGGAAATTCCATTGTCTATCGGAGCACCGGCGGCAGCACTGGGAATTATGATGGCACCCGTCCTGGCGGCTTTGGGCGCTTTTGCGGCTCTGGTGACGGAATGTACCATCGAAGTTGAGAAGGTGGACACGCCGAAGAAAGACTGATATGGAGGATGCCATGACTGATGTTGACCACTCCTTTGGTGAGAAATATGATGCCGTGGTGATTGGTTCCGGCATCGGGGGATTGTCCTGTGGTACCATGCTGGCGAAGCACGGCCTGAAGGTCAAAGTATTCGAGCAGCACTCCATGCCGGGTGGTTACTGTACTTCATTTAGCCGCAAGCGGTTCCACTTCAGTTCGGCGGTAGTGTTCGTCAGCGGGTGTGGGCCGGAAGGGGAAATGACGAAAGTCCTGGCTGAGCTTGGCGTGGCGGATAAGCTCCAGTTCCGCCGGATAGAGCCGCTGTGCCGGGTAATCTTGCCCGGCAGGTCGTTTGTTATACCGGCGAGTCTTAATGAATGGTCGGATACGCTCTGTAAAGACTTTCCCAGAGAGAAAGACGGCATCGTCAAATTTATCGGCACCGTTCAGGCTATCGCCGGGGATATGAAGAAATTACCCGTTAAGTCGGATTTGGTACAGAAATATCAGGCAGGCACACTGGCCGAGATGATTGAAGAGTACCTGACCGACCCTTCTCTTAAAGCTGTCATTGCCGGCCTATTTTATGGCGGCCTGCCGCCGTCACGGTTTTCGGCGCTTTCCTGGTGTGCCGCCATGGACGACCGGATGAGGCATGGCGTCTACTGGCCGGTCGGGGGAGCGCAGGTAATCGCCGACGCTCTATCTGACAAGCTTAAAGAGAATAGAGGCTCTCTGGAACTGAGCGCCGGCGTCAGCCGGATACTTCTTGATGACCGCCGGGCAGTGGGCGTCGAGACCACTGACGGCCGCCGGATAAAAGCGAACTTTGTTGTCTCTAATGCGGCGGTTTATCAGACCTTCGGTGGCCTGATTAGCCGTCAGGAACTGGTTAAAGTGGCCCCTGAAGCGGTCAATAATTTGAACAGTCTGGAGATGGCGATGCCGATGATGAGTGTCTACCTCGGGACCGACCTGGATATTCGGGCTATAGGTATTACCGATTATTTAACAGTGGTCCACGAATCTCTTGATTTTGAAAACGAATGGATAGCAGCCAGTCAGGGCCAGCTGGCGGACACTTTCTTTTCCGTGAGCATTCCAACTTTAATAGACCCGAAATTAGCCCCGGCGAATAAACATATCGTCCACATTCTGACCTGCGTGCCGTATTATCTGCCGGGTCGTGACTGGAGCCGTGAAGAGAAAGCGCGGTTGACGGATATTTTGATAAAGAAAGCCGAGCGGGTGGTTCCTCACCTTTCCGAGCATATCGTTGTTCGGGAGGCGGCTACGCCACGTACCAATGAAAGATATACGCTGAATACTGAAGGTTCTACCGGATGGACGCGTACCCCGACGAATCTGTTTTCCCGTCCCGGTTCGAAGACAGCTATCGAGGGGCTCTTCCTTACCGGGCAGTGGACGAATGGCGGCGCCAGCGTTCGCAGTGTAGCGATTAACGGCTGCAATGTTGCCCAGATGATTTTGAAGGAAAGAAAGAAGTAAGTAAGGGCGACTTTATCGGGTGAATGATGTAGAATTGGGCAATTAGGAGTTCTTCTCAGGGGGCATTATGGAAGTTCAAGAGCTAATCAGATGCAGCATTATGCGGGGAGGGACGAGTAAGGCGGTCTTTCTCATGAAGAACGACCTGCCGGCTGACGAGAAGTTGAGGGACAAAATTATCCGGCGCATTTTCGGAGCTCCCGATGTGAGGGAGATTGACGGCCTCGGCGGGGCCGACCCCCTGACCAGTAAGCTGGCCATCATCGGGCCGCCGACCCGTAAAGACTGCGATGTGGACTACTTTTTCGGCCAGGTCAATATCGTCAGCCCGATGATTGACTATGTGGGCAATTGCGGCAATATTTCTTCGGCGGTCGGCCCTTTTGCTATTGACGAAGGTCTGGTTAATGCCGTCGAACCGGTAACGACGGTCAGAATCCATCAGGTGAACACCAAATCCGTCATTATCGCCCAGGTGCCGGTCAAAGGGAAGAAAGCGGAAGTCGAAGGTAACCACGCTATCCTTGGTGTACCGGGGACGGGGGCCAAAATAGTGCTGGATTTCGCCGATAGTGCCGGCTCCATTACCGGTAAGCTACTGCCTACCGGGAATGTTACCGATGTTTTGCACGTAACCGGTGAAGGCGATTTCGAGGTGTCACTGGTCGATGCCGCTAATCCGCTTGTCTTTGTCCGGGCGAAAGACTTGGGGCTGACCGGTGCCGAGACTCCCCAGGAAATAGACTCCAATGCGAAATTGCTGGCCCGGATTGAAAAGATAAGAAGCTTTGCCGCCGAAAAAATCGGCGTGGTCGATGACTGGCACAAGGCCACCAGCGAGCGGCCCTACGTGCCCTTTTTTGCCATCTGTGCTCCGCCTATTGCCTACACCGACTGGACGACCGGGAAACCGGTAAAAGCAGAGTCTATTGATTTATCCATCCGGCTGCTTTTCATGCAAGTAATGCATAAGGCTTACCCGGTTACCGGCGCCATCTGCACCGTAGCGGCCGGCATGATTCCCGGCACTATCGTCAACCAGGTCTCCCGCCGTGGTATCATCGAGCGGGGCGTGCTCCGCATCGGCCATCCCGCGGGGATAATCTTGCCGGAGGGCAAGGTGGCCAAAGAAAAGGGAGCTTTCGTGCTGAAGAAAGCCGCCGTGGACCGTACCGCCCGTTGCTTGATGAAGGGTTATGCCTATATTCCCAAGGGTACTTTGAAATAACCTGATTCGAAGGAGTACCATGTCGAAGAAAAGTATTATCAGAAAAGTTATCGCCAGGGAGATTTTCGATAGCCGTGGTGTCCCCACCATCGAGGTGGACGTGTTCGCCGATAACGGTTGGGGAAGGAATGCCGCCCCGTTTGGCGCTCCGGGTAGCCGTGGTGAATATGAGGCCTCGGCTTATGGCTCGGTTGGCGTTGTTGGCGCCGTCAAAATTGTTTTGAAGGAACTGGGCCCGCGTTTGGTCGGAGAGGATGCCGGTAAATTGAGGCTGTGCGACACGATTATTAGGGAATGCGACGGGACAAATAACTTTGGCCGTATCGGCGGTAATACGTCGAGTGCTCTATCCATCGCTATTGCCAGAGCCGCTGCTGATGCCTTGAAAGTCCCGCTCTACGAATTTCTTGCCCCCGATTCGGATACGTTTTCCCTGCCGCTTCCTCTGGGTAATATCATTGGCGGGGGTGCTCACAGCGCCGGACCGACGCCGGATATGCAGGAACATCTGGTGGTGCCCCTGGGTGCTCGTAGCCTTAAAGAGGCGGTCGGCCTGAATATCATGGTGCATGAAGAAATGGGCGGACTGCTCGAAAAAAGAGACAAGAATTTTACCGGGGGCACTGACGACGAGCGTGCCTGGGCCGCCGGTCTCAATGATTACCAGGCTCTAGAAATTCTGGCCGAAGCCGTTACTGCGGTAACCCGTAAAACAGGTGTTAGGTTTGGTCTGGGCCTGGATGTCGCTGCCGACAGGCTTTGGGACCGCAATAAGAAGCAATATGTTTATGACCGTGAAGGTAAGTTCCGCAGTGCTGACGAACAGTTAGATTTTTTGGAGGAGTTGGTCAAAAAATTCCACCTCTGCTATGTGGAGGATGGTTTTCACAGTAATGACTATGCGTCCTTTGCCGAGTTAAGAAAGAGGGTAGGACGGCGGTGCCTTGTCTGCGGCGACGATTTGCTGGCGTCCGATAAACCAAGGACGAGGGAAGCCGTCAAGAAGAACTCGGTTAGTGCCATGATTATCAAGGTAAATCAAATCGGTACGATGACCGATGCCAGAAAGACGAATGATTACGCCCAATCTCAGGGGATTAAGACAGTTATTTCCCACCGTTCGGGAGAGACCGACGACCCGACTATCGCTCATATCGGCGTGGCGTGGCATTGTGTCATGATTAAGACCGGAGTCCTCGGTGGGGAGCGACTGGCCAAGCTGAATGAGCTAATCAGGATAGAAGAAAAACTGGGAGAACGAGCCGCCCTGAGCCGATTTTAGGCAGGTAATTCCAGAGGTTCAAATTCAAGACATGACCCATAAAACCTACACTCGTCCGGCCATTATTTCAGAAGGCAAAATGATTCTGGGTGACCGTGTCGTTGCTTATCGAGTTAAACGCAGCGCCCGGGCTAGGCACCTGAGGCTTGAGATGAGGCCCGAATCAGGCTTGACCGTAATCATTCCAAGATCTGGCAGTCTCCGCCATGTGTCCGATATCCTCAAAGCGAAGCAGGGCTGGATTTTGACTAATCTGGCTAAGTATGATAGGACACCAAAACCGGTCGTAAGGGAAATAAAAGCAGGCGATGCAGTCCCTTACCTGGGACAAAAACTGATGGTGTTGATGGAAGCAAGTTGTGGTAAAGCTAGCTGTGTACGACTGGAACAGGGCAAGCTGATAGCTAGCACCGCGTCGGTGCCAGTAAAATTGAACATGCTTTTGGAGCAGTGGTATCGTGCTCAGGCAGGCAGATTGATAATGCAGAAGGTGGAGGAGTGGAGTAGTCGGCTGGACATAAAACACAATGGCATTACGGTACGGGGACAGAAGACCCGCTGGGGCAGTTGCTCACGGCAGGGTAAGCTGAGCTTCAACTGGAGGCTACTGATGGCGCCGGAGCCGGTTATTGACTATGTTGTCGTCCATGAACTCACTCACCTGAAAGAGATGAACCACTCCAAAAGGTTCTGGCAGGCAGTCGCTAAACATTGCCCGGAATGGCGTGAACTGAAGAAATGGCTCAGAGCGCATGAGGCTGAGCTTGCCGCTGAACTGTGCCTACCTCAGGCTTGATGTCAATGCCCCTTTCCGGCGGCCTATGCTCTCAAATTCCTGACCCCACTTTGTTTAA
Source organism: Chloroflexota bacterium (assembly GCA_043812795.1). Lineage (GTDB taxonomy): Bacteria > Chloroflexota > Dehalococcoidia > Dehalococcoidales > UBA2162 > JBDRLU01. The sequence continues at coordinate 78,406 of JBDRLU010000030.1, forward strand.
TGGACTAACACGGCTTTACCTAGAGGTGGCTCGCTGGGTACAGTCTCGAAGGCCAGTTTTAAGGTCGGCTTTTGCCTGCTCGCCGTATTGCTCCAATCGGTGGAGACGTAGGTGCTGGTGGGGACTATTTGTCCGTTACCCGAATCGACCGCATCGTCTTGATTTCTAAGTCTTTAAGCTCAATTTTAACGGGGAATGTGGAAAAGATATAAAATTTGTGAAAAAAGGTTAAATATTTATGTCATTTTGGTGATACCCTGTTTTGAGGCTTGGTCGAAGTCAGTGGTGGCTCAATATTCCTGGGGAGTGGCTGAACGAAGTTTGTTGAGTCTTACCTAAGACTATGATATTATGGTTTTATAACGTTTTCTCGTGCCCTTTTGTGACTTTGTCGGGCTTATCGGTCTTAGGATTGAGGGTTGCCGGGGTGAGTGAGAGAATTCAAAGTCTGTGGTTAAGGGGTGAAATATGAAGGTGTCAGCCATCGGGATCGGGCAATGCGGCTGCAACATTTGTGACGAATTCTATGCCATCAACGAGTATGCCAAGTCTTCGTTTGGCCGAGGACTTGAAATACTGGTCGATGCTTTTGCCTTGAATAGCGATGAGACCGACCTGGCCAGTCTCAGGCACGTGCCGCGTGATAGGCGGCACCGGATGGTCATCGGTGCTTCCAGAACATTCGGTCATGGCGTTGGTAAAATCAATATTGAGGGTGCCAAGATTACGAAGGATGCCGAGGCTGTCATTATCGACAATGTCCTGAGCTCCAAAAAGTTCCATGAGAGCGATGCGGTCTTTGCCGTCGCCAGTGGGGCGGGGGGCACCGGGTCCGGCGGCATCGGTATCTTGGTGAAGGGATTGAAAGAACGGGTGGAGAAACCCATTTACGCTTTGGTTGTTTTACCTTTTGCTTATGAAGAGAAAGGCGATACTTCATACGCGGTAATTAATACGGCCACATGCTTGAAAACGGTTAATCAATATGCCGATGCCGTGTTCTTGGTTGACAACGAACGCTTCGCCAGAGCCGACATGGGAATATCGTCCAATCTCAGACTAATCAACCAGCAAATGGCTAAAAACTTCTTCGACCTGTTCTGCGCCGGGGAAGAAAAGAAATCCAAGTATGTCGGCAGTAAAGTGGTGGACGCCGGAGATATTAAGGAGAGTGTAGAAGGCATCGGCACTATCGGCCGGGGAGAAGTGGACATTTCCACTTTCTACCCGTCCAAGAAGGACGATTACCGGGAGGCAGCGAAACAGGGCATCGGTGCCATGGGAGCGCTTACTCAGGCATTGAATAATCTCTGTGTGAACATTAATCCCGAAGATGCCAGAAAGGTTCTGGTTATGGTTACCGCCCCAAAGGATGCCATAACTCTCAACATGCTGAGTGACCTGTCCAACAACTTACAGGAGAGGGCGCCCAAGGCTGCCTTGAGGATGGGTGATTACCCGAGGCGAGCGCATGAGGTTGCCGTGACGGTTATCCTGTCCAAACTGACTACGGTACCCAGAATGGAAAACATATTTCTTCGTGCCGAGCAGCTAATCAAGAATCAACAGGAAATAGCTATAGAGTCGGAAAAGAAAATCAAGCAGATGTATTCCTCAAGCGAGAACATTCCCAGCCTGGACAAGTAAGCCAGGGTCAGCCTCGGCGCACCTGAACCAAGCCGGCTATTTGCTTCGAGTCAGGGCAAAATACATCTCGTCGATATAACACCAGGTCCAGTCTTCATCAGGGAACGACCTGATGAGAGGGTGGACGGTTTTCAGAAAATGTTCGGTGACGTGTTTATTTTTCGAGTTATCGCGGCAACTGACATGCCCGCAGGTCATACAGATGCATAGCTTTACCCATTTATCGCCGATGGTCAGACATTCTTCGCAACCTTCGGCGCCGGGTTTGACCGCCCGTATCTGGTTCATGTGATTACATTTTTTCTTCGGCATCTTAACTCTCTCCTTATTCTATTTTGGCAATATAATGGTGGGAAAGTTATAAAATTTAGTGGAGAAACCTTACATAAATATAAAATGTTAATACCTGTGCCGGATATCAGACTGCGGGCTGCAATCGGAAGCGGGTCGAATTAAGTATCACATGACTTGCAGTGCGAATACTTTTGGTAATAGAATAACAGCTAAAGCGTTTATTAGGATTTTCGAATTAGACACAGGGCGTTTAGTCGGCCTTGAAAGTGAGGACTTGGAGCAGGATGCTAATAAAGCTGGGTCGTGCAATCATCACACTGCTGGTGGTCTGGCTAATGATTTTCGGGGCTGGCCCTATTTCTGTTCAGGCGGCTACCCCTGCCATTACTATCAACCCGACGCTTGGGATTGTGGGTGTGGTGGCTATTGTTTCCGGTACTGGCTTTAGTGCTAATGAAACCGGTATCGTCGTTACTTACGATGGCTCCGTAATTGCCTCGGGAATCACTGCCAATGGTGGGGGTGACTGGGCTTCTCCTTCTTTCAATATCCCCGCCTCGACCGGTGGGTCCCATATTGTCGATGCTTATGGTGGTACTACTGCGGCCACTTCGGTCGCGGATATAACTTTTGTCGTCGCTCCGGCGATTGCTCTCACTGCTACCAGTGGTATTCCCGGAGTGACCACAACCACGGTGACCGGCACTGGTTTTGGCAATGGGGAGGCGGTCAGGGTGTACTATGATAGCGCGCAGGTAACCACCGCCACGGCAACTACAGTAGGGAGCTGGAGCGCGGCCTTCACTATCCCTGCCTCGGCGACGGGTTCTCATGCCGTTGACGCTGATGGTTCGACTACCTCGGAAAGCGCCGTGGCCGACCGGCCTTTTACGGTAAACCCCGGCATTGCTCTTAACCGGCCTTCGGGCTCACCTGGCAGCTCGATTACAGTCACCGGCGCCGGTTTTTATGCCGCTGAGACCGGAATCACAGTGACCTATGATGGCACAGCTATTGTCTCGAGCATTGCCGCTAACTACCAGGGCGGCTGGACGGCGACCTTCGCCGTCCCGGCATCGCCGGCCGGTACCCACGTTATTGATGCCTACGGTTACTCGACTCAGATAGGAAAAGTCGCCGATGTTACTTTCACCACCGGTGCAGGCATCTTTGTTGACCCGGTAAGTGGTACTCCCGGCACTTCGGTGACTGTCACCGGCAGCGGTTTTGCTGCCAGCGAAAGTGGAATTTACGTTACCTATGATGGTACTCAGGTAGTTGCGGGACTCTCCGCCGATGCCCAAGGGAGCTGGAGTACTACTTTTGTTACTCCGGGCTCACGTAGCGGTGCCCACGCGATAGATGCCGGCGGTTCCTTTTCGCTGGCAACCTCGATACCGGACATAACCTTTACTGCGACTCCAGGTATCTCTGCGAGTAAGACCGGCGGTGCTCCGGGTAGTTCCGTGAGTGTTACCGGCGTTGGTTTTGGTGCCGGGGAAAAGGAGATTGTGGTAACTTATGATGGCACTGTAGTGGCGCAGGGAATTTCAGCCAATGCCCAGGGAGGATGGAGTGCCACCTTTATTGTCCCAGACTCGGCTTCCGGTTCCCATAGCATTAGTGCCCGCGGTTCGGTTACCCAGGCCGCTAGTGTGAGTGAGGCGAGTTTTAACATCGGGGGTGGTATTTCACTGGACCCATCCACCGGCTACGTTGGAGAAACGGTCATCGTGGCTGGTTCCGGGTTTGCATCCAATAGTCCTCTTACGTTTCTGTATGATGAAAAGGTTATTCCGGCTCAGACGGTAAGTACCGATAGCTCCGGTAGTTTCAGTCAATCAGTCGTAATCCCCACATCAGCGGCGGGACCGCATACCCTCCGGGTAGTTGATGGACAGAAGAATAGCTCCAAAATTACATTCACCATGGAAAGTACGCCACCGCCGGTACCTGTCCTGCTTACTCCGAAAGATGGAGCACGACTGGGTCTTACCGGCGGGACCACGCCTAATCTGAAATGGTCCAGTGTCACCGACCCCAGCGGCGTCACGTTCGACTTACAAATAGATACGAACTCCGATTTTTCCCAGCCAATCTTTCAGAAGGTGGACATAACAGGGAGTCACTACACGTTGACGACGGCTGATGCCCTGCCGCAGGGGACATATTACTGGCGGGTACGAGCCATTGACGGCGCCGGTAACCAGAGCAACTGGTCGCAGACTTTTTTGCTCAGGTCTGGTTTCGTGTCCTTGCCCGTTTTAATCGTGATTATTGTGCTGGTGGTAGCCATCGCGGCGGTAGTGGCATATCTCCTTCTGAAGCGCCGGCCACGGCAGAGATGGGAGGGTATGCCTATTCCCGAGCCCGATATGCCCCGGATTGTTCCGGGCCAGTGGCGCATCAGTGAACCTGAAGAAAGTCGGGAGCGCCCGTTGCCGAGACTGGCTCTTCCCCAGCCGACGAGGCGGGCGAAGCCGACACTTTCTACCGAAGATGCGGCCCGGGTCAAAGTCATTGTGGACTTCGCCCAGTCATTACCGCTGGTCGAGGCCGGTTATTCTTCTAACTGGCTGGTTGACCTGATGGAGACCGGCATGGGCGTTGAGGCGTCAGCCCAGGTGTATGAACGGTTGCTCAAGGGTGAACTCCAGTTACGCTATGAACCAGCCTGGATGCGCCATCCGACCTATCAGGACCTGGCCCATCTGCTGCAGGGACAGCCAATCTTACAAGACCTGAATGCCTTCGTGGATTCGGTTAGCCGGTGTGCTTCAGACGCCACTTCATTACTTCAGGAAATCTATCGTGATACGGTAGCGGAAGTTGCCCCCGATTTTCTGGCTAAGGGCGGTTGGGGATTCGTCTCCGGTGTTTATTCTGATGCTTTAAGCTGGTTCCTCGGTAAATCGCTTCGGGAACCTCTTGAGCATGACTATTTCATTAAGACATCTGAGGGAGAGGAGGAAGGAATAGTCACTTTCTCTCTATGGGGTGAAGAAACAACGACTTTTGCCGGCCCCCTCATCGAGGTGGCTGATGAAGCGGAAGCGACGCGTCTGCGGGCGCTTCATTTGAAATTGCGTCGTACCTATCGGGGCAGCGACAAGGCCCGACAGCTGGTGGGTATGATGACCCAGCTCGAAGTGCAGCGGAGCCGGCTGGTGGGTGCCTTTAGCCAGTTTAGCCGTTTAGCAGAGTAAGGGTGTTGTTTTTGATGGGGGGATGCGGCTTAGATAAGCCGCATCCCCCCTTATTTATTTGACAATGACGTCGGACTACGGCAAAATAGCGGGCATCAGGCACGAGGAGGGAAGAACGGATGGTCTACGAACACCGGTCGTATATGCTGTTACCGGGCAAGAGGGCGGAATTTATGGAGATATTCGGCAAACAATTGATGCCCCTCTTCGCCAAATATGGAGGAAAAGTGGTGGGGACGTGGTGGACCGATGTCGGCGAAAGTAACGAGTTTATTTACCTGCTCGCTTTCAACGATTTGGGACAGCGCGATGATTTCTGGAAAACTTTCCGGCAGGATGAAGCTTTCCAGGACTACCAGCGGCGGGGGCCTTTTGTGGCCAATGCCACCAATAAAATCATCCGCCCCACCCCGTACTCACCCCTGCAATAGGTGGACACATTTTAGTGTCATTGCGAGTCCTTCATCAGAAGGACGTGGCAATCCCGTAGAAACGGAGGAGATTGCTTCGTCGCTGTATTTACACTGAGCGAGGCGAACGTCCTCCTCGTAATGACGGGAGCTATTTCGGCTTGAAAAGGATGGAAGGCGCAAGCTGAGAATTATCAGCAAAGCCCTCCGCGGTTTTAGCGGCACCTTTGTATTTGCTTTCAAGTTGGCTGACGAGGCCGAAGTCCAGCGCTTCCAGGGGACAGGCCATCACGCAAATCGGCTTCTTCCCTTCACTAAGTCGTTCCTGGCAGAAGTCGCACTTCTGCATGACAGCGTCCGCTTCGCTGCCGAATTGCGGGGCATCGTAAGGACAAACTACCTGGCACTGGCCGCACTTTTCTTTACCCAGGCATTTCGAGGCGTCGACGGTCACAACTCCGTTCTCCTCATTTTTAGTGATGGCGCCGGTCGGACAGATTTCCAGGCAGGCCGGATGGGCACAATGGCAGCAGCTTAGCGAGAGAAAACTGACTTTGACGTCGGGGTATGTGCCCTGCTCGAAAATAAAGACCCGGCGCCAGTTAATTAACTTGTCAGAGGTGGCATGCCACGACTGGCAGGACGTGACGCAGGCCAGGCAACCCGAACAGCGGGACTGGTCAAAAAAGAAAGCCATTTGCATTGTGACTTCACTCCCTCTCAATTTGTACCAGGGCGGTATTATAAGGTATGGCGCCACTGGGGGCAGGTTTATCACGGGTAAGCAGATTAGGGCAGCCGCCATGGTCAATACCGTGTTCGTCAGGGCTGAACCAGGCGCCTTCACACATCGCCAGCACTCCCGGCATAATCCTATCGGTGACTTTAGCGGTGATAATAACTTTGCCTCTGTCGTTGAACACGCTCACCTTATCATCGTTTTTGATGCCTTTGCCGGCGGCATCCTGTGAGTTTATCCAGACGGTCTGTGGTTCAAGTTCCTTGAACCACGGTACATTGTCGAAGCCGGAGTGGGCCCTGAGCTTGAAGTGCGGTGTAATGAGCTGAAACGGGTATTTCCGGCTTAAAGCGTCATCTAGGTTCTCCCAGGTCGGGATATATTTCGGGATGGGTGGTATTTCCGGTTTATTCAACTGGGCCAGACGTTCCGAGTAGATTTCTATTTTCCCCGATGGTGTGGGGAAAGGTTTTCGTCCGGCCGCCTCATCCTTGAAAGCGACCGCCGGCTTCTCCAGTTTAGGATAGGCAATACCGGCTTTCTTGAATTCTTCATAGCTGGGAATGTCCCGCGCCGTATCGGCCGGCTCGCTGAGGAGCGTGCGCAACCATTCATCCTCGGTCTTCTCCTGGTATCCTTTCAGACCCAGTTTTTCGGCCAGTTCGCAGCATATCTGGAAGTCGGTCTTGGCCTCACCCGGCGGGTCGAGGACTTTGTTCTGGTAAATGTAATAAGGAGTAAGACATATCGCCATCCACGAGCGCTGGTAATCGGTCCTTTCCCACTGGTCGGCTACGGGTAGGATGATATCGGCATAGCGGGCGGTGGCTGTCATAAATTTTTCATGGATAACGATGAACTCCATTTTCTTAAAAGCTTCGATGGCCCGGTTGGTGTTCGGCCACTGGTTAATGTTATTGACGGTAGCGATGTAGAGCATTTTGATATCAGCCGGGTAGCCGGCGGCTTTACCATTGAGGAGAGCATCCCAGGCGTTGGCAGTGCAGATGCGGTAGCGGTTATAGACATCGCGGTCTACTTTATCGGGTTTGATACCGCCGAGGTCGGGTTCGAGGGGGTTTTTGCCGATGGGTAAAGCCGGACCGCGGGCGCCGCCCATCCCGCCGATGAAGCCGGGCACCTGCCTCAGTCCGGGCGCCATACCGCCACTGATACCGATATTGCCGGTCAGTGCCCCCAGTGCCTGAGCCGCTCTGACGTATTGTTCGCCGTAGGCGGTGCGGCCGGGACCATAGCCGTCGATCAAGGCCGCCGGTTTAGTGGTGGCATATTCTCTCGCCAGGGCTACAATTGTTTCAGAGGCAACGCCGGTAATTTCATTCGCCCATGATGGTGTCTTGGCAATGCCGTCTTCCTTACCGAGTACATAATCGCTGAACTGTCCAAAGCCGACGGTACATCTGTCCAGGAATTCCTTGTCACAGAGTCCCTCGGTAATCATGACGTGGGCCATGGCGATAAGCATGGCGGCGTCAGTCCCCGGTCGAATCGGTATCCACTGGTCGGCGACGACCGCGGCGGTGTTGGTGAACCTCGGGTCAACCGAGATAATTCTGGCGCCGGCTTCTTTGGCTTTGAGCAGGAAGTAAGGCGTACCGGTGGCCTGGACGGTCTCCATCGGGTTCCAGCCCCAGGCGATGATAAGTTTCGAATTAGCCAGGTCGTCCATTGAATTGCCGTTGTCACCGGTGCCGTAGGTTACTATCGAGGCAAAAGTGTTCGATTCGTTCGATGCCGAACCCCAGCGCACCAGACAACCGCCTATCATATTGAAGAGCCGGAAAACGGATAGTGCCGAATGGACATGTCCCCGGCTGCCGGAGGCACTCATCAGCATGGTACAGCTCGGCCCGTATTTTTGACGGATGGCTGTTAGCCTGGAGGCGACTTCATCCAGGGCTTCGTCCCAGGAGATACGGGTAAATTTACCTTCGCCCCGCTCTCCGGTCCTTTTCAACGGGTAGAGCAGGCGGTCTTTGTGGTGCACCACGCTGGGATAGGCCCAGCAGCGGGCGCAGGTGCGGTGGCTGGGTTCCGGGTAAGGCTCGATTTTGCGGGCTTTACCGTCGATAACGTGAACGAGATAAGGGCAACAACCGCCGCAATCATGGTGACCGCCGGTGCGGACAATTCGGTTTTCGGAATCTGCCATTAAACGACCTCCATCAACGGCCTAGATAGGCTTGGCGCATCTTTAGGTAAATATACCCTCATAACATATAAGACAGTCAATTGGATTAACTATTGTAGAATTGGCAACGTATTTAATATCCTTGCGATGTTTGCACGTTTTACCCCGTCCTTTTCAAGTTGTTCTCTTAGAATACCCCAGGCTATGCTAAGGTCAATAATAAGTTTTGCAACGTTTAATGTAAGTCGGTTTTTACGTTTAAGAACAGCTCTGCTGTCAGTCCAACTATTTTTGATGATTACATCCCGAAAATTGGCTTTCTTACCACCTGTAACTAAGTACTGGTGAGTTAGGCTATTACGCAAATCATACATAATATCCTCATTGAGTGGTGGTGTTATGTATTCACCTTTTAATAAACGAACCCCATCCTTGAAGCGACAACTGACGTATTTGCTTTCAGGTTTTCCTATTTTTTCGTTACTAATACCACCTAAGAATTCAATTGTGCCCATACAGCCAATAGCCACAAGGAAATTAGCAGTAGCTAAAATTGAGGCTTTTCTTAAATCGTTTAGTTGGAAATTCATAACGTGGTCTAGATACTTCAAAACGTTATTGGGCGTAATTTTCTTGAACATTCAATACCCTCCCCTGTTGTCAAGGGATAATTACTTAACTTTATTAATAAAAGGATGGATGTTATTCGACATAAGAACAAAGACCATTCTACTTTTCACGATAATAGCCTGTCAAATTGGCGGAAGCAATGCCGACTATATGAAAGGGAACTCGGCATGATAATATATTCTGAAAAGCATCTGAAAACGGGAGGTTTGAATATGAAATCAAACAGGCTAGCTAAGCCAGTGCGTCAGGTACGAAATATCGAGATTAGACCTGAGGAAACAGCCTTATTGGTCGTTGATATGCAGAAAGACTTTCTGGAGGATAAAGGGAAGCTGGCGCGTCCCCATTTTGCTCCCAAGGGCTATGAAAGGAAAGAAGAGCTTGTTTCTTCTATTAAGAAAGTAGTTAGGTTAGCTCGCCAAAAGAAAATTCCTGTTATCTATATCACTGCGGTATACCGAGCCGATTACTCTGATGCTCCGGCGGTATGCGTCAGCCGGGAGCTCGAGGCCTTGAAGAAGGGTAGCTGGGGAGCTGAGATAATAGATGATTTGAAGCCGGCGGCTAAAGATTACATCGTTGAAAAACATCGTTACAGTGGTTTTTATAATACCGACCTGACCTTTATCCTGGAGACACTCAAGGTAAAGACGCTTATTTTTACTGGCATTGCCACCAACGTCTGTGTCGAATCGACGGCCCGCGATGGCCACCACCGTAATTATAATATTGTGCTGCTGAGCGACTGCACCCGGGCACGCACTGGGGAAATGCAGGCCGCCGCCGAAGAGAATATCAGACTCTACTTCGGGCGCGTCCTCACTTCCGATGAATTAGCCCTGGCTTTGAAGACGGTATGAAGGACAGACACTCCAGAATCAAGAGAGAAAGTAAGACCGTTAGTGTCATGGTGGCCCTGTATTGTCGGAAGCAGCACCATCGCCGGAGTTTGTGTTCTGAGTGTCGCGAACTGCTCGACTATGCTTTACGACGCCTCGAAAAGTGTCCGTTCCATGAAGGCAAGACCACCTGTGCCAAATGCCCGGTGCATTGTTATCAACCGCAAAGGCGTGAGCAAATCAGAGCGGTAATGCGTTATTCCGGCCCGCGCCTTCTCTATCGGCATCCGCTGCTGACAGTCCTCCACCTAATTGATGGACGGCGTAAGGAACCGCTTAAGCCCGGTTGTTGATGGGTTTTAGTAACCTTGCTCCCGCTCACCCTGAGCTTGTCGAACCATGAGCGATTGCTATTCCACGTCTGTCAGAGCCATATCAAACGGCGGGTTCTTTCCCGGTCAAGGTAACCGGCTGAAGTACCGGTCGGCGGGTTATCAGGATGAGTACTGTCGAGACGAGGGCAACGAACGCGAAGGTCATGAAGGCGAGCCGGTAGCTTCCCGTCACATCGAATATCCAGCCGGCAAACACGGGACCGGCCACCACTCCGGCAATTTGTACCATATCCATGAAGCCCATAATGGTACCGAAGTTACGCCTGCCGAAAAATTCACCTCTCAGGTCGTTCATCAATATCGCCCCACCCCCGTAGCCTGGAGAATAAACGATGACGAAAATTACCAGGTACAACCATGTCTGAGCACTAGCCAGGATGAAACAGGCTACCGCCAGCAGCCCCATACAAACTGCCATGACGTGTCTCTTATCGATAATGTCGGCGAGGCGACCGAAGCCCAACCGGCCGAGGATGCTGACCAGGGCAATACTACCGAGCATGGTGGCCGCTAACTGGGGCGATATGCCGACGTCAATTAAAAAGGGAATCTCGTGGACAGCGATAGCGCCGACTACGAAATGGCGGAGGGCGAATACGGCGGCCAGCAACCAGAAGGCACTAGTTCTTAATGCCTGGCGTACGGCGAAGTCCTGTGTAGGTAGTACTTCCTTTTGACCGGCTTTAATTGCGTTTGGCTCACCGTTTTGAGGTAATGCTTCAGCCGTGCTGACGGCGCCATCAGGCAATAGACCGTAGTGCTCAGGCCGCCTTCTCATGAGAAAAGACGTTGGAATCCCTACGGCCCAGACTATCAGTCCGGTAACAATGGCGGCTTGTCGCCATCCGTATTGACTGATAAGCCAGGCCAGGAACGGTAAGATTAACCCGCCCAGGCCAATACCGGAGAGGCCGATGCCGATAGCCGTACCGCGCTTCTTGACAAACCAGTTAGCCAGCGAGACCATCGGCGCCTGGTGGATGCCTACCGTCGCGCCAATAGCAATCAAAAGTACAAAGGTAAGGTAAAAAGCCAGCAGGGAATTAATCCGGCTTAACAGAAGATAGCCGGTACCCATCATCAGGATACCGAAGAACATTATCTTTCTCGGCCCGAGCTTATCGACGAGGAAACCACCGATTGGTCCCAGCAGCCCGCCTTCCAGACGGGCGAAGGAAAAAGCGCCGGAGGTGGCGGCCCGTGACCAACCGAATTCTTCGGTTAGCGGCATAAACATGGTGCTGAAACCGTAAAAGTAGAACCCTCCCGATAGGATGTAAGCGATGACCGAACCGACTACTATCCACCAGCCATAAAAAAATGGCTGCTTGCTTTTGCGCACGCTTTCCTCCGTACTGATAATCAGCCTTGGAAGTGTCCCCTCGAAACTTTTACAGTATAAATCCTTGTCCTGAATAAGACAATAGAGTAAGGATTGACACCAGTGAACGAAAGTGATATACGATTAAGTAACTGGTATGCCACCGCTGGTGAAGCAAAAAGGAATATCGTTAGGGGAGGAGTCTAATGGTCAAGCTCAAGGAAAAACCGGCAGATAAAATAGGGAAAGCGGAGGAATCGACGACAACCCGGTCTGGGATACCGGTAAAGGCAGTCTATACTCCGGCCGACCTCAATGGCTGGAACTATCAGAAGAAGCTGGGCAGTCCGGGTGAGTATCCTTATGCCCGGAGTGTGGCTAAGTCAGTGGCTCGGGCGCGGAACGCTGCTGTTTCCGCCAACCAGTATGCCGGCTTCGGTACTCCCGAAGCCACCAATGAGTGGTTCAAGTATTGCCTCAGTCAGGGAGCCACATCGGTAAGCGCCGCCCTGGATTTGCCTTCGCAGATTGGCTATGACAGTGACCATCCGATGGCTCTCGGTGAAGTAGGTAAAGCCGGCGTAAGTATCAACTCGCTGGCTGACATGGAAATAATGCTGGACGGTATCCCTATCGACCAGTTCGCTGTCGGCAGCGTGGTCAGTGCTATCGGGCCGATATTCATGGCCTGGAGCATCGCCATTAACCAGAAGCGGAAAATCCCACTCAAAAATATGCATCTTCAGCTACAGAATGATTGTCTCAAGGAGTTCATTGCCCGCGGCACTCAGATTTTCCCCATCCGGCCCTCGGTGAAAACGAGCTGCGATTGTGTGGAGTTCTGCGCGCGGAACGAGATAAAGAATTCCCGTCCGATGTCGGTCTGCGGGCTGCACATGCGACAGGGGGGCAGTACAGCGCCGCAAGAAATGGCCTTTACTCTGGCGAATGCCGTAGCGTATTATGAAGACCTTGTCGCTCGCGGTCTTGATGTGAATACTTTTGCTCCCTATATCGCCACGTCGCTCGGTTCCGGTATCGACCTGTTTGAAGAGATAGCTAAGTCCCGCGCCTACCGCCGCATGTGGGCGAGAGTGATGAAAGAGAAGTTCGGGTCGAATACTCCACCGTCGCTGAGTATTCGTGTCAATGGACGTGAATTTACGCCCGTCCAGCCGTTGAATAACATTGTGCGGGCAACTATTGGACTGCTCGGGGTGGTACTCGGTGGCGCCGGGATGGCCGGCTCTGCTTCTTATGATGAAGCCTTAGCCCTGCCCACCGAAGAAGCGGTTACCGTGACTCTGCGCATGATGCAGATTGTGGCCCATGAGAGTGGCGTGTTCAATACCATCGACCCGATGGCCGGTTCCTATTACGTGGAGTCACTTACCGACGCCGTGGAAGAGAAAGCGATGGAGCTGTTCCAGAAGGTCGAGGACATGGGTGGGGCTATTCCGGCAATCGAGCAGGGTTTCCAGAGCCGGGAGATTGCCCGCTCGGCCTATGAAAAGTTGCGACAGGTCGAGAGTGGTGAAAGGGTCTGGGTCGGGGTAAACAAGTATGTAAGCAGCGAGAAGCTGAAGATTGAAATAAGAAAGGTTGACCCGAAGGAAGAGCAGCGGCAGGTAGTGAAAGTGAGAAAGTTGAGGAAAGAGCGGGACAATGCTGCGGTAAAAGCTGCCTTGAAGCAGTTGAAGGGAGCGGCTAAAGAGGGCGTCAATCTGATACCCGTACTGGTGGATGTGGTCAAGACCTATGCCACTGTTGGCGAGATATGCGATACTCTACGCGGAGTTTACGGGGAATATAAGGCGACGGGACTTTAGCTGACAAGTCTCTCGACTTGTTGCGTCTTATGGAAAGGGGCTGCGTGATTTCACACAGTCCCTTTCTTTCATCGGCAAAGGGTCTCTTATTTTGTCAGCGAATAGCTTTGCAAGTTGTTCGGGTCGAAAGCAGTGTCGGCGGCGGCGAACTTGTTCTGCAGCAGGAGATAACAGAGCACATCGAGGTATTGCTGCTGGCTCAGGCTGGCGAGACCATCAAGAGGCATGGTGGTATCAATGAAATTCATTAGCCCTTGAGCATCTTTGTGCTTCCCTGGATTGGCGCTTGAAAGATACTTGCCCATACTGTAAAGTTTAGATAATCGTTAGAAGCCGTATTCGGGCAGAGGTAAAGTATACCGTGAAGGTGAAGAATGGCGGGTGAGAATATCCAGTTGAGCCGTGACCTCGGGTTGCTCCGCATTGGGGCGGCTTCTCCGATGTTGCGGGTGGCTGATGTTGATTTTAATGTTGCTGCCATCAGCGATGTCATCAGCAAAGCAAAGGATGATGGTGTCCAGGTCTTGTTTTTCCCGGAGATGGCGCTCACCGGCTATACCATTGCCGACCTGGTCCAGCAACAGGTACTGTTGCTGAAAGCGGAAGAGGGGCTGGGTAAGCTCCTCAGGGAAAGCGCCGGAAGCGGGATGGTCGTCATTGTCGGCTTGCCTTTGCTCATCGAGCAAAAAATCTTTAACTGTGCCGCCGTATTGAATTCCGGCCGTATCCTTGGTGTTATCCCCAAAACTCTTTTACCGACCTATCGGGAATTCTACGAAGGCCGCTGGTTTTCCCCGAGCTGGGACCGGCGGTCAGAGACCATTGAGCTGGCTGGGCAGCAGGTGCCCTTCGGCAACGATATTTTAATCGGGCTGCGTGGTATTCCGGCGGCTCTCATCGGCATTGAAGTCTGTGAAGACCTGTGGGTACCCTTGTCGCCCCACGAGTATCAGGCGCTGGCAGGCGCGACCGTACTGATTAATCTTTCGGCAAGTAATGAGATACTCGGTAAGGCGGATTGGCGCCGTCTGATGGTTTCTTCTGAGTCGGGCCGGTGCAGTGCTGCTTATGGCTACGTCTCAGCGGGCATCAGAGAATCATCCAACGATGTGGTATATAGCGGCCATGCTCTCATTGCCGAAAACGGCGTTATTCTGGATGAGTCCGAGCGGCTGTCCTCGGATGCTCAACTTATTGTATCTGACATTGACCTGGAACGGCTGGCGCATGACCGCCGTGTGCTATCCAGTTTTCGAGATAGGGCCGTCCAGGTGGATGCCTATCGTGTGGTGGAGGCTGAAGCCAATGACCCGCAACCCGGACAGTTACGGAGGCGGCTTGACCCTCAGCCCTTTGTGCCGAAAGACCCGCAGCAACGGGCGGGCCGGTGCCGTGAAATCTTTTCCATGCAGATCGCTGCTTTTGCCCAGAAATTGATGGGGGCGAAAAAGACTCAGACCGTTATCGGTATTTCCGGCGGTCTTGACTCGACACTGGCGTTGCTGGTGGCAGTGAAAACGATGGACTTTCTCGGCCTGCCGCGCTCCAATGTGCATGCCTTCACCATGCCCGGTTTCGGGACTACGCCGAGGACCAGAGCTAACGCCACCAAACTATGCCAGGCATTGGGCGTGACTTTCGGCCGAGTCAATATCAATCAGACCTGCCGGGTACATTTGAAAGATATCGGTCATAATGGTGAGGAGGATGTGGTCTTCGAAAACGTGCAGGCCCGCTATCGTACCGAGTTCCTCTTCAACAAAGGCAATCAGCTCGACGCACTCCTGCTGGGAACAGGCGACCTTACTGAAGTTGCTTTAGGCTGGTCCACCTTCTCCGGCGATCACCTTTCCCATTATCACATCAATGTTTCGGTGCCCAAAACGTTAGTCCGTTACCTGGTACGGTGGGTTGCTGAAGAGGAGATGGCTAATACACCCGCCCGG
This sequence comes from Chloroflexota bacterium, assembly GCA_043812795.1. Lineage (GTDB taxonomy): Bacteria > Chloroflexota > Dehalococcoidia > Dehalococcoidales > UBA2162 > JBDRLU01. Next base: position 93,814 of record JBDRLU010000030.1, read on the forward strand.
AAGGTCTTATTGGATGTTCTCGACACGCCGATTTCTCCCGAGCTAAGGCGGCCTGCGAAAAATAAAATTCTGCAAAAAAGCGAGGAAGTTATCGGGCCGGTCGAGCTGGCCGACTTCTATCTGTACCCCTTTGTCCGTTTCGGCACGCGACCGGGCAAGATTCTTTACCTGGCTAACGAGGTAAGCCGGCAGGGCCTCTTCGACGAGCGGTACACGCTCGATGATTTACATCAATGGCTGGTCAGCTTCATCAAGAGGTTCTTTGCCAACCAGTTCAAGCGGACGTGTTTGCCGGAAGGCCCGAAAATCGGTTCGGTCAGCCTCTCCCCCCGGGGCGACTGGCGGATGCCCTCCGACGCCGACGCCAAACTGTGGTTAGAAGACCTGGAAGCGATGTATCGGAAGCTGGGTAGGGGTAAGCCTAAGTCGGCCCGTGTCCGTCGATAACGGTGAGTAATTTCCGGTAGTCTTTCAGGTCACGAAAGATATAGTCTGCCCCGGCTTTCCGGAGTTGTTCGGCTGAATGGAAGCCGGTAGTTACCGCTAATACCAGGGCATTGAATAGACGGCCGCATTCGACGTCACGGATAGAATCGCCGATTATCACGATGTCTTTGCCTTTAAACTCGTGTCCGGTCAGTGTCCGGGCTTTCTCGATGGCCAGCCGCACCATATCCGCCCGGGTGGGGACCTCGGTACCGTACTGGCGGAATTTGAAATATTTACCCAGGTCGGTCGCCCGGAGACAAGTCTCAACTATTCTCGGTGGCCCGCCGGTGTAGAGTACCGCGTAATGGTCGGTTCTGGACAGGGCCTCCAGCAGCTCTCTGACACCGGGCAGGATATTTTTGGACGCATCTTCAGGCATACTTTCACTAAAAGTTTTTTCATAATTCGGCAGCAAATGGCCGCTCCGGCTCCGGAATAGGTCTTCGGGCACATTCTTCATTCTGGCAAGTTCGCGTAAGCATTCGGTCAGACTTTTGCCGGAAAAATCGATATCGGAAAGCTGGGCCTCGACGTTAAAGAATTCCTTGAATACTCGCTGTGTTGTCTCGTCATGTACCGAGATGAAATCTACCAGCGTTTGGTCCAGGTCGAAGATAATCAGTTTCATCGGACAGAGAATATCATATCATTTGCTGCTTTGCTTCTTCCAGTAGTGTCACACTTTTGTAACTTTTTTTGCTCTTATTTTATGACTTTTGCATCATTTGCTCATTAGAATTGGTAAAGGTTCGAGTGATGTTACAAGTATCGTTACGTCTTTTAGTCCGATAATTGTTCATTTGGGTATTGTTGAGTAAAATTGCTGAGTAAAAAGGAGGAAAATAATGGTAATCAAAGAGTTACAGCGGGAAGTGGTGGCGAACGTGCGACGCTGGCAGAAAGTGGAGAACGATTCCATTGCATCCACGGGGCAGATTATCCAGAAGACGGACAATCCTCTCATCCGTCTGGCGATGGAGATCATTCAGCGGGACTCGCAGATGCATTACTGGGTTCAGGGTTGGATTGCCGATACTCTGGAGTCGAAGACAGTGACCTTAAGCCCCGATGAATTGGCCGAAGTCTGGGACATGATTAAGAAACATGTTGCCCTCGAGCAGAAGATGATAAAAGATGCGGAAAAAGTCCTGGCTGAGGTCAAAGGTAAGCGGAGTATGCTTGTCCAGCAGTATTTCCTGAGTTATCTTTTGGATGACGAGAAAAAGCATAGCAATATGCTGAAAGCCCTTGAATCACTCACGAAGGGCATGCGTGACTCTGGATAACGTTTCGGTATTACTATAGAATATTACATAAAAAGAGCGAGGAGTGGACCATGATAACTGAACTGGCGAAGGGTGTCTATTGGGTGGGCGTAGTTGACTGGGCATTGCGGCATTTTCACGGTTATGAGCTAAGTACGCATCGCGGCTCTTCCTATAATGCCTACCTGATTACCGATGAAAAGAACGTATTGGTGGACACGGTGTGGGGCCCCTTCCAGGAACAGCTCATCGCTAACATCCGTGAGGTTATCGACCCGGCCAAGATTGATATTGTGGTGGCCAATCATTCGGAAACCGACCACTCGGGGGCTTTGCCGGCGGTGATGCGGCATGTTCCTAATGCCACTGTGGTTGTCTCGAAACGCGGTCAAGAAAGTGTCGAGGGGCATTACCATCAGCCGTGGAACTTCCGAACCGTGCAGACCGGCGAAAAAATCAATATCGGTAAAAAAGAACTGGTCTTTGTCGAAGCACCGATGTTGCACTGGCCGGACAGCATGTTTACCTATCTTACCAGCGATAATATCCTAATGCCTAACGATGCTTTCGGCCAGCACTATGCGGCTGCCTTCCGCTTTAATGACGAAGTGGACCAGGAAGAGCTGTATGAAGAGGCCTTGAAGTATTACGCTAACATTCTGACCCCATTCAGCAGTACGGTGACGAAAAAAATAGAAGAAGTACTGGCACTCAATTTGCCGGTCCAGATGATTGCGCCCAGCCACGGTATTATCTGGCGAAAGGACCCGCTCCAGATTGTGAAAAAATACCAGGAATGGGCGGCCCAGGTGCCGGAGAAAACAGCCGTAATCATCTATGACTCGATGTGGGAAGGTACGCGCCACATGGCTGAGGCTATCGGCGATGGGCTGGCTGACGAAGGAATTGATTATAAGACGTTTTACATGGCCACTTCCGACCGTAACGATGTTATCGCTGAAATTTTCAAGACAAAGGCGGTGGTTGTCGGTTCACCGACGTTCAATCAGGGCTTGCTGCCGACGATTATGCCCGTACTTGAAGACCTGAAAGGGCTACGCTTCCAGAACAAAGTCGGGGCGGCTTTCGGCTCTTATGGCTGGAGTGGCGAGTCCATAAAAATTATCGAGGAGCATCTGGCCCAGTGTAAAATCCCGGTGGTCGCCGAAGGCGTGCGGGCTAAGTGGCAGCCTAAGCCCGACGACCTGGCTAAATGCCGTGAACTGGGTCATGCCGTCGCTCAGGCCATCAAGCAGGCGTGACAGCATGTGCTACTATTGCTTCTAGACCTTTCTTGCAACCAGCCCGTAGGCTACTAAGGCAATGGCAAAGGTGATGCCACTGACAAGTGGTGGGATAGTCCGCGTAAGCAACAGTATGGCGAGGACGATACAAATCCCCAGGAAAACGAGAGCGGCGGTTCGGCGTTTCATCTTAATACCAGGCTTAAATAATATGGCCAGACGACCAGCGCCAGAATAATTTTCCACCAGACCAGATTGGCATAACCGATGGTAAACAGCCACCCGCTGAACCACAAGACGCCGGCAAGACTCGCTCCAGTATTGCCTCCATGTTTCCGCCCTTCCGTCATTTCATGCCTCCTTTTGGCACGCTGCCGATTAGTCTCATCCCATTGTTATTACGCTTTCACATTCTACTGCGATGATGACCGATTAAGCAAGAAGCTAACTTGCCAGGTAGCTGGTAGCGAGCGGCAGTTTTCCCGCTTCACAAACATTTCGAGTATAATATTCATTGTGTCGTCCAAACTAAACTGAGACAGCACGAGAGGGTGTTTCTACCGTGCCTGCAGTTGAAGTCAATCATATCGTCAAGTCCTACGCAGATAAGGTCGTCGTTGATGACCTATCTTTCTCTGTCACCCAAAATGAGATATTTGGCCTGATTAGGCCTAACGGTGCGGGTAAGACTACCACTATCAGGATGATGATGGATATCATCAAGCCCGACTCAGGCGAGGTGACAATCCTTGGCGAGAAATTGACTGAAGCCAGTAAGAATAGGCTTGGTTATTTGCCTGAGGAAAGAGGACTATACCGGAAGCTGACTGTCATGGACTCTATCGTTTATCTTGCCTCGCTCAAGGGTATGGATAGCCATTCTGCTCGGGAAAAAGCTGATAAGCTGCTCAACCAGACAGGAATGCTTTCTCACAGTAGGAAGAGGATCGACGAGTTAAGCAAAGGCATGGGACAAATTATCCAATTCATCGTTACTATCATTCATGACCCGGAACTGGTTATTCTGGACGAACCCTTTGCCGGTCTCGACCCGGTTAATACCGAGTTGATAAAAAGGATGTTTGTTGACCTGAGGAATCAGGGCAAAGCCGTCATTTTGAGTACACACCAGATGAATCAGGTAGAGGAACTGTGCGACCGAATACTAATGATAGATAATGGATGTGCTGTTCTTTACGGGAATCTAACTGAACTCAAGTCAAGGTATCGAAGTCATTCGATCATGCTGGATTTCGAAGGTGAGTTGGGACAAGTACCAGGAGTTACCGAAAAGCGCGCTCATAAAGGTTACGTTGAGTTAGTACTTGATGGAAACACGACTCCGAAACAAGTCCTGGAACGACTGGTAAGCACCGGCATAGTAATCAATCGGTTTGAAGTAGCTACTCCTTCACTGAACGAGATATTCCTGGAGGTAGCGGGCAAGAATCATGAATAAGACACTTTTGATATTC
>JBDRLU010000031.1:0-3382 GCA_043812795.1 Chloroflexota bacterium
ATTAGGCTTGTAGTCTGCACCGTCCATATTTAAGATCTCTATATGAGAGTTTGGAACTCGTTCCTTTAGCTTTTGCTTTGCATCTGTCACGAAAAAAGGTGATATATCCACGCCAATTCCAGATATCGTATAGCGTTCAGCAATTCGGGTGAGAATCTCTCCCTTACCGCAGGCAATATCTAATACCTCTGCTTTGGGGTCAAGATCGAATAATTCTATCAGTTCGTCTATCTTTGTAGCGCTCATAGGATTTAAGATCTCGTGATATTTATGGGTCACATCAAAGAATTTCCACGTATCCAATTTTGGCTCTGTCATTACCAATTCCTCATTAAATTCTAGCCATTACCTTAGACATCATATACCAAGTTAGATAAAAGGGGTATAAAAATTGATGCAAACATCGGGATGTTTGTCCAGCCATGCTTATGAATACTTAATACCTTTTAGTTTTTCTATCAAGTGAAAATCGATAGTAAAAAACATCGGGATGATTCTGCGCTCTCACTCACACCTACCCCTCACCCCTCCCCTTCTGTTTACGCAGAAACTCGTCAAGTTCACGAAACAATCTCCGCCGCTCTTCCTCGGTCGTCTCCGTGATAATGCCTTTTTCCAATTTCTCAATATGCCGGTCGAGGTCCGGGTCCTGTTCCCGTATCGAATTGACCAGCTCGTTAATCTGTTTGACTGACTGTCTGACATCGGCTTCGATTTCACTGAAGTCGAAATCAATATCCAGCATGGTGGCCAGTACCCGTAGCACCGCTTCACAGACCGCCGGGTTGGGTATGTCACCGAGATAACTGGGTACCTGCCCCCAGAGGCTGATACCCTCTATCTTACGGTATTTAGCCAGGCCGAGGAGCAAGCCATTCATGCTGGCCGTACCGTGATATTCGTTACCCGGTTCAACCTCATAAGCGGTCAGGTACTTCTTCAATCTGGGATTGTTGACGATGGCAAATACCTCCGGCTGCTGGGTATGGCTGATATTGGCGTAGGTACCACCTACCGTATAGATTCGTTTCACTTTGAAAAGTTCGGCTAAATCCAGGATTAAACCGGCAAATTCGTAATGGTTGAGGTCCGGTGGCTTACCACCGAAGATAATCAGGTCTTCGGTCAGTCTCTTATTTTCCCAGCAGTAAAAGATACTCTCCGGATATTCGATGCCCTGCAGCACACCAGCCTTGACCACACTATCGGGCAACAGGTAGAAATCATGGGGTTCGATTTCAGCAAACTCCACTCCTCCCAGCTTATCGGTCAGGTAATCCACCGAGCTCGTGCCGACGAATCCGGCATCACTCCAGCCAACCACCAGGGACGGATTTCTCAGTCGCGGATGCTCATAAATTCTCAGGGAAGAGTGCATGCTTCTACCTCTATCCTTTTGTTTATTTTAAACTTAAACTCCTTTATAATCAACTATAGAATAAGGGATTGATTATCACCCCCCCCACCCTGAATCCCTCTCCTTTTGCCAATGAAAGAGGGAAGGGGGCAGGGGGATAGGTTACTAAGATGGATAGAAATATGGGTAGCCTTGAAAAAGATGTTGCCGACTTGCTTCATAAGAAAATATTGAGCCTGGGGACGGTTGAGTCAGCCACCGGAGGTTTTATCTCCCATTTGCTGACCAATGTCCCGGGTATCTCAAGTCATTACAAAGGCTCGATTATCGCCTACAGCAATGAAATCAAGATTAAAGTAGTCGGGGTAAAAGAAGCGACCATCAACCGTTACGGTGCGGTCAGTGCCCGGACTGCCGAGGAGATGGCCCGCGGCGGCCGCAGGGTATTAAACGTGGATATCTGTATCGCCGATACCGGTATTGCCGGACCTGCTGGAGCCACACCGGCCAAGCCGATAGGACTATTCTATATCGGGTTATCCCATCAGGGCGGTACTTACAGCCAGAGACACATCTTTACCGGCGACAGAGAACAAAACAAGGGCGATGCGGCCAGAGCTGCTTTAACCTGGCTCAAGGAATACCTGCTGGACCTGAAATAAGGTACGGATGAGGTAAAGAGATTAGCAAGCTTCAAGAAAAAAAGGTGGTAACCTGCTTCCTCGAATCCGATGGCCAGATACTTCTACTCCGCCGTAGCGAGAAGGTGGGTAGCTATCAAGGCAGATGGGCCGGCGTCAGTGGCTATATTGAAACGCCCCCTGACGAACAGGCTCTTACCGAAATAGCCGAAGAAACCGGCCTGTGCGAGCGGGATATCCAACTGATGAAAAAGGGCGAGCCCTTGGCCATTGAGGACACAGAATTAGGCACAAGATGGCTCGTCCATCCTTATCTTTTTCACATTAAAGACCGCAAGCAGATTAAGATTGACTGGGAACACCGGGAATCCAGATGGATTGACCCCGGGGAAATCGGAAACTACCCGACCGTGCCGAAACTCAAAGAAACGTTAGCCAGAGTTTATCCGGGTTAAGATTTTCCCAACTGAGCTAGGCAATCTACCGCCATTGTTGGCATTCTCTTCGAGTCCGACCTCACCCTTCCCTCTCCTTCCAGGAGAGGGAAATAAGAATTAAGAGGGCTCCGCCCTCGGGCTGAAGCCCTCTTCTGACAACTCCTGTGATATTGTATTGATTGCCACCCTCATCTAAGAGTGTTATACTTTGGCAGACATTCTGACGATGAGAAAGGAAAGTCCATGAAAAGAGCTGATGACCGTGCCTGGGATGAACTACGGCCGGTCAAGATAACACCGGGGTTCCAGAGTTTCGCCGAAGGCTCAGCGCTCATTGAATTAGGTAAGACGTGGGTGTTGTGTTCGGTTAGCGTTGAGGAGCGAGTGCCACTGTTTCTGAAGGGAACGGGGGGCGGCTGGATTACAGCCGAATACTCAATGCTACCCCGCGCCACCCAGACACGAACACCCCGTGACTCGGTACAGGGCCGGATTGGCGGCCGTAATCAGGAGATACAACGTCTCATCGGGCGCTCTTTACGGGCGGTCGCTAATCTCGACGCGCTGGGAGAGAGGACTTTAACCGTCGATTGTGACGTGCTGCAGGCTGACGGCGGCACCCGGACCGCGTCCATCACCGGCGCCTACGTGGCTTTATACCAGGCTAGCCTCAAGCTGGCCAACATGGGCATAATATCGTCCATTCCGCTGAAAAGCGCCGTCGCGGCTACCAGTACCGGGGTAGTGGGCAACTTCCGTCTGCTGGACCTGTGCTATGACGAAGACTATAACGCCGAAGTCGATTTCAATGTTGTGATGACCAGCCAGGGTAGTTTCGTCGAAGTCCAGGGGACAGCGGAAGGCAAAGCTTTTAACAAGGATACCCTCGACTCGCTGCTCGCCCTTGCCGAAAAGGGCATCAAAGAACTGTTTCAGGTCCAACAGAC
>JBDRLU010000032.1:0-5581 GCA_043812795.1 Chloroflexota bacterium
AGCTTGTCTCTTATCGGAACCTCTTCATCACTGCCGGTTAGGGAGACACTAATATCAGGGCAGGTGATTTGGTATGGCTTATTCAGGTAGTGGACAATTACGGCCTTTCTGGAATCGGTTGTCAGACATTGAGCATCGCTCCGGCGGCACTGCTCCTCTAGATTTCCCAGAAGATTGGCCAGCTGCTCGCAGGCAAGCTCGTAGGCGAGCCCCAGTGCGTATTCGTAGTCATGCTGGTCGGGTAGCGGGAAAGCTCTTTTATCCATCCTGCGATTGAACCTATCAACGGCTTCGGCCGGCTTAAACTTCACAGGCCGGCGGCATCTATTATTTCGGGGACCTTTTTCTCCCAGCCAATAGCCATGATGTGAACTCCCTGGCAGATGCCCTTTAAGTTCTTTATCAGGTCGGCGGCGATTTCTATTCCGGTTCCGGTTTTATTCTCGCTCTTGGCCATCTTGTCAATCAACTCGTCGGGGACAAAGACGCCGGCGACGTTTTTGTTCATAAAGCGGGCCATACCGACGGACTTCAGCGGGATTACTCCGGCCAGTATCGGGACCTTAAATCCCTCCACTCTCTTCATGAAGTTGGCGAAGGCGTCAATGTCATATATAGCCTGGGTCTGGAAAAATTTTGCCCCGGCCTTGATTTTCTTCTCCATTTTTATCAGCTGCAGCTCAAAGGCGGCTCCTTTATCGGCTCCGGGGTTGACCACGGCTCCGGCGAAGAAATTGGTTTTGCCCTTGAGTTCGCTTCCGACCATATCGTAGCCTTCGTTCAGCCTTTGTATCACCCATAATAGCTGAACAGAATCCAGGTCAAAGACGGGTTTGGCCTGGGGGTGGTCGCCCAGTACCGGTAAATCGCCGGTAATGGCCAGCACGTTTTCAATGCCGAGGACGGATGCGCTGAGCAGGTCTGATTGCAGTGCCAGCCGGTTTCTATCCCGGCAGGTCACCTGGAATATGGGTTCCAGCCCCTTTTCTTTGATGAGGTGGCTGGTGGCCAGTGAGCCCAGTCTCATCACCGAGCTTTGCTGGTCGGTGACATTGGCGGCGTCTATTTTCCCCCGGAGAAGCTCGGCTGCCTCCATGAGTTCGGTAGTGTCGGTCCCTTTCAGTGGCCCGACCTCGGCGGTGATGACAAACTTTCCTGCGGCAAAGAGTGGTTCCAGGCGCATGTTATCCCCTTTCTTATAGCCAGTTCGTTATGATTTAAATTATGTATTCTAGTATGGAGGTACAGCACGCTTGCGGTTCCACAAAGCCTCAGTGGAACCGCTGCTTAACGTCTTTTCCAGCTTTAGGTGGCCCTTTTAAACTTAAGGGGAAGTATATTATATTTCCAGCCAGGAATCGGAGTAGAGTGATTCACCGGTGAGCACCCTGACTGTCTTTGCGTATTCCAGTTCTTTGGGGTTGAGTGAGGCGAAGTCGGGTTTCTCGCCATCCATCATCCGATATACCAGGTCAACGATGTTCGGCATTTTGCCCCGGGCGATACTTACCAGCTCGGCATCAAAAGCGTCAACTATCGCCGAATATAACCCGTATTTCATGAGCATTATCAGGCAGGTGCGGTTAAGGTATGGACGGAGGTGGGTGGGGGTGCCGTTAGAGATGTTGGACAGGCCGACGGTGGACTTGCATTCGGGGGCAATGTCCCTCAGCATGCTCATGAAATCAAAGCAGGATTTTACCTGGTTTATTTCGACGCACACCGGAGTGAGAATGGGGTCTATCCAGATGTCTTCGTTGGGAATACCCATCTCAGCGGTTTTGTACATGAGCTCGGCAACCAGCATCCCTCTCTCGGCGTCGTCGCGGGGCATTCCTTCAACACCCCATAACAGGCCAATCATGGATGCGTTGTATTTGTTGACAAACGGCAGCTCCTGCTCCAGCCGGTCCGGCTGCAGGGAGATGGAATTAATCAGCGCCTTGCCCTTATGCACTTTCAGGCCGGCTTCCATAGCCACCGGATTGGTCGTGTCCAGGGATAGTGGCTTGTCGGTTACCTCCTGCACTACTTTGACTACCCAGTCCATCAGTTCGTCTCCAGCCTTCCGTGCCGGCCCGATGTTAATGTCGAGGTAGTCTATACCAGCTTTAGCCTCAGCTATGGCCAGCTCCTGAATTGGCTTCGGGTCTCTCCCCCTTAGTGCCGGCCCGATGGTATTGGACATGATGTTGATATTTTCTCCGATAAGGATCATTAATTCCTCCCTATGGTTTCCAAGCTTTAAGATAGGCTGGGATGTGGGCTCCTTCTCTGGGACCGACCTGAATTTCCCAGTCGGGCAGTTCTTCTTCCAGACCGCCGCTTTCGGCAGCAGCGTAGCCCGGAATTACCAGCTTGTGGTGTTTAACCTTGTCTGAGATGCCACACTTCTTGACGAAGGGAGAAATAGCATCAGACACAAATTTGCCGGCTGCCCAAGCGGTCATCACCGAAAGCCCCTCGGTGTCTTTGACCAGCAGGTAGGTGGGGACTTTGCTCGTCTCTATCTCGCCGGAGACAATAAAGTAGGTAAGCGAGAAGTTGGAGGTGATGAGCACCGGGGAGTTTTCATCAGGGTTGCCAATTTCGTAGATTCCCTCGGTTGTCGCCAACGGGCGCTGCGGGTCGGTGTAGATGTTCATCCGCTCCAAAAGCAGTGGGAAGAGGCTTTCTCCCTGGAAGTCGGAGAGAACGATGATTCCGCCGTACTTGGCGACAAAGATGGAGGCGATTACCGTTTCTTTCATCGGGTCGCTGGCCATTTCGCAGGGAAAAACGATGGTCGGGAAGCCCAGCGGGCGGAACTTTTTGGCCAGTGCCGAGCTTCTGATTACTACCTGGTCTTCAAACGCCTGGCGAAGGGTTCTTGCCCCGGAATCAAGGACGATATCGTTTACACCGGCTTCAGTCAGTTTGGTGGTGAGCTGGCTCAACTCCTCAACCCCTGATGCTTTCACCGCTACCGGGCAGGAATATTCTTTAGCCAGAGATGCTACCGCTTCCAGATTATCTTTAGTGGCGGCGTAGAGCAGTGGTTTGCGGTCGGCGCAGGCCTTTGCCCCGGCGGACAGTACATCCGGGTTATCGCTCATCAGAATAATGCTGCAATCGCTGTCCTGCTTTACCTTGGCTGCCAGCGCGCCAAACTTGGCGGCGTCTCCCGATTCGCACTTCAGAGCCACCATCTTAGTGCGAAGGGTAAGACCGACCCTCTCGTATTCAAACTTCTGACACTTCTCCAGCCTGCCGTTGACTTCGGCTTCGTCCATAGTGTCGCTGATGAGGATGGCAAACCCCGGCGGGTTGTCAAACCTCTTTTCGTGGCGGAACATCACCGTTTCCCCGCCGACTTTGACCGCCTTCTCTCCAGTACCGATGGTAACCGGCCGGATTGGGGGCGCTGATGCCTCCGAAAGTTTGGCCTTTGCCTCTTCGGATACATAGGGGCAGGCGGTGAGTTCGGCCTTGCCGGCAGCGAGGCTCATGGCAAAGGCGAGACAGGTGGGTACCCCGCATTCACCGCAGTTTGTCTTGGGGAGCATTTTGAATATCTCTATTCCGGTTAGTGCCATAGTAAGACTCCTTTCCTAGCCGATTATCGGATCCATAGTCAGTGCCGGGTGGCCCTTCTCCTGGAGGAAGGAGAGAATCTCTTCCTCGGTTGTGCCGACTGTTTCATCGGCAATCATGTCCGGTAGGTTGGGTATACCAATCTCCTCGGCTCTGGCTTTGAGCCGGTCGGCAAGCTCCTCCTTTAGCTGTTTGGGCATCCATACCAGTCTTTGGATACCGCCATCGCCGACAATGAATTTCCTCTGGCAGACGTTGTATTTGCTGTGACCAACGAAGCCCGGGGAGCTCAGGCCGCCGCCGATAGTTCCCGCAAGGGTGGTGAATTTCATACCGCAGGGGGTTTCCCCAGTGTATTCCCGGCTTACGGTCATCACGCCATTGGCTAAAGGTAGGACAGCGGCGATGCACTCGCAGCAACCACAGGTGGTCATCGGGTCGTTCACTATGCTGTAGAAGTTGTAGTGGTCTATCTTCTGCCGGGAAGTCTTGAAGACGAAATCGTTGACCCCTTTCCATTGCCCGAGCTTCTCGTCGATGGTTTCTCCCTTTTCCACCGGCTGGTTGGGCCCGGTGGGGTTAATCTCGAAGGCGGCTTTACAGTCCATCCAGTTGTAGGAACCGCAGAGGCCGGTTCTTTCCGGGCTGATAACGCAGACGTGGCTCGGGGCGAAGGACTGACACAGGGTGCAGGAGTAATAGGTGTCGATGGTTTCGTCGGTCATGCCTTCGATTCGGGCATCACGGACACCGTATACCGACCTTGCCTTCTCCGTTATCTCTTTTACTTTATCTTCTTCGGTATAGATTTTTACCTGTAGCTTGTCGAATATGCGGCCGAAGTCCTGATGCAGTTTGGCATGAAGCAGGTCACCGATGTGGCGGAGCTTGAGCCCCTTTTCTACGGCCGGCTTGCTGATTCGTATCCAGGCAATATCTCGCTGCCCCTGGTGGAATATACCCTGGGCGTAGTTGGCCAGGTGGTGTATCTGCCTCTCCAGAATTGGCTCATAGTCTTCCTGCATCTCTCTGCCGGCGACCTCAACCACTATGGCCATCGGTAACTGGGTTTCATCGGGTACGTCGCTTATTTCCGGCCCGATTACTTCGACCTTCCCGTCTTCCACCTCGTCCATCCGTTTTGAGGTACACCACTCCACCATTGGCGTTCTGCCGCCGCCGCACTCCAGGTACCATTCCCCTTTACGGACTCTCTCGCCCTCGAAGGCAGGCCCGAAGGCTACCGGGATGGGTACTTCGGTCACGGTTACCTTTAGCCCTCTTACTTCTATCGCTTTGGCGACTATATTATCGTGGGGAATATTGGAGACGACGTGTTCGTAGGTGCAGATGCCGGTGGGTAAGACTTCCGGTATCGGGGTATCGGCAATGACCGGGAAGCCCCAGTTAATGGCCCCGGCGGCGTTGGCATACCATTCATCGGTGACGTAGCCCAAAGGCAGGGCGAAGGCGAATATGCGGTCTTTGTTGTAGATAAGTATCTTGCGGTAGTCACCGGGTTCAATACCGCCGAAGGACATGGCGGCCCTGGTGGCGAAGCCCATGGCGAATACGGTGGCGCTTACATCAGGGCCAAAGGAGACCAGACGGGTTGGCCAGCCAATCTGCACTCCGGCCTCGACGAGCTGTTCCGAAAATCTCTTGCCGTTATACTCAGCGGACATAAAGACATACAGGTTCTTCTGTTGAAGCTCGTGGGCAATGCTGGCCGCTATCTCCGCGTTAGGGGCGGCACCGAGTATCGCGGCAAAGCCGGGAGCAGTACCGTCAACGAACTCAACCCCCCTCTTTCTGAGGATTATATCGTCAGCGGCCCCCAGCCAGATGTTGCTGTCGGTGACCTCTTCCCCTTTGATGTAGAAGTCCGGCTGTTCCAGATACCTTATGGCCTCGATAATCTCCCCGGCGAAGAAGGTGGCCATGCCGGCGTCAAGAGCTGGTGCCAGGTAGGGGAGGGGGTGCTCTTCTCTTACCGGTGGTGGGAGCA
>JBDRLU010000033.1:0-93284 GCA_043812795.1 Chloroflexota bacterium
GGCAAAGATTTTACACCAGACCTTTTATTTAATACCTTTGAGAATGTAGCCTTCGCCGACTTTAATATACGCCGGGTATATGTTGAACACCTTATCAAGCTCGGTGCGCCCCATGTTCACCTGGCCGGCTCCGGGCCAACCCTGTTTACCCTGCTGAAGGACAAGGCACAGGCCGAGGACTTATACATTCGCTGCCAGCAGCAAGGAATGGAGACGTATCTGGTGGAGACGGTGGGGGGTGTAGAGGAATGAAATGAGCAACCTCCAGAAGGAACGAATCATCAAAGAAAAACTTCAAAAGCTAATCGAAAGAATTAGATTAATGAAAGAGGTCGATAATGATCACGTGATAAAGCTTGCAAAAGAGCGGATTAACGAACTTCAACAAAGGGGCATACATGGCATAGATAAATTTTTACAAAAACTGGTGGACAGAGCCAACAATAAAGAGGATTATTTAGACATCCTTATGGAAGGGCGATTCGCTATTATACTTGCTAGGAACGGATTTTCAGATATTGAAATAGAATATTGCGAGAAAGGCCCAGACCTGAAAGCCGGGTGGAATAGGGAAACAGTATATTTTGAAGTAACAAGAAGGCGACCTAGTGAAGATGAGAAACAGTCTTCAAGCAGTGGAAGAGGAGTCTATGCGGTAAAACGTGCTAAAAGTGAAGATATCATCGGTAAAATTCAGGGAGAATTACACCATTTAAAGGGCACAGAAATAAATATTGTAGTTTTATGGAGCGATACGGCAGAGTGGAATGAGAACACTGTAAGAGAAGCTCAGAAATACATTGAGGAAGAAATTTGTGATGACCCAAATAGATATAAGGTCCTTGGTGGAATACTATTTACGACAGGAGGTTATAAATATTCGACCCACGAACAGTTCTTTTTGTTTGAAAACAACAAGGCTTCAAAGCCACTAGAGTTCCGCCTTATTAAAAAGCTAAAGTCTCTACATGAGCAAGACTTAAAACAGTTAAAACGAGAGCAAAGAGAATTAGAAGCGGCGTTTAAACGGTTGCGGGATGCTGACTAAAACACGAGGCGCGAGACACCTCGTAATGCACCTAGCCTAGTGCTTTTCGTTGAAGTAATACCAGAGGAAAATCGCCAGAATGGTAACGGCTATTGCCGCATAGGCGCCAACGTTAGCGATTAGGTAGCGTGTCCCCGTCGGTATGAAGTTACTCCTAGCCTGGAACAGGGACCAGAAAGAAAAGACACCGGCCGCCAGAATAACGACTGAACCAACCCACGTTATTCGTTTTCTAGGCATATCTCCTCCAAAGCCTCACGTGTGCCGATTATATCTTGAAATTTACGATAAATCAAGCGTCAGCCGTAAAATGGGCAAGGTCTAGCTTTAAATCTTGCTTATTACTGAGCTACCCGCGGGTTGTTTTTGATGGTCGGCATATCCTTATGAACGTTTTTGTTTCCTACAAATGTTTAGGAAATATTAAGGACTTCCCGGTAAGAATTTAGCGGTTGTTTCGCATCCCGGCCTTATTCTGGAATCAGAAAGAAAACGGAGACAGGCTGAGATGGGAAACAGTAAGAAATGGACAATTGCGGGATGGTACATAGTCCTCTTAGCTCTGTTAGCAGTAGGAATAAAAGGGGTACTATTCTTCGTCGATGCCGCGGCATCCCAAGCTAAACCGGTACCGCAGACCACCGTAATTGGACCTGTGGTTGAAGCCCGCCTCGTTGAAATGAAGACAATACAATACGTTGACCGGCCGGTGACGGTGGTCGAGCATGTCGAACGGGTGGAAAAAGTGACGGTAAGCCTGCGGAACTTTAACGACCTGGATGAACTAAGGCAATGGGTCGCCGGACTGAATGTAACGACCAATACGGTCTATCTGCAAAACCCCGAAATAACTCTGGACTGCGATGATTTCGCCTTGACTTTGCAGGATAGGGCGCTGGACGATGGTTACAGGATGTCTTTCCAGATAATCGAGACAGACCGGTATAATACCCTATTTCAGAACACCAAAATGCCGCCCGATACTCTTCATGCCATTAACCTGGCTATCATCGGTAACGAAGCGTACTACATTGAGCCACAAACCGGAGAGATTGTCCTGGCTGCTTACCTGGACTGAAAAACTTACTAGACCACGATGGTAATGCAGAGCTTCACCCTTCGACAGGCTCAGGGCGAACGTAATAAGATACCAGGCCGCTCGTGGTGAGCCCTTCACTCTGACATATCGGACTCGTCCAGAAGGCTCGTCCTGAAGGAACGAGTCGAACCCCAGCAGATTATTTAGCAGGTGAAAGAAGTTTAAGGAGAAGGAGGGCATTTTGCCCTCCTTCTCCTTTTCAAGATCCCCCTCTCCCTTCGAAGGAGAGGGGGCCAGGGGGTGAGGTTCTGGATTCTGGCCTTCGCCAGAATGACAGAGGGGAGCTTTAATTTGACTTTTTGAGGGCTTGTTGCTATATTAGTCCAAATTGAATATGGTGTGGCTGGGTGCCTGAAGGCTCAAATGGAGAGCAAGCCGGTGTAATTCCGGCACAGTCCCGCTTGCTGTGATAGTCAGAACGCCTGCCCGGTCGGTTTAGTCTGCCTCCGCGGAGTAGGGGGTGGGATTTATTAGTTTTAATAAATCCCCCTGTTCCTGTTGAGCAGGGGGATTTTGTTTTATTATCGAAAGGAGAAACCATGAAACGTTGTATCCGGAATTGCCTGCTTGTCCTGCTCGCGTCAGTATTGTTGCTTAGCCTGGGTTGCAGTTCGCCCCTGACGGTAACCACTCCATCTCCCATTGAGATTACCGACCAGTTAGGGAGGGTGGTTAAACTGGATAAAATCCCCGAGCGAATCATTTCGCTCGCCCCGAGCAATACTGAAATTTTGTATGCTCTGGGACTGGCAGACAAGCTGGTGGGAGTAACCGACTACTGCAATTACCCACCGGAAGTCAAAGAAAAAGAGAGCATCGGTGGTTTTTCCACACCGAACATTGAGAAAATTATTGCCCTAGCTCCGGACTTGATAGTTGCTGCTTCGCTTCACCAGAAAACAGTCATCCCCAACCTTGAGGCTAGAGGAATGACTGTCTTCGCTCTGGCTCCCAAAACCGTTAACGAAGTATTGCAAGCTATCACTCTGACCGGAGAAATTACCGGCGCAGAAAAAGAGGCTTCACGATTGGTAACTGAAATGAGCAAGAGAATGAAAGCGATAACTGACAAGACAAATAATCTGGCTGAAACACAAAAACCAAGGGTATTCTATGTCACGAGGGCTGAACCTCTGTACAGCGTGGGCGCCAACAACCTGATTCATGAGCTAATCACATCAGCTGGCGGAACAAATGTTTTTCAAGACTTGAGCGGTACGGTAACCGTTAGTTTGGAAGCTGTTATCCAGGCGAACCCACAGGTGATAATTGCTGGTAGTCAAATGGGTCAAGCCATGCCGGCTTTTCAGTTCATGAAGACTGATGATAGGTTACGAGGTATAGATGCCCGTACCAACAACCGGATTTATGAGATAGACGTCGACACCATTAGCCGTGCTGGGCCCAGATTAGTTGATGCATTGGAGGAGTTAGCCAAAATGATACAACCGGAGATATTCGGTCCGTTGGCTAATTGAGTTGAAGAACCTGAGTAAAGATTAGTAGTAGAAACGGAGGGGAAATGGCAGGTTTAAGATACCTGATATGGATGTGCACCAGAGCTGACGAGAGAAGATATGCCTATTCTCTGGGCAATGGTAGGCCATCAGCAGATGAACTCAATACAGATGAAGCCAAAAGTATGCTTGCTGAGGCGGCGGATTTTGGCGCGGAATATGTTTTTATTACTGGCGGAGAGCCATTCCTCAGACAGGATATCCTTGACTTGATTAAGTTTGCTTCACGTCTTGGACTTAAACTCTATCTTAAAACTAGCGGCTGGGCAATAGCTGAGAAAAAAGAGATTGCCAGAGAGCTGGCGTTAGCTAACTGTAAAGTCCTCATAAGTATTGCCGGACTGGAGAAGGTTGATAATATGCTCCGGGGAGAGGGGGCTTATGAGCGTTCTGTCAAGGCTGCCTCGATTTGCTCAGAGCAGGGCATTCTCTATTCGCTTAGTGTCATGAATACCAAATATATCGTCCACCAAATTAAAGAGTTAGTGAATCTGGCATTAGAGCTTGGCTCCGATGGTTTCAGCCTGGCTTGTTTGGTGCCGCAGCCAATATGTGCTGAAGAACAGCGTACGCGGCTTATACCTTTGGAACCATCGGCAGCAGAGCATGAGAAGGAACTTAATGAGATTTACCTACTCGGCAAGCAGCTAGAGGACAAAATCAGGCTGGCGCCTTATGATATATTTTATAATCGCATTATAAAAACCCGGGAGCCGGATGTAGTCCTTAACAACCGCTGCTGCCTCCGTACGGACTTAGAGGAAAACGACTGGCTCGAAGTCCAAGATGATGGCAAAGCCTACGTTTGTGGGCCATTGGGTTTGGCTTTCGGAGACATAAGGAAGGATAAGTTTGATACCATAATGAGAAGAATCCGCGAATCCGACGTGGTGAGGAAATTAGCTGACCCACGGAACCTCAAAGGTAAATGTGGCTTTTGCGAATTCAATGTTACCTGCGGGGGGTGCCGTGGAAGCGCCTATATCCATACCGGCGATATGTTTGCCGAAGACCCACACTGTCCGTATAAACCCAAGGGTGGGAAAGTTACCACAAACCGAGATGAAAGGGTACCCGGAAGATAATAAGTTGTTTTGTTGTCACAGTTAGTTTGGTGTTTCCAATAGTGATTGACCGAATGAAGATTATATGAACGTTTACCATATAACTCATAGTCCGCAAGTAGGCATTGTCCACCTGCATTTCTGGGGCTGTAACCTGAGCTGTCGGGCTTGCTTGCTCAAGAAGGAGCTCCACGATGTTCATCTTGCGGAAACAAAAGCCGGCCTTTTCAATGTCTCACAGAGGGCCTCCCCTGTACCTGACCGTTACCTTGATTTGCCAGAAATAATGGCGACGCTGGAAAAACTCACTGTGAAGCAAGTTGTTTTGATGGGGGCCGAGCCGGCGACCGACCGGCAGTTACCGCAACTGGCCGAGGCGCTTCATAAAGAGTTTGGCTGCCACAATACTCTCCTCACCAACGGGTTCATTTTTGCCGATTTAACCGATATCGATGAGGTGGTCTTCAGCCTCAAGGCCTACACCGATGCGCTCCATCGTGACTATACCGGGAAATCGAACCGGAAAGCCCTGGAAAATTTTGTGAAGTACCACCGGGCAGGTATAAAGCTGAGGACGGAGAGCATTTTTATTCCTGAGTATATCGATTGTCGGGAGATTGAAAAGATTGCCCGGTTTATCGGCAGCGTCGACCGGACTATTCCTTACCGCATTGACGGCTATATCCCCATCGGCGATAACCCCTGGCGGCGTCCCACACCGGCGGAAATGGAAGAGGCAACCGATGTCGCTAGAAAATACCTCGACAATGTTACCTGTTTGACCGGTAATGAGAAAGTAAAATACGAGGTTTTGAAGGTAGTTTAGCGTGGCTACAAAATCGGTTTTATCCAGCCCGGCATTGCCCGTCCGCCTCGCCCGGTGGCATGGCCGGATATATGCCATTGTCGGGCTTCTGGCCGCGCTCATCGTCGTTGCGGCCCTGGCTACTGCTGTGGGTAGCGTTAAGATTCCCTTCGAAACTACTATCGAGGTCCTGTTTTCGAAGTTACCCTGGCTGCACATCACTCCCACTTGGGCACGTGGTACCGAAACGATAATCTTGGACATACGCCTGCCCCGGATTATCCTGGCCAGTCTGGTCGGGGCGGCTCTGGCGACCGCCGGGGCGACTTACCAGGGACTTTTCCGCAACCCGCTGGCTGACCCGTACCTTATTGGTGTCGCTCAAGGGGCATCTCTGGGCGCGGTGATTGGCTTCGTACTCCCGGCTACGTCACAGGTGCTGGGAATTGGGACAGTGCCGTTGTTTGCTTTTACCGGAGCTCTGGTGGCCACGGCCATTGTTTATGGCCTGTCCCGTGTCGGTAAAACAGTACCGGTGACAACTCTCATCCTGGCCGGAGTGGCGCTGGGAGCGCTGCTGGGTGCAATTGTCTCTTACCTTATCATTTCGAGTGGGGAAAAAATGCACGGTATTATCTTCTGGCTGATGGGCAGCTTCTCCCTGAGCCAGTGGACGGATGTCAAGCTTGTTCTGCCGTATGTGGTGATAGGTATCGGGGTCATTTTACTCTACGCCCGCCCGCTTAATGTCATGCAGCTCGATGAAGAACAGGCCCAGCAATTAGGTATCAATGTAGAGCGGCTGAAACTCGTGCTTCTTATTGCCGCCACCATGATTACGGCAGCCGCAGTTTCTTTCGTCGGTACTATCGGCTTTGTCGGCATTATCATCCCCCATGCCGTGCGTTTGATTTGGGGCGCCGACCACCGTTTTCTGTTGCCACTTTCTGTCCTCTCCGGCGCTATTTTTTTAATCCTGGCCGATTTAATTGCCCGAACCGTTCAAGCACCGGCGGAAATCCCGATAGGTGTTATCACGGCTCTTTGTGGCGCACCTTTCTTTCTCTACTTGCTGCGGCGTCGTAAAAGAGTGATATTTTGAGGTTGCGATGATTAAGATAGAAATGCAGAACGTATGCCTGGGCTATTCCCACAAGGAAGTGCTGACCGATGTGACTTTTCGGGTACTGCCTGGAGAGCTGGTGGGGCTCATCGGGCCCAACGGCTGTGGTAAGTCTACCATCATCCGGGCTTTGACCCGCATTATATCTTTGCACCAGGGTAAGATACTGCTGGGCGGTAAAGATATAACCAGTATCCCGAGAGATGAACTGGCACGCACGCTCGGTGTCGTGCCCCAGATGCCGTTGCTTCCCAGCGCTTTTACTGCCTTCGAGGTGGTGCTCATGGGACGGAATCCTCATCTCGGCCTTTTCCAATACGAAGGCCCTAAAGAGATGGATATTGCCTGGCAGGCCATGGAGCGGACCAGAACCAGTGCTCTGGCCAGGCGGAGAGTGGGTGAGCTTTCCGGTGGTGAGATACAATGCCTGCTCATTGCCCGTGTCCTGGTGCAGGAGACGAAAGCGATTCTGCTTGATGAGCCGACGGCCAATCTCGATATCGGCCGTCAGATTGAAATTCTCGACCTGATAAAGAGTCTCTGCCGAGCGAATAATCTGGCTGTTCTGGCAGCGCTGCATGACCTGAATCTGGCGGCCCAGTATTGCGACCGTTTGATACTGATAAACAATGGGCGAGTGCATGCTCAGGGCACACCGAACGAAGTCATCACTTCGGAGAACATTAAAGATGTCTATGGCGCTGACCACTGCGTTTATCGCCATCCGGCTAACGGGCTACCTGCCGTCCTGATTAACGCTAACAATGGTCGGGTAACTGACTTTGCGAAAGACATAGAAAAGGATGTGGTCTAGTTATCATGCCAGCTAAGACCTTGATGGTACAGGGTACCGCGTCTTCAGTGGGTAAGAGCGTGCTGGTGACGGCTCTCTGTCGGATTTTCCGTCAGGACGGCTTTAAGGTAGCTCCATTCAAGGCACAGAACATGGCTCTCAACTCTTTCGTGACGAAAGAAGGGGGTGAAATCGGCCGGGCCCAGGTGGTGCAGGCGGAAGCGGCCGGTATCGAGCCGTCCATTTATATGAACCCGGTCTTGCTCAAACCCGAAGCTGACGCCAGGTCGCAGGTGATTGTCCTGGGTAAGGTAGCCCGGACGTTAAAGGCGAGCCAGTATTATGATTACACGCCTCACTTGCTGGGGGTGATTGAAGACTCCCTTAATCGACTGCGTGCCAGCTATGACATTATCCTGATTGAAGGTGCCGGCAGCCCGGCCGAGATAAATTTGAAAGAGAGAGAGATAGTCAATATGCGGATTGCCCGCATGGCAGGAGCGCCGGTCTTACTGGTAGGCGATATCGACCGCGGCGGCGTCTTTGCCTCTATCGTCGGCACGCTGGAACTTTTGACCGGGGCCGAGCGCGGACTGGTGAAAGGACTCGTTATCAACAAGTTTCGCGGCGACGTGACCTTGCTTCAGCCGGGGCTGGACCTGTTGGAGCAAAAAACCGGTAAACCGGTGCTGGGGGTAATTCCCTACTTTCGGGGGATAAGCATTGCCCAGGAGGACTCGGTCTATCTGGACGAGCGGCGGGCTTCGTCAACCGGCGGTATCGGGATTACCGTCATCCGCTTACCCCACATTTCCAACTACGACGACTTCGACCCTCTGGAGGAGATGGGCTGCACGCTCCGCTACGTTACTGAGCCTGCCGAGCTGAGTAATCCCGACCTCATAATCTTACCCGGCACCAAAAGTACCATTACCGATTTGATGTATTTGAAGGAGCGAGGGCTGGCGGAGGCTATCATCGGGCGGGCTAAGGCCGGCACGCCGGTAATTGGTATTTGCGGCGGGTTCCAGATGCTGGGTAAGATAATTAACGACCCAAATCACGTTGAGTCGGACGAAAGTAGTGTTGTCGGCCTGGGCTTACTGGACATCGAGACCACTTTCGGTCAGGTCAAGACGACCACCCAGATTAAAGCGCGGGTAAGTGCCGATAACGGTCTCTTTACGGGGTTGAAGGATACAGAGATAACCGGCTACGAGATTCACATGGGGCAGACCAGTCGCCAGAAATACACGCCGGCATTTCAGGTTGTGGCGACGCCCGAAGGCAAGGCTGACTATTCCGACGGAGCGGCCAGCGATGATGGCCTTGTTTTCGGTAGCTATATTCACGGCCTGTTTCACAATGCGAAGTTCACGCAGACTTTAGTGAACCGCCTGCGGCAACTCCGCGGGCTGCCGGTGGCTGCAGCGTCACCGGCCGATAAAGATAAGCAATATGACGAGCTGGCCGATATCGTCAGGCAAAATCTGGACATGTCTCAAATTTACCGGATAGCCCTGGAGAAGAAGTATGGCCGGAAGAAGCGATAGAGGTCTCATCCAGATATACACTGGGGAAGGCAAGGGTAAAACTACTGCGGCGCTGGGTACCGCCATCAGGGCGACGGGGCAGGGTCTGCGTGTGGGCTTTATTCAGTTCCTCAAAGGTGAACCCACTGGAGAGCACCTGTTCGTGTCCCTCTATCAGCCCTTCGATATTGTTCAGATAAGCACTGGAGATATTTTTATCAAATCTCAAGAACAATTGAAAGAGGAAGCGCAGCGGACTTTGGCTTATGCCGAGGAACAGATGCTGGGCGGTAAGTATGATTTACTTGTCCTGGATGAGATTTTTATTGCGACTCACAAAGGTTTTATCACTATCCGGCAAGTACTGGACTTATTGGAGAAAAAGCCGGCCCGGCTCGAGCTGGTGCTGACCGGGCGGGACGCGCCTCCTGAAATAATCGAGCGGGCCGATTTGGTGACTGAAATGCGATTGGTCAAGCACCCGTTTCGCCGTGGTATCGCTGCCCGGCGTGGTATTGAATACTGATAAAAGGAGTACATTATGGAACAGGCATTTGCTTCATGGAGTGGTGGTAAGGACTGCTGTCTGGCCCTTTACCGGGCCATTGCCAGCGGGCTGCAAGTCAGCTATCTGGTAAATACGGTCAGCGAAGACGGCCTGCAATCAAGGAGTCACGGTCTGGCGGCGAAGTGGGTGCAGATGCAGGCGCAGGCTATCGGCATTCCGGTAATTCAACAACCGACCGCAAAGGATAACTACGAGGCCCAGTTCAAGAGCGTGTTGCGTACCTTGAACCGCCAGGGAATAACCGCGGGTGTTTTCGGTGATATCGATTTCAATGCCCACCGGGAGTGGGTGGACAGGGTCTGCGCCGAGACAGGTATGACGCCCCATTTACCGCTCTGGGAGGAGAATCAAAAGGCCCTGTTTCAAGAATTTATCGACCTGGGCTTTGAAGCGGTGGTAGTATCAACCCGCGCCGATGTGCTGGGTGAGGAATGGCTAGGACGGAAGCTAGACGCCGGTTTTCTGGCCGATTTGGCCAAACTGCCGGGTGTCACCGCCTGCGGGGAAGCCGGTGAATATCACACCCTGGTGATTGACGGGCCTCTCTTTCAAAAGAGAATAGAAATCACCGCCGCGAATAAGGTATTAAGAGAATGCCGCTGGTTCCTGGAGATAACCGACTGCGGACTAAAACCCAAAAGAGAAAAGGTACGTTAACTGCGACATCACCAGGCTGTCTGGCCGCCGTCGACGGCGATAACCTGACCGGTGATATAGGAGGACGCTTCGCTGGCCAGGAAGATGACCGTCCCTCTCAGTTCGCCTTCCTGTCCTAACCGGCCCATAGGAACGAACTGAAGCAGTTCTTTTTCCGTCTTCTCGAGTAGGCTTTTAGTCATGCGGGTCTTGAAGAAGTAGGGGGCGATAGCGTTCACGCGAATGTTGTATTTGGCCCATTCCACGGCAAGCTGTTTGGTCATGATGGCTACCGCCGCTTTGCTGGCCTGGTAGCCGATAGCCTGCATCCCCCTGGGGTCAACGGCAAATAGCCCGGTTGAGGAAGAAACATTAATGATATTGCCGCCACCACTTTTCATCATTTCTTTGGCCACCAACTGGCTGCAAATCAAAGTCCCCTTGGCATTGGTGTTCATTACCATGTCCCATTTGTCGAGGGGCATCTCTTCCGGTAATGCCCCCCAGGATATCCCGGCGTTATTGACGAGAATATCTATTTTCCCCCACTGGCGCAATGTTTCCGTGACGATTTGTTTGACCCCTTCGACGTCACTGACATCGGCCTTTACCGCCAGGCAGTCGATACCGAGTTGCTTGATTTTGTCGTAGGTTGGTACCAGCCATTCATCACGGCGTGCCGTGATAACGACCTTGGCACCAGACTCACCGAGACCGATGGCGATTTCTTCACCCAGCCCCCTCGAGCCGCCGGTGACGATGGCTACTTTGTCGGTCAGTTTGAAAATTTCGCTTGCACTTTTCATATTTCACTCCCATAGCGAATTTTGTGAGTCAATTAAGGGTCACATTTTGAGGAATCGTTTATATTTACCCATACAAATGAGGCGATGTCAAATGTTTGGACGTGTAAGGGAAAGGGCAAGGAGATGGAAGTTGGACGGTAATAGAGGTAAGTTGTATAATTTCAGTGCTTAAACTGAGGTCGGCAAAAAGGGGATGAGGACGCAAAATGCCCGGAATGTTTGATAAAGGACGTCTGCGTGAAGTAAAGCGGCAGCGAAAAGAGTGGGAGCAAGGGCCGCTAAAACAGTCCCTCGACCGGTTTGGCGCCAAGGGAAGCCCCAACAAGTTTTACACTCCGCTAGACATTGCAGATTCCGATTTTCTGGATGATGTTGGGTTCCCCGGACAATACCCTTTTACGGCTGGTGCCTATCCCAGCCAGGTGCCGGGCAGCGGGCCGGTAACCGGCGGCTATCATATCGGTGGTGGGGGTGGGCTGGTCAGGGCCGGGCGCTACCTGGGCTACGGAACGGCGGAAGATACGCGGGACTATTATCGCAGCGAGATTAAGCGGGGCCGGACCGGCGGCCCGAATATTGCCTTCGACCTGCCCACGCAGATTGGCCTGGATTCGGACGACCCTCAGGCTCAGGGCGAGGTGGGGAAAACTGGTGTTGCCTTCGATACGCTCGACGATTTTGCTGTAATCTACGAACCTTTTCAGGGGGGAAATAATCTCGATAAGATAGCCTCTAACTGGACGATTAACGCACCGGCGAACGTCATTCTGGCGGCCTATATCGCCCTTGCTGAGCGAAGAGGCATTCCCCTGAATAAACTCAGGGGGACCCTGCAAAACGATATCCTGAAAGAATATATTGCCCGCGGCACTTACATCTTCCCGCCGCGACATTCTTTGCGCCTGACCAGAGACATTATTGTCTTTTGTACCGGTCATTTGCCGTCGCTTAATCCAATCAGTATCTCCGGCTATCACATGAGGGAAGCCGGAGCGAGCCGCGTGCAGGCTCTGGCTTTTACCATGGCGAATGCGATGGCTTATCTACAGTTGGGCGTAGCTGCGGGCCTGGATGTGGATACATTTGTCCCCCGGTTTACCTTCAACACTCTCAGCGGCGGCATGGAAGTGCTGAAGGAAATATGTGCTCGCCGGGCCAGTCGCCGGATGTGGGCAAAAATAATGCGGGACAGATTTAAAAGTAAAAACCCGAGGAACTGGACTTTGCGGGAGGCCGGTGGGTTTATGACGGGTTGCTGGACAGCCACGCCCCAGCGTCCCCTGAATAACCTGACCCGGGCTGTTATCGGTGGAGTAGCGGGAGCACTGGCCGGTTATATTCCGTCGGTGGAACCTCCGTACGACGAGCCGCTGGGACTGGGCTGGAGTATCGAGGCACAGCAACTGGCCGAGGATGCCGCCCGTATCATACACTACGAAGCTAAACTCAGCGAAGTAACCGACCCGCTGGCCGGCTCTTATTACATCGAAGCCATGACCAACCGGATAGAAGGAGAAGCCTGGGGTTTAATCGAGAAGATAGATGGTATGGGCGGGGCCGTGGGTGCCATTGAGAACGGGTTTATGAGCAGTGCCATCGCTCAGAAAGCCTATGAATTTCAGAGGAAGCTAGAGACAGGCGAGGAGACGGTTACCGGGGTGAATGCTTTTACCGGAGAGCAGGAGATAGATGTACTGCCTAACCGCATGGTGCCTTACCCTTACGACCCCGTGAAGCGTGCCCGGGCTGAGGCCAAACAGGTGAGAAAATTAAGCAAAGTAAGAAAACAGAGGGATGGCCGCCGGGTCAAGAGAATTCTCACCCAACTAAAGGAAGCTGCCGGAAACGATAAAATCAATTTGATGCCGCTGACTATCGAGGCGGTTAAGGCTTACGCGACTATCGGCGAGATTTGCGGCACGCTGAAAGAAGTCTTTGGCGAATATTCCGCTTACGGCCGGCTCTAATTCCAGCGATTGGAGGAGAGAAATGGAAGGACCGCTATCTAAAATAAGGGTACTGGCCCTGGAAAACTATCTTGCCGGGCCGGTGGCCTCGATGACGATGGGTGACCTGGGAGCTGAGATAATCAAGATTGAGCCGCCGCAGGGAGATTTGAGCCGTCTTACCGTCGGCCCGAACCACAAAGGTGAGTCCAACCATTTTTTAAGCTGGAACCGGAATAAGAAGGGTATCGTCCTTGACTTGAGGACGGCTACGGGGAAAGAGGCCTTCTACGACCTGGTCAAGCAGTCGGACGTCGTCATCAACAATTTCCGGCCCGGCGTCATGGCCCGCCTGGGAGCGGACTACGATTCTCTCAAAAAAATTAACCCAAAGATAATCTGCGTTAATATCACGGGGATGGGACCTTCCGGGCCTTCGCGCGACCGTCCCCAGGTCGAATCAACGGCCTCAGGTATCAGCGGTATCATGAGTGTTACCGGCGAGCCGGGCGGGCGGCCGATTAGACCCGGCCCGGCCATGTCCGATTTAGCCAATGCCCTCTATGCCGTCATCGGTACGATATCGGCTCTTTACGAACGGGAGCAGACAGGGAAAGGGCAAAACGTTAATGTTTCATTGCTGGGCGCCAGCGTAGCTCTGATGGGCTACCATATCAGCTACTATACGTGCTCCGGGATTTTACCCGAGCCGATGGGTTCCGGTTATCCTTTCACGGTCCCGTATGGGGCTTACAAGACGAAAGACAGCTACGTTGTGCTGGGGCCGTGCTGGCCCCGCATCGCCCGGGCCGTCGGTGCAGAGTGGCTGGTTGACGACCCCCGATTTGCCGAAGCGGAAAATCGTCTGAATAACCGGGTGGAACTCGACCGGGAAATGGAGAAATGTCTGGCAAGCGCCACTACGGAAGAATGGCTGGATATTTTCTATGCCGAAGACATCGTCGCCGGGCCTTTCAACACAGTGGATAAAGTGATTACCGACCCTCAGGTTAACCATCTGAACATGATATTAAATATGGAACATCCCCTGGGC
Organism: Chloroflexota bacterium; assembly: GCA_043812795.1. Taxonomy (GTDB): domain Bacteria; phylum Chloroflexota; class Dehalococcoidia; order Dehalococcoidales; family UBA2162; genus JBDRLU01. Next base: position 13,992 of record JBDRLU010000033.1, read on the forward strand.
GGGGCTATTAAAGTGGCGGGTAATCCGGTCCAGATGCCTTCTCTAAAAGGGCAACATTCACCGCCGCCCATTCTGGGGCAGCACACCGACGAAATATTCGGTAGAGTTCTCGGTTATTCCGAAGATAAGATAGCGAGTCTAAAGAAAGAACAGGAGGCGCATTCTGAAGAGACCAGGAAACACGTGCGTAAGGAGAAATAGGGTTCTCCTGTATCTATTATTTAGAAGACATTTTTTCTTGGTACGACCTTACCCCTAACCCCTTCTCCTTCCAGGGGAGGGGAAATAAGAATAAGTCCCGAAGCTTCGGGACTTCTGACAACTACTGATATTGTTTGAGGGGATGATACCATTGGAGAAGTGAATGGTAACTGAGACGGTAGCCAGATTTAATGTTAATATGGACTATAAAGCCCTTCCCCAGGAAGCTGTCAGACTGGCCAGGAAGCATATCATGGACTGTCTGGGCGTTGCCCTGGCCGGTTCCGTCGAGCCGGCGGTTGATATCGTAGCGGGATACCTGAACGATATAGGGGGCACTGCCGAGGCAACCGTAGTTGCCCGGAAATTCAAGACCTCGGCGCCTCAGGCGGCTTTGCTGAACGGCGTTATCGCCCATGTGCTGGACTACGATGACGTTTCCTGGACGTGGAATGGACATCCTTCGGTAGCCGTGCTGCCGGCAGTGCTGTCCCTGGGTGAAAAAAAGAATGCTTCCGGTAAAGAAATTATCACCGCATATCTTACCGGCATTGAAGTCGGGGCCAAGATATCGCTGGGACTGAAAGGACATTACGAGGCCGGATGGCACGCCACGGCAACGCTGGGCACGATGGCGGCGACGGCGGCAGCGGCCAATCTGCTCAGGCTGGATGTAAGGCAAACGCAAATGGCACTGGGGATAGCGGCGTCAATGGCATCCGGTACGCGACAAAACTTCGGGACGATGACCAAGCCGCTGCATGCCGGTAAAGCGGCCTATAATGGCGTTATGGCGGCCAGCTTGGCCCAAAAAGGATTTACTGCCGAAGCTAATATCCTGGAAGCACCGATGGGCTTTGCCCGGCTGATGGGTGGTGGTGATGACGTCGAAAGAATGGCGCAAAATCTGGGCCGTCCCTTCGATATTATCGAGAACGGTCTGACGCTGAAGCCTTATCCCTGCTGTCGCTTCGCCCACCGCTGCATCGATGCCGTGCTCTATCTCGAGAATAAACACCGGATTATCGCCGATGATGTGGCTGAAGTTATCTGCCAGACCAGTCCGTTAATACCTACTTTTCTGCTCTATTCTTCTCCGAAGACCGGCGCCGAGGCTAAGTTCAGCATGCAATACTGCATGGCGGTAGCCCTTCTCGACCGGGAGATGGGGCTGCAGCAATTTACCGAAACCAGAGTCAACCGGGCTGACGTGCAGACTCTTATGACTAAAGTGAGATACAACCATGCCGGTAAAACGACCACTAAAGTCGGGGATGCCATGACAGAACCGGAGGAGGTATTAATCAAACTCCGTAACGGTGACGAGCTCCGTCAGACTGTCACCCTGGGTAAAGGCGAGCCGGATAATCCGATGAGCGACCTTGAAGTTGCGGCCAAGTTTCGCGATTGTGCTCGTCTGGTTTTCACTCCCCGAAAGCAGGACAGAGTCTTAGAATTGCTAATGAAACTGGAGTCGGTGGAGCGAGTTTCCGAACTGATGGATACGCTGGCAATTGCCGATACATAAGCGGGAGGTAACAGCATGGCTAACGTTATTAAACTACCGGCGTATCAGTGGTACGACCCGAAAGAGATTGATTATCCCTTGCCTGACGAGTGGCCGGCGACGGTCTATAAAATTGCCGGGGCTGACCGTCCCGTGATGACCCACGAGCAGATTAAAGCGGCCATTGCTTCCCCTATCGGTTCGCCGCGCTTAAGAGAGATGGCGAGAGACAAAAAGAAGGTGGTTATCCTGTTTGATGACTTAACGCGCGCCACCCAGGTTTCCCGGCTCGCTCCGGCGGTCCTGGACGAGCTGAAGGAAGCCGGTGTTCCCGATAATCAGGTAGAGTTTATTTGCGCCGTCGGGGCTCATCAGGCATGGGACCGCGCCGACCTGGCGAAGAAGCTGGGCGGAGAAATCCTGAACCGCTTCCCGGTCTATAATCACGTCCCTTTTATGAACTGCACTTATCTGGGGAAGACGAGTTATGGTGGCAAAGTCGAGGTAAGTACCGAGGTAATGTCCGCCGACCTCAAGATAGGCATCGGCGGCATTGTGCCGCACGCTTCCTTCGGCTTTGGCGGAGGTGGGAAAATTATCATGCCGGGCGTTTCTTCTTATGAGGCTATCGCAACGCATCACGGCCTGACCCATAAAGCCTTCCGGGAGGAAAGAAGAAAATCCGGTGCCAGCTTCAACTATGGGTTCGTCGATGCTAACCCGATGACTCTCGAGGCTATCGAGATGGCCAAAATGGCCGGTCTAGATTTCATTGTCAATTGCCTGATGAACCATTGGGGAGAACCGGTCGCCATCTACGCCGGCAGCCTTGAGCCAGCCTACTGGGCGGGTGTCAAAGAAGCTAAGACGCACTATCGGGTTGATGGCCCGCAGGATAACGATATCGTCATCACCAATGCTTATTGTAAGGGTAACGAGGCTTACCATGCCCTGCAGACCGCTCTACCGCATGTCAGTCGTAAGGGTGGTGACCTGGTGCTTATCGTAAGCTCACCGCTGGGCTGGGTCTATCATTACCTGAGTGGCAGCCACGGCCAGACTATCGGAGGCCGTACGCAGGCACGTCTGGCAATACCGGAGTATATTAACCATGTTATCGTCTATTCCGAATTCACCGAACTGAGAACGATAGACCGTTTTGTGGAACAAGACCAGGGTAAAGTCCGGCTCATGAGTAAATGGGACGATGTTATCAGTGCTCTCCAGCAATGGCATAGCGCCGGCACCAAGGTGGCCGTCTTTACCGATGGTACGATACAGATATCCGGGTAGAGATGGCTGTGTGGGAAGAGGATTGGGAGGACGGTCTATTTTACTCTTCTTTGGCTAGAGAATAGCCTACACCGGAGCGGGTAAGGATAAGCTTCGGGTGGTCAGGGTCTTTCTCAATCTTTTGTCTCAGCCGTCGAACGTGGACGCGGAGAGCATCGATAGAGTCCGGGTAATCTCTACCCCAGACGGCTTCGGAGAGGCCGGCGTAGGTTACTACTTGCCCGATATTTTCCATCAGGTGCTCCAGAATGTTAGCTTCAGTTTGCGTGATTTTTATTTCTGTCTCACCTTTAAAGAGTTGCCGGGTAACCGGCAGGAAGCGGAATTGCCCGCACATGAGAGGGTTTTGGCTGGCCGCAGCGCTACCCCGGCGGGTCAGGGCCTGTATGCGTGACATGAGCTCCAGCTGGCGAAAGGGTTTGACCATGTAGTCATCGGCTCCCCACTCCAGGCCCCGGACAATATCACTTTCATCACCTCGAACTGTCAGAATGAGGACTGGAACATTCGAAAAGACACGGATTTGCTTCAGGACCTCGAAGCCGGAAATATCAGGCAGCCCGAGGTCAAGAATGACAACGTCTGGATTTTCATTATCCACCAGCTCGACTCCTTTGGCTCCCAAGCTGGTGGAGACCAGCTCAATTTCGGGCCAGCGTATCTGGAAGGCGACGGAAAGAACCTCGACAATTTCTCGCTCGTCCTCAATAATGAGAACCTTCATGTCTTTCCTCCTGATTTGCTGGCAGTTCCCTGGCTGCTGGCCGGGGCTAATGGTAGTGAGAAGCTGAAAGTACTACCTTTATCACGCTCGCTTTTTACCCAGATGTGTCCCTGGTGAAGTTCCACTATTTTTTTCACGAGAGCTAAGCCTAAGCCTAATCCACTGAGCCGCTCCCGGTCGTCGTCGAAGCGATAGTACGGGTCAAACAGATGTTTTTGTTGTTCTTCGGTCATGCCGCGGCCGGTGTCACTGATAGCAATAACTAGATTATTGCCGTCCTGCCGGGCACAAAGGGTAATCTGCCCTCCGGTCGGAGTGTATTTGAAGGCATTGTTGAGCAGATTCAATATGACCTGCCTCAGACGGTCCCTATCTGCCATTACCGAGGGCAGTGACGGGGACATGTCCAGGATTAAGGACTGGTTGTTATGCGAAGCCAACGGTGTCGTTTCACCGACGATCTCCTGGAGTAGTATTGTGAGGTTCATCGGCTCGGGGAAAATGCGGAGCATATCCACTTCGCTCCGGGCTAAGTCAAGCAGTTCGTCAATGCGGCGGTTCAAGTTGGCAGCACTCCGGTAAATGCTATCGACCAGTGCACTCAGGCGAGCTTCCTTTACTTGCTCCTGGAGCAGTTCGGCGGCAGCGATGATAGGTGTAATCGGCGTTTTTAACTCGTGTACCAGCGCCCGGGTATATTCCGTCCTTTTGGTTATCTCGGCCTGCGGTTCTTTCCGGAAGTATCTTTCCGCCTGATACAGTTGTTCCAGGGCTTCCGCGGCGGCTTTACGTTCAGCAATGTCACGCGCCACTCCTAATGTCCCGCTGGGCTGGCCGTCGGCACCCCGCGTAAAACCTGCTTTAACTTCAAACCATTTCGGGGAGCCATCCTTGCACATCACTTCAAGTTCCAGCGTGCGAGACCTCGGGGTATGATTCTTCTCGGTACGTTCCAGGTTGATATCCTCAGCGAAAGACTTCCGGGCGATTTCTTGAGAAGCCGGGGTCAATAATTGCACAAAAGATTTAGACATCATCTCCTCGACGGTATAGCCCGTCGCTTCCGTGATGGAAGGGCTGGTGTAGCTGAAGTTGAAGTTCAGGTCGGTGGTGAAAATGATATCGCGCATATTTTCCACGAGCAGGCGGTAGCGTTCTTCACGGGCGCGCAGTTCGATGGTGGATTCTTCCAGCGATGCCAGCAGCCCGTTCGTCGTCTTGGCCACCAGGTTCAGTTCGTCATTGCCGGGGATGGAGAGGCGTGTCGAAAGGTTGCCGGTAGTGGTAATCCGGTTGAGACCATTTAGAATAGTGGCAAATCGGGACATAATCTGCTTTTGCACGATAAAGATAACGATGGCTGCCGCCAGCAAGGCAATTACCAGTATAGACAGAATGTTATAAACGACGGCTGTCTGCCCGAGGAGGTAAGCGTCACGGGGCACATCTACCCTCAATATCAGGACCGAACTTCCGGTGATATCCTTGAGCAAGGTGTAGCCAGCGATGTCCTGGGTGCTGAGAGTTTGAACGAAAATAGGTGTTCCGGCTGACAGAGACTGCAAGGCATTACGGAAGTCAGCCTCGGCAACGTTGTCCGCTGGTAGCATAGTAACTGCGGAAAGCGTCAATTGAGCCAGGCGACTTAATTCCGCCAAATCCAGATAGCGTCCCATGATGAGTGTCCCGCGTACCGGTCCGGTGTAATCGCTACGCAGGACAGGCTGAGAAGCAATTATCATCGGGCTTCCATCAAGGAGTACTATCCCTGAGGCACTGCTTATGTTGTCGGGCAGGCTTCCTAGCAAGCGGCTACGCGCTGAGTCATCCAGTAATTGTGGAGGTACGGGTACCACCTTTTGGTTGTTTAAATCAAAGGCTTTGCCAAAAATAACCTGGCCCGAAGTATCGACGAAGAGCATCAGGTTGATTCTGAGCTTAATAAATGTCGAATCGGTAAGATTCCGCTGCACATAATCGGTATTGGCATCTCCGGCAAAAGTATAAGTATCATCACGCGCGGCCCGGATGGCCGTGTAAGATTCCAATTCGGTGACTGTTTGGGCCAAAGCGCTGAGTACCCGTTGGACGCTCTTCTCGGTCTCATAACGCTCGATACGAGACAGGCCGGTCAGGAGGGTAAACCGTGAAGTGCCGTATACGGCGCCCAGCACGGCGATCACGGTGACACAGATGATTAGTATCGTCTTCGTACGCAGTGACATTGATTCACCTGCGACAAATACTACCACTCGTTGCAATCGTAATCAAGTGGCTGGTATGGTTTTGGGAAGACGGTCGCCAAGGTACTTTAGTAGTTGAATAGCGATGAACTGCCTTTGTATATCTGAACGAGAGCAGGATGCCCGGCGACCAACAGACTACTTGTTGAGGGCCCGTGCCAGTTCCAGCAGATTCAAGTCTAACTGTTTCTTATTGGCCACTACTTCAGTGAGCGGCGTCGTTACGATTTGGCCGTCAATTAAACCCACCAGTGCCCCGTGCTCGCCTCGCGCCAGATGTTCGGTGGCGGCGGCACCCATCCGTGTGCCCAGCAGGCGGTCGAAGGCGCTGGGGGCACCACCGCGCTGGACATGCCCCAGGATAGTTATTCTTACCTCGAACCCCAGCCGCTCGTGGTGTTCGGCAAAATAGTGCTGTAATTTCTCGGCATTGTATTCGGCGCCTTCAGCGACAACGACAATGGCGTGGGCTTTGCCTTTGCGGTAATCGGCGCGCAACCGGCTGGCGATTGTCTCCGGGTCAGTCTTTATTTCTGGAATAATGACATACTCGGCACCGCCGGCGATGCCAGCCATCAGGGCGAGGTAGCCGCAATTACGCCCCATGATTTCAAGAACGAAAGCGCGCTGGTGTGACGAGGCCGTAATCTTGAGCCGGTCTATTGCCTCCAGTGCGATGTTCAAGGCAGTGTCAACCCCGATGGTCATGTCAGAGCCGTAGAGGTCATTATCGATGGTCGAGGCGATACCGATTACGGGATAATCCATCCGGGATAATTCATAGGTTCCGGTTTGGGAGCCATTGCCGCCGATAATGACGAGGGCTTCAATACCTTGTTGCTGGAGGGCTCGCAGTGCTTTGAGACGCCCGTCTTGGGTTTTGAATTCCGGAGAGCGGCTGCTGCCCAGTATCGTGCCGCCCTGCTGGATGATACCGCCGACGTCGCGGGCTCCGAGAGGTACGAAGTTGGCGTTGATGAGTCCCTGGTAGCCGTGACGGACGCCGAAAACAGTCCAGCCTTTATCAATCCCGGTACGCACCACGGCCCGGAGGGCGGCATTCATGCCCGGGGCATCACCGCCGCTGGTCAGTACAGCAATACGTTTCATCCAACCTCCTGTGCGAGGGATGGTACTATATCTACTATAGACATTGTTCAGGGCGAGGTCAATATGTAGCCTGCCTGGAGGCGCGGGTGGGGTAACAATAAAACGGAAGGGATGCCACGAATTCCGTGGCATCCCTTCCAACGTTTCTTGTTGCGGTATTCCCGGTTAATATCCCATCGTCTTCTTCAAGTTCTGGTCAACCCAGAAGTAGTTCTGGGGGGTGAGGTCGTAGTAGCCGACGTAGGTCTCACCATTATACTGTTTTATCCAGGGCCACCATACGTTGTAAACGTAGGGTTGCGGGAAGACAATGAGGTAAGCGTTGTCCATGGCATGCTTCCACATCTCCTGGAGCGGCTTGACACGCAGCGAGGAGTCCTTCAGCGTCTCCCATTCCCAGGCCTGCTTGTAATAATCATCGATCACGGGGTCGTTGACCCGGCCGTAGTTCCCGGAGGTAACCGACCGCAGGCTGGTCACCTTCAGGGCACCACCGAGTCCCTTGCTGCCGTAGTACTGCTCGGGATGGGTGAAAGCACGCCCCATCGAGGTGTAAGTGCCGCTTTCCCTGACATCGAGGTTCAGGGTGACACCAATCTTCGACCAGTAGTCTTTGATGATGGCGCACTCATCAACAAGAACTGACCGGGTAAGTATTGACGTGGTGAAGCCGTTGGGATAGCCGGCATCAGCCAGCAGCTGCTTGGCCTTCTCCGGGTTATAGGAGAAAAGCTCCTGGATATTGGCAGGTAATTGGTCGAAAGGAATGTAGTAATCGGGATAGATGGTCGTCATCGGCCACTCAATCAGATTCGCTTCACCATCGAAATAATCGTCGATGATGGACTGGAAGTCGATGGCCATCGACAGCGCCCGGCGGACTTCCTTCTTGTAGGTGGGTAGCTCCGGCTTGTCCACCCGGACATCAACCATGTGGGCACTGCTCAACAGACCTTTCGAATACTGTATGTCGGGGACATCCTTTACCAGGCCCTGCCAGTCATCCAGGCTGAGCTGGTAAGTAGCATCAATTTTAGCCGTCCGGATGGCGGCTAGCTGGGTTGAGGCATCGGGGATAATCAGCCACTTGAAGCCATCCAGGTAAGGGAGCTGGTTCTCGGGGAAGAACGGGTCGTTCATGTAGTAGTTGGGGTTACGGTCGAAGGAGTAGGAACTCATGGGAACATAGTCAACCAGCATGTAGGGCCCGGTGCCGACGCTGTTCTTCCAGTCTTGCAAGCTGCCGTACTTTTCTAACACGTCCTTTGGCTTGATGTGGTACAGGTCCGTCACGTTCTCATAGACCGAGGCGGTCCTGGTGACGCTTTCGTCATTACCCTTGAGCACCACCGTGTATTTATCGGTGGCTTCGACTGAAACGAACCACTGCGGCATGTACTGGTAGAGGGCGTAGGTCGTCGGATTGGTGAAGCCCTTATTGATGGAATAGGCGACGTCCTCGGCCGTCAGCTCACGACCGTTGACCAGGCGGCTGGCCTCACTCTTGGGATTGAGCGCCCAGTGGACGCCCGGGCGGATGTGGAAGATGTAAGTATTCCGGTCGGGCAACTCCCAGCTTTCGGCCAGACGACCAACTAACATGGATTGTTGGAAAGTGGTGACGGTGAACTGGGTCTCATCGGTGCCCGTCGGCCCCCTCGAGTAGTCGGTCACCACCAGGTCTTCATTGGTCACCTGCAGGGACTGGCAGTTGAATGGCGGCGAATAGTCGTCATCGAAGTTCATGTAAGTTTGACTCAGCGGTAGAACGATGTTGACTCTTCCGCCATACCGGGGCTTTTCCAACGTCTTTTCGACTTTGGTCCCATCGAGCTTGGTCAGAGTGACCTTGACCATCTCGGGACCCGTAGGTGTCGTGGGTGTGGTTGGAGTGGTTGGAGTGGTCGGGGTTGTGGGTGTTGTGGGTGTGGTTGGTGTGGTTGGAGTGGTCGGGGTTGTCGGAGCGGCACAAGACGCGATTAACAGGATAGCCGCAATCAGACAAGAGACTAATAACCAGGTAGCCTTACCTTTCATCTGCACCTCCTTTTAATTTCCAAAACGGCTCTGACTTACCTGCAAACTTAACAGGCTATTGTGGACGGAGATAAATGTGGGGGTTAGACCTGCAGACGCCTCCTCACCCCACCGAATAGCTAAGTAACAGGGGTTGTTTATGCTTTCATTCTCCGGTGGGCCTCGCCGACAACAGAGTACCAGCCCACCAAAAGAAGTCGACCCATTCGTGTCGCTCCTCACTTCCTACCACGCTAAATTATGGATACTATGGTTTAGTTTAGGTTTAGTTTAACTGGCATAGTTTAGCATTGAGTATTGTTTCTGTCAATAGCCTGTCTTGTCCTACGGTTTTTAATGTAACGGGAACGGATGTTAGTCTATTTTTTAGATAGGGTAATTGTGCTATAATAGCAGCCACGGAGAAGGCGGGGGTATCCCTGCCATCGCTGGAGGTGAGCAGAGGTGAAAGGTGTAGTCGTCGCTCCGCAAGCCAGAGCCGTCGAGGCCGGAGCCAGAGCCCTTGAGACGGGGGGCAATGCTTTCGATGCGGCTATTGCCACCGCTTTCATGCAGATGGTCGTTGACCCCTTTATGGGCAGCCCCGGTGGTATGGGAACGGCCAATGTTTACGTGGCGGCGACCAGAGAAAATACCATTATCGACTTTCATGCCCGGGCGGGTTCAAAAGCCAGACCCGATATGTGGATGAAGGACTTTAAGGGGTATAGCACCGTTAAATGGTATAGCATGTTCGACGACGACCGCAGCCAGATGGGCCATACCTGTGTCATGACACCAGGGACAATTGCCGGACTTAGTGAGATTCACCGGAGCTATGGCACGATGCCATGGGGCGATCTTATCGAACCAGCTATCAAAATGGCCAGGGACGGTTTTAAAGTACCTGCCCACCTGACACGTTTCCTGGATTCGCCGGGCGAGGCGGGCGTGGTGGATGCAATTACCAAGCTGAAAGCTAATCCTGCCTGTGGCCGCATTTACCTCGGTAAAGACAGCAAATTTCTTCAGGTGGGCGCACTTTTACGAAACAAAGACATGGCGAAGACGCTGGAAATACTGGCTAAAGAGGGGCCGGATGCTCTCTATCATGGCACGCTGGCCAGAGCGATAGTCAAAGACTTCAAGGCAAACAAAGGTTACATCACCGAGCAAGACCTGGCCAGTTACAAACCGAGGAGAAATACTCCGCTGATGACTACCTATCGCGGCTATAAGATAACATCTAATCTGCCGCCGGGGGGAGGGCCGGGTGTCATTGAGTTGCTCAACATTCTCGAAGGCTTTCCTCTGGGTAAACTCGACCATAACGGTCCTGAACATTTGAATATACTGATACGGGCCATGCAGGTGATGTACGGCGACCGCAGTAAATATCTCGGCGACCCGGATTTTGTCAAAGTACCCTTGGACCGTATTTTTCTCTCTAAGGAATATGCTAAGAAGAAACAGCAGGCGATTAAGGAAGGTCGGGTCAGACCACCCAAGAACGTGGGTGGGGAAGGTGGCACAACTAACCTGTGCGTCATCGACGCAGCCAACAATGTTATCGATATCACTCACACCATCGGCAATAGCTCCGGAGTGGTTACTCCCGGTCTCGGCTTCATGTATAACAATTCCATGAAATTCTTCCATGTTGAGCCCGGCCGGGCTAACTCGATTGCTCCGGGCAAGGCGAGGACTACCGGCATGTGCCCGACCATCGTCTTTAAGGGCGGTAAGCCGGTTTTTACTGCCGGAGCTCCCGGAGGCGCTATAATTATCACCTCGGTACTGCAGAGTATCTGTAATCTGATTGATTTCGGTATGACGGCGGTGGAGGCGGTTTCGGCACCGCGTATCCATTGCCAGGGTGCTGTTGTTTTTGCCGATACGACGATACGCTCGGATACATGTGAGGCACTGAGGAAGATGGGCCATCATGTGGAACAGCAAATGGTCGGTTCCTTCCCTCAGGTGGCTCGAATACGGGCGGATGGTAGCCTGGACGGCGGCTCGGACCCCCGTGCCGAATATGTTGGTATAGCCTATGCTCGAGGTTAGTTAATCAGGTAGATTGACAGCCTCTTGTGTTTGTGTATTTCGCCGAAGCTGGCTGATTTAGTGGTAAGGAGGTAAAAGAAATGGCCGAAAATACAACAGCAACTACTTCGGGACTACCGATAAAGCCGGTTTACACTCCGGCTGACCTTGGCAAGTGGGATTACCAGAAGCAACTGGGTAATCCCGGGGAGCACCCTTATACCCGCAGTCCGGTACCCACGGCACGCCGTATCGGGCCGCAGGAGGGAGGACAATATGCCGGTTTCGGGACTCCCGAGGCGACTAACGAGTGGTTCAAATATTTGCTGAGCCAGGGAGCAGCCGTGCTAAGTGCCGCCCTCGATTTGCCGGCACAGATTGGCTACGACCCCGACCATCCTTTCGCGGCTGGTGAAGTAGGTAAGCAAGGGGTAAGCATCAGTTCTCTGGCCGATATGGAGACGATGCTTGACGGAATCCCCATCGAGAAGTTCGGGGTCGGGAGCGTGGTGAGTGCCATCGGCCCGATATTTATGTCCTGGAACATCGCCATCAATCAGAAACGCGGTATCCCGACCAAAGACATGCGGCTGACTCTACAGAACGACTGTCTCAAAGAATTTATGTGCCGGGGTACGCAAATTTTCCCACTCCAGCCATCGATTAAGTTTAACTGTGATGCCGTCGAGTATTGTGTCCAGAACGGTATTAGGGGTTCACGCCCTCTTTCCGTTTGCGGACTCCACATGAGGCAGGCGGGCGGTACCGCCCCGCAGGAAATGGCTTTTACCATCGCTGATGGTGTGGCTTACTACGAAGAGTTAGCCCGGCGGGGATGGAAGGCCAATGAGTTTGCTCCTTATTTCAGCGTAGGGCTCGGCTCCGGCATGGACCTTTTTGAGGAGATATGCAAGTTCAGGGCCTTCCGGCGGATGTGGGCGCGAATAATGAAAGAGAAGTTCGGCTGCACGGTGGCGCCTAATCTTGGTGGTGGTGCTATCGCCGGCCGGCATTATACGGCACAACAGCCTCTGAATAATATTATCCGCGGCACCATCATGCTGCTGGCTTCCGTACTCGGTGGTCTGCCGGGCGGGACTGTCCGTTCCTACGACGAGGCGTTGGCCCTGCCTTCAGCCGAGGCGGTCAGGGTAGCCTTACGAACGCAGCAGATAGTGGCTTACGAAAGCGGAGCTTATAACACAGTGGACCCGCTGGGTGGCTCCTATTTCATTGAATCGCTTACCGATGAACTGGAAGCCAAAGCCATGGAACTGTTCGAGAAAATCGAGGATATCGGTGGCGCGGCGCCGGCTATCGAGCAGGGTTTCCAGCAGATGGAAATTGCCCGAGCCGCCTACGAGAAACAGCGGCGGATTGAGAGTGGCGAGCGGATAGTGGTCGGCGTAAACAAATATGTTACCGATGAGCCGCTCAGGATAGAGATTAGAAAGGTTGACCCGAAGGAAGAGCGACGGCAGGTGGAGAAGGTCAAGAAGTTAAGGAAAGAGAGAGATAATGCCGCGGTCAAGGCCGGCCTCAAGCAGCTTAAAGAGGCCGCTAAAGAAGGGGTCAATATGGTGCCCGTCCTGGTAGAAGTGGTGAAGACGTACGCCACGGTCGGTGAGATGTGTGATACGCTGCGTGGTGTTTGGGGTGAGTACCGGGCCAGCGGGCTTTAGTTGCTCCCGGTTACAGTGGTCTAATGGGAAAAGAGGGGACTTCATCATGAAGTCCCCTCTTTTGTTGCGTGTGGAAAGTCAGAGTAACTCTGCTTGACTAAAGCCCGAAGACCTTGCGGGCGTTTTCGCCTAATATGCCAGCTATCTCCTGTTCGGTGAATTTGATGCCGGGTGGTGCCTTGCGGGGTAGGTCACGGAGAATCTGGATGAACTGTTCATTAGGTACCATTGCCGGGAAACCGAGACCGTCGCTGCCGAACAGTATGCTGTCACTGCCAGCGATATCCATGATATCCCGCAGGTCGCGACAGAAACGTTCGTACCGGGCGACCGCAATAATCTGCCACATGGCTAAATCTCCATAAAGGTTGCGGCGGAACTGGGCCAGCGACGCCCAATCACGCCAGTTGAAGCGGCCCATGTGAGCGGCAATGACCTTGAGGCCGGGGAAGTCCTGGCAAACGTCATCAAGCAAACTGGCCTGACTGCACTTTGACCGTCGTGGCTGGGGATGCGCTCCCAGCGGTAAGGGGCCGGTATGTGTCAGTAGCGGTATGCCGAGCTTCTCGGCGACTCTCAATACGGCGTAGGCCTCTTCACTGTTGGGATAATAGCCGCTATCGGGATGCCATTTTAACCCTCTCATACCGTAGTCTTCAATACAGCGGCGCAATAGTTCGGGGGCTTTCGGGCGCCGCGGGTCGACACCGGCTAGAGCTAATAGCTTGCCGTGGCTTTCCCGGGCGATGTCAGCGCAGGTGCGATTAATGGATAGGATTTGCTCCTCGCTAAAACCTTGGTCAACGTTGTCCACGATGCAGAGGACGGTGACGTCAATGCCGGTTTTAGCCATTCGCTCGAGTAGTTTTTCGCCGTGGGGGTCGGGTGACCAGGACAATAGCCGTTGCTCGATTTCGTCAAGACTGACGTCCACACCCTCGGAGCGGGCGCCCCGTCCGTACCAGGCATAGTGGTTTTCCGCCCCCAGCCGGATAGCGTTCCTGTCCAGAGTGAGCGGTAGCATGTGATGGTGAGCATCGATAATCAACTTAGATACCTCCCGTAAATAGTGTTACTTTCCTATTTGTTGAAACGCCACCCTTCGACAGGCTCAGGGTGAACGGTACGGACTCCGGTTTGTTTCGCTGCGACACCCTGGTACTTCCCTTGAATAGCTTTAGGGGCTAATCGCTGGCACCGAGTAATTCGTGGGCTTTCTTCAGCCAGTCGGCGATGGGAATTTGCTGGGGGCATACTTCTTCACACGTACCGCATTCCAGACACTGGTCGGCCCGCTGCTCTTCCTTCAGCCCGTTGGGCCCGCAGTAGTGCAGGCGGGGGACGCGCAGCTCATTATACATGACGGCATTGTTATAGAGGTCGAAGATTTGCGGAATTTCCACACCGTTGGGGCAGGGCAGACAATACTGGCACCTGGTGCAGGGAATTGGGCTGAGGTCGCGATAAGTGACGCGTACTCTATCGAGAAACTCAAGCTCGTTGGCAGAGAGCGTACCCGGCCCGGAGCGGTCGGCAATGGCCAGGTTCTCGGTGACCTGTTCCATGGTGCTCATGCCACTGAGAGCGAGGGAGACCTCTGGCTGGTTCCAGACCCAGAGCAGTCCCCATTCAGCCAGTGTCCGCTTTTGCGGGGCGTCAGCCCAGAGCTTGGCGACCGGTGCCGGCGGTCCTTTGGTAAGCCGGCCTCCACGTAACGGTTCCATGACGACCACGGCCAGTCCTTTGTCGCTGGCGTACTTGAGCCCGCGCGTACCGGCCTGGTAATTGACGTCCATGTAGTTGTATTGAATCTGGCAAAAAGTCCAGCCGCCGTAGGCGTCGATTATTTCCTTGAAAACATCAAACTCATCGTGAAAGGAAAAACCCAGATGGCCGATGCGCCCGTCGGCAATTTGTTTTTCCGCCCAGCGTAAGACACCGCAGTCGCGCATCACGGGCCAGCGCTCTTTGTTCTGCCCGTGCAGCAGATAAAAGTCAACCCTGTCCGTCTGCAGTCGTTCGAGCTGCTCGTTGAAGTAGCGGTCGCAGTCCTGCGTTGACTGGACCAGCCATGAAGGTAGTTTGGTGGCCAGGTGGACTTTCTGGCGGTAGCCGTCCTGCAGGGCACGGCCTAATAATACTTCACTCCGCCCGGCATGGTAGGGATAAGCTGTGTCCACATAATTGACACCGTGGTCGATAGCGTGGCGTATCATCCGGATTGCCTCAGGCTCGTTGATATTCCCCGGATTACTATCAAGTGTGGGCAGACGCATCGCTCCGAAACCCAATGCCGATGGCCTGTAGTCCAGTTTCCCGAATTTCCGGTATTTCATCACCCACCCCTAATTTGAAAATGATACTGACATTTTCCCCCATTTTGCTTTAGAAAGCAAACCGCGGATAGAGGAGTAAGTCATTTGAGAAGTTGGCCTGTCTGAGTTATTATGGGCTAGAGTCCTTTTGACCAAGTACGAGGAGGCGAATCACCGGTGGACTTATCGGCTCTGGACCAGCCCGCAATTCTTGAAGTCATCTTCCCGCTGGTCTATTCTCCTTTTTACTCGACGGCTTACAGTGTAGCGCTGCCGGATATTCCCGGCCATTTCATTGAGGTCGAAGAAGGCGTCAAAATCCATTGCGGTTTCTGGCTGAAGGACAAGGGATTCCCGACCATCCTTTATTTCCACGGTAACGGAGAGACGGTGGCTGATTATCATTCGATGGCCCCTTTTTATAACGACCGTGGCATAAATCTTTTTGTGGCCGATTACCGGGGCTACGGCCTGAGTAGCGGTAAGCCGACCGTCTCTAATTTGATAAATGATGCTCACCTTGTCTTCGAAAGTTTCCAGAAAATTATCGGGCAAGAAAGGTGCAGCCAGAGCCTTTTCATCATGGGGCGTTCTCTGGGCAGCATGCCGGCGCTGGAGGTTGCCTTAAATTACCAGGATGATATTCGAGGCCTGATTATCGAGAGTGGTGCCGCCAATAACCTCCGCCGGCTATGGGAGTATCTGGACATCGCCGAACAGGGAGTCCTTGATGAGAATAGTCCATTCCTCAATAAAGTCAAGATTAGACAGGTCGCTAAACCAACGCTGATTATCCACGGTGAATACGATGAGATTATCCCGGTAAACGAAGCCGAAGAACTGTACCGGAATTCAGCCGCCAGGGACAAGAAGCTGCTCATTATCCGTGGTACCGGGCATAACGACCTGCTGGCAGCCGGACATAAGATGTATTTCGAAGCAATCGAAAAGTTTATCGAAGCCCATGGCTGAGCGAGAGGTGAAGCAATGGAACAACTAATCGAAAGAGCCGCCCGTGATTTAGTCGATTCAAAGTATGCTATTGCCTTGACGGGGGCCGGAATTTCCACCGAGTCCGGCATTCCTGATTTCCGCGGCCCGTCCGGAGTGTGGACGAAAAACCCGGAAGCGGAGAGACGGGCATACCGGAGTTACGAGCGGTTCCTGGAAGACCCGAAGGGGTGGTGGGAGGAGCGATTCAATAGTCCCAGTTTACTGGGTGACTTCCGGACAATAACGCCTAACGCCGGACATTATGCCCTGGTTGACCTTGAGAAACTAGGTGTCATCAAATGCGTCCTTACGCAGAATGTCGATGGGTTGCATGAAAAAGCAGGGACACAGCATCTCCTCGAATATCACGGCAATGCGTTGAAGTTGAGGTGTGTCTCCTGCCTGGCCCGCTTTGCCGAAGATGAATTCGACCTGGCCACGATGAGAGAGAGGCCGGTATGTTGCCGCCACGCTGTCCCAAATGTGGCGGCATTGTTAAAACTGACGGGGTGGCCTTCGGTGAACCGATTCCCTCCGATGTTGCCCGCAATAGTCTCGCCGAAGCCGGGAAGTGCGACTTGATGCTTATCTGCGGGACATCGGCGGTCGTCTATCCTTTTGCGGCTTTACCGCGTCTGGCTAGAGAACGGATTGGTGTAACCATCATCGAAATAAATGCCGACCCGACACCTTTGACCGAGGACGGTATTTCGGACTACCTGGTACGGGGGAAGACCGGCGAAATTCTGCCGAAAATAGTCGAGGCCATAAAAAAATTGCGGAAATAGTTGACTCATTGTGATATATTTTTTTCAAGTATTTAAGGTCAAAAGGACACACGGATTTTGCTAGGCTGAAGGGAGCAACAGGTGAATTCTGGAACTATCGGACTCATGGGCGCCATGGAGTTGGAAGTTAAGCTTATCGCCGAAAGTATTACCTTGAAGGGGACCGAGCAACATGTCGAGCGTACTTTTTATCGCGGCCAGTTCGCCGGTCGTGATGTGGTCATCGTTCAGTCAGGAGTTGGTAAGGTGCGGGCGGCGACGGCCTGTCAGTTTCTTCTGGAACATTTTGGCGTCGAGCGGCTTATCTTCGCTGGTGTCGCTGGCGGACTCAGACCGGGCCTGAGTATCGGCGATATCATTGTCTCGGAACGGGCGATGGAATGGGACTTCCACTCTCTGATGCTGCCGCGTTGCTGGTACCATGCTGACCCGGCCCTGGTCTCGCTGGCGGTACGGTCGGCCGAGCGCTTAGGCCGTAAAGTACATATCGGCTCGGTACTGACGGGTGACCGGCCCATCTTTAAAAACGAGCAGAAGCAGGACTTGTGGCGGACATTCAATGCCGACTGCGTTGAGATGGAAGGAGCGGCGGTAGCCCAGGTGTGTGTTCTCAATGCGATACCCTTTGTCCTCATTCGGGCGGTATCCGACCTGGCTGACGAACACTCTTTCGTCAACCTGGTGCGTAATTTAAGAGAGGTTGTCGCCTGGCCGGCTGAAGTGGCGCTGGAAATGGTCAAAAGCCTCGTCTAACCGTTGGAGGTGATGGTGAAAGTTATCGATTTGCGTAGCGATACGGTGACTCTACCGACCGATGAGATGCGCCGGGCCATGGCTGAAGCCAGTGTTGGCGACGACGTATATCAGGAAGACCCCACCGTGAATGCTCTGGAAGAATTGGGCGCGCAGATGATGGGAAAAGAGGCTGCCCTCTTTACTGCCAGCGGGACAATGAGCAACCTACTGGCCGTATTATCCCAGACGCACCGCGGTGATGAAATTATTGTCGGGAATGAAGCCCACACGTTCTGGTATGAGGTCGGCGGGGCGTCGGCCCTGGGCGGGGTAGTAATACGTACGGTTCCCAACGATGAAAAGGGTCAGATTGACCCCACGATGATTGAGGCGACTATCCGTGGCCAGAATATCCACTTTCCTCCGACGACATTACTATGCCTGGAAAATACACATAACCGCTGTGGTGGGGCCGTCCTTACGCCTGAATACACCGCCGTCGCCGCCGAAGTCGCCCACCGGCATGGCCTCCACGTGCACCTGGATGGTGCCCGTATCTTCAATGCGGCCATTGCCTTAGGTATCCCTGCCAGGGAACTGACGAAGGACGTGGACTCGGTCAGTTTTTGTTTGTCCAAGGGACTGAGCGCCCCGGTCGGCTCTTTATTTTGTTCGACGGGCGAATGTGTTGACCGGGCGCGTAAATGGCGGAAGATGCTTGGCGGCGGGATGCGTCAGGCCGGCGTGATTGCGGCGGCGGGCATCGTTGCCCTCAAAACAATGATAACCCGTCTCAAGGAAGACCACGATAACGCCCGGCGCCTTACCCGTGGCTTAGCCCGCATTCCGGGTATCATCGCACCCGAAGAAGTACCGACCAATATTATTATTTTCCGGTCTCCGGAAGTTATTTCCGGTACTGAGTTTCTTGAGCGGGCGACCGAGCGTGGTGTCAAGCTTACCCATCTCGGCGGACAGAGCTTCCGGGCGGTTACTCACCGTATGATTAGCGCGGAAGACGTTGATGAAGCTTTGCACCGTATCGAAGTGCTTGTTAAAGAGATTCGTTAGGCGTACGGAGGCGGTAATGCACAGAGTTTTGGTGATAAACCCCGGGTCAACCAGCACAGAAATTAACCTGTTCGAGGATGAGAGGGAAATAAGGACGGCACGGATGGTGCACCCGGTCGAGGACCTGAGAAAACTCACGAAGATAATCGACCAGTTTCCCTACCGGAACGAGATCGTCAAGGCAAAAGTGGCCGAATGGGGGTTGAAGAGAGGCGATTTGGCGGCCGTGGTGGGACGGAGTGGCTTTCGCCTGAAGGAAAGCGGAGCCTACGGGGTCAATCAGAAGATGGTCGATGATGTGAAGGCCGGTCGGGTGCGGGTAGAGCATGCCTCCGTCCTTGGTGGTTTGCTGGCGAAAGAAATCGGCGATGCCTATGGTGCGCCCCCTTTCATTGCTCATACCGCGGCTCGTGATTTGGAGCCAATCGCTAAGGTCACAGGTATTCCTCAAATCGAAAGAAGGCCGGCTTATCATGTGCAGAATATTGTGGCCGTGGCGATACTGGCGGCCGTGACCATGAAAAAAGATATCAAAACGGTAAATTTTGTCGTTGCTCATCTCGAGGGCGGTATGTCGGTTGCCGCCGTGAGGGGTGGCGAAGTTATCGATGCCACCAGCGCCATGGACGAAGGGCCGTTCACGATGGAGCGTAGCGGAAACTTACCCGGAGTCTCCCTTATCGAGCTGTGCTTTTCCGGCAAATATACCAGAGAACAGATGTTAAAGCTGATAAGAGGCGAGGGGGGTATGGTGGCTTACCTGGGAACGAACAAATTCAGCGATGTCGAGGACAGAGTAAATCAGGGCGATGAGAAGGCGAAGTTTTACCTGGAGGCGATGTGCTACCAGGCGGCCAAAGACATCGGAGCGATGGCGACCGTGCTAAAGGGTAAGGTTGATGCCGTCATCCTTACCGGTAAGATTCTGGATTCGAAAACTGCGGTCAACTGGATAAAAGAGAGAGTTAAGTTTATTGCGCCGGTCGAGACATACCCGGAACAGGAAGCGTTGGTCTTTGTACAGGCGGGACTGAAGGTACTGCGCGGTGAGGAAAAGGCCAGGAAGTACGAGTAGCTGGCGGTCCTAGGCTAAGTGTTATTCTAGTTGTATAAATCCCTTTGATTATTGCAGTATCTCTTTATTTGTCATTCTGCTACGAAGGATAGAGCAATGGGAAAGATAGTTGCTATCGGTGGAGGACACATTGGAAGCCTGGGTCAACCTATCGAAACTACCGAAATAGATAAAGAAATAGTCAGACTGAGTGAGAGTAATAGCCCGAGACTGCTCTTTATTCCAACAGCAAGCACTGA
The DNA here is from genome assembly GCA_043812795.1 of Chloroflexota bacterium. Taxonomy (GTDB): domain Bacteria; phylum Chloroflexota; class Dehalococcoidia; order Dehalococcoidales; family UBA2162; genus JBDRLU01. Next base: position 34,030 of record JBDRLU010000033.1, read on the forward strand.
TGCTGAGTCGTATGTGGAAGCGGTTGACAACCATTTCGGAAAAGACCTTGGCTGTATTATTGATACGCTATTTTTGATAAAAGAAAAACCTGGTATCTCGGAAATAAGGGAAAGGGTATTTAATGCGAACATTATCTATGTCGGTGGTGGCAATACCCTAAAGATGCTAAGGATATGGCGGGGTCTTGGTGTAGATAATGTCCTTCATGAAGCTTACGGGAGAGGTGTAGTAATGTCTGGACTTAGTGCTGGAGCAATATGTTGGTTCAAATACTGTAGCTCCGATTCAAGAAAATTTGCCAATCCAAATGCCGGATTGATTAAGATTACGGGTTTAAATTTTATCGATGCCTTGTGCTGTCCTCATTACAATACCGAGGCAGACAGAAAACCGCATCTTAAAGCATTAATGAGGAAAACATCGGGAGTCGCATTGGCTATCGATGACTGCTGCGCCTTCGAGGTCATGGACGATAAATATAGAGTCATCGGCTCAAAAGAAGATGCCAACGCCTACAAAGTGTATTGGAGAAAGGGAGAATTCTACGAGGAAATCATCAAGAAACAGACGGGATTTCTAACGTTAAATAGCCTTTTGGCGAAGTGATATTGGTGGTTGGGACTACCCGAGCAGACAGAACTTGATATAGCTGGCAACGGCGGTAGCGGCCGTACTGACGCGTAAGACAGTGTCACCCAGAGAAACGGGAATAAAACCGGCACTTTTCGCCAGTCCGATTTCTTCCTGGGTAAAATCTCCCTCTGGACCAATCAAGACCAGAATACTGGTTGGCTTTACCGAGGCGAGTGCTTCGGTGATATGTTTTCTTTCCCCATATACTGCCAGGATAAGCTTAAGGTCGTAAACCTGGGACTGTGCCACGACTTTTTCCAGGCTGGTTACGGGTCCGATTAAGGGAATATCATTCCGCTGGCTCTGCTGGGCTGCACTTTGGGCGATGCGCCGCCAGCGCTCGAGTCTGGCTTCCTTTTTGTTTTCCGGCAGTTTGACGATGACGCGGGCTGTTGCCAGCGGGATAATGGTATCGACGCCGAGTTGCGTCAGACTATCCACGATTTCGTCCATCCCGGACTTTTTGGGCAGGGCGCAAGCCACCGTGATTTTGACCGGTTTACTCCCGGAGCTTTTTGTTGCCTTGATGGCGAGCACCGCCCGGGTTTTGTCCATTTCGGAAATCAGACTAACACATTCATTACCATCACCGTCAAAGACAGTTACTTCATCATTTACCTTCAAGCGCAGGACGTCTTTCAGGTGATGCAGTTGCTCGGCATCGGAGATAGTGACGTAATCGCGGTCTATCTTCTTGACATAAAATCGGTGCATGCCAATTACCTTCCCGACTTGCTGACTCTATTGTACTTTATTCTTTGTCAGGTTGTGGAGATAATCCGGGAGCTTTATCTGTTGCGGGAGTGGAATCGGGGCCACGTGGCATGAGAAAGACAGTCGGTAACGCTAGAAGTAAGATGGCGCCGAAACCCACAAAGATAAAAAAGAAAGCCCGCTGTGGCTCAGTACCATTATGGAGGAGTACTGTAGCTAAAGCGATGCCGACGGCGCCGCCAATCTGGCGGAACATGCCGCGCAGTCCGGTAATCGTGGCTATTTTGTCCGGCATCAGCTCAATGCAGGCGTTATTGGCGGCTGGCGTTGCTATCCCCATGCCGATACCGGAAAGGGTCATGATGGCCCCTAATATCACGCTTATGCTCAATGAAATACCTAATACACTGATGCCGGAAAGTTCAAGAGCAAGCAGGAAAAGACTGAGCGCAATAGCCAGTGTCCCCGCTATTATCGGCCGTCGGTAGCCATATCTGACCAGAAGGAAGCTCATGATGGCCGAAGTGATAGCCATGCCGACAGACCGTGGTGTTAGAATAAGGCCACTGGTAAAGGTAGGCATATCGTAAACGGAAACTGCATAAAGAGGAATTAACGAGAAGACTCCGAAGGCGCTGGCGCCGTAAATTAAATTATAAATGTTGGCACCCAGAAATGGTCTTTTTTGCAGGAGTTCCAGGTTGATAATGGGGTCGGGTACTCTCTTTTCCTGTCGGATAAAATAAAATAAGGCCACCAGTCCTACGGCGATGAAGATGGCGAGCAGTAGCCAGGGTATTCCAGTGCCACGATTGCCTCCTTCGGTAAGCGCCAGCATGAAGGCGGTGAGAAAAACGGTGAGCAGGCCGGTACCGATAAGGTCGATACTCCGGTTGCCGGTCTGACGGCCCCGGCGCAAAAGAAACTGTCCCATTATCAGTATGACCAGTCCGAAGGGTACATTGAGCCAGAAGATGGACTGCCATCCCAAAGATGCGACCATCCAGCCGCCAAGGTTAGGGCCGATGATGGCCCCGGCAGGAAAGATACTACTAAAGAGGCCGATAGCCCGCTGGCGGGACCGGGGGAATTCATCGCTGACAATTCCGGCGGCTGCGGGCAGGAACCCCCACCACCGAGACCCTGAATGACCCGAAAGAAGATTAACCAGTTGATATTTGGTGCAATAGCACAGAGGACGGAGCCCAGGGTAAAGAGAAGAGTACATAGCATGAAGGTGGACTTCCTGCCAAAGTTCTCACTCATCTTGGCGGCAAGAGGCGTGGCACTAACCGACACCAGCTGGTAGGAACTGAGCAGCCAGCCGGCCAGTATTATCGAGACGTTAAAGTCGGATGTGATGACCGGGAAAGCGACGGACACGGTGGTCATACTCAGCGAAGCCAGAAACAGGGCCAGACTGACGACGAAAAAAACGAGGTACCTACGCATAACAAAAGTTCATTATAGCGCCGTATGGCCGCTTTGTTAATTGAATTAGAAGGCACGCTGGGTTGGCTCAGATATTTCGGCAGCCAGCTGGTGCAATGAGCAACACCGGTACCCCGGCATGGCGGGATACCCTATCGGCGACGCTACCGTAAGCCCAGCGGCTGATGCCGGACCGGCCATGAGTACTCATTATAATCATATCCACCTGATTGTTGGTTGCGTAGTCGAGTATCGTATCGGCCGCATTACCGGACACAACCACCGGCCGGGCAGCGATGCCCTGAGCTTTCAATTTGTCCGCCATCATCGTGACGTATCGGGTAGCTTCGGCTTCTTTGTCAGTTTCGGCTTTTTTGAGCATATCTCCGCCGGCGGTACCGGCTTCCAGAAAAGACGAGACGGTGTAGGTAGGCAGGGGTTCCACCACGGTAAGCAGGATGACATCGGTCACATTACATCCTGAAGCCACGGCTTGTACGTGGGCCAGACTGCATTCGGCAAGTTCCGAACCATCGAGCGGCACTAAAATAGTTTTGTATAACATGTTCTCCTCCGTTTCCCAGTTACGTTTAGTTGACTATCAGTTTAGGGCGGTTTTCCTCAGGCAACCTCGCTAGAGATTTTAAGCCTAAATTCATCATAAAGTCAAAGAGCGCGGCAGAAAGGTTACAAATTCCTTATTGACAAGCGACTGTCATTCTAGCCCTCGACCAGGGCTTGTGTTATTGTCAACAACCCGGTTCTCCGGGATGGCCACAGCAGGTCTGCCGTTTCCGTATTTTGGTAAAAGCATTGCGGAATAGAAGGTATACTTTACGATGAAGCGGCATCGGAACTGACAGGTTGGTGATGAAAGCTTTGCCATGCGACATTCAGTTACCTCCTTTCTTCCCAAGGTAGGGAATTCTCTCTCGCGTAGGGTGACCCGTTGTGATAGGGCATAGTTAACCTGCGATTAAGTTTTCCTGGACAAAGTCTAACCTTTGTGAAGTTAAATAATCATAAAATTTAGGGGTAAAAAATAACAAATTTATGACGGATTAGCTGAATTTGAAATTACCGGGGTTGAAAGCAAAAGAAATCTATCGAAGAGAGACAAATCTCCTCTTGCATATCTGAAATACGACGGCATATAATTTTATCAGGGAGATAAGGAGGAAACTATGGGTGAAAGGAAGGATGCTACGCCGGCGAGTGAGTCAGAATTGCTAATTCGTTCCCTGCTGGCTAGGTTAAGCAGTGATGATGGTGAAGTGCGTCAGAAGGTACGTCGTTCTCTGGTAGTGATGGGGGAGGTGGTGATACCGCATTTGATAAGGAGATTGACCAACCGGAATGTACGGGTAAGGTGGGAAGCGGCTAAAGCATTGGGCGAGATTGCCAGCCCAAAGGCGGCGCCGGCCTTGGTTAAAGCCCTGGACGATAGAGAATTTGATATCCGCTGGCTGGCAGCCGAGGGACTAATTACCATGGGAGTTGGCGGCCTCGAGCCTTTGTTGCGGTCGCTTATGCGGCACTCACAATCGCTCTGGTTGAGGCAAGGTGCTCACCATATATTGAACCACATGACGGGCCGGGACTCGGAAATCGAGCATCACATTGTGGCTCATCCTCCCCGTAAAAAGGACTTTCAAGAAATACTGATGCCCGTGGTGGTGGCGCTCGATGGCCCGGCACCGCTGGTGGAAGTGCCGTTAGCGGCAAGGCGTGCTTTGGATGCCATCAGGAGCTAGTCTTCTATCGCCCGTATATTCTCAAGTTCCTTAACGGCCTGGGGTCGGCGCCCCAGGTGAAATAGACAACTACCAGAGAAACAGCGTACGTTACGGCGAAGATAACGAACACCAGCGAATATGACCCCGTAGCATCGAAGATAAACCCAGCCAAGGATGGGCCAGCTGCGGAAAGACTGATTACCACGAAGTGAACGAAGCCGTAGATTGTGCCGAAGCTGGTCCGCCCGAAAAGGTCCACGATGGCTAGTGGCATCAAGGCGACCAGGCCACCCATGGAAAACCCAAATACGAATACGAACAGCCAGACCGTGGCCATGGTCTGCGTTTGCATCAGAATTAATACACCCGCCAGTTGCATGGCGAAGGACAATAGGACGACATAGCGGGTGGACATCCGGTCGACCAGCCAGCCGAAGACAAGCCGGCCGACTCCACCCATGGCGCCGGTGAAGCCAAGAGCGGAAGCTGCCGCCGTAGCGGCAATACCCATGTCAACGAAAAAACTGGCCTCATGAGTAATGATGGCTATTTCGCCAATCTGGGCCAGCGTAAAACTAAGGCACAATAACCATAGTGGCAGGCTGGTCAGCCAGGGAGGCATCCCGCCTCGCTTCGGAGGGCTGGTCGGTTTCGGCGGGGCACTTGAGACTGCCTTTATGGCTGCGGTGTTTAGTTCCGAACGTGTTTCACCATCAGGCAATAGCCCCATTTCTTCTGGCTTCGTTTTTAATATTAGAGCCAGAGGGATATCGATAGCAAATACGGCTATTCCCATAAAAATATAGGCTATGCGCCAGCCATACTTTTCGGTGATAAATCCCACCAACGGGACCAGGATAGCCGCACCTAGGGCCAGACCGGCCATGGCAATGCCCAGGGCGGTACCTCTCCTCCGGGTAAACCAGTTGGCGATAAGTACACCCACAGCCACCAGCCCGCCGATACCGAGACCAAAACCAACGAAGAAGTACATGGAGTACAGGTACCAGGTAGTGGTCGTGCGGCTAAGCAGGAACCACGAAATTCCGGTTATCGTGGCGCCGATAATCACAGTCATCTTTGCTCCGTAGCGTTCCAGCATTTTGCCGACCAGTAAGCCACTGGCTGCAGCAACAATGATATATATTGACTGGGCTACGGAAGCACTGCCTCGACTCCACCCGAATTCGGCAATGAGTGGCTTAAGCAAGATGCCAAAAGAGTAGAAACCCGTTCCGCCCGCGATAAAAGTAATACCGAGGCTGGCCAGTGTTATCCACCAGCCGTAAAAAATCCGGGGGCGTTTAGCCGTCTGTTGCATTTTCCTTTTCTGTTCTTATCGTCTCAAACCGTTTGACAAGTGATTATGGTCTGGCGCAAACTTCTTGCATTCTACTACTTTAGCAACATCCGGTCAATGAATATGTAAACTTGGTGCTGGCCGATGCCCTGCCCGGTAGTATTGCCGTCTTGACACAACTGGTTGGCGACTTTACACTGAATTTATAGCCCCCGGTGAGGTTTAAACAGATGATATGTCCGAAATGTAAGAACGATATGATAGTGGTTGAGCACGAAGAGATTGAGCTTGATTATTGCCCCAATTGTCGGGGAGTATGGTTCGATGCGGGAGAGCTTGAGCTTTTACTGGAGTCCATGAATATGGAAAGACCGCACCAGTTCGTGAGCGATATGCTCGATAGTGCCGAACACGGGACTCCGGAAAAGCCGCGGAAGTGTCCTATTTGCTCGCAGCAGATGAAGAAAACTATGGTAGGTGAGGGGCCAAAGATTCTCATCGATATCTGCCGCAGGGGAGATGGACTGTGGTTTGATGGCGGGGAAGTGTCTCAACTGGCCAGGCAAATACCAGAACCCCCACCTGGACCGCATTCGCATGGCCAGATTAGTGATTTTCTGGCAGAAGTATTCAAAGAACAAGGACCAAACGGTTAGCAGAGATATGAATACGGAGGTGAATCGATGGCAGCACTCTGGGTAATTATCGGTATTATCGTTATTTTAGGGCTTGTGTTCTGGGCGACTTATAACAGTCTGATCAGGTTGCGTAATCAGACCAAGAATGCCTGGGCGCAGATTGACGTCCAGTTGAAAAGACGGCATGACCTCATTCCGAACCTGGTGGAAACAGTGCGGGGTTACATGAAATTCGAGCGTGAAACATTGGAGGCGGTCACTAAAGCTCGTAATGTTGCCGTGCAGGCTTCCTCGGCCGGGGCTGGTGCCGCCGAGCGCGGTAAAGCCGAAGGCGAACTTGGTGGTGCCCTCGCCCGTTTGATGGTCGTTGTAGAGCAGTACCCCGACCTTAAAGCCAACCAGAACTTCCTGGCACTGCAAGAGGAACTTACCTCGACGGAGAACCGGATAAGCTTTGCCCGCCAGTACTACAATGACTCCATTCTGAGGTACAACAACCAGACGCAGATGTTCCCCTCGAATATGGTTGCTAATATGGCTGGTTTCAAATCGGGCGAATTCTTTGAGGTTACGGCAGAGGCAGAGCGAGCAGCGCCCAAAGTCAATCTCACCAAAATGGAATAGCTTTAACTTATGTGGGAGCAAATCAGGTCGAATCAAGTAAAGTCGGTGGTGCTGGTAGCCCTGATGGGTGTGTTATTGCTGGTCCTCGGCTACTTTCTGGGCGTATTGTTTCTTGATAGCGGGACAGGCGGACTGGTTATTGCCCTGGTAGTGTGGGGCATAATGAACCTGGTAGCTTTCTTTCAGGGGGACAGCATACTGCTGGCCATGTCTGGAGCCAAGAAAATCAAGCCCGCCGATCACCCTCGTCTCTATCATGTGGTCGAGGAAATGAAAATTGCTTCCGGCCTAGAGAAGATGCCCGATATTTATATTATCGATGACCCGGCGTTGAATGCCTTCGCTACGGGACGGAACCCGAACCGGGCTACGGTGGCGATTACCTCCGGCCTCCTGCAAAAGCTGAACCGTGATGAGCTCCAGGGGGTCATGGCCCATGAAATCTCTCATATTAAGAACCGGGACGTCCTGCTCATGGTATTGCTCAGTGTTCTTCTCGGCAGCATCGTCATTCTGGCATGGTACGCTTCGCGGTTCATGTTTTTTGGCGGTTTCGGTGGCGGCCGCAGGCGCAGCTCATCATCCGGCGGTGGGGGTGGGGCAGCACAGTTAATTATTATCGTCGTTGCTATTGTCCTGATGATACTGGCGCCGATTATAGCTCAGCTTATCTATTTTGCCGTTTCCCGAAAGAGAGAATATCTGGCCGATGCCTCGGCAGCCCTGTACACCCGCTATCCGGAAGGGCTGGCTTCAGCCCTGGAAAAGCTGGCCACCTCGGAGGTTGGCGTTAAGGCGGCTAATCAGGCTACCGCACCGATGTATATTATTAATCCTTTCCAGAAAAAAGGTATGTCGGTCAATAGTTTAACGGCGACTCACCCACCCATTGCCGAACGAGTCCGTATTTTGCGTTCGATGGCCGGCGCCTCGCTGGCTGATTACGAGCAGGCTTACCGGAAGGCCAAGGGTGGCGCCGGTGTCTTGCCGGCTTCGGCTCTTACGGGTGCCGGAGCTGTTTCGCTGCGGGCGGCGGCAGCGGGGACGACGCCAGTCGAGGAACACGAGCAAAAGGTTGAGCGAACGCGGGAAACCTCAGATTTAATGTGGCGGCTCAATAACTATAAGACTATCCCCTGTGAGTGTGGCACCACGCTGAGAGTACCGCCGCACTTCAAGTCACCTACGGTAAAATGCCCGCACTGCGGCCGCGTTCACCAGGTCTTAAAAACCCGAGGGTGACATTTCATTAGCGCTACAACCATAGGAGCACGGCGATGACTATCTTATGTTTGCTCCTCGAAGGGCTTATTTTTGGCTTTGGCCCACTCCACATCCGTCTTGATTCCTTCGGCGATGTTGCGGAGCTTACCTATAATCCAGAAGTTGCCGGAAGCTCTCATTGCCGCCGTCTGTCCCATGATATCAGCGGCCTGATTGATTGACATTTTAGAGAGCATCAAGGCGAAAGGTTCATTAAGAGCTACCCGTCGGGCTAACTTCATTGTCTCCTCTTCGAGACGTTCCCGGGGTACGGCTCGATTTACCATGCCCAGACGACAGGCTTCCCGGCCATCGATGAAATCACCGGTCCACAGGTGTTCCTTCGCTTTCCTCGGCCCGAGGTCCCAGAAGTAGGTGGGATATTCGTCATGGGCGCCTCCCCACCGCACCAGCCTGTCGGTAAATTGGGCGTCTTCCGCAGCGATGATGATGTCACAGGCCGAGGCCAGCATCCAGCTTCCCATGATGCAGTAGCCCTGCACCATGGCGATGGTCGGCTTGGGAATGTTACGCCACCGGTCGTGCATATACCAGAAAACTCCGCGGTCCATATCTTTCAGGGTACCCAGCGGTGTCTGGTCGCGCGGGTTCTCTTTCTCCTCTGCCTGCATCTCTTTAGTACCGAGGTCGTGACCGGCACCGAAGTTATCGCCGGCTCCCGCCACGACAATTACTCTTACTTCACTGTCCTTTTCCGCCTCGGTAAAAGCATCATCCAATTCGCGGTAGACCTCTCGGCTGATGACGTTCATCACCCCGGGTCGGTTGACCGTGATTTTACCAATGTTATCAAGCTTTTCGTACAAGATGTATTTGTAGTCCATTATTGCCCCCTTTGTTTTAATTTCTTTCCCATCGAAATGTTAGTAGTTTCAAGTAATCTGTCCCCGCTGACCTGTCGTCTTTTGCTCTACCGGTATCGTCGTCCCTGTGGCTCGGGCGATAAGCTTGCCGTCCTGGTTGGTGACGGTCATTTCAGAGATACCGGCCCGCCGGCCGCTTTTGACCACACGGCATTCGGCGGTCAGTTCGTCATTGATGGCAGCACCATTGATAAAATGAATGTTGAACTGGGCGGCCAAGCTGGGATAAGCTAGCGAGTTGGAGGCGTAGGCAAAGGCCTGGTCGGTAAGGGCCATGATGATACCGCCGAAGATTAAGCCATTGAAGTTCTGGTATTCGGGTAATAGTTTCATGGTCACTTTAGCATAGCCGGGGCTAAGCTCGACCAGCTTTATTTTCAGGAAAGAGGCGACTGGTTCTTTCCGTTCGCCGGCTTTTAGTATGGCGATGTTATCGGTGGCCTGTGTTTTTGATTGGTCAGGCATAAATTCCTCCATTAGTAAGCCGTCAGCTAATAGCTTTCAGCTTTATTCACCCATCCCCTCCTTTTGTTAAGAGGAGAGGGTTCACCCTGAAGGTTCTCCCTGAAGGGATAAAGGGTGAGGAGTCAATTTCTTTATCCAAGCTTAAATTTCTGGGCGGCCTGACGGAAACCATCGAGTGAGCCTTCGAGGGTGCGGTCATTGACGCAGTAAGCGATGCGGAAATAGCCGGGCGAGCCGAAGCTGCAGCCGGGCACGGTGAGCACACGGTACTCCTGTAATGCCCTGACGAAAGCAATATCGTCCTCACCGGGCGCCCTGGGGAACATATAAAAAGTCCCACGGGGTTTCATCATGGCATAACCCATCCGGCTCAACTGGTCGTATAATAAATCTCTTTTCTTCTGGTAATCGGCGATAGAGACGGTCGCCGCCGGTAAATGACGCACTACCTGCTGCATCAAAGCCGGAGCATTGACGAAGCCCAGTATCCGGTTGCAGTAGATAAAACCATTGACCAGTTCATTGTGGTCCGTACATTCGGGATGGATGGCAATATAGCCGATGCGTTCGCCGGGCAGGGCCAAATCTTTAGAGTGAGAGTTGACGACGATACTGTTGCGGGAATGGTGCCAGATATGCGGGCATTTCACGCCGTCATAGACAATCTTGCGGTATGGCTCGTCACTGATTAAAAAGACCGGTGCCCCGTTTTTAGATTTTCTGTCGAGTAGTTCCCCGAGTCGATGGATAAAGTCCTCGCTATAGACGGCCCCGGAGGGATTGTTGGGGGAATTAATGAGGACGGCTCTCGTGCGGCTGCCGATGGCCTTGCTAAGAACGTCGAGCCGGGGGATAAAATTTTCATCGGTCGGCAGCACCTTGGCGGCGCCGCCGTGGTTATCGATATAGTTCAAATACTCGGCAAAATAAGGAGCGAAGACGATAACTCTGTCACCGGCGTTGAGGATGGTCTTGAGTACCACGTTCAGGGCGCCGGCGGCGCCGCAGGTCATGACGATATCGTTCATGGTGAAATTGACGCCGGTCTCGTCGGCTAACCGGGATGCGACGGCGGCCCTGGTCTCAGGATAGCCGGCATTCTCCATGTAACGGTGCATGCCCGGTACGGGGTTATCGGCCAGTCTTTTCAGTTCGCTGACAAATTCCGGCGGTGGTTCCATTATCGGGTTGCCCAGAGAGAGGTCGAAGACATTTTCGGCGCCGTAGCGCTGCTTGAGCTGAGTCCCTTCATCGAACATCTTCCTTATCCAGGACCCCGCCGCCATACTTTTCTGGACTTTCGCCGAGATGGGCACGTTGCCTCCGTCAGGCTACCGGTTTCTTTTTGGCCGCTTTCCCTCTCGTTTTCTGGGCTTCAATCTCGAAGGTGGTCACTTTGAGGGCTTGCTTGGGGCAGACCTCGACGCATTTGGGCTGGGCGCGTCCCTGGCACAAATCGCAGAGCACGACCGTTTTTTCCGAGCGTTTGAGGGAGATAGCTCCGAAGTCACAGGCTTCGATGCACCAGCCGCAGCCGATGCAGCGTATCTTGTCAACGCGAATGCTGTTGGTAGTCTCGTCCATCGTGAGCGCCTCACGCGGGCAGGCACTGATGCAGGGTGTTTTTTCACAGAAACGACAGGCGATGCTGACGGCGGACTGGCCATCGGTTACCAGGTGAATCCGAGACAACTCGGGGCAGAAGACACCTTCTTTTTCCGATGAGCAGACCATCTCGCAGATGCCGCAGCCGGTGCATAATTCCGTATCACAGATTATATACTTGCGTTCCATACTGTAGTCCTTTTACCGGCGCGATGGAGTCCTGCAACTCCAGCGAGCGCAGTTTACTCTCCGGAATTAAACCTTCAGCCGTCCAGCCCCGGGCCTCATAATAGCCATCAATCATCAGGCGGAGGCCTTTCTCGGTGACGGTAGTGCCTTTGCCTTCCGGCCCGGTCAGCGGGTCTTTAAACACGCGGGGCGGCAGCCAGTCGTCGCGGCATTGCCAGCCTTCGCGGATGTTGAAGGCTTTCTTCATATTATTGATGCGTTCGCCGGCCAATTTCAATTCGGCGGCTGTCAGTTCCAGACCGGTAGCCTGAGAATAAAGATAAGCCGTCTCGGCATACATATCCTTGAAGCACCGCCGCATGAATTTGCAGATGACCAGCGAGTCGAGGACGGCGGCAAAATCTTCCGGCCCGGTAACCATAGCCCCGCGGCCCGGTTCATCCTGGAAACGGTTGACCTGGCCGGAGGTATCTACTTCATAGGCCGGGGAGCGGTTGTGACAGGCGCCTCTCAGACCAGTCGCCAGCCCGATAGCCAGTGTTTTCATGGCCCGCGGGTCATAGCCGGGAATTTCAAGACCTTTGGAATGCATCGCCCAGTAGTCGGAACCGTGTCCCAGTTTGGTGGAAGCCAGTCTGGTACCCTCGGCCAGCAAATTGCCGAGGCTCTGACGCTGGCTGATTTTCTCAATCATGGCGATGAGAGCGTTGTGGTTGCCGAAGGTAAGCTCGATACCGTCGGTATCTTTTTCCGTCAACAGGCCTTTCTCAAAGCATTCCATGCCCCAGGCGATACTGCTGCCGGTGCTGATAGTATCCAGACCAGCATGGTCGCACAGTTCGGCGGCTTTCAAAATGCCGGGGACGTAATCGATACCGCAAAGAGGCCCGAGGGCGTAGAGAGACTCATAGTCCAATTCCCATTGGGCTCCCTGGTCAGGCCCGTCGGTGACGGCGTAGATGTGGCCGCACGCTACCGGACAGTTAGCGCAGGACATCTGTTTGATAAGGTGGCGTTGGGCAAGGATTTCGCCGCTGACATTTTCGGCTTTATCGAAGGCCGACTGCTGGAAATTCCGCGTCGGCAAGGCTGACATGGTATTAAGCATTAAAACATTACCCGGCGTCCCCAGCCCGCGGTATTTTTCGGTGTCCCGCCCCTGGGCTTTTTTGATTAACTCGAGGCTGATTCTTTCCACCTCGGCAAGATTGTGCACCTTGATGGGACGGGTACCCCGTAAGGCGATGGCTTTTAATTTCTTGGCACCCATGACGGCACCGGTACCGGTACGGCCCGCCTGCCGGTAAATATCATTGCTGATGCAGGCATAGCGTACCAGGTTCTCTCCGCCCGGGCCGATAGAGGCGACGGTTACTCTCGGGTCACCGATTTCGTCTTTAATAAGGCTTTCTGTCTCCGGGCTGCCCTTGCCCCAGAGGCGGTCGGCTTTCTTGAAGTGGACGATTTCATTATCGATAAAAAGATAGGTCGGCGATGTGGCGGCACCGGTGATGACCAGAGCATCGAAGCCCGTCCGCTTCAGTGCCTGCGACCAGAAACTGGAGGAGATAGAATCGCCGATGAGTCCGGTAAGCGGTGACTTGGTGGCCACGGCATGCTTGTTCGCCGTCGGTATAATCGTGCCGGCCAGGGCGCTGCTGGCAAAAACCAGCGGGTTATCGGGAGAAAAGGGTTCGGTACCGGCAGGTAAGTACTGGTAGAGCAGGCGCGCCGCCAGCCCCACTCCGCCGATGTAGCCTTTCAAAAAGGACGGGCTGAGCTCTTCTCCCCTGACTTCTTTTGTCGTCAGGTTGATGATGAGCATCCGGCCGCTATATAGTTCCAAACTTAACCTCAAAGCTGCGAATTATTTTTTGCCGGCTTTGACCGGTCTCATTGCTTTTATCTCGGCAGCGCCCCGATAGAAAGCCTCGAGGCTGGACTCGGTAAATCTGGGTGGTAAGTGCGGACGGATATTCTCTATCCATGTCTCCGTCTCCAGTTCCAGAAATACCGATAGAGCGCCGAGCATCACCATGTTCAGCGCCCTCGGGTTGCCGACTTCACGGCCAATCCGGTTCGCCGGAATCAAGTATATCTCATCGGTGTATTGACCGAGAATTTCTTTGATTTCTTCCCAGGTGGGGTAAGGGGTGGTGCCGCCGATGACGGATACCGGGATGATGGTGACGTCGGACACGATAGCAACGCCCTTTGGTTTTAAGTACGGTGCCCAGCGGGCCGCTTCCAGTTGCTCGAAAGCGAGCAGGAAATCAACGTCGCCCTGCTTAATCATCGGGGAAAAGACCTGTTTCCCCCAACGGACATGGCTGACCACGCTCCCGCCCCGCTGCGACATACCGATAGAGTCCGACTTTTTGACATCATAGCCGCAATTCATGCCGATTTCAGCCATAGCATCACTGGCCAGAATAATCCCCTGGCCGCCAACGCCTGCCACCAGAACATTGACGTCCTTCATTTCTTACTTTCCCCGATAGCCTGTTGCGGGCAGACTTGGACGCAGATATTGCAGCCCGAACCGACGCAGAGACTCTCATCAATCCAGCCTTTCTCATTAGCGACGGAAATGGCCGGACAGCCCAAGCGCAGGCAAGCGTAGCAGCTATTACATTTTTCACTGTCAACTTTAAAGGGTGTCCCTGATGCCCTGACATTGAGCGGGCAGGGGCCCCGTACGATGATTACTGAAGGTTCGTCGGTTTCGACGCACCGACGGATGGTGGACTCGATGGCCGCCAGGTCGAAAGCGTTCACCACATTCACGTCTCTGACACCGATGCCGCGCGCCAGTTCTTCCAGCTTCACGACCTGAGTTTTTACCCCTCTGGCTGAAATGCCTGTTCCCGGATGGCCCTGATGACCGGTCATCGCCGTGGTCGCGTTATCCAGAATAATAACCGTGGTGTTGCCCTGATTATAAACCACGTCCACCAGCGGCGTGATGCCGGAATGGATGAAGGTGGAATCACCGATAATGGCGACAACTTTATTGGGCACACCGGCTTTTTCCAGCCCGAGTGCCTTACCGATGCTGGCGCCCATGCAGGCGGTAGTATCCAGCGCCATGAGGGGAGGATATACCCCCAGCGTATAGCACCCGATATCACCGGTTACGATGAGGCCGCTCGTTTTTAACTGCCCCAGTATTTCTCTTTCCGGTGGAACGTCACTGTCAGGGCCGGGGTTATAGAAGCCAAGCCTTCTTAAGGCAAACTCGGCGGCGGTGTGTGGGCAGCCGGGACAGAGTAGCGGCGGCCTTGACGGCAGTTGTTTTGGCGTCTGGCCAGGTTTAGTCTGACGTTTTCGCGTTGACTTTATTAAACCGGCTTTGATGGCACCGTTTTCGACTATCTCAGGATTAAGCTCACCGGTGATGGGGAAAAATTCTTTGCCGGTTACGGGAATACCGAGGCCGCGCACTTCCTCTTCAAGAACCGGGTCAAGCTCCTCGACGACAATCACCCTTTCCACTTCTCTGGCGAATTTGCGAATAAGGTCCACGGGAAGGGGATAAGTGGTGACCAACTTGAGAAAAGAGGCTTTCTTGAAGACCTCGCGGGCGTATTGATAGGCAACTCCGCTGGAGATTACGCCGAGCTTGCGGTCGGCCAGTAGCGTCTCGTTCAGAGGGAAGCTTTCCACGTAAGAGCGCAACTTGGCGGTGCGTTCTTCCATGACATAACGTCGGGCGCGGGCATACTGCGGCACCATGACAAATTTACCGGGTGAGCGTTTGAAGACGGCTTGTTTTAAACTGGCTGGTCGCTCTTTATTGACATCGACCACTGTTTTGCAATGAGAGATGCGGGTCGTCGAGCGCAGCAGTACCGGCGTATCGAATTCTTCGCTGATATTAAAGGCGTGGTCCATTAACTCGTAAGCTTCCCGGCTGTCGGTCGGTTCGAGCATCGGTACTTTGGCGAATTTAGCATAGTGACGGTTGTCCTGCTCGCCCTGCGAGCTATGAATCCACGGGTCGTCACAGGAAATAACGACCAGTCCGCCCACGATGCCGGTTGTCGAAGCGGCAAAGAACGGGTCGGCGGCAACGTTCAGCCCGACGTGTTTCATTGAGACCAGTGCCCGGATACCGCTGTAGGCGGCGCCTAAAGCTACCTCCATGGCCACTTTCTCATTGGTCGACCATTCGGTATAGATATCGTTGAAGTGGGCCAGCGCTTCCAATATCTCGGTGCTGGGTGTGCCGGGATAGGCGGTAGCCACCTTAATGCCGGCGTGGTAGGCACCGAGGGCGAGAGCTTCGTTGCCGGAAAGGAGTTTTAACATGATAGTGCTCATTATAACATAATGTGGTGGGTGAGCGAAGCCAACGCCCTGTTATTGGGAGGAGCACATTTGCTTCGCTCAGTATAAACTCCGCGACGAAGCAATCTCCTTCGATGAGATTACTATGTCCCGATAAAATCAGGACTTGTAGTGACAATATGGGAAAAGACTTCAGGTTGGCTATGGCCGCGCGTGGCTGCTTTCCACCTCGTCGCTGCGGCGGGTGGCATGGATATCCCTCAGACGCTGGGTCTGGGTCAGTAACTTTTTCCGTAACCGGATGTTGGCCGGCGTTACCTCAACCAGTTCATCTTTGTTGATAAAGTCGATAGCCTGCTCCAGACTCAGCTTGATGGGTGGCGTCAGCTTGATGGCGATGTCTGAGGTGGACGATCGGACGTTGGTCTTCTTCTTTTCTTTGCAAACGTTGACGGCGATATCCTGTGCCCGTGGATTCAACCCGACTATCATGCCTTCATAGACGGCCGTGTTCGGTTCGATGAAGGTGAGGCCGCGGCCCTGGGCATTGTTCAGACCGTAGGTCACGGCTTTGCCCGGCTCCGAGGCGACCAGCACACCACTGCGGGTCGAAACAATATTCCCCCGCCAGGGCTCATAATCAAGAAAAATGGTATTCATGACCCCTTCACCCCGGGTCGCTGTCAGAAAGGCGCTGCGGAAGCCAATAAGCCCTTTGGTGGGCACGTGGAATTCCAGGCGCATGTTACCCTTGCCATCGTTGCGCATGTTGGTGAGTTGGGCCTGCCGTTTGCCGAGCATTTCGGTTAGAATGCCAATGTTTTCCTCTTTAGTATCGAGGGTGAGGACTTCCACTGGCTCCATCAGCTTGCCGTCGATTACCTTGGTGATGGCTTCCGGCCTGGAAACTTCAAATTCATAGCCTTCGCGGCGCATGGTCTCAATCAAAATAGCCAGGTGCAGTTCACCCCGGCCTTTGACCAGGAAAGTATCCGGGCTATCGGTATCCTGGACTCTGAGGCTGAGGTTGGTCTCCAGTTCACGGTAAAGCCGCTCCCGCAACTGGCGGGTAGTGCTGAAGCGACCCTCACGTCCAGCGAAAGGTGAAGTGTTGACCCCGAAGGTCATCTCGACCGTAGGTTCGCCAATCTGGATACGGGGTAAGGCTTCGGGACTTTCGGGACTGGCGATAGTGTCGCCAATGCTCACTTTTTCGATGCCAGTTATAGCGGCGATATCGCCTGCCTCAACCTGGGCCACCTCTAGGCGCTTCAAGCCGAGATAGGTAAATACGGAATTTACTTCATAATCCGTCGCCGTACCGTCGGCGGTCAGACTGACCACCTGGTCGTGCGCGGTAATCTTACCGCGCCAGATACGACCGATGGCGATTCGGCCAATATGGCTGTCATAGTCCAGGTTAGAAACCAGCATCTGTAACGGCCCGTTTTCAGTCTGTGGGGGTGGTATCTTCTCCAGGATGCATTCGAACAGTGGGGTAATATCCTTGCCTTTGATACTGAGGTCGGTGGTAGCCGTACCTTCCCGGGCGCTGGCGTAAAGCACCGAGAAGTCAAGCTGGTCGGCACTGGTAGCTAATTCCAGGAAGAGGTCCTGGGTGAGCTGTAATACTTCGGCTATCCGTGCATTTTCGCGGTCTATTTTATTGATGACCACGATAATTTTTAAACCTTTTTGCAGGGCCTGACGGAGGACAAATGTGGTCTGGGGCATCGGCCCCTCGACCGAGTCCACCAGCAGTAAACAGCCATCGGCCATGCTGATGACCCGCTCCACTTCTCCGCTGAAGTCAACGTGCCCTGGAGTATCGATGATATTGATTTTGACTCCCCGGTAAACGACGGCAGTATTTTTGGCCATGATAGTAATGCCTTTTTCGCGCTCGAGGGCATTCTGGTCCATTATCAGTTCGCCCACCTGCTGGTTGTCCCGGAAGATTTTACTTTGCTTGAGCATGGCGTCCACCAGAGTGGTCTTACCATGGTCAACGTGGGCGATGATAGCGATATTTCTAATGTCACTGCGATAATTCATATTTTATCGGTTTTTCCTTTACTCTTTTTTAGAGAAAAGTGATATCCTTTCTTAAAAAACTATTGGACGACCTTTTCTCAATGCCGAGAGCATCGGTCATCCAATCTGTCAGGTAAAGCGATAACTTTTATCTGAGACTGCTGAGTGTATTATACATCAATCGCAGGCTGGCAGCAAATAACTTGTGCGTGACCGTTTATAGACAAGTTGCTATCGGAATAAGGAGTGAGTAATAATTTGGGTGTTATCAAAGTGCTGAGCCAAACGCTTATGACAAAGAAAATACTTTCTCCGGCTATTCCTTATATCACGGTTAGCGTTGGTCTGTTTGTTTTTCATAATGCCTGGGTGGCGATTCTCAGCTACCACGTGGGGATGTTAATCATGCTCTTCTTGGCCAGACCCGGAATTACAGTGAAGCAGTTTGTTAAGAGCAATAATTATCCGATTCCGGCTCTGACCGCCGTTGTCGGTGCTGGCGGGGGAGCGCTGCTTTACTTTTTATGGCCGTTCTTATTGATACCGAGCGATATCAGTGCTTACACCCAGAGTATTGGCCTGGTAGGGAGAGCGTGGCCATTGTTCCTAGTCTATTATGTTCTGGTCAACCCGGTACTGGAAGAATACTACTGGCGGGGCTATTTAGGCAGTCAGACCAGGCAAGTGACGTTCAACGATTGGCTCTTCGGCGGATACCATGTAATTGTCCTGGCCGGTAAAATGGGAATAGTCTGGCTCATCGTTGCCTTCCTGCTGCTATCCTGCGGAGGATGGTTCTGGCGGCAAATGAACCGTCTGAGCCAGGGACTATTGCCGTCCGTGGTCTCGCATGTTGCCGCCGATATTACCGTTATGCTGACTATCTACCACGCGCTCGGATGATTATTTGAGGAAGCCCCAGCGCTTCTGATTTTTGAGGTAGTGCTTAAAACAGTCCTTTTAAAATCTTTCCGTACTTACCGAGAATCGTGCGGTGGAGTGCGGGGCTTGACTGAGCGACCGGGTACCATTCCTTCTTCCATTCAAAGGGCTGGCAGGCATCGATAACAAGTTTGGAAGTGTATAGCGGTTTCGGCGGTACCTTGTATTTCCTTTTCTCCTCGGGAGAAACAGCGATGTCCCTGGAGGTAGTATTGCAATTTCGGAGGATTTGGATGGCGTGTTCCGGTTCAGCCCGCGTTACTATTGCCCAGATGACCTGGTTAATATCAGACGGGTCAATATCATCGTCCACTACTACCGTGTACTTGCAGGCACCACCCAGACGGACCTGAGAAGCAATTACCCCGACTTCCGTGGCATGTCCGGAGTACTTCTGTTCGATGGAAATAATTTGTAACATGCTGCCATGTCCGGCCTCAGGGCACCAGATATCTTTGATACCGGGGATTCCGGCGGCGTCCAGTCTATCCCAGATAGTAGTCGAGGAGAGGAAAGCGGTCATCGGTGTCATTTCCTGGGGTGGGACGGAGGGGATGGCACAGGTGAGGATGGGGTTATCGCGGTAATAAACCGCCGATACCCGCATTACCGGTTCGGGTACGGACTCGAGGCCGAGATTGGCGTAGTAGCCGTTTCCTTCACCGAAAGGGCCTTCATTAGCCAAGTCACCCGGCCGGCATTCTCCCTCGATGACTATTTCGGCGCTGGCGGGCAGAGGTAGTCCGGTCTTTGGGCCGGTAAAAATTTCTATCGGTTGGCCTTTGAGCATCCCGGCATAGTCGTATTCCGAGATTTGTGACGGAACTTTTTTGGCGGAAGCAAACCATAATGCCGGGTCAATGCCCATGGCGATGGCTACAGGCATGGGCTTGCCTCGGTCGAGATACTTTTCGTTCATGATGAGGCTGCCATGCTGTCCTTCCAGAATATGAATAATCAGACGGTTGCGGTCAACTAACATTACCCGGTACACACCCAGGTTTACGTACCCCGTATCGGGGTCTTGCTGGATAACAGCGTGGCCGGTGCCCAGGTAACGACCGCCGTCCAGCTCATGGAATTTTGGCGAAGGAAACTTAAGCAGGTCAATCTTATTTCCGGTCATCTTGTTGGCCATCACCGGAGGCGAGGTCACCACTTTGGGTGGGATGAAATTAGATGCCTTGCTCTTCTTCCGCCAGTTCTGCATAATTTCTTTGCGTCCAATCCGGTTTTCGGGTAAACCCATCGCCATCGCGAGCCGGCGCCGTGAACTAATCTGGCCGAAAAGACAGGTATATCCTTTGGGATAGCCCGGAATGTCATCGAAGAGTAAAGCTGGTTGGGGAGTTTTGCCTTCATGATAGACCATTTCGGCAATGCTGCCCATTTCCAGGTTCCAGTCCACGCCGGATAAACGTTTCAGTTCGCCGTTTTTCTCTACCTGCTTGAGAAAGTCACGTAAGTCTTTGTAACCCAATTCCTTGTCCTCCTTCGGCCACTTATACCTTTATTCTAATGGGAGCCTTGCCCGGTTAGAGTAAGGGAATGGGCAAATTCCTCGGCCAGTTCGTCTGTATTGTGCAAGATTTCGGCGATTTCTGTCTCGGTTATATTGTCAATGTGTAAACCGGCGATGACGCAGGTCGCCTTCCGGGTATGCTTGCAAATAGCATAGGCTATTTTCTGGGCAACGGCGTCATCCTTATGGCCTGTTGCGGTTATTGTTGAGGTGAAGACCCGGCTGCTCTTGTCGTCAAACTGGCTTACGGCAACTGCTCCCATGTGGATATTCCGGTTGTAGGCGCAGACCAAGATATCGTGTCCCAAGCCCCAGGCAGTGAGATAGACTTTCGTTCTGCCCTTTCCTTTTTCCAGGCGGTAAAGAGGCCTTGTTAGTTTGTCCATAGCTGATAAGAGATTACTGCTCGAATCCCGCCCAGCGCCGGGAAAGGTTATGTTTTATCGCCTGCAGGTCAAGGATTTTAGCGACCGTGTGGTCGACGATGTCATCGATAGTCTTGGGCCTGTGGTAGAAGCTCGGCACCGGCGGTAATATGATGGCACCCATCTCGGCGAGGCGGAGCATATTCCGGAGGTGCCCCTGATGGAGTGGGGTCTCTCGGGCGAGCAAGGTTAAGTTCTTCCTTTCCTTGAGGGTTACATCGGCCGCTCTTACCAGCAGGTTATCCGCGATGGAATAAGCGATGGCGGACATCGTCTTCATGCTGCATGGCGCGACTACCATCCCATCTCTTAAGAAGGAGCCGCTGGAGATACAGGCAGAAAGGTCATCAATGTCATAACAGAAACTGGCCAGCTTTCTGACCTCGCTTACTTTATAAGTTGTTTCGTGCTCGATAATCTGCTCGCCGGTTTTGGAAATTATCAGGTGTGTTTCAACCTTTGCTTGACGTAGCACCTCGAGTAGCCGGATGCCGTAGATTGAGCCGGTGGCTCCAGAAATTCCCACAATAAGCGGCATACTTCCCTTGCCCTCCCGTTCTAATTAGTGCCGATTGTATGCGTTTCATGATGTGTTGTCAAACGGTGGGTTGTGAAGCGATGGATTCTTTGCTTCATACCATGGTGGACTTGACGATTAAATCCTGTGCGTGTATTATCGGTATCAATATGATAGTAGAAATGCGGACCGGGGCCACTAAACGTGAAATAAACGATGTGGTACAGAGGGCCAAGTCACTGGGGTTTGAAGTCCAGTTGAACCTGGGTACTGATAAAACAGTTGTTGCCATACTGGGCAGTAATACCGGGCAAACATCGACCGATATCTTCGGGGTACTCCCCGGGGTAGAAACGGTAACCCGGATTATGAAGCCTTATAAACTTGCCTCGCGCGAGTTCAAAGCCGAGGACACTCTGGTTTCTATCGAGGGCATCGAGGTTGGCGGTAAGCGCGTTGTCGTCATGGCCGGGCCTTGCGCCGTCGAGCGCGAGGAGCAGATGATGGAAGCCGCCCGGGTAGTCAAGAAAGCCGGGGCGAGCATCCTGCGTGGCGGGCTTTCAAACCGCGGACTTCTCCCTTCAGCTTTCAAGGATTAGAGAAGGTCGGGCTGGAACTGCTGGCCCGGACTAAAGAAAAGTACGGTCTACCGGTGGTGACCGAGGTGGTTGACCCTCATGATGTTAGCCTGGTCTCCAAGTATGCCGATATACTGCAAGTTGGCTCGCGAAGTATGCAGAACTTTGCCTTGCTGAAGGCCGTCGGTAAGAGCAAGTGTCCGGTCGTGTTGAAGCGCGGATTTTCCTGTACGGTCACCGAGTGGCTTACTGCGGCCGATTACCTGCTGGCAGAAGGAGACAACCGGGTCATTCTTTGTGAGAGAGGCATCCGAACGTTTGAGGACAGCACCCGCTTTTCACTGGACATTTCTTCTGTACCCGTGATTAAGCGGTTCAGTCATTTGCCGTTACTGGTTGACCCCAGCCATGCAGCGGGACATTATGCTCTCGTACCAGCAATAGCGAGAGCGGCGGTGGCGGCCGGTGCGGATGGCCTTCTTATCGAAGTGCACCCAAATCCGAAGGAAGCCCTGGTAGATGGTCTGCAGTCACTCACTCCTTCGGACTTTGCCCGGTTGATGGAAGAGCTTAAGCTGATTGCCAAAGCAGTGGGTAGATATATTTAGTGCCGTAGGGGAATTTTCAATGGGGGGGAGATAATCTGCCTTTGTGAGTATAGCGAATCGGCGGGAGGAATAATTCCTCCCGCCGATTTTCATTTTACAGGGGTATGGCCTACACCATCTCTTTGACAGTTTTGACGATGTCCTCCACCTGAGGTACGACGTACTTTTCCAGTTCGGCACCGTGAGGCAGAGCGATATTCTTGGCGGCTAGCCTCTTGATGGGAGTCTTAAGGCTCTTCACCACCTCAGGGGCGGCTTCGGTGACGCGGAAGGCAATCTCGCCGGCAAACCCGCCCCGTTTCATGCCGGTATGGGCGATAAGCAGTCGACCGGTCTTCTTGACCGATTTCACGATGGTTTCTACATCCATAGGGACGAGGCTGCGGAGGTCAACTACCTCGACGCTGATACCCTGTTTGCCCAGGGCTTCTGCCGCAGTGAGAGCTTTGGCCACCATAGCGGCGTAGGTTACCAGTGTCACGTCTTTCCCCTGCTTCTTGACAGCGGCTTTACCCAGCGGGACGATGTAATCTTCGGTGGGGACTTCTTCTTTCATCGTACCCAGGACCGAGCTCGACAGGTAAATTACCGGGCGATTGTCCCTGATGGCCGCTTTCATTAACCCTTTGGCATCGTAGGGGCTGGCGGGGGCTACTACCTTTAATCCGGGGCTATGAACGAGGAGAGCCTCGGCGGAAAGGGCATGGTCAGCCGTAGCGCCCGGGCCGCCGATAGTAGCGTGGATGACCACCGGGAGCGGGCCTTTATAATTATGTAACTGGTAATAATTGCCCAACTTTAGAAAGATGCCATCCAGACACAACGGAAAGAAGCCAGTGGAGGAAAGAAAAGCGATTGGTTTGAGTCCCGTAAGAGCGGCGCCAATCGTCATCTCGACAATAGCTATTTCCACAATGGGAGTATTCCGGACTCTGTCCCGGCCGAAGGCTTCTATTGCCCCCGGCATTCCGGCAAAAATGCGGAACCGGGTGATATCTTCCCCCCACATGACCACCTTCTTGTCTTTCCGCATCTCTTCGATAATAGCGGAACCCATTGCTTCCTGATAACTGAGCATCTGAGTTTTTTCTTTCATTAAACTGTCCTCCTCACTCTTCTTTCGCTATAGGACATCGACTACGGCATCCTTCACGTAATCTTCATACTTGATGCGTGGAATCTTCATCGCCGCCTTAGCGGCCGCATCGAGCTCGGCTTTTATCTCCGCCTCGAGTTTGTTAACGTCCTTGGTGGTGAGTATTCCCATTTTCATCAATTGTTTCTGGTAGCGCGGCAGTGGGTCTTTCTTCCACCATTTCTCAATCTCGCCCTTGGGGCGGTAAACCTGCGGGTCGCCTTCCATGTGCGGACCTAAACGATAAGTTTCAGCGGCAATAAAGCTTGGCCCGCCACCCCGGCGGGCTTTGGCGATACACTTCTTCACCAGGTCATACATGGCAAGAATATCATTACCATCCACGGCATACGAGGGGATGCCATAACCCCTACCCCGGTCGGAGAAGTCCTTCAGGTTTTTATAGGTCTCACGTCGTGATGAAGTACCCATAGCATACTGGTTATTCTGTAAAACGAAGACCGCGGGCAAACCCCAGGCGGAGGCGACGACCATCGCCTCATGAACCGGTCCCCGGCTGGCGGCACCATCGCCGACCATAATGATAGATACCTGGTCGGTATGTCTCATCTGAGCGGAGAGGGCCGCCCCCAAATAGATGGGGATATCTTCGCCGAGGGTATGGCTCCGGCCGAGATTGCCATATTCGGGGTGGATATAATAATAAGTGCCATGGCCGCCGGCTTTTGGCACATCACGGTACATTTCGCAGGCGATGATATCCCTGAAGGACAGGCCTTTGGCAAAAAGGGTCAACATCACTCTGGTCCGTATCAGCAGGTAGTCATCCTTTCTCAGGTTGGCCATGATCGCCAGAGATATTGCCTCTTCGCCTCTCCCCGGGTGGACGCTAAACATGCCCTCCTTCTCAATGGCGGCCAAGTCATGCATTTTATCAGCGAGGCGCCGGGCAGTGAGTAGGTTCCGATACAATTCTAACAACGTTTTCTTCGGGATATTAGTCGTAGCTGCTTCCATTTTCCCCTCCTTTTATTTTAATGGTTATGCTTTTAGCCCGTCTAATAATTGCTTAAGAAAAAATAAAAAGAGGCATTGGAATTTTATGAGAAAGATTCCAATGCCTCTTTCATCCGTTCGTCTCCCTAAGCCTGCATTAAAAATAATTGGCAATAACAGCACTGTTATACTCGAACCGCAGAGTCTTGTCAATAGTTTCGCTAAACCGGGTACCGACGAAACAGACCGTACCTTTTATACTTTTAGCTTCATTTCCCCGTTTTCGATGACGGTAACGTCATCCAGCTTAACATTTCCGCCCGTCATCAGAACATCCTGGTGAATCGTACTGAGTGTCTGGCCACCAATGTCATTATTCCGGCCACAGGCAATGTGATAAGTTCCGATGGTAGCGTAATCGGAGGCGTAAGTACCCCGTAGTATCTGGGACAGAATATGGTTTATCCCCAGACCTAATTCAGCGGCACAGTTGTTGGCATTTTGGTCAAGCGAAAGCGATTTTTTGAATCTCTCTGCCTGCTCAGCCATGTCAGACCGGATTGATTCGAGTTGTACTCTTCCCTTCTTCACTTCGAAACGAATTGGTTTTCGCAAGAGGTATCCCCAGCCTCTGACGGAAGCATCAGCCACCACCACTCCCTCGGTGCTGCCTTCTACCGGCGCAATAGCAGCCTCACCATAGTCGGGCACGATGCCACCCGATAACGGATGGATAGCAATAGCCTTTCTATCCTTCAGACTCATGGTAACATCAGTCCCGTAAGGAGTGGTTATCCTGGCTGTGTTGGCTTTAGTCATCATCTCCGCCAGTTTTTCGCCCCGTTTCTTGACAATCTCGAGGGCTTCGAAAGAAATCGGGTCTTTTGAATAATAGTCGGTAGCTTCGGTCGGTATCATGTAACGCCTGGTCCCGGCGGCCCGTGCTTCTCTTACCGCAGTGGTGTGGCCCAAGAAAGAAGCTCTCTCACTGATTTCCAGGACGATATTAGAGGCCTTAATCGCCGCGATAATATTTGGTGGGGGTTCCTGCCCGATATGGTCGGAAGGTTCCATCGTGGCGACCATCGTCTGTGCTCCCATCGAGCGGCATAGCTCATCAAGAACAAAGGCAATAGACCTGGAACGGGCGAAGGGATGGGTGGCAATTAGAATATTCTGTCCGGGTTGGATTTTGATAATTTTTTCTAGGATTATCTTGAGGTTTTCTCTTGTGTCAGCCATACGTTCTCTCCTTTAAACTTCAAATGAATTACACGGAACTCTTATCGGGGATGAGGGGCAGGAAGAAGTTGCTCCTACCCCTCAATTTCCTGTTTGCATCCTGGTGTCTAGTAACCCATGGACTTTTTCAGGTCCTGGTCAATCCAGACAAATTTGGTAAAATCATCCAGATGGTGATGCTGCATCAATCTCTCACCGTGGAAACCTTTCAGCCATGGCCACCACATGTCATAGTTCATTGGTAAAGGTAGGATTATTTCCCAAGCTTGCTCAAGGGCTCTCAGGGACGCTTCCTTGAGGTAAGAGTACCGCAGGTCTGTGTTGGCAATGGTCTCATAGTCGAACAGTTTGTTATAGAGCTCATCCATCTTGGCGTCATTTATCCGGCTGTAGTTACCTGAGGCAACCGACCGGTGGGAGCCGAGCCGTCCTGAAGCCGAGTTCTTACTGCCGAGATACATCTCATTAAAGGTAAAGCCGCGCCCAAGTGATGTATAGACGCCCTGTTCCTTGGGGTCTATCTTGAGGGTGACTCCTACTTTAGACCAGTAGTCCGCCACGACGGACAGGAGGTCCACATCGGCTTTGGTACACACTATTTCGGTAGCGAAACCGTTGGGGTAGCCCGCATCAGCCAGATACTGCTTGGCCTTGTCCGGTTTATAGCTGAAAAGTTCTTTGATATTTTCCGGTAGTTGGTCCACCGGTACGTTGGACTTCGGGAATACAGGCGAGGCTGGCCACCAGTTCAGTATCGCTTCACCGCCATAGAGGTTCTTGACGATGTTATCGAAGTCGATGGCCATCTGCAGTCCCTGGCGAACCTTAATGTCTTTAAAAGGTAGCTCAGTCTTATCTATTCTCCCACAAATCATCTTCCCGCTGGTCTGCTGCGAGGTCATGTACTGCAATACGGGCACCTGTGCTGTTAGTTCGTCCGCATCGTCTTTAGTAAGGTCATCCAGGTGGTCCACCTTACCGGTGCGGAAGGCCGCTTGCTGGGTAGACCTATCCAGGATAATCAACCACTTATAGCCATCTATGTAGGGGAGCTGATTTTCCGGAAAAAGAGGGTCCTTCGCCCAGTAGTTAGGGTTGCGAACATAAGTATATGAGCTTGAGGGAACGACGTCCACCAGCATGAACGGCCCGCTACCCACAACGTTCCTCCAGTCACTCATATTACCATATTTCTCCACCACTTCTCGCGGTATCGTCCCGAAGAATTGCAATATGCCCTCCAAAGCGGCGGCTGTCTTCGTTCTTGAATCATTATCGCCCTTGACCACGACCGTGTACTTATCAGTGGCTTCCACCGAAACGAACCAGCCGGGGAGGCTTTGGTAGATGCCCCAGGAGGTGGGAGTGGTAAAACCACGGTTGATATTCCAGGCAACGTCCTCGGCTGTCACCTCCCGGCCGTTAACGAGCCGGCTTGCTTCGCTCTTTGGATTTAGATAGAAATGCACCCCCTTGCGGACATGAATAACAATAGTATCTTCATCAGGACATTCCCAGGCTTCAGCCAACAGACCGGTACGGTCTGGACCGAGAAAATGGCCGTTTTGGCGGATGAGGAATTCATTCGTACCTAGCGGACCCCTCGTCCAGTCCACGGTTATCAGCTCCTCAGTGCAGGCGTTGGAACCGCGGGTACCGGAAATCGTGTTTATCGCATCATCAAAGCCGATTGGCTCGGTTGTGATGAGGCCCTGATACGACCCGCCGTACCTCGGCTTTTCCAGGGTCTTTACCACGGGCGTCCCATCGAGCTTGGTAAGTTTAACAGTCCCCATTTCTGTACTAGGTGATATTGGCGTTGTAGGTGTTGTCGGGGTTGTTGGTGTGGTGGGCGTCGTGGGGGTTGTTGGCGTGGTTGGGGTAGCAGCCGGAGCACAGGAAATTACTAGTAGGGTAGCCAAAATCAGGCAGCTGACAAGCAACCAGGCAATCCTTCTTTTCATCTTCCCTCCCTCCTGTTTTAATATATAATGCAGCCCAGTTAGTACAATTTTCACAATAAAAAAGGAGGCATAATAGCCTCCTTAAGTAGACTTCTGTTCCCTCCCCATTTATTCGCCTCCCAGCTTGGTTTTTAAGAAAATTGTATAACGGCTGCAATTGTTATACTCGAACCGCAGAGCATTGTCAATACTTAATTAAGTGTTCCGGGCTGTTATATGCCGAGTTCCTCTCCGCAGATGATGACGGTTATTCTATCCTTTTGCCGTTGCTGCTCGATAATAGTGACAAGTTTGCAGGCCCGTTGCGTCGTATGGCAGTCAACGCAATAGCCGACCTTGGTGCAGGGGAAGGTATGGTCGCGCCGTTTGCCATGGACAGGCGTGACATAGTTTTGAATCCGGTACATGGCAGCTTCCTGGTCGGGGACGATTTTGTTGATGCCGGCGATAATGATTACTTTTTTGGGGCCATATAATAGAGCGGCGACACGGTTGCCCTGCCCGTCGATATTGACCAGTTTGCCGTCCATGGTCAGAGCATTGGTGCTCGATAAGAAAACGTCGGCGAGGAGGCTCTCATTTCTGAGTCTCTCCACATCATCATCAGTGAGGTTGGGGACGCGGCGGTCGATGAACCGGTACTCTTTCTTCCGTTTCCGCAGGGTATCGAGCAGCCCCATTTCTTCAAGGGTCAGTGAGCCGCCATGTGCCACCTTACACCCTTTCGGTATCAGGCTGAGTGCTTTCTTCAGGGCTGCTTCCCTGGTCTTGACGTAGCAGGCGGTCATGTTATTCTTTTCGAGCGACTTTATCACGCGGGCGGCGAGCGTTTCTTTGTACCATTCTTTAGCCGCAGCAGCTTTCTGAAATTCGTTCATTCTTAGTTGTGACATTTTTCTCCCCTTCTAAAATAAAATAGTCGTTAATTGATGCCATATTGAGCGGCTACCTGTAGTTAGAATAGACCCATCTTCATCATCCTCCACGGCAAAAAGTGTTGCTGTTATACTAGCAGGGCTTTGCCCCTCTTTACTTCCGATTCGAGCGGGATACTTGTTATCTGCGGTTGAGTGCCCAGGGGGTAGGCCCCGCCTTCATTACCTCCCCGGGTAGTTGCCTGCCCAGCAGGTTTTGCACCATTTTCTCACATTCAATCAGTTTTTCCAAGTCTATCCCGGTAGCGATGCCCATAGCTTCCATCATATTGACGGTATCGGCGGAGGCGATGTTGCCGGTCGCTCCCGGGGCAAAGGGACAGCCGCCCAGGCCGGCAATGGAGCTATCGAAAATGGTGGCGCCGGCGAGCAGGGCGGCCAGCGTATTAGCCAGGCCCGCCCCGCGGGTATCATGAAAATGGAGGCGCAGTTTGGTGTTAGACCCCTGGAACTTTTGTAGATAGTCGCGCACCATTTCGCTTACCTGGGACGGGTTGGCCATGCCGGTAGTATCGGCGAGCGATAATTCGTGTACCCCCATATTAAGGAACTGGCCGGTGATAGCCTGCACTTTTTGCGGGGGCACCCATCCCTCGATAGGACAGCCGAAGGCGGTGGAGATAGCGGCGGTAACCGTCAAATGACCGTTTAGCGCCAGCTTAGCCGCTTCCGCCAGCGTCTTCATCGACTCAGCGACTGTCATATTGACATTGCGCTGGTTGTGGCTCTCGCTGGCCGAAACAACCATCCCGATGTGTTTCACCCCGGCCTGGATAGCCCGCTCGACGCCTCGGGCGTTGGGGACGAGGGCTTCATAGATGACACCCTCTTTTTTCTGGATGCCGGCCATAACTTCGGCGGCATCGGCCAGCTGGGGGATAGCTCTGGGGTGGACGAATGAAGTAGCCTCTATTCTCTTGATGCCGGTCTCGGAGAGGCGGTCGATAATCTTGATTTTCTGGTCGGTTGGAATGAAACCCGATTCCATCTGGAAGCCATCCCGCGGCCCGACCTCGACAATAGTTACCTGTTTGGACAAAATCATAGGCTGTCTCCTTTAGCCAACCCCGGCAATTAGCCTCTCTACTTTAGTAACGTCCAGGGCGTTAATGTTACCATCCTGGTTAGCATCAGCCCCCGGCGTCGGGTCATCCAGATGGACGATAATCCGCTCTGTTTTGGTGATGTCCGTAGCGTCAATCCGGCCATCGCCGTTGGCGTCACCGAGTAGGAGCCCTGATGAAGTAGTGAAACTTTTGTCTTCTCCGTAGCCGGTCATGTTGTCACCTGTTGCCTTAGCCCGGAAATGGTAGGTCGTGTTGTTAGACAGTCCGGTCAAGTTGGCGCTGAATAATCCGACATCGTTTATGGGCATTGGTGCCGTCTCATCGGTGTAATTTCCGGAGTTTAGCCCCCAATCAAAGGAGACCATGATACTGGCCGCCGCACCAAAGCTGTCAAGCGTACCGTTGAGTACGGCTGAACTACCGTTAACGTTGGTAGCATTATCGGTGGTAACGGTTGGCGCTACCGTTGCCTCTCCACCCAGCGAACCGTCACCGGAGACCCGCTGGGCATAAATGTCATTATCGGTACCGCTGCGAAAATCTGACCAAATGATGACAGCGCCGCTTGAGATGACAGAGCAAATCTGCGGTACGCTCTGGTGGTTACCGGCGGTGGAGATGGCCGTCCCGTTGTCCGTCCACTGGGTGAGACCGGCTGCGTTAACTCTTTGGGCAAAGATATCATAATAGCCGCTACGAGCATCTGACCATGTAATTATCGCCCCGCCTGCGCCATCGGGACAAAGCTGGGAACCGGTCTGCCGGTTGGTGAGTGAACTGATGGCCGTCCCATTGTCCGTCCATTGTGCCACACCAGCGGCGTTCACTCGCTGGGCATAAATGTCTTCGAGGGTGCCGTTCCGGTCGTCGTCCCAAGAGATAATAGCCCCACCCGAGCCGTCAGGGCAGAGCTGAGGGGCAGCCTGATAATCGCCGGTATTGCAAACGGCGGTGCCGTTATCCGTCCACTGCGGCGTACCCGCCGTGCTTACCCGCTGCGCATAAATATCAAAGTTGGTTTCCTGGCGATTGTCTACCCAAGTGATAATAGCTCCTCCGGAACCGTCGGAGCATATTTGGAGATAAGCTTGATTATTGCCAGCCCGGCAAACGGGCGTGCCATTATCGGTCCACTGCGGCACACCAGTGGCATTTACTCTCTGGGTGTAAACATCGGTGCTGAGAACAGGGCGCATATCCTCCCATGCGATAACCGCTCCGCCGGAACCATCGGAACAAATTACGGGCCTTGACTGTCCTTCACTGGCGCTGGATACGGCTATACCATCAGCCGTCCATTGTGGCGCACCTGCTGAGTTTACTCTCTGGGCATAAATATCCGTGTTGGCACCATTACGCGAGTCGTCCCAGGCAATGATAGCCCCTCCGGAACCGTCAGGGCACAATTGCGGGTATTCCTGCTTGTTCGTCGCCGTGCAGACGGCGGTGCCGTTATCGGTCCACTGTGGTATGCCGGCAGCATTGAGCCTCTGGGCATAAATATCGTAGTTGCCGTTGCGCAAGTCCTGCCAGACGATGATAGCCCCACCGGAACTGTCAGGACAAAGTTGAGGGTAATCCTGTTTGTTAGTGGCCGTGCAGATGGCGGTGCCATTATTCGCCCACAGGGGCACGCCGCCGGCGCTTATTCTCTGTGCATAAATATCATAGTCGACGCGGCGGTCGTCCCGCCAGACGATGATAGCTCCACCGGCGCCGTCCGAGCAGATTTGGGCTGGTTCCTGGGTGCCATTAGTAGTGCACACAGGCACATTGACCGTCGGGTCACCGGGCCAGGCTCGGAGACTGTCAGGATATACGTCTCCTTCCACAGCTACTTCCGGTAGCGCCGCTCCCCACAGTGGCAGGGTAAGTATTACCACCATGACTGCATGCCACAGTTTAATCTTCATTGCTTGCCTCTAGGACCATACAAAAAAGAAGAGGGACTATGTAAATTGCATAGTCCCTCTTTGATAACGTTTGACCCCCGGGTGACAACCCTTTTCGTGGCGGACGAGGGAGGGATAATTTTATGGTTCATTTACGCCCCCACCTCTTTTACACCAGGTGCGGGAAAGTGCCCGCTCGGCCTTTCAGCCGTTATTAGTTGAGACGCTTTCAATATAGTCTGTTCATAAAGTAAAGTCAATATGTCCGTGAGCTGCCGGTGGAGGATTGGACGGTCCCGATTTGACGGAGCGGAGCGCGTATAATATAGTGCGGTCGGAGAAGGTAATACGCAATATGACGACGACGATTTTTCTCATCCGCCACGGGCAAACTGAATCGAATGTTAACGGTTTCTTTACCGGCTGGACCGACGAGGACATCAACGAAGCAGGCCAAATCCAGTCCCGCCGTCTGGCCCGGCGGCTGGCCGGATTTCCTATTACTTCGGTCTATACCAGCCCGCTACGGCGAGCGTATACTACTGCTATGATTCTCGCCGGACATCATCGGGTTGAGCCGGAGGCATCAGACGACTTGATAGATATAAAGCTGGGGGACTGGCAGGGACGGCCGATGGATGAAATCCAGCGAAGATGGCCGGACCGGTGGAAGGAATGGCGGGCTAATCCATCTGACGTTAACATACCCAACGGTGAGAATCTGAGTCAGGTGGCCGAGCGTGCGGTGAGGAGCTTTGACCGGATAGTAGCCGCTAACCCGGGTAAGCAAGCGGTCATCGTTACCCATAATTTAATCGTTAAAGTGCTGGTGGCGCACGTCCTCGGCGTACCTTACGGCATCAATCGCCGGTTTCAGGTCAGTAATGCCTCGTTGAACACGGTAGAGGTCACCGATGGCTCTTTGCGTCTGGTCAGGCTTAACGATACGTCACATCTGGAATAATGGATTACCTCCTCTCAAGCGGACTGCCTAGAGGACGGGGGGAAAGATTTAGGCATTTTTATGGGAACGTGAATATTGAAATACCGTTCATGGTG
Organism: Chloroflexota bacterium; assembly: GCA_043812795.1. Taxonomy (GTDB): domain Bacteria; phylum Chloroflexota; class Dehalococcoidia; order Dehalococcoidales; family UBA2162; genus JBDRLU01. Next base: position 66,680 of record JBDRLU010000033.1, read on the forward strand.
AGCTTGTCGAACCATGAATCGCCCTTCGACAGGCTCAGGGCGAACGGATGAGATCCTTTGCTCGCAGTGAATGGCTGAAGAGGACGCCATCTTTTACTTTAAGAGTTTTAGATAACGGATCCCCAGTCTTAGCGCAAGCAGTTCCAGTAGTCTTTCAAATAGTTTTTTACGTCTCGGATAACTATCTTGACATCCGTTAAGGAGTGGTCAATATTGAGCCAGGGTGGGGCCGGTCTCGGATCGCGTAGTGGGACGTCGATACCAGCCAACCCGCAGATTAAGGCCAGCCAGGCATGGGGCAAGACTCTTTTGTTATAGCCCGAGGCGATTAAATCGATTACTTTCTCGTCACAAAGCCGGGATATTTCCCTGACCTGTTCGCCAATTAATTTGAATCCATCTACCTCCAGCCCCAGGCTGGTCAGGCCGTCGCTGACGTGGGGGTCGGAGCCACCGTTACGGATAATGATTTGAGGCCTGAACTCTTCGGCTACCGGCCGGACAATCTCTTCGAAGACCAGTCGATAGGATTCTTGGCCGGAATAGAGGGGCATGGGCACATTGATGGTGAAACCTTTACCTTTGCCGGTGCCAATCTGATTGGGGAAACCGGTGCCGGGGTAGACTGTCCTCGGGTCCTGGTGGAGGTCGATGAACAGGACGGTCGGGTCTTCAGCGAAATAGCCGGCCGTCCCGTTGCCGGCATGAGCATCGGTGTCCAGGATAAGGATGCGCTCCAGCTTATATTTTTGCTGTAGATATTTAGCACAAAAGGCAACATCGTTATAAATACAGAAGCCTTCCCCGTAATCGGGTTTGGCGTGATGCAGTCCGCCGCCGATGGAGACTACCTTTTCCGCGCCGTCGGTTTGAATCAGGTCGGCGGCCAGCTTGGCCTGGCCGATGACAAGCCGGGCCGCTGCCTCGACTTTGCCCGGCCTCCCCTTCGGCTTATTATCTTTGCTCTGGAACCGGGAAAAATCACCGGGGTAGGTTAAGCCTGCATTAGCCGCGGCATAATAGCCTTTATTGAAGGCGATATAGTCCTTGTTACAGATAAGACATAAATCTTTGTCGCTTGCTGACTTGGCCAGTAGGACTCGGTAGGTCCCATCGGGGAGCTTGTCCTTTAAGAATACGGGGAATGTTTGGTAACGGTCGCCGCGGAAGTGATGCCCCGGCCCGAAATCATATTCCTTCAGTTCTTCCCGGTACAAGATGGTGAGCATCTTCTACATTGTAGGTGAATTGCGCCATATTGGCAACGTAAAACATTGACTGTGGTAGTACGAGAGACTAGGATATAGCTCAACCGACTGATTAAAGGTACCAGCATGATTGGGCAATTCTTTTTTGCAGAACCTTGGGAACAGAAAGAAGCCTCGGTAGAATGGGGCGAATACCGGATTGAGGTCGTCCGAATATCCGAACCGGGGCCGACGGTTGAAGTGAGTAATCTTTTTCACCGATTGTACGCTCAGTCACAGCATGGTGAAGAAACGAGTCCCTATTTTGCCGGATACTTGAGATTTAGGGCGAAGGCCTTTCCACGCTCCGGCGGCAGGCAGGATAATGATAGTATTGCTGGCAGTGCCGAATACCGGTACTGGCCTTCCCTGAATCTGGGTTACATCGAGTACGTCCAGGTCGATGCCGGTACGCGTCGAAAAGGCCTTGGCGTCAAACTGGTCAACTTTATCGTTGATTACATGCGACGTAAGGGTAGCTGGCGCGTTTATGCCTTTGCCGTCAATGCCATGGGGTGCCGGTTACTGGCGCGGGCGGGATTTACGGATGAGACACCTGAAGACCCGGCCAGCCCGCGTCGGAAATGGTTCTTCTGTAACACGAGACGTCGGCCGGTGACTTAACGCTGTCCGAAGCTATCACCCGGTTTCAGAGATACGGCCTGAGCATACTGGGCGGCCGGTATTTTAGCCGAAGCTTCCGGTTGTACCCGTTTGGCCAGAATGGAACCGCTCTGGCCAGCTATCACAATGCCTTTCTCATTGCATTCCACAATCTGTCCCGGGGCTTTGTCGGAAGGCTGTTGTATCAACTCAGAATCGAAGATTTTGAGCTTCTTGCCAGCGAAGCAGGTAATGGCTCCCGGCTGGGGATTGGTGCCCCGAATCAGGTTGTAAACTTTCGTGGCTGGCTGCGACCAGTCGATGACGGAGTCCTTCTCGGTGCACAGGCCCTCATAGGTGGCCTGCGATTCGTCCTGGGGAATGCGTGGAGCGTGGCCCTGTTTGACCAGTTCGACGGCTTCCACCAGTGTCTGCACGCCCAGAGGGAAAAGTTTATCGAAATAAAGGGAACCGACCGTATCGTCGGGTAAGATGTCAACCTCTTTCTGCAGCAGGATAGGCCCGGTATCGATACCGCGGTCGGGCCAGAAGATGGTGAGACCGGTCCCGGTCTCACCGTTGATGATAGGCCAGTTGATGGCACTGCCTCCCCGGTGTTTGGGCAATAAAGAGGGGTGGTATTGGATTGTTTCCAGCCGCGGGCACTTCAATATTTTTTCCGGAACGATATCGGTAACGAAAGCCATGATGCCCAGGTCGGCTTTAAGTCCGGCAAACTGGGTGTAAACGGCGGGGTCACGCATTCGCGTTGGCTGGAAAACGGGGATGCCTTGTTTCCCGGCCGATTCGACGAGCGGGTCTAACCTCCCTCCCGGTACCGAAGGCGGCGCGTACACGGCGATGACCTCCTCACGTTTTTCCAGTAACGATTGGAGAATTTTCTCACCGAAAGCCGCCTGTCCGATTAAGACGATGCGCATTGCTCAACTCCTCGTTAATGTCCAAGATTGTGTCAGGCAGTAGCCGACATGGTCGAAGTCAGGTGGCCGTATTCCATGGTCTGGTCGATAATGACGTTGATGCAGGCGGGTAGTCCTGACGAGAATGACCTCTCGAGGGCGGGCCGAATTTGCTCCGGTCTTTCCACGAACTCACCGTGGCCACCGAGGGCTTCGACCATTTTATCGTAGCGGGCTTTCCCGAGCGCCCGGCCTAAGGCGACCGACCCCTGTGGTACCGGTGACCAGGCTCGGTTATTGCCGATGACGGAAACGACGGGGATGTTATGACGGGCCATGGTATCGAATTCCATGGCGTTCAGGCCGAAGGCGCCGTCGCCGTTGACAATGAGCACCTGCTTATCCGGCTCGGCCAGTTTGGCGGCCATGGCAAAGCCGGTGCCTACGCCCAGACACCCCAGCTTACCCGGGTCGAGCCAGTGGCCGGGGTAGTTTATTTTCAGGATTTGAGCGGCGTAGGAAACGATATCGCCGCCGTCACCGACCACGATGGCATCGCGGTCGAGAAAGTCGCGTACTTCGCGGAGCAGCCTGACCGGATGGATGGGCACGGCATCCGAGTGCATGAATGGCTCCAGTTCTTTTGTCCTGGCGGCTTCAACGGCCCGGAGTTTTTCCAGCCACTCAGGATGCTTGGTTACTTTGCCGGCGGGAAGTTCGGCCAAGAGTTGCTTGAGCACTTCTTTGGTATCGCCAAGGATACCGACATCGATAGGCCGGTTGTGGCCGATTTCGGTCTGGTCGATATCAATCTGGATAACCTTGACTCCTTTATTGAATAGTGGCGGCGCCCCGTAATTCAAACGGAAGTCAATTACTGTACCGATGAGGACAATAACGTCGGCCTGGCCGAGGGCGAGACGCCGTGAATAAACGGAGAACTGCGGATGGTCGGCCGGGATACAGCCACGCCCCATGCCATTGAGAAAGACAGGGGCGCCGATGGTTTCAATGAACTTTTGTAGCTCCTCGCTGGCGTGAGACCAGTATACGGTGCTTCCCGCCATTACCGCTGGTCGCTGGGCTTTACTGAGTAATTCAGCGGCTGCCTTCACCAGCTCGGGATTGCCCGGTACCCTAGCGGTCGTCCGTGATTTAGCCGGTTCGGGGAAGACAACTTCGGATTCCTCGACGGTAGCATTGAAGATATCCATCGGGCATTCCAGTACGACCGGGCCGGGTTTGCCGGCCAGAGCATACTTATAAGCCATACTGATATACTCGGGAATCCGCTTCGTTTCATAGACAGTGCGGGCCCATTTGGTAATCGGTTTCATGAACTCCAGGTGGTCCATTTCCTGGAGGGGGCTTTTTTCAAACGAACCGACCGGACTACGTCCGGCCAGGACGAGCATGGGGCTGCCGGCTTGGTAGGCATTGGCCACGGCCGTGACTACATCGGTGACGCCCGGCCCGGCGGTGACTACTGCCACGCCCATCTGCCCGGTAACCCGCGACCACCCCTCGGCGGCGTGCCCGGCGGCTTGTTCGTGACGGACATCGATTATCTTCATCCCCTCACTATCAGCACCGTGGAAAATAGCGGCGATATGCCCGCCCCAAAGGCCGAACAAATATCTTACTCCTTCTGCTTTCAAAGCCTTCGCCGCCAGTGTCCCGCCATCAACTTTAGCCATTTCCTTGCCTCCTTCTCATCAATAGAAATCCACGTATCAGGGAGGTAACCCCCCAAGTTTGACAGACCTATTCATAGCATATTTCATCGGCTGAACGCAAGAGACTTTTTGTGATTTAACCAGGGGGCCGCCGGAAGAGGAATCTCGAATTATCCGCCGGTTGGTAGTGGCTGTTGTTTCGGAGCAGCGGGCATGGTGAACATGAGGGCGGCACTCACCAGGCCGGCGATGGCTAGAACAAGCCAGGTGGGATCGTACCTGCCACGGGTATCGAAGACCCACCCGACCAGTGGCGGCGTAATCACTGACATGACCGTAGTGAAAATTTGCTGCAAGCCGAAGATACTGCCAAAATGCCGGGCACCGAAATATTCTCTGATGAGAGTTGCCCTCAGGGGCGTGGCGGCACCGAAACCGATGCCATACAGGACGATGAATGGAACGGTCATCCAGGAAGAACCAGGCTTGATACCAGCGAAGAAGAATAAGGCGGCAGCCATCAGCATGGTAGAAATGCCCGTCAGGTAGCGCTTCTGGAAAATATCAACCAGCCAGCCCCACATGAACCGGGCGGGGACGCTCACTAAAAGGAATAACATCGCTACCATTGCCGCCGCTGCCCGGCTCAAACCTACCATCGGACTGGCCAGTTAAGGCACTACGTGTAATGTCACCGCACCGATGCTGGCCCAATGGAACATCTCGGCGAATCCCAGTTGCCAGAAGGCCCTGGTCCGGGAGGCTTCCCGGACGCCGGGATTATATTCGCTGAAGCGGACTCTTGGTGAGTCCTTTGAACTATCCGGTTTAACTCCATCGGGGAGCAGGCCGTAGTCTTCGGGCCTATCTCGGTAAACGAAAGCGAGTGGTATACCGACGATGGCGACCATGGCGGCGACGAGGAGTAGTACCGTGCGCCAGCCGTAGGCATCAACCAGAAATACCAGCACCGGGACGCCGTAGCCGCCGAGGCCGATACCCATGGCCACAATGCCATTGACCTTGCCGATGCTCTTCTTGAACCATCGGGCAATGGCGGCGGCTGGTGCCATGTGCGTCGCGAGCGAGCTGCCGGCAGCGGCGACCAGGAAACTGGCGTATAACATGGGCAGATTTCTCGTCTGGCTGAGCAGAGCGTAGCCGAGAGCTTCGACCGCCACACCGATGAGTATTAACCACTTCGCCGGGAAACGGTCAACTGCCCGGCCGAAAAACGGGCTTAAGACGCCGGTCTCGATGCTGCGTAAGGACATCGCCAGTGAAATCTGGGCATAGCTCCAGCCGAATGAGGCGGCAATCGGGGTTATCAGTGTCGTCAGTCCCTTGGATACGACACCAACGACGAAAATATTTTCCACCACATAAGCGGCGACGATATACCAACCGTAAAAGACCGTTTTCGTCTTTTTGATGAGAGCTGTGGCGGAGAAGCTATTTACTTTCACGGACAACCTGTTCCAGTGGACTGGCCTGATACTATGCCGGGCGGCTTATCGATGATAGACCCTACACTGCCTTGACCACCACCATGGTACGGTCAATAATATGGTGTGGTATGCCCGTTGTCAATTTTCTAAATAGCTGGCTTCGTCGCTTTCCAGATTCTGGCGGCTCCGAGTACTACTCGGAGTTCCTCTTTCATTTTAATACCTGCTTTGCTGAGTAAGCCTTCCAGGTCGGAATTAATAAATTCCAGATAATATTTACCTTCATAAAGTTTGACCAGATGGTAAATCAGAAACCGGCCAAGTTTATTTTGAGGCAATGCGTAATCAATAATCAGTATCGTCCCTTCCGGTCTGGTCACTCTCACCATTTCTCGCAATGCCCTTTCCCGGATGGTCAGCGGCATATCGTGTAAGGCGAAAGAGATACAGGAAACATCGAAGGTACTGGCGGCAAAGGGCAGGTTGGCAGCATCGGCAGCCTGGAATTTCACCCCGTGTTTATTGTGGCGATGGGCTATTTCAAGCATGGCTTCCGACAGGTCGATGCCGGTAACATCATAACCCTTACGGGCGAAAGCAAACGCCTGCTTTCCTGTGCCAGTGGCGACATCCAGTATCTTCGCCCCGTCCCTGGCATCGGCAAAAGTAACTGCTCTATCCCTCAACTTCGAGACGGGCCTGGTTACGATATCGTAAAAAGGGGCTAACCCCTTGAATACTCTTTCTATCAGCGAGTAGTATTCTTTTTCTTCAGACGTTATTTTGTTAGCTTGGTTCTTACTCAATTCTATTACCATCACCTTCGCTAGCTGGGGCACCACCAGATGCTTATTGTACCATCCTTTTGTTTTCAGCAAATCAGCTATGGTGACCGTTTGGGACAGGAGAGTTGAGAATAACGCCAAAAGGCTGCTACAATAGAAATCTCACAAAGATTTTTGACGGACTAGTAGAGAAAAAGGGGGTATGGTGATGTCAAAAAGTACGGTGGGTGGTTATGCCGGTAAAATTCTCCGGGTTGACCTGACCAGAGAACGTATCAGCGAAGAAACTCTGGACGAAGCGACTTTGAGGAAATGGGTCGGTGGGGTCGGGTTCGGGGCGAAGTACCTTTATGAAGAAGTCTCCCCGCGGGTCAAATGGGACAGCCCGGGCAACCGGCTCATCGTTGCCAGCGGCCCGCTGGGCGGGACAAGGGTAGGTGGCTCGGGGACGATTTCCATCAGTGCTAAAGGCTGTCTGACCAACGGGGCGACCTCGACCCAGGCCAATGGTTTCATGGGTGCTTACATGAAATTCGCCGGCTATGATGCGGTCATCTTCAAAGGCAAAGCCAAACGGTGGGTCTATCTTTATATGCACGATGGTACCGCCGAACTCAGGGATGCCCAGCACCTGGTGGGTAAAAATACCTGGGAGACCGAAGACATGATAAAGGCGGAGTTAGGCTATAACGAGCGAGGGATGAGCGTTTTCGGTATCGGGCCAGCGGGCGAGAACCTGGTGAAATTTGCCGGTATTTTCGGCGATAAAGACCATGCCGCCGGTCACAACGGCATCGGGGCGGTGATGGGTGCCAAAAAGCTGAAGGCTTTTTGTGCCGCCCGGGGCCGGGGCAGTGTTCCGGTCAAGGACTCGGGGCAACTGTTGCCGGCGGTTGAAGCTATCTGGAAAGGACTCGAGAGCGACCCAACGACAAAGGCGGTACTCGACTGGGGTACCGGCGGGACTTACGAAGCCGGGGAACAAAGAGTGACCGCGGGAACGCTGCCGGTCAAGAACTACCTGACTACTCTTTACCCGGAGGCACGGGTGATGACGTGCCAGTACACCCGGGAACACTGGAATGCCAAACCGAACCCGTGCTGGGCCTGCCGGTCACACCATTGCCACATGATTACTATTACGGATGGGCCTTACCGGGGGCTGACCGTGGAAGAGCCGGAGTACGAGATGTTTGCTGCCTGGGGGTCCCTGGTGGGTAATACCGACCCGGCGGAAGCCCTTGTGCTGTCCAATCTGCTCACTTTGCTGGGGCTGGAAGGCAACGAAGCCGGCTTTCTGATGTCGATGTTGATTGAGCTTTATGAGAAGGGTGTACTTACGAAGAAAGATACCGACGGGCTCGAGTTGACGTGGGGCAACACGGCGGCGATGCGGACGCTGCTGGAGCGGATAGCCTACCGTGAGGGTGCTTTTGCCAAGCTGCTGGGTGAAGGCACAGTGCGGGCGGCCAAGGCGCTGGGGAAAGAGGCGCAGGACTGCGGAATTTATGCCCTGAAAGGCCATTCTCCGCGGGGACATGACCACCGGGGGATGTGGCGGGAAATGTTCGATACGGTTACTTCCGACATCGGCACTTATGAATCAGGCTACTGGGGACCGCCCGACCCCGATGTGCCCGGACTGCGGCACCGCTTTGCTCCCGACGAAGTGTCCACACATATCGCCAAGTCGAAAGGGAGACGTCAGTTCGAGGATGCCCTGGGCACTTGCGTTTTCTGCACGCGGGTGCCTCTCCAGCTGGTAGTGAATGCCTTTAATGCCGTCACCGGTTGGGACTTCACGCCGAAGGAGGCTCAGGACGTCGGCTTCAGAGCGGCTAATGCGCTGCGTGCGTTCAATATTCGGCACGGTGTTTCGGTAGAGCTGGAACGTCCGTCTCCGCGCTGGTCGTCGACGCCGGTGGATGGCCCGGCTAAAGGTATCAGTGTCGAGCCGCACTGGGACAGTATGCTGGACAATTACTATTCATTGATGGGCTGGGACAGAAAGACAGGAAAACCCTTCCCGGAGACTTTGAAGAGCCTCGGGCTGGAAAATATTGCCGCCGACCTTTGGAAGTAATGCCATTATTTCCCACGGTCTGAGGATAGAGAGTATTGAGTACGGGCAAAGTCAGGGTAGAAATCCGCCCCTGGTTGAGCGATGGGCTTAGTCCTAACGGGTCGGGGGCCGTCGTTCTGGAAGAGCAAATAGAAAAAGGGGCTACGGTCAGTGGCTTGCTTACCCGATTGGCCGCCGAACACAAGGCCCTGGGTAAAGTGTTGTTCGAGCCGGACGGTCGCCAGCTTAACGGTGAGGTGTGCATCGTAGTCGATGGCCGGCTGTTACAGTTGCCCGGGGAACTGGACAAGGGGCTGAAGGACGGGACGACTATTACGCTGCTGCCGGTAATCGACGGCGGGTAAGCCAATGGTAGCCAGCAGGTCGCCGCTATGGTTCGACAAGCTTAGGGAGTTTTGCCCTAAAGTAACTAGATTAATGTCATTCTGACCCTGAACGCAGTGAAGGGGAAGAATCCGTCCTATCCACTCCAAGAACGGATTCTTCGTCGTTTCACTCCTCAGAATGACTTTTGGGGCAAGGCTGGCTCAGGGCGAGCGGGAAGAATCTTAGTAAATTATCTTCTCTTCGACCAGCCGGGCTATCTCTTCCTTCGATAGCCCCAGCAACTGGCCGAAGACGTAATCGTTCTGCTCGCCGAGGAGAGGGGCGTAGCGCGGCGGCTTGCGGCCGAGGCCGCTGGCCTGCCAGGGCAGGTCGTACAGGGTCAGCCCACCGGCGATGGGATGGTCCACATTTAAGAAAATGCCGCGTTCTTGAAAATGGGGGTCGAAGAAGACGCCTTCGATATTGAGCACCGGCGCGGCGGCCACGCCTGCTTTCTGCAATAGTTCAGCGGCCTCGTAGTCCGTGTGGGTGAGTGTCCATTCCGTGACGTGCTTATCGAGTTCATCCAGATTCCCAAGGCGGTGGGATAAGTCGGAGAATTTCGGGTCGCCGGTCCACGTGGGATTACCGATGGCTGTACAGAAAGCCTGCCATTCGTCTTCGGTCTTGACGGCGATGGAGACCCACTTGTCATCGCCTTTACAGCGATAGTTGCCGTGCGGGGCCATGTGGGGCCGTAAATTCCCCTGGCAGCCCGCCACCCGCCCGTTCATGAAATAGTCCATCATGGCCTCACCGATAAGCGATGTCGTCACTTCGCTCTGCGAGAGGTCGATATATTGCCCCTGGCCGGTCCGTTCGCGATATCTGAGGGCGGCCATGACGGTAAAGGCGCCATAAAGGGTCGCCACCACATCGGCATAGGCGTGCTTGAAGCCTAATGGGCGGTCGTCCCGGTAGCCGAGCATACTATCGATACCGGCGAGGGCACTTAATAATGGCGCGTAGGCCAGCATTTCGGATAGCGGCCCGTACTGCCCGGCCGGAGACAGCGAGAGCATGATAATATCCGGCTTGATTTTGACCAGAGAGTCGTAGTCGAGGCCGTGGCGTTTCAAGGTGCCCACGCCGAAGTTTTCATTGACGATATCGCTTTTCCGGATGAGTTCTAAAATAAGCTCGTGTCCTCTGGGCGTCGTCCAGTCCAGCGTGATGCTCATTTTACTGCGGTTATTGTTGTGGAAGGCAGGATTGACTTCTAGGGTATCGCCCAGTTCAAACACTCTACCGAGGCGGAGGCCGTCCAGCCTCTTTTTCGATTCAATCTTGATGACTTCGGCACCATGGTCGGCGAGAATATGGCCTAAAACGGTGCCCGCCCACACCCAGCCGAAATCGACGACACGGTAGCCTTCGAAAGGTAGCTTCGCCATTATATCGTCCCCTCCTTCCGGAGTGCGTCCAGGTCGGCTTTGGAGTAGCCGAGTTTTTCACAATATATCTCTTCGTTGTGCTCGCCGAGGCGCGGCGCCGCCCGTTGGATAAGAAAAGGTGTTTTCGAAAGCTGGTAGCCGGCACCGGGGTATTTCAGCTTACCGGCCGCGGGATGGTCAATTTCGACGAAATAGCCCCGCTCTTTCAGGTGCTCGTCGTTGGCGACGTCCTCGACCGTCCTTATCGGCGCGGCGGGCACGCCGTTGCTCTGGCAAAGCTGAAAAATTTCTTCCTTGGTGTGCTGCATCAGCCAGGGCATCAGGTAGGCATCGGCCTGCGTGGCATATTCGTCGCTGGTCTTGATGCGGTCCTTGAAGATAGGGTCGTCGGCCCAGGCCGGATTGCCCATGATGCCGAGAAATTTTTGCCACTGGCGGTTCTGCGGCGTATCGATGCAGACATAGCCGTCCTTGCAGGGATAGACGGCATCGGTATAGCCCTGGTGGATGACGCGGAAGCCGGTGCGGGTACGGATGCCCTCTTCATCGAGGAAGGCCTGCGCTCCGTGCCCGATATGAAAAGTCGCCCAGCACTGGGCTTCGGCGAGGTCGATGTGGCTGCCTTCGCCCGTCCGGTCGCGGTTGAAGAGAGAAATCATGGTGACGAGGGCGCCCTGGAGTCCGGCCTGATAATGGGCCTGGCACATGGGCGGGGCTAACGGCTCGCGCTCGGGATAGCCGCTGGCGGCGCTGATGCCCCCTAAAGCACAGGTATTGATATCGTAGGCTTTCCAGTCTTTATACGGGCCGGTCAGGCCGAAAGGCGAGAGGGAGAGCATGATGAGCTTCGGGTTGATTTCTTTTACCGACTCGAAATCAAGCTTGAGTTCTTTTACCAGCGGGTAGGGGTAATTGTGGACAAAGATATCGGCGTCTTCGAGCAGTTTGAGAAAGATTTCACGGCCGGCCGGCGGCTGCGGGGCGAGGGTGACGCCGAATTTATTGATATTGAGGTAGAGGAACAGGCCGCTTTTTTCGATATCCGGGGTGTCCCCGGGGAAGGGGCCGTGGCGGCGGGCTTCTTCACCGGTGTGCGGCGGCTCGATTTTGACGACCTCCGCCCCCAAGTCCGCCAGCAGTTTGGTACAAAATGGGGCCGAGATAAAAGACCCCCACTCCACCACCTTCAAGTCAGCTAACGCTTGCTCAGCCAAATCCGGTCTGCCTCCTCTAAGTTAACCGAGGACATTATATACGGTAAGGCTGGTTCGACTCAATGGGAAGGGTTTTGGTCAGCAGTATATATCTGGACTTTAGCATTATTATGGAGTCTGAATGCCGATGATGCGGCGAAGACACAAAAAGTTTAGCCTGTTTGACAACCTTAACAAGATGTAAGATTACAAAGTAGGTTGAAAGCCTCTATGATAGTACTAATCTTACACAAAGAAGTTAACTCGATGAAGGCCGCCACAAGACCGACTAAAACACTTAGATATATACTAGAGCAAGTTGGACTGTTTCCACCTTCTATCAAAGTTCTCGTTTAATGCTTCGTAAATGTTCTTACTACTCGCTTCATCCAACATGATAGCAAATGATTCCTTCGCGCCCAAATCCTTTATACTGTGACCGAGAAGTACTACAGAACTCGGAGAAATAATGTATCTATCATGCAAATCAGTGTTAGGATAATTCCCGAAATCGATATTAGGATTTTCTGATTTGAAATCCTTAAGTTCCCTGAGCAACTTAGTTCTTGCATTCGTGTTTGTAATGTTTTCGATCCTAGTCAAGAATTTGATAGGTCTTCCTTTCACCTCTTTTACAATATCAAGTGTTCTCTCGCTACAATAGGGGTCTACAATCTTTATCTCACCATCAAGCGTGTTTAAGATGCTATTTGCTAAAATCCTTTTACTTGAATATCTCTGCTCAGGTTCGAAATAGAGTATCTCTAACTCGCCCTCTCCTCTGAGAGACTTCAACTGTTCTTTGCCAGGTTTCATTATCTCGTAATAAACCCCGCTACTTTGCAGGTTAGTATAGATTCTGTCACCAGCTCTATTGAGAGATTGTGTTATGCTCGTTACTTTGATGTTTACCTCTTGTACATCCCGGAGGATAGAAGCTATTTGTTCTGCAGTCAATCTCTTTATTAACAATTTGTCTTTAGCAACCCAAAGAATCCATAATGCCCGCTCGAGGATTGTATTACAATCCTCGAGCCGAGGGATGTCGCTAATGTCAGCGGTTAAGAATCTCTCCTGGATGGTTAAGGCCATATTATTTTACTTCTCCACGAATCCGCCTTCTACAAGTTGCTCACCCGTGTTAGTCAGAACCAATGCCTTCGCTTTATCCTTTTTCTCTTTATCTTCCATCATGTAACCCTTTTTAATATTGTAAAACACCGCTAGATGTATGTTTTTTGGGAAGGGTTCTTTAGCTGATCTGAAGCCATTTTCCAAGTCGCTAACATTAAAAGGTGATACCGATTCATGCTTCTCAAGATAGTACCCTATCACCAACGTTTTATGGATTCCGCTTTTAGGTTTCTTAGACAACAGGAATTCTTTTAGGGACATCTTCTTTGGTGAACTACTCGGCTCAGTTTGAGATTTCGATTCTAATTTACTAATTCTTTTTTCATGGTCTTCCATTTGCTTTTTTAATGCGTTGAGCGTATCTTCAACTGACATCCTTCTTGCCCTCCTTGCTCACCTTTTTGAGCATATCTTTGAGTGATTTCTCAACAACATTCAAGGCTACCACATGATAACTTAACTTCCCTTTTGTAGTCGTCTTGATCTTATTATCATCTCGAAGGGTTTTTAGCCAAGGCAGCAGAGAACCTTTAGGAACACCTAATTCATCCATCAATTCACTATTACTCGCATCATCGGTAGGAGTTAATTCAGCTTCTTTAGCATATAACTTGCCAATCAAATAAAGTATGATGCATTCCGTACCTGTCAGTTTATCCTTGGGTAGAACGTCAATCTTACCGTCTTTGGTGATTCGAATTAGTTGCTTCGCAAGGTCAAAATTCTTTTCAAGTGCACTTCCATAATCAACAGTCATCTCTTCAATTATTTTTCGTTTCAAGGTACTAAGAGTTTGATTGGCCATATATCACCTTCCAAATATAATAATAATCTATATACAAGCATAATCCTAATTTAGTATAATGTCAAGGGCTTTCTGTCTATGTTCGTATTAGTATTTATAATCCAATAATTCTTCGAACCATGCATAGATTATTTTTATACTATCTTATTTATGTATGGCAAAAATCAAGGTGTGTGAAAAGCTCTGGCTTCACTAACATCCACTGCTGTGGAGAAATAGAATTTGCTGAAGTAGCGGAACGGCTGCCGGTATTCTAGCTCACGTACGTCTTACCCGGGGTTATTTATAAATCGAAGACATAAAAGTAATATAGTAAATTTCGCCGGACTTGTAGGTGCCGACAGCGCCATAGGTATTCAGGTCGTTGATAAGCACGTTTTCGTAATCATAAACATTTACTGTCCAGGTTATCAGGGCGGCATTGGCCACCTGCTCGACCGTGCCGTAGCGTATCGCCCAGAAAACGTTTTGATAGACGCCACCCAGGCTGGAGTAATGGTATTTCCCCAGGGCCGCCATTTCCTTGCTGTTCTGGAGGGCCAGCCCGTAAAGGTTTACTCCCCACTGGAGTTCAGGAACACCGGCTTTTCTCCGTTCGGCGTTGATGATGGCGAAGATAGTCTGGTCGATTTCATCTTCTTTTAGTGCCGTTGTCCCCGAAATCATGGCATCATATTTACTTTGCAGGTCGGCGAATTTATCATTCAGTTCGCTATATCTGGTATTCAGGTCGTCGTAGTTAGCCTGGGCAGTCTGGATGGCCGCCGTTTGCGTTTCATATTGTTTTTGCAGGTCTTCATAGCGGGTATTCAAGGCCTGATATTGGGCGTCGCCAAGATTGGCGGCGTTGAGTTGCGACTGCAGGGCGGCGACCTGTCCTTTGACGGTCTCCAGTTCGGCCTTCACGGCATCGTACTCTTGCTGGGATACCCCTGATTTGCAGCCAAGCATCGTCGCCAGAATAACGATTGACAGAAGCGAAAAGAGACTGATTTTTATTTTCCTGGCCATATCACACCTTCCACGGCGATATTGTTTTTAAAGGGCGACCTCACCCTTAATCCCTCTCCTAGAAGGAGAGGGAAAATAATGATAAGAGGGCTTCGCCCTCTTCTAGCAACTCCATTAAGACCGCTGCTTCAACAAAAACCAAATTGAACCTTTTTAAAGTGGAGCGGGTGATGGGATTCGAACCCACGACGTCTTGCTTGGGAAGCAAGCACTCTACCGCTGAGTTACACCCGCCTGAATTAAATTCATTCTAGCCTAAAAGATGGGGCATGTAAAGGAAAAGAGCTTGCTCTTTTCGGGGAAAATGAGGGACCGGCCCGGCCTTATCCTTTTGGAGCGGCAACCGGGCAGGCGGGAGTAAGACCAGCTTCGGCAATCCGGAGCAGAGAGCTCTTACCGGATTCGGACAGCCCGAAGGTATCCAGATTCTTCTTGAGGGTATCCAAATCACCAAAGCCGCCGGCGTACCCGTTCAAGCGGGCGATTGCGGTAGAGTCCCGGAAACTTTCAGGCTCCGGGTAAATTTTGTATAAGGTATCCACCACGTCATGCCTTAGTTTCAAATAATACTTCTGGTGATAGTCCTCGGCCACATAAAAAGCGGTAAAGGGTTCGATGCCCGTGTAGACGGTCTTGCCCAGCCTTGCCTCTTCTGCCTGTCTGGACTCGATGGCGAGTTTATGCTGTTCTTCATTGGTATAAAAGATAGCCGACCGATATTGTTCCGAATAAGGTTGACTGGTGATATCGTGCCCGCTCCAGAAGGCGGTTAATAATTGCTGGTAAGAGACAACGGACGGGTCGTATTCAACCGCCACGGTCTCGCTATGGTCGCCGATGTTGTAGTAAGTGGGCGCCGCCGTCGTGCCTCCGGCATACCCTACCCTGGTGCGGATAACTCCTTCGATACTCCCGAACTGGGAGTCGGCACCCCAGAATCAGCCCAGGGCGAAATAAGCCGTCTCCACAGAGTTGTGAGGTACCGTATCCAGCAAAGGCGGCTCCAGCTTTGCCGATGGAATAGCTGAATAATCGCTGCTATTTATCGAACGCTTACATCCGAACATCGGAAAAACACTCACCAAAGTCAAGAAGACTAAAATCGATAGGCCTATTTTCCCAGACATGAGTTTGCCAACTACTTTACATATCATTATAACCTATCTCAGGTTATGCCGCAACAAGACGGATTGTGGTAGGTCCTGTTTGCATTAACCTATCTCGGCCAAAACCGTGGAATCTTATTCGAAGACGCCGTCGTTGAAGAGCGCGAGGAACTCGTCCGGCGGCATGCCGAGCAACTCGCGGCAAACATACTCGGTGTGTTCGCCGAGGCAGGCGGCCGCTCTTTCTCCGACGGCCGGCGTCAGAGGCAGGCGGAACAACTCGCCGAGGTGCAGGTAATTACCCATTTCGGCGTGTTTAAGCTCCCAGAAAGTGTTGCGGGCCAGCAACTGCCGGTCCTGGACGAGGTCGCGCGGGCTATTGACGATACCCGCGGCCACGCCATGGCCTTCCAGCATTTCCATCATGGCCCCGGCGGTGAAATTGATTGTCCACTCGCCGACCAGCCTGTCCAACTCGTCCTCGTTCTTTTTTCTGGCGGCAAAGGAGGCAAAGGCTTTTCTTTTTGTCCAGGGGAGGTTGCCGGTAGCCTCGCCGAAGTTACGCCAGTCCTCTTCCGTTATTACGGAGATAGCACACCACCTATCGTCGCCCTGGCACGGGTACACGCCGTTCGGTGCCGCATCGCCGCAACGGTTGCCCTGTCTCGTTGTCTCCCGACTATTCAGGGCATAGTCCATAATCGAAGAGGCGAGGAACTGGGTGCTGGCTTCCAGTTGCGAAACATCGATGTTCTGACCGTTACCGGTCTTTTTCTTATGGATTAAGGCGGCGAGTAAGCCGCAGGCGCTCAAGGCCCCGCTGATAAAATCAGGGTAACCGCCGAAAGGCTGCACCGGCTCTCGGTCGGGCCAGCCGGTCAGGGAGGTAAAACCGGCCATGCCGACCAGATTGGTGCCCGTGCCCGAAACTCCGTTCAACGGTCCGGTCTGCCCCATCTGGCTGATACTTAGCGTGATGATATCCGGTTTTAGCTGCTTGACGTGCTCGTAGTCGAGGCCGTACCGGGCCATGATGCCGGGCGTAAAGTTATCGGTAATGACATCCCCCCATTCGACCAGCCGCCGGACGACGCGGTCAGCTTTGGGATGGCTCAGGTTAAGGGCGAGGCCGTATTTATTGGCGGCAAAAAAAGCATAATAGCCGCTGCGGTCGATGCCGGGCACATTGTCTTTGTACGGCCCGGATACCCTGAGGAAATCGGGGTGAGTGGCCGACTCGACGTGAATTACCGTGGCACCGTAGTCGGCCAGGAACTTCATCATCAGCGGCCCGGCCACGCTCCAGGTAAAATCGACTATTTTGATACCTTCAAGGGCTTTCATCGCTGGCTTCTAGATTACACCTCTCTGTTTTAAATCGAGTAATTGTTCTGCTGACATGCCCATCTCGTCCTGGTAAATTTCGGCGTTATGTTCTCCCACGCGGGGGGCTGGACGGCGTATTTCGACAGGCTGCTCTGAAAATTTAGCGAAGGCCCGGGGGCAGGTAACATTGCCCAGTCCGGGGTGTTTAACGGTTGTCCAGAATTCTCTGGCTTTGAGCTGCTTATCGGCAAGCAGGTCTTTCAGTTCATAGACCGGAAAGAGCATCAGGCCTCTCTTCAAAGCCCCCTCGAAAAGTTCGGCTCTGGTGTGCCGGGCAAAGAAGGCAGTTATCGGCTTCTCGATGGCGGCCCAATCTGCGGCGGTCACTCTGGCTAAATCGAACGAGGCCCAGTCTTTTTCTTTCAGGTAATCGGGGGCCATCTTCTCCTCGTCCATCCACTCGACCAGCGGGCGGTTGGTCTTCACGCCCCGGGCGCCGCCGTAAATCGTCAGGGTGATGAAGCCGTCCTGACATTGCCACGTTTGTTTTTGGGTAGCCGCCGAGGTCAGCCCGGTACGGCGGTTACCGGCACGCTTGACCAGATTGGCATTCAATGTCCAGTGGGGAATGGTATTGATGGTGACCGGCACCAGGCATTGTTGCATGGAAACATCAACGTGTTGACCCTGGCCGCAGGTCTCCCGGTAACAGAGGGCAATCAGGGTAGCGAGAGCGGCGTAGGTGCCGGCAAACAGGTATGCCTGGGGCGGCCCGCCGACGGTCACCGGCGGTCTATCGGCATCTCCGGTCAGCCAGGTGATGCCGCCCATACCCATTGAAGTAAGGTCGGAGGCTTTGTAGTCGCAGTACGGCCCCTCCTGGCCGAAGGGAGTAATTGAGGTGAGGATGATTTTAGGATTGTCCGCCTTGATATTGTCGTAACCCAAGCCGAGCCGGTCGAGATAGCCGGGCGGGTAGGACTCAATGATTACATCTGAAGTTGTAGCCAGCTTGCGGAAGATAACCTGTCCTTCGGGAGTTTCAATGTCCAGGCTGATGCCTCTTTTGCTGAGGTTATAAGCAAGCCAGTATAAACTACTCTTTGAATGTCCCTTCTTACGGCTGAAGGGGCCGAGCCTTCGTGATGAGTTGCCACCAGGCTTTTCCACCTTGATGACGTCGGCGCCCATATCGCCGAGCAATTTCCCGGCGAAGCAGCCTTTTTCATCGCAAAGGTCCAAGCACCGATAGCCCTCGAGCATACCCTGCCCCGCTGCGTCCTAGTCCTTTTTGGCTGGTGGCGCCGGATATTTCACCTGACCGCCGGCCCGCGACGGTAAGATAACCGTGGCTGACCCGGGCAGAGTAACCTCGCCCCGCTGGTTTTGTGCCCAGCATTTAATATCCACCAGGTACTGGTCGCCTTCCTGGTATTTCCGGGCGACTTCACCCATTAACCACGTCGTATCGCCGACAACATTGAACCGGCGCAGGTCGCCGCGCAGTTTCTTCAAGAAGCCGTTGTCGCCCATCCAGTTGGTTATCAGGTTAAAAAGCCAGGAAATCCGCTCGCAACCGTAGTCATAGGCGCCGGGCAGTCCGATGGTCTGTGCCCGGCTGTCTTCCATGTGTACCAGTTCGGGCACATCGGCCAGGCCGGTCTTGGTATCAATCATATCGCTGCCGGCATGTCGCTGGAGAAATGACAGGGCTAAGCCGTGGGCCTTCATGAAAGGACTGCCGGCGCCCATCAGCCAGGCATAGATATCACGGCGGCTGAGCGGTCCTTTAACGACCGGGACTATTTTATCGCCTTCAGCGACATCTTCCCAGTAACGCGGCTTATCACCACGGATTTCTTCAGCACGATAATCGGCGTAAATTTTCTCGATGTCCTCCGGAGTGTAGGTGGCCGATTCAATATCACTATATTTCCCTTTTTCCTGGCTGGCCTGCCGGCCGGCCCGGACGCACCAGTCCAGGTCTTTGGCGACGAGTTCTCCCCGCTGGTTGTAATAGAGAATGTCATGGTACTGGATAACGGTCTTGCCAGCCATCTGACTCTGTTTTACCTGCACATCCACCATCTCGTTGGAGTAGGTAAAAGTATCGCCTTCCAGTACCGGCTGATAAAATTCCCACTCGTCGCCGGAATGCCAGGCATGAATGCCGGGCATCCCTCTCCCCTGGGCAGCCCAATAGACGCTATACAGAAAAGCGGGCGGGGCAACCAGACGTCCGTATTTAGTCTTGCGGGCATATTCGGGGTCGGTATAGAGCGGATTACCGTCCCCGATACCATCGCAGAAATGCCGGATAGTATCGGCGGTGGCGGCGGTGTTGAAGTAAGGCCGGCGGGGTTTCCAGACGATGCCGATTCTTTCTTTTAGCTCGGCGATGGCTTCGTCGGTGATTTGCTCATAGATTTTCTGCTTCCGTTCCGTCATGGTCTCTCCTCCTTCGACACGGTATGCTGGTTTTAGTCTGGACTGTCCTCAGCTACGTTATCAAAAAGTCTCAGCCGAGTCAATCGGGTAACTCGCACGTTTACCGCACCAGGATGGTAGCCTGGCTGGCGGCGGGTTCGCCGTCAATCATGCCGCCGCTATTCTGGGCCAGAGCGGCTTTTGGCCCTTTGCCGTTATGGCCGGGTACTTGCCGGCGCCCGGCTTCGCCGCGCAGTTGCCAGACTAGCTCGGCTATCTGGGCCAGGCCGGTAGCGCCGATGGGATGGCCGCGGGCGGCCAGCCCGCCGCTGGTATTAACCGGCAGGCGGCCGGTAAGTGTAGTCGTCCCATCTTCAACCAGCCTGGGTGCATCTTCCGCCGAGCAGAAGCTACAGGCGACATACCTCATCATTTCCGCGGGCGACATGGCATCGTGGACTTCGGCTACTTCGATGTCTTCCGGGCCGATGCCGGCCTGCTCGTAAGCCATGGTCACCGGCTCGGCATAGCCGCCGCGGAGGCCGATAAGTTTTTGCGCCTCGGCATCATCGTTCTGGGGATTACGAAAATAGTTCGACCGCAGGACGGAGGCAGCGATAGCGACCGGCGGCCTCGAAGTGAACCGGTTAGCTACGTCCTTAGCACATAAAATAGCGGCCGCGGCGCCATCGGCCATGCTTGAGCACATATATAAAGTGAGTGGGTAGCAGACGACTCTTGAGTTCAGTACCTCTTCTATAGTCATCGGTTGCTGGAATTGGGCATGCGGATTAAGGGAGCCATTATATTTGTTTTTGACGGCTACTCTGGCAAAGTGTTCCCGGGTCCAACCGAAATAGGTCATGCACTTGCGCAGTATCATGGCATAGTTGGCCACAAAGGTGAAACCTAAATTACCCGATACCTCGACGTCACTGTTCTGTCCCATCGCCAGGAGGGCACGGGATGTATCCTCGCAAAATAGTTTCTCGGCACCAACGGCCAGGGCTACATCGTAGAGACCGGCGCCGATGGCAATCCATGCCTCACGCAGGGCGATGGCCGAACTGGCGCAGGCACCTTCGACGTTGACCACAGGTATCCCGCTGAAACCCGAATTGTGCAGGATAACCTGTCCCCGCACTGCCTCCTGTCCGGTGGTAATCCCACCCACGGCATTGCCGACATAGGCTGCTTCAATAGCCTTGGGGTCGATACCGGCATCATGGATTGCATTCCAGATGGCCACCCGTCCCAGGTCGCTCAGGCTCTGGTCGAGGTACCTGCCGAATTTGGTCATACCGACGCCGATAAGGGCTACTTCTCTCATGCTGTACCTCTAATGTTGGTCGACCGGCTTGAATTTCCAGCCGATAATGTCATTGCCGTGTTCATCAAATTTAATCTTACCGATAACCAGTTCCATCTCCTGTCCTATTTGCAGTGCATCCGGTTCCGGCTGGCAGCCTTCAATCAGTGTAAAAAGGCGCACTTTTTCCGGGAGAACGACGAAAGCTTGAATATAGGGTGTGGTAAAACCGGGTGGCCCCTGCATCGATACGGTGAAGCTCTCCAGCTTGCCTCTCGTACTCAGGTGGATTTCGCTCATCGTGTCATCCTTCATGCAGTTAGGGCAGATAGCGGCCTTAGGGAACGTGGTCAGGCCACATTCCTCACACTTACTCCCGATAAGATAAGGCCGGTCATTGGCGGATTCCGGGATATGGAACCAGCCTTCTTTTATCAGGGTAACCCTCTTCTCTGTTTTGTTGTTCATGGCTACTTCAAAATCACCTAATGTTATCACGTAGAATGTTTTGAGTAAACAAGAATCATCCGACCCGTACTTCATTACAATGACAGATAGGTGCAGCAGCTATAACAAACGGAACTTACGCAGTATCCGGTAACTTCTACTGTTCCCCCAGTTTGCCTTCCGTGATAAGATATTAGTAATGAGGATTGGGGCTTTTCAGTTAAACGAGCCCGTCCCCGAACTCAGGGAGCCGCACGTATTAACGATGCTACGGCCCTGGGTGGATGTCGGTAGTGTGGGGACGCTGACGCTGGCCTGGCTGGAACGGCATTTTCAGGCGAAAGACCTGGGTCGGCTGTCCCGGCCCGGTGATTTTTTTGATTTCACCCGGTACCGGCCAACTATCTATACGGAGGATGGGGAGCGGCGGCTGGCTATCCCTAATGCCTATATCACCTATGCCAGGCAGGAAACTGGTAACGACTTCCTCTTCGTCCATCTTCTCGAGCCTCATAACCACGGTGAGGTCTATGTCGATTCGCTGGTGCGTATCCTGACGAAGTTCGGGGCGAAAAGGTATTGCCTCATCGGGGAGCATGTACGATTATATGCCCCATACCCGGCCGTTACTGGTGACAGGGTCGGCAGTCGGTGAGGGAGCCAGACAGGCTCTGGCCGAAATGAAAGTCGGCTCCAGCGACTACCAGGGTCCGACGTCAATAACCGGCCTCATCACACAACGTGCACCGAGCCTGAATATGGATACGATGAGCCTTATCGTCCATCTGCCTCAATACACCCAACTGGATGAGGACTATATGGGAACGGCGCGGGTGATGGAACTTCTCGGCCCTCTCTATCATGTGCCGGTGGATGAAGCTTACCTTAATGAAGCGGCGCGGCAGATAGAGCAGGTCAACCGGGCACTAGAGCGGAACCCGCAATTGAAAGCGGTCATCGAACAGTTGGAGAACCAGTACGAAGCGCGGACTCAACCGAAGCAGGAAACGGAAAAACCGCCGCTCTCACCGGAGATAGAAAAGTTCCTTTCGGAAATGGAAAAGCGCTTCCGCGACAATCAATAGCTAAGCCCTTCTAGCAAATTGTAAGCACCTATATCTAAATCCTAAATGTTTAATATTTAGAGTTTAGGATTTTGGATTTCTTCGGACGGGGTTGCTGCGTCTTTCCGATGAAGGACCCGCAATGACACCAGAGCTTACTGGATTTTCTTCTTTTTGTTGGAAATGTAGTCCACCAGCAGGTATTGCCCCAGGTTGCTGGCGTTGGTATAAAAGACCCGCCCTTTGTTGACCCTTGCCATTTGTAAGACAAAACTGCCGAAGGAACGGCCGCTCTCGAGCATAAAGGTATTGATGACGATGCCCTTGCGGGTGCAATTCTTAACTTCCCGTAGGGTTAACTGGAGGGTGCGCAGGCTGGCCGGATATTGAAAGAAAATGTTACCGGACTCGATATGGGCAGTCGGCTCTCCATCCGAGACCATTATTATCTGCTTATTGCTCGACCGCTCTCTGGCCAGTAGATTCCGCGCCAGGTACAGGCCGTGCTGGATGTTGGTGTAAGGGTCGAATTCATCCCAGCCCAGGTAGTTAAGGTCCTCTTTCTTAATCCGGCGAGCATAGCTGGAGAAGCCGACGATATAAAGGGTGTCTTTGGGGTACTGGGTGCGGATGAGGGTGTCCAGGGCAATAGCCACCCGCTTGGCAGCTTCGAAATTACCTCGCATCGGCATCGAAAGGCTGAGGTCCAGCATCAGAACAGTAGCCGAGCGGGTCAGGCCTTCCGTTTTGTAAATTTCGAAATCATCGACGCTCAGTTTCACCGGGGGTGCCTTGGCCTCACGGTAAATAGAGTTCATGATGGTCTTTTGCAGGTTAATATCGAAGTCATCACCAGCTTCGTATTTGCGGGTTTCCTCTATCCTTTCCCCGCCGGTACCCTTTAGCTTCAGGGAATGCCGTCCGGTGCGGTCTTTGCGCAGTTCGGCAAAGATATCCTCCAGAGCCTTCTGGCCAAGCTTTCTCATACCGCGCGGAGTCAGTTCGTATTTGCCATCCTTGTAGCGGATGTAGCCGGCTTCCTCCAGAGCACGGGTAATATTACGTAGTTTGTCCAGTTCGTCGGCGGCTTCCTCTCCCATTAACTGCTTGACTAGGTTGTCATCCACGCCATCCAACGAACGGTTGTGCTGCGATTCCCTGAGTTGCGTCTCCAGTTTATCCATCTGCTGAAGTGTTTCCATCAACTTAAGGGCTTCACTATAAGAAATCGGCTCATCGCCGGAAAAGGGATATTGCCGGTGTAGCCGGTCACTGGGATAAAGGGCTTCTAGATTGGCGGCAAGTTTGGCCATTTCGTACTGCGTACCGTCATCGAGCATGGAACGCAGCGTGTTTTCCAATGCTTGCCTGTCTTCCGGCGACATGCTTTCGAGTAACGACTGTGCCTGAGCAATCTGGCTTTGTAGTTGTTCGATAAGTTCGTCCAGGTTTTTGGGGGGATTGGGGCCGAAGAACTGCCCGAATTCTCGCATGAAGCGGTCGAAATCAGGCTCTTCGCCTTTCATCCGCTGCTCAAGCATCTGGTTGATGGCTTCAATCAGGTTCCTCATACCAGCCAAGGCGTTAGCATCCAGGTTCTGGACTTTCTGCATCAGGTCACGGCTGTATGATTCCATGGCATGTTTTTTTAGCATATCCATTAATTCCTGGAATTGCTGCCGGGCCTGGTCATCCATGAAATCGTATTGTGACAGCTCTTTTATCTTGCCGCCGATATCCGGGGGCAAGTCATCGAGCTTCTCCAGATTTTGGGCGGCCCTATCCTCGATGTTTTTGGTCAATCGCTGCTGAATTTCCGGGCTAAGCTCGCCGGAGGTCCCGGTGGCTCGTTGTCTGGTCTGTTCCAGCCGTTGCTTAATGCCAAACCGCTCGGTTCGGACGATATCGTCCAGCTTCCGGCGTATTTCATCGACGACCGAGCCCAGATTATATTTATCGAGCTGGTTTTGTTTTTTCTGGCGTAGCCGCTGGAGCAGGTCCTGAATACCGGGTAAGCGCCGCCCCGAGCTATCGCGAACACCCATACGTTGCATCAGGTGCATCCCGTAGGTAGGGTCGCCGTAAGTCATCAGATTACGGCCGAGTTCTTCCATTAACTGGTCGGCATCCAGTTTGAAAAAGTCCTGACTTCCATCCCATTCCGAATAACGAAACTTACCCATGTTAGCGCCTGTAGATTGTTTTACCTTCTATTCGGGACTTATTCAGCCTCTTGTTCACATGGAGGCCCTCGAGAACGAACTCCACGGCGGCCGCCATCACTTCCGGCCTTTCGGAATCGTTAACGACTTTGACGATATCAGCCAGGCCGACAATCTCCTTGACGTTACGCACGTAAGTCTTGGCACCCATCGTGTCCGAGACTTCGACACTGAAGCCACCGGAAAATTGGGTCACTATTTCTTCAAGCTTATGCATACGGTAATAGCGGTTGAAAACATCGAACACGGCTTTCTTGATTAAATCATCGATAACCTTGTCCTCTTTGTTATCTTCGAAACTTTCCAGCTCCACCTTGCCGCTGGTCGAGGAAATGATGTAGGAGAGGTCGCTGATACGGGGCACGGCCAGCTTCTCACCGAGCAAGGTAGCCCGCCTGACGGCATTACTTAAAATGGTCTCATAATTGGCAATTGATACCCGGACACTTACGCCGGAACGCTGGTTGATATCGGGGCTTTTGCGGGCTAATTGGGTTATTCCGGCGATAAATCTCCTTCATGTACTGGGGAACATATACCTCAAATCCGTCTCCGCTGAACTGCCGTCGCTCCATCTCCATGATAGTCATTTCGTCTTCGAGGTTGTTCGGATAATGAGTCCTGATTTGAGCACCGTACCTATCCTTTAGCGGTGTAATAATGCGGCCACGATTGGTGTAATCTTCCGGATTGGCACTGGCTACCAGAAAGATGTCCAGGGGCAGACGGATGCGGTAGCCTCTTATCTGGATGTCTCTTTCCTCCATCAAGTTGAACAGGCCGACCTGTAACCTTTCGGCAAGGTCGGGTAGCTCATTGATGCAGAAGATGCCGCGGTTGGTCCTGGGGATAAGGCCGTAATGGATGGTCAGCTCATCGGACAGGTAGCGGCCTTCGGCCACTTTGATCGGGTCGACGTCACCAATCAAATCGGCAATGGCGATGTCGGGTGTCGCCAGTTTTTCGCCGTAACGTTCCCCACGTGGCAGCCAGCTAATTTCGGTGGCGTCGCCTTTTTCAGTGACCTTGTTGCGGCACTGTTTGCATATCGGAGATAAAGGGTCATCGTTGATTTCACAGTCCTTGATAACCGGGATTTTCTCATCGAGCAGATTGACCAGCGCCCGCATGATTCTGGATTTAGCCTGCCCGCGCTCGCCGAGGAAGATGATATCCTGCCCGGAAAGTATGGCGTTTTCAATCTGAGGAATGACGGTTTCATCGTAACCAATGATGCCGGGGAAGAGCGTCTTTTTCTCCCGCAGCATAGTAATCAAATTGTGCCGCATCTCTTCTCTCACCGATGCCAGCTGGTATCCATCATTTTTCAGTTCGCCGATAGTTCGTGCTTTACCCAGTTTGACCATTAGTTCTCCCCCAAGCTTTTCTGCTTATTCGCTTTGCGAACTGGATGCCCGGCAAAGCAAACTCACTCCTTAATTCTACCACGACATAAGGTGACAAATAAAATCAAGGCCGAGAGAGTGTTTCCCAAACTCACCGAAGACTAAGTTTGCCGTGTGATTCCTATTTTGCGTATATGGATTGTTTCACGGCTAACCGAACTATAAATTATTGTCATAGCATTGTATAATATCTGCGTAAAACAAGGAGGTTTTGGGATGCCTACGGTAAATTCCGTTCTCGGGCCGATTGATACGGCGGCGCTCGGTTTTACGCTGATGCATGAGCATGTGGTGGCTGCCTCGGCGGGTATTGTCGAGAACTATCCGGAAATGCTCGGTACGGGCTTTATGGAACATATTGTCGCCGAGTTGAAGGCGCTCAAGAAGGGCGGGATAGATACGGTGGTCGATGCCACCACTGTCGACCTGGGCCGTAAAGTGACTTTGTTAGCCGACGTCGCCCGTCTGAGCGGCGTCAATATCATTGCCTGCACCGGCTGGTGGCTGGACACGCCCCGCTTTTTCCCGCGCTTATCGGCCAACCAGTTAGCCGATTCCTTTATCCGTGAAATCAAAGAAGGTATCGTTGGCACTAATATCAAAGCCGGCATCCTGAAAGGGGCCAGCGATATG
>JBDRLU010000034.1:0-12138 GCA_043812795.1 Chloroflexota bacterium
CTCCTCCAATCAGCCGGCATTGCTTTCTTTGTCTTACACCAGACCATAGCCGGAGTCTGGGTCTTCTTCATCCTCTATGGTATCGGCATGGGTATCGCCTATGGCGTGGTGAACCCGCTGACGCCGCGTTATTTTGGCCGGAAGGCTTTCGGTTCCATCAGGGGTTTCCAGACCCTGTTTCAAACACCGGCCGGAGTAATTGCCCCGGTTTATGTTGGCTGGGTATATGATACTACTGGAAGCTACCGAACGGCTTTTGCCGTGATGGCAGCGGTAATGGCCCTGGCGGCCATTATCATGCCCTTCGCCGCACCACCAAAAGCTCCAGCCCGCGTCACCGGTATCCATGACATTGTATGATAATCGGGGTAATTTTTGTTAATAAATAATTTGACAATTCGACCTGGTTTTATTAGAATGGCAGCGTTTGCAGGTAATTTCGCAGGTTGTTTTCAAGTAACGTCAGGAGGAATAAGTTGGTAGAAAAAGACCCCATTCTAGAGGAATACGAAGCACAGGTGGGAAAGGAAAGATTACCACAGCCGTGTAAGTGGGCGGCAGAGATGCTGATGATGCAGAAAGTAGCCTGGGCGGGTGGCGATACTAATCCATTGTGGTGGGAAGAAAAGTATGCTCGCAATACATGCTATGGTGGCATTATTGCCTCGCCGATGTTTCTGGAGTGGTTTGTCTTGAGGGGTAACTGGCCATCTCAGCGGGATGCCGCGCTAACGCGTCGTTTTGGTGGCCATTTCGCTGCTGGCGGGAAATTCCGTCTGCGGAATGTGGCCGGCGGCAAAGACTGTGAGTATTTCCTCCCTATCAAACCGGGAGATGTTATCAGTCTGTCTCAGAAGCTGAAGAGCGTCAAGAAACGCTGGAGCAAGGGATTAAATACCAACATCTACATTTTAAATGACGAACTTGTCCTCAGGAACCAGTATCACCAGGTGGTAGCGATACATCGCAATTCTTCGATACGTATTCCTGAGAAATAAGGCTTTAGCCGATAGAGGATGGCTTAACACAGATTTACTGCTTCGTAAGAAGCATGGCGACGTAATGTCCGCATCAGATGGGCCGCCTCCCATAGACTAATCAATAACAATCGAGGACAAAAACTTATGGTGAAAGTCAGACGGGAGGCGTTTGCCGTTCCCGCATGTGTTGAAAGTTGTCCGGCGGGTATCGATGTCCCGCGGTATATCCGCTGTATCAAGCAGGGTAAGTTTGCTGAAGCCTTGGCCGTCGTGCGGGAAAGATTACCTTTGCCGGTAGTCTGTGCTCATGCTTGTTTGGCTCCCTGTGAGGATGCTTGCGCTTACAAGCAGTTCGGCGAGCCGATTGCCATCCGGGCGTTGAAGCGCTTTGCTGTCAGCCATGGTACCGAGCGATGGAAGAAAAAGAGGCAACTGGCCGCCAAAACCGGTCGTAAAATAGCCATTGTCGGCGCCGGCCCGGCCGGACTGACGGCTGCTTATTATTTGTTGACCCTGGGGCATGAAGTGACGATCTACGATTCCTTGCCTAAACCGGGCGGGACCCTCCGCTATGGCATCCCTCACTACCGTCTCCCTGAAGAAGAGCTCGACCGGGATATTAAAGAAATTACCGACCTTGGCGTTATATTTAAACTAAACACCATTATCGGTAAAGATATTTCTTTAGCCGAACTGAAAAAACAATACGATGCTGTTTTCCTGGCGGCCGGGGCGAACAAGAGTGTCAGAATTGACCTTGAAGGTGCGGAGAAAACAGGCGTTCTCTGGGGACTGGAGTTCCTGCGTGACATCGCTCTGGGTAAAAAAGTTGTCACTAAAGATGACGTCATCGTGATTGGCGGCGGTAATGTGGCTATTGACGTAGCCCTTACCGCTAAAAGATTAGGAGCGAAGAAGGTGTCGGTCGTCTGTCTTGAGAAAGAAGAGGAGATGCCGGCTCTGGACTGGGAAGTCGCCCGGGCGAAAGAAGAAGGCGTGACTATTTACAACTCCTGGGGCCCGGCCCGGGTTAAGGGTGATAAGAACGTCGAAAGCGTCGAGTTCGTTAAGTGCACCTCCGTTTTTGACAAGGCGGGTAATTTCAAGCCTATTTATGATGAAAAAACCACTAAGACGCTGCCGGCCGGGTGTGTCATTCTGGCAATTGGCCAGGCGGCTGACCTTGATTTCCTGGGCAAGGGAAATGGCGTCAAGGCTAACGGCAGGGCCGTTAGAGTGGACGAACAGACTCTGGCCACTGACGAAGCAGGTATTTTTGCCGGCGGCGATATCGTCACTGGGCCGACATCGATTATCGCCGCGGTAGCCCAGGGCCGAAAAGCGGCTGTCTCGATCGATAAATACCTCGGTGGCCGCGGCGTTATCGAGGAAAAATTGGCTACACAGGAAAAAGAGGTTGAGCTGCCTGAATTTGTTATAGAAGCTAAGTCGCGTTCACCGATGCCACTGCTGGACGTGGAGGATAGAATAGATAACTTCGAACAGATTGAGGAGGGATTCAGTAAGAAGCAGGCTGTCGCCGAGGCGGGACGCTGCCTGGCATGCGATGCCCGGAGGTTTGAAGTGGTAGTCTATCCTGACAACTGCAAAGAATGCGGTTATTGTCTGGAAGTCTGCCAACTTAAAATTGCAGCTCCGTCAAATAATTACAATGCCAAGGGCTACCGGCCGGTGGCGGTTAAAGATGCGACGAAATGTGTGGGGTGCTTGAAGTGTTTCTTTGCCTGCCCCGATTATGCCATCGATGTTAGAGAAACAAGCGGCTTGAATGGGGGAGGCGCTTAACATGAAAAGGTATTTGGAAACAGGTAACTTTGCCATTGCTCAAGGGGCGATGCTGGCCGGCTGCCGTATGTTTGTCGGTTACCCCATTACTCCGGCGACAGAACTGGCCGAAGCGATGTCCCGTCACCTGCCCTCGGTGGGTGGCTATTACGTCCAGGCTGAGGATGAGTGCGCCGCTATGCACATCTGTATCGGCGGGGCGCTGGGTGGCCTTAAAGTGATGACCGGAACGTCCGGCCCGGGCTATATCCTTTACGCCGACCCCTATGGCTGGGCCATCGCCAGTGAAATACCGATAGTGGTACTCAATTCCGGCAGGGTGGGGCCGGTCAGCGGTATTACCGGTGCCCCCGGGCAGGGGGAGTTTTATAACGTCCGTTTCCCGACCCAAGGCGGGAATTTCGAGACTATCGTCCTGGCACCGAACTCGGCCCAGGAAGCCATGCAACTTACGATAGAGGCTTTTTACCTGTCCGAGCGTTTTCGAACGCCGGTTACTTTGCTGGCTGACCAGCTGGTAACTGACGGCATGGAAGATATCAGCATACCGGAGACGGATGAAGAGAAGCAGCAGATGGGATTAAGGTTCAAAGAGAGGGAGATTTGCCGCGGCCCTGAGTTCTATCCGCCGGTAGATGCGATTGACCTGCCGCCGGTGGTGCTCGGCCATAACACCGGTGCCCTCTGTTCCGATTGGACGCCGACCGAAGAGGGTTATGATACGGAAGAGGTGGAGTCCTGCCATAAGCGCGCCTACCGGCTAATTTATAAAATCAGGAACCACCGAGACCTTATCACCCGCTACGAAGCCTTTGGCATGGATGACGCGGAACTGGTGGTAGCCTCTTTCGGGACGCCCTCGCGGGTCGTCAAATCGGCGGTAAAGCAGGCCCGGGAAAAAGGAATGAAAGTAGGAGCTTTAAGGTTGATTTCCTTATGGCCTTTCCCCGATGAGCTTTTCCAGAAGAAGACCACCTACCTATCCGTAGAATTGAATTATGACGGGCAACTGGTGCGGGAGATAAAAAGGGCTTGCCCCAAAGACAGCCAGGTGCATTTTATGGGCCAGTGCGGAGAACTACCTCGGATTGATGAGTTGCTGACGGCTTTCCGGGGCATTCTTGATGGTAAGAATGTATCCGTGCCGAAATGGCAGGGGGAGGCCTGGTAGTGGACTATCTAGCTGAAAAATATTTCCGTAAGAGAAAAACGCCCAGTACCGCCTGCAGCGGTTGCGGGCTGGGTCAGGTCCAGAAAATGCTGGCTAAAGCTATCGATGACCTCGACCTGAAAATAGAAGACATTATCTGGGCAGCTTCTATCGGTTGTTCCGGACGGCAGACGTTCGGCATGTGGAAGGGAGATGGGGTAGCGGCTACGCACGGGAGACTTTATGCCATGATGAGCGGTCTCAGCCTGGCCCTGCCGCCGGAAAAGAGGATAATCTGCACTGTCGGCGATGGCGATGCTTTCGGCATCGGCTTGCTCCACCTGTTGAATGCCGCCCGACGTAATGTGAACATGACCATTGTCGTCTGTGATAACCTGGGCTATCAGTCCACCGGCGGGCAGTATTCCTGGACAACTCCGGCTAGCTCGGTCACTGACAGTAGTCCCTACGGCATGTATGAGCCGAACTGGGTGCAGGATGGTCGGGATATCCTGAGAGTCATCAAGGAAGCGGGAGCTACTTTTCTGGCCCGGCACGTAAGTATGGATGGCGAGTTCGGCGTGGAAAGCATGAAAATGGCTTTGCAGAACCGGGGTCTCTCCTTAGTCCACGTCGTCTTTCCCTGTGTGACCAACTATGCCAGTACCGCCCTGGGTTCACGGAATGCCGTGACTGTTTTCCGATGGATTAAGAGTCATTCGCGTCATTTGGATGAGCCGGTTGACGAGAATACCATCTGGCAGACCGGCGTCATCTATGATGCCAGCAATAGCCGGGTCGATTATGCCAGTTTGATGCGGGACAAAACTCAAGAGTTGAAAGTACGGAGTCGATAATGCAGGCACGAACTGAGATATTAGTCAGCGGCTTTGGCGGCCAGGGGATAGTCAGGCTGGGGGAGATTTTTGGGCTGGCTGGCGTCAAGCAGAACTACCGCGTGACTATGCTGAAGAGCCATGGTACCGAACAACGGGGCGGCTACGTCCGCGCCCAGGTGGTCGTCTCCCCGGAAGCTATCGATAGTCCAATTATCGAAGACCCGGACTATTTCGGTGCTTTTTCAACACCGGCTTACAACCGGTCTATCGGTCTGGTCAAGCATGGCATCGTCTTTTACGACCCGAGCAGCACCGAGATAGATGAGGCTAAGGCAGGAACGATTAAACATTACGCCGTACAGGCCAAGGACTTGGCCATCGAGAAGCTGGGGCAGCCGATTTATACCAATATTATCATGCTCGGCGCGATGGCGAAGAAGATGACGATATTCGATAAAGAAGTCCTTCTTGCGGCGATGCTGGCCACCGTACCCAAGTTTAAAGACGAAAACATCAGGGCTTTTCAGATAGGCTACGACCTTATCGACTGATATCCTATGCCCTAATAGGCACTTCACCCCTTAATCAATACTGTCCGAAAATGCCATCCTGAAGTAGTGAAATTATTAGCGGCACACTACCAGTATATTGTTAAGCGGCACCGATTAGAATATAATTAGTCCTGAGCGTTAAGAACTTTAGAAATGACTTAAATGGAGCGTCATCACCGCCATGTCTAAGTCATTCGTTCTTACAATTATTATTCTACTTATACTTCTATTCTTCGGTTGCAGTGCGAACCCCGCACCTTCTAAAGGAATCGTCTTCGTTTCCAGGCGGGATGGGAACCCAGAGATCTACAAGATGAATTTTGACGGTTCGCACCAGGTTAATTTGACTAACAATTCGGAACACGATTCAAGCCCTACCTTTTCCCCAAACACTGCCAAATTGGCCTTTATTTCCTCACGTGACAGCCGATTCTAGGTCTATGTCATGAACTCCAATGGCTCCGACCTGAAGCGTCTCACGCAGGAAAATCCAAGCGCCACTAATCCAAAATGGTCACCAGACGGAACCAGAATCGCCTACCAAGCAAATGACAATGGTGTTACTTATCTATGCGTTGTAAATACCGATGGGTCTAGTCCTAAACGGATAATCGGTATAAACGGAGACTTCGATTGGTCTCCAGATGGTTCTCGAATCGCTGTCTCCTCTACGATGGGTGTGTGGAGTCCTGGGAATTTAGCTGAAGTTTGCTTGATAGACGCCAACGGAAATAATATACAGCGCCTCACAGAGGACTCTACCTGGGATGGCAACCCTCGTTGGTCTCCAGATGGAACAAAAATCGCCTTTGCCTCATTAAGAGACGGACATAGCGAAATCTATGTAATGAACAATGATGGAACGAGTCTGAGGCAACTTACTGATTTAGAACTTGGTTTTGACTATCCTTCATGGTCGCCAAATGGAAATAGAATTGCTTTTTTGTCCTATACTACTGGAATTATCTATATTGTGGACGCAGACGGTTCAAGTCTTACGAAACTTAATATCGCCGGTTACTTTGTTCGTGATTTTTCGTGGTCACCTGATAGTGCCAGTATGGTTATTTCAGCTTCACCCAGAGTTAAGTTTGACTATTTCACATCAGATTCAGATATCTACTTTATTAATGTCGATGGTACAGGGCTAAGGCAACTTACGTTTGACCATTTATCTGGTGCTGTCCTTTGGATTCATAAAACTGTGCCTGAACAAAACAGATGACCCCCGCATAAGTTTTAGATACTCTTTTTTTATTTATACATAGATGACACGTACAACGAGAAGGCAAAAATCACTTAACTACGTGTGCCTACATAGCTCTTTGTGTAATGAAGTTACCCATCCTCCTGCCCCCTTCCCACTAGGAAGGGGGGTAAGTAAAAGAGAGAGGGCTGTAAAGCCCCCTCTCTTAAATCTAGTCCCCTTCTCCTAAGTAGGAGAAGGGGACTGCGGGGATGAGGTTACATATAATACGAAAGTAATCGCTATTTTTCGCGGTAAGGGAGGACAGTTATCTTGCCGCCGAAAGGTACCAGCATTACCCTCGTACTGGGCGCCGCCTGTATATCCTCGGTCAGTTTGGTGAGCTCCTCATCGGATAAGGTTACTGTGGACTCCTCCGTTCCCACCTGATATAGAACACGAATTTTAAAGCCGAGTTTGTCCTCGATGCGGGTAACCATGTCTCCCATTTGGGAGCCAGCGAGGAGTGTGACGTTCTTATGCACGGCGGCCGTCTCTGCCCCGCGGTGCTGGTCGATTCTCACGATGCGCCAGTGATACCACAACAGAGGTGCGGCCACAACCAGGCTCTGTAAACTCCATCTTGTCTCGCGCAGAACGTTAATTCCGGGGCTGCTCTGAAGTACACCGTTCAGTACCTGATAAACAATATTTACCAGGTCGGCGGCCAGGGTGATGATAGTGACACCGACGATGACGTACAGGTAAATACGCCGTGACCGTGACCGCCACTCGGCGACTCCGCCCGTGGCGGCACGCTGGAGAATACGGCCCCAGTAGTACAGCCACATCGGCGTGCCGACGAGCAGCAGGGCGAGGCAAAGGCTGAGCTGGTTTCGCCACCACCCCGGGTCGATAGCTAACTGAGTGCTCAAGCTGGTGACAATCAGGCCGATAAGTACGCCGAAGAGTGTTATCAGTCCGGCGACCAGAGTACCGAGGCCGAGGAATGACATCAGGTAAAAATGGATGCGCTGAGGCGAAAGCCACCGTTCCTGCGTCTGGCCGGCTTCTTCCTGGGCGAGCCAGCGATGGTAGGCCCAGATGGCTGCCCCGACCAGGATGGTCGGTATCGACCAGCCGAGGAACTGGAAATGCTGACCGACGGGGATAGTGACCCCGCCGAATACCCAGATTAGTATCTGATAGAAAGAGATGGTCAGCGCGGTGAGAGCCGCAATGGCGCCGCCCAGGATTGCCAGAAGATAAAAATAGACCTGCCTTAGTACAGAGGCGAAGTCGGCTTTGGCCATGCGGAACCAGTGGAAATACCAGGCCAGCCCGCCCAGTAATATCCAGGTGACGCTGGTCTGAGCGATAGCATTCCAGAATTGACTACGGGCGATTGTACCCGGGATAGGTAAGCTAAGGACGGCGGTATTGATTAATAGCACCGGGCCGGCGGCCAGCCATATCAGTCCGAAAGCGGACAAGATGTAAATATACCAGCGTCTCAGTGTCCTGGCTACCGGAGAATGATGTCCTTCGGTTTCAGACACATGCCAGTGGTAATACCAGATGGCGCCGGTAACAATCACGGTCGCCAGTTCACCCGCCATGAACTGCTCGAGCGGTACACCGGCAATCAGCCACCTTAAAAAACTGGAGGTAGTATTCAGCCAGGTGAGAGCTGTTATCACGAGAATGAGGTTGAGGTAAAGCTTGCGCATGCCGGCACCGATTTCCTCCGGGTTGCCAGCGGTTCGGCGCTGGACGGCTCGCCAGAAGAGTGCCCACAGCGGGCCTCCGATAATTACCATGGCCAGCCCGAGGCTGAACTGTTGCTGGTTGAATGCCCTCCCGCCAATCTGGGTGAGGTAAGGACTTTTGATGGTGACGTCGAAAAGGAGTGTTAGTAGCTGGCCGACACCGGCGGCGAAGATACCCAGGGTAATGCCGGTTACCAGATAAAAGTAAACTCGCCTGGCAGTGCTCATTATTTTACCTCGCTAGTACAACCAGTATAAGGGAGGGCGGGAAGTGATGAACCACGAGTTTCCCGTCTTCGTCAGTTGAAAGTTAAACTGCTGGGTATAGGTCGAACTACCAAAGGGGCCGTTCGGGCGGAAAGTATCGATTAATACTTCCACGCTGGCATTATTGCCGCTGACGGTCGACCGGCCGAGCGTTGCTTTCCATGACGATTGGGTTGATGTAAATGGGGCGGGGATATCCCTGACCCAGTCGCTGTAAGTCACTGTTTTCCCCGCCTCTACGAGATTCAGGTAGGTAAAAGCTTTCGGATAGTCTTTTTCCTGGACGGCCAGCAGGAAGCGCTGCACCGTCCCTTCCGGTGTATCTTCCGGTAGTAGAGAGACGGTTTTCGGAATAAACAAGACCAGCCCAATGGCGATAATGGCCAGGGCAGCAATGGCAAGGCCTAAACCAAGCAATAAGCGGTTAGGTGATTTCATCGGCGCCCTTCCTCCATCTAAACCAAGATTAAGATACTATTCTCTGTCTGTCAAGGTGTTTCTTGTTCGGTGACAGAGTCCATTACCGGGGGTGGGTTGTGATGGGAGAGAATTGTTACTGTTAATATAAAGTTGAGGACGATGGCGATAAGATAGCCGACGAAAGCGAGTACCGGAGTGCTACCCTGGTTCATTTTCTGAGGGATTATATTTCCGGGGGTAGAGGTTAATCGAATCGCGGAGGCAGTGGCTCAAAAAAGGACAAGACCATTTTGAGAGAAGCTTGACATAGGTCGCACAATTGGGGTAGAGTGTAAAAAACCATCTCTGAAGTATTCTGGAGGTGATTTACAGATTGGGGGGGAGCGGATGAAGAGGCTCATTGAATTCCCCCGATTCAAAGGACTTCACTACGCCTCTTTATTTAATTTATTAAAGGGCGATTGCAACTGGGCGAAAGCATTGCTACAAACTGAAGAGGAGGGGAAAATGAAAGGAAAGTCTATCTGGCTGGTCGCAAGTTGCTTGATGGTGATGGTTCTCCTGCTCACCTCTTGTGGCTCATCACCGTCAACATCGACATCCACCCCTACCCCACCGACAACACCAACGCCATCCTCAGAACCAGTCAAAATTACCACCACTTCTCTGCCGGATGGTGCCGTTGGAGTACCTTACTCCTTAACCTTACAGGTCACTGGTGGCACTGGCTCGTACAAATGGGGACTGCGTGGGATGCCACTGCCTGTTGGACTAACATTAGAGCAGGAAGCAGGGGTTATCTCCGGTACGCCATTGGGCCCCCCTTTAACTTCTTCTCTTAGCATCATTGTCTATGATAGTGCCGGAGCCTACGATTCTATAATTATACCCCTCAAGATTAATCCGGCACCCTGAGCATCCGGTTTTTTCGCTTCTCAGCTTTCGTGCCGGCTAGGGCTGGTGGTAACACCCGGCTCCGGGTCAGATCGCTGAGCGACCGATGCTGAATGCTTGATGCAGCAGACAAGGTGGCGATTTTGCCTCAGGCGATACCGAGTTCCTCCAGTTTTTCCGGCGTCGGCACTCCGGTCACCTTATCCCAGCCCATAAGTTGATAGTAGTATTGCTTTGCTTTCTCCATCTGGGCCGGGTCGAGAGGTTTATCGGCGAGCACACCATCCGTTTTGGGTTGGAAAAAGCGCGTCGGTAGCACATCGTCACTGGCGCTGAGCCCTTCCCTGATGTTGAACAGCCTGGCCAGGGTCAGCATTCGCTCGGCCACGGTCAATTGCTCGACGATACCGGTATCCCAGCCGGTGACGGCGGCTAAAACGTTGACCATCTGGTCAAAACGATAGGGCAAGAACAGGCACATCACCAGCGAATCGAACATGATACGCTTGGCCTGAATGAAACGGAAAAGAGCTACTTTGCGCGGCCCGATATCATTGAGAGGTATTGGTTCGACTATTCCTAGCGGCCGGAGTTCACTATATTGCCCCTCGGTTTCATACGCAGTGTCATGTAAGTTACAGCAGTGGTCGGCACCGTGGGGATTGACCATGAAGCCGAGGCCAAGAGCGTGTTTTACGCGCGGTTCGTGCATGCCCGGCTCTAATCCCTTGACCTGAAGAGCAAACTGTTCCGCGTTCTTGCCAATCTTTCGGCTGGCACGTAAGGTGCCTTCGGCGAGCAGGTCACCGATGCCTTCACGCCGGGCGATAAGTTCAATCAATTTCAGCATGGCGTCACCATTACCGAATTTAAGCTCAAGGCCACCGGTATCTTTAGTGGTCAGCAGGCCATTTTCAAAGCACTCCATAGCGAACGAAACAACAACCCCGGTCGAAATTGCGTCCAGAGAGTAGGCATTACAGAGCTCATTCCCCTTGACGATAGCCGTGAGGTCGCTTACTCCACAGTTAGAACCCATTGAAGCTAAGGCTTCGTATTCGGGTCCACCGTAGGCACGGTCCACTACATTAGGTCCTTCCGGGATTTCGACTGCTTTTTTGCAGCGCACAGCGCAGCCGAAGCAAGAATCCATCCCGACTCCGAAGGTATTTTTGAGTACTTTGGCGTTAGTTTGGGCGGTAGGCGGAAAAAGTCCGTCACGGAAGTTGCGCACTGGCAGGTTCCCGATTGCTTCCATTGGTTCCATGGCGGCGCCCGTGCCGAATTCGGTGAAGTCCCGCATCAACTGCATGTGGCTGAGCATCCAATCACGTAACGCTTTGACTCCGTCTGGATTGACTACCGGCGGCGGGTGATGACCGCGGACGGCGACGGCCTTAAGATTTTTCGAGCCCATCACCGCCCCGAGACCGCCCCGTCCGGCAGCGTCGAAGAGACCGTTCATAATGCAGGCGAAACGTACCTGTTTTTCTCCGGCGGGACCAATACCGGCGACGCGAACACGGTTGTCACCTAATTCGTCCCTTATCGCTGCCTGCGCTTCCTTGGTGTTCTGTCCCCAGAGGTGGCTGGCGTCTATGATGCTGGCCTCACCATCGTGGAGCCAGAGGTAAACAGGTTTTGCAGCTTTGCCCTCAATAATTAACGCATCGTAGCTGGCCCGCTTGAATTCCGCCCCCCAGAATTCACCAACTTCAGACTTGGCGATACCGCCGGTCAGCGGGGACTTAGCCCCCACGCAGTTGCGGCCGCTACCGGAGAGGGAGACCCCCGTGAGGGGGCCAACGGCGAAGATTAGTTTATTGTCAGGACCGAGCGGGTCAGTCCCCGGTTTTAGTTCCTTCCACAGATAGTAGGCGATAAAACCGGCGCCGCCCAGATATTTTCGGCAAAATTGCGGGGTAAGTTCTTCAGTGGCTATTTTTTGCTCGGTCAGGTTTACTCTCAGTATTTTCCCGTTGTAGCCGCCGGGCATCTTTTCTGCCATTGCTAACCTCCTTGGATAGTCCGGTTGTTAGATACCGCTCTAAGGATGGAGATAAAGGGCACCAAGCTGTTTGTGGAATCCGGGATTTTGAGATACTATTCTCTACTGCTCTGCCTACTATCTCAGCACACCCTTGTTGATATTCGTAACCCTGTTTTCAATATAGTTGTAATCAGGGCGGATTGTCAATATTGCCAGTGGGCATTTGATTACTTGGGACGGTAAGTTGTAACATAGCTTTTAGTAACGGTCTGATGTACCTGTTGAT
>JBDRLU010000035.1:0-37758 GCA_043812795.1 Chloroflexota bacterium
TGGCGATACCAGCGACAACAGGGAGGAGACTGTCCACCACCGCCTGTTTATCTCTCGCCTTGGTCAGGTCAAGACCCGTCAGCAGATTGTCAAAAGTACAGTCCACCACTGGCCGGGACTGCTCCACCAGCTTCGCCCAACAGCCGGGGTCTTCCTTGATGACCTCGTCGGGGTCTTTGCCCTCGGGTAGCACGATAACCTTTATCTCCGCCTCAAGCTCATTCTCATAATGGAGGCAGCGGAGCATGGCTTCTTCCCCGGCGGCGTCAGGGTCGAGAGCTAAAGTCACGTTTCTGGTCAGCCTCTTTAAGTGGCCCATCTGGTCTTCGGTAATCGACGTACCCATCGAAGCGACCACATTGTGAAAGCCGTACTGGTGGGCAATAATAACGTCCATATAGCCCTCGACGATGACGACCAGTTGTTGCTGCCTGATGGCCGGTGCTGCGGCATCGATGCCATATAAATTACTGCTCTTATCGAAGACAGCGGTCTGCGGCGAATTCAGGTATTTCGGCATGGAGTCATCCAGCGCTCTGGCTCCGAAACCGATGATATGGCCTCTTGCGTCTTTTATCGGAAACATCAACCGGTTGCGGAAGCGGTCGTGGGTCTTGCCCTGTTCGCTGGCAATAATTAAGCCCGCCTGCAGCATTTCATCTTCATTATAGCCTCGTTCCAGCAGGTGTTGCTTCAAGGCCTCCCAGCTATCGGGGCTGAGGCCGAGCTTGAAGCTGGCGATAGTCTGGGGTACGAGGCCCCGGCCGGTAAGATATTTATTTACCTTCTCTCCGGCGGGTGAATTCAAAAGCAGGCTGTGGAAAAATTGCGTGGCCAGTTCATTGGCCTGATATATTCTTTCCTTTTCATCTTTCCGTGTATCCGGCCGGGAATATGTCGGGATGGTAACGCCCGCTCTTTCCGCCAGAAAATGCAGAGCCTCGGCAAAGTCGATGCCCCTGCTTCTTCATGATGAAGGAAAAGACATCTCCGCCGGTACTACAGGCGCCAAAGCAATGCCAGCTCTGCTGTTCCGGATAGACAAAAAATGACGGATGTTTTTCGCTGTGGAAGGGGCAGAGTCCACGAAAGGTCCGCCCGGCTTTAGTCAAAGTGGTGTACTGGCCGATGACTTCGACAATATCTATTTTTTGCTTTACTTCATCAATCGTGTCCATAAAAAGGCAAAATTCTACCTCAATTTAATTATACCATTTCTGGCTTGCCGGTTAAATTCAGAGAAGTCCCCCCTAACGTCATTGCGAGGAGTCCTTCATAAGAAGGACGACGAAGCAATCTTACCGCTCATTGGAGACAAACAAGACCAAGTGATTTCTTTTATTAGTGGACTCAGGTCAGTTCGTCGGCCAGCCCTTGGGCATACTGGTCGGTCATGCCGGCAATGTAGTCCACGGCTCTTCGCTCGACTTCATCACCAAAAGGAGCATATTCCGGCGGTAGTTTATTCTGGTGCCGGTTAAAGTAATCATAGAGCCGGCGGACTGTGGCTCTGGCCTTTTTGGCTTCGGCCTGCGCGGAATGGCGGGTATAGACTCTCTCGAAGAGGAACTCACGCAGGATATTGGTCGCTTTCAAGATGGTGGGACTCATCCCGATGGCGGGGTCGGTAAGACGCTTGGCGGTTCTTATTGACCATGAGTGTTCGATAATATCACAGACCAGTGTGTTGATTCGCTCCGAAAGGCAATGGCCTAGCACGGTGGCGGCTGCAACGGGGAGTGCCTCTTCCAAAATGACGCCGGCTCGGATGGCGTCATCAATATCATGGTTGATGTAGGCCACGATATCGGCGATACGGCATACTTCACCTTCGAGAGTGTTGACCTTGCCCCAGTTTTCCAGAATGTTTGCCCTCGACTTGGAATGGTGGACGATGCCTTCTCTGACTTCCCAGGTAAGATTAAGTCCCCGTCCATCGTTTTCCAGGAAGTCCACTACCCGCAGGCTCTGCTCGTTGTGACTGAATCCTGGTGGATAAAGTTCGTTAAGCACCTCCTCACCGACATGGCCGAAAGGAGTGTGACCGAGGTCGTGGCCCAGGGCGATAGCTTCCGTCAAATCTTCGTTCAGCTTAAGTGCCCGGGCAATGGTACGGGCAATCTGGGCGACTTCCAGAGTATGGGTGAGGCGGGTTACATAGTGGTCGCCCTGAGGAGCAATAAAGACCTGCGTCTTATGTTTGAGGCGGCGGAAAGCGTTACAATGAATAATACGGTCGCGGTCACGCTGATATGCGGTACGCACCGGACAAGGTTCTTCGCATCTGAGCCTGCCCCGTGACAGCCGGCTCTTAGCGGCGTGGGGAGAGAGGGCTTCTTCTTTTTGCTCAGTCATCTGGCGGATGCCAAGCTGACTAATCATCCAGATTTAGTTCCCTGTCGTGCTTCGGCTTTGGCAATTATTTCTCGGGTGATATCGATCATATCCGGGCTGACGGAGACGGAAGTAATGCCCCATTCCACCAGCTTTTCCGTGAGTTCGGGATAGACCGATGGTGCCTGTCCGCAGATGGAAGAAGTGACCCCCATGCTCCTGGCAACTTTAACAGCTCTTTCCAAGGAGGCCATGACGGCTTCGTCTCTTTCATCGAAAGTGGCCGCCAGTCTGGCGTTATCCCGGTCAACACCGAGAGTGAGCTGGGTCAGGTCATTGGAGCCGATAGAGATACCATCGATACCGACACTAAGGAACTTCTCGAGGAGGATGATATTAGAGGGTATTTCCACCATCATCCAGATTTTAAAGTCTTCGGAGCGCTTGAGCCCCTCCTCTTCGATAATTTTTACGGTCTGGGCTAATTCGTCAACAGTGCGGACGAATGGAATCATGACCCACAGGTTATTGTATTTTTCTCTTACCTTTTTAATAGCCTGCAATTCGAGTTTAAAAGTGGCTACATCAGCGATATAACGTGAGGCTCCCCGGTAACCAAGCATGGGATTTTCTTCGACGTCTTCGTACTTATCACCGCCCTTGAGGGCACGGTATTCATTGGTCTTGAAGTCATTGGTGCGATAAACTACCCGGCGGGGGTGAAACGGCTTGGCGAAAGCGGTCAAGCCTTCGGCTAACTTCTCGACAAACTCATTGCCCCGGTTCTGGCTAATCATGTAGCTGGGGTGTTCGCCGATTTGAGCGATAATGAACTCGGCGCGTAATAGACCGACTCCGTCTACGTCACGGGAGGCCACCCGGTCGGCCAGTTCGGGCTGGGCCAGGTTAACCAGTAGTTTCGTGTTGGTCTTTATTTTGGACCTGGCTTGGGTTTCAGTTTTTGCGACAACTTTTATCTCCCCTTCGTAAACCTGGCCGGTGGTACCATCAATGGTAATTATCTGGCCTTCTTTCAGCGTGGTAGTCGCTTGTCCGGTACCGACGATACATGGTATGCCTAGCTCGCGACTGACAATGGCAGCGTGGGCGGTCCTGCCACCGCGGTCGGTGATAATAGCCGCCGCCCGCTTCATGGCTGGCACAAAGTCGGGAGTAGTCATTTCTGCTACCAGAATATCACCGTCTTTTACCTTGTCTATTTGTGAAGCGTCATGTATCAGTCGGACTGGCCCCGAGGCGATACCTGGGCTGGCCGGAGCGCCTTTAAGCAGTACTTTGCCGGTAATTGCAACTTGGGCTGCGGCGGTGGTGGCGGCTTTCTCCATGCCCTTTATGGTGGTTACCGGCCGGGTCTGGACAATATAAATCTGTTTATTTTCTTTCGCCCACTCCACATCTTGCGGGAAGTGATACCACTCCTCCAGACGCTTACCCATCTTGGCTAAAGTGATAATGTCGCTATCGCTTATTTTTTGTCTCGCCTGCTCCTCAGGAGTAAGCGGGGCTTTTACGTTAGGTTCCAGAGCTTCTGTTCCTGTTCTTCCGTCACTTCTAATCAGTTTCCATTCCTGCTTGGCGATTTCTTTGGCGATAATCCTTAATTCTTCTTTGTCAATAACATAATGGTCCGGCGTGACGTCTCCCGAGACTATCATTTCACCCAGGCCAAGAACGGCTTCGATGACTATCTTGCTCTGGTCGCTGGTTTCCGGTTCCAGCGTAAACATGACTCCGGAAGCTTCTGATTGCACCATTCTCTGTACCGGGACGGCGATGCCTACCTTGAAATGGTCATAATGCTGTTGTGTGCGGTAGAAGATGGCTCGCGCTTCGAAGAGCGATGCCCAGCATTCCTGGACGGCTTTAACTACTTCTTCTTCACCCTGGATATTTAGAAAGGTCCTTTGTTGGCCGGCGAAAGAAGCATCAGGTAAGTCCTCGGCGGTTGCCGAGGAACGTACTGCTACCAGTCCCTGCTCCATTTGAACGTAACGCTGCTTAATTTCCCTGGCTATTTCCGGAGGCATCTTCGCCTCGGAAATCATTTGTCTGACCTGGGCGGCAACTTGCTGGAGCTGCTTCGAGTCGTTGACATCGACCGGTTGCAGCAGTCCGCGGATTTTGTCGATAAGCTTGGTTTGTTTTAGAAAATC
This sequence comes from Chloroflexota bacterium, assembly GCA_043812795.1. Classification (GTDB taxonomy): domain Bacteria; phylum Chloroflexota; class Dehalococcoidia; order Dehalococcoidales; family UBA2162; genus JBDRLU01. The sequence goes on from JBDRLU010000035.1 coordinate 4,509, forward strand.
AAAGTAGGCTACCGAGGTTACAATAAAACCGGGGGGTACGGGTATCTTGGCGTTAGTCATTTCACCTAGATTGGCGCCTTTACCACCGACAAGCGCACCATCCTGTTTGCCGACTTCATTAAACCAAACTACGGTCTGGCGACCTTTCTGCATGTATCTGCCCCCCTTTAGTTTTGGTCCGGTAACGTAATGACGAGACCTCTAGTATAACACATTTGTAAAAAAATATGGAAGCCAGTAAAGACTTTTCTCACTTTGTCCAGCACGTGGGTGAATGGTTCTGGTTGATATTAGTTGGTATTTTCATTAAAGCTCGACCTCACCCCTGCCCCTCTCCTGTAAGGAGAAGGGATTTAAAAATAAGTCTCGACGCTTCGGGACTTCTGACAACTCCGAATGTACTACTCTGGGTAAAACGGGGCGTAAAGAGGGGTCTGCACCCCTCCTTAATATCTTCCCCCTTCCCTTACTAAGGGAAGGGGCAGGGGATAAGTTGGGACGAAGTGATAGCTGTCAACCAAGTGCAAACAGAACCGGGTGAATGTACCTGAATAGCTCCTGTTTTTAGTTGACAGTGATGATGTTGTACGGTAGAATTAGTGTGTTTTCCAAGGAGCTAGGAGGAGTCCTGATGATTGAGATGACAATTGACAGTATTCGAGTGAGTTTGATGAACTATCAGCGAGTGGTGATTTTGAAGGAAAAAGTAGCTGACCGCTATTTGCCGATTTGGATTGGTGCGGCTGAAGCAGATGCCATCGCCGTGAAATTACAGGGTGTCAATATACCCCGGCCTTTAACCCATGACCTGCTCCGTTCTGTTATTGATGCCTTAGGTGCCAGTATTAATTCCATCATTGTTAACGACCTCAAGAACGATACTTTCTTTGCCAAGATTATCCTTAACGTCGACGGAAAGCAGATGGAAATTGACTCACGCCCGAGCGATGCCCTGGCCCTGGCGGTAAGAGTGCAGGTGCCCATCTATGTCGATGAGAGCGTTTTAGATAAGGCGGGCATTTTACTGGACAAGCAGACCGGTAAACCGCTCGGCGAAGGCAGCGAAGAAATTACCGGTAAGGACCAGGTAAGCGAAGACGAGATAAAAAGATTGGGGGTCTTCCGGGATTTTATCGATACCCTTAATCTGGATGATTTTGACAAGCGTAAATCGTAGGCTCTCGTCTCAATGGTAACTTAGAAAGAGAATTTGTTCATTGTTAGCAAGTTTGGTTAAACAGTAGCAGGGACTTGCTAATTTACCAGATTTGTTTATAATATTCCGTTGGTGGTTTACAAAAAACCCGGGGGACTTGTTCCCGAGGGTTTTTTGTTGATAGGGATTAGGTAAGCAATCGAAGTGGAGGGACTTGAAGTAAGCGGATAGATTTGGTATGCTGCCAGTGGCATGGGACGGTGGGAGACAGCTTTTAGATTAGTGGGGATGGGGTGGTACGTTGGTTTCTGTATTGTACTGGGTGTGATTGGCGGTCTCTGGCTTGATGGAAAGCTGCATACCAGTCCGGTTTTTTTGATAACGGGTCTAATTTTAGGAATCGTAATCGCTTTTTACGGTGTCTATCGGATGATTCTACCCAATATCAACAAAAAGAATAGCAGGAGGAACGGTTAGTGCCGAAAAAGGGCTGCCTCGGCTGTTCCTTCCCCGTCTTTATTGGTCTGCTTGTCTTTTTCTTAGTCATTATTTTCATTGGCTTTGCCGCCGGCCCTATCGGAAGGAGCCTGCTACCTTTGACCTTACCCGCCTGGCTCAGTGTCAGCCAACCCCGTCCCGAGCTTCCCGCTGAAGTAGTTTTCCACCTGTTCGGCTTTCCGGTTACTAATACCATTATCGGCGCCTGGCTGACTACTCTCGTCCTAGTTGTTCTCATTGTAGTTGGTTTGCGTCGCCCTCAGCTTGTTCCAAAAAGAGGGCAAGCGTTTGTTGAGTTTATCTTCGTATCCCTGCTCAATTTTTGCGAAAGCGTGGCCGGCGAAAAGAACGGGCGCCGCTTTTTCCCCTACGTAGCGGCTATCTTCCTTTTTGTCATGTTCAATGCTTATTTGAGCTTACTTCCCGGGTTCGGTTCGATTCTGGTCCATACTCACGAAGGCGAGGTCCATTTGCTCCGCGGGGCGAACACTGACATCAATGTGCCGCTGGCATTAGCCCTGTTTTCTTTTATCGTTGTCGAGACTTTCGGTTTTAGGGCTCTCGGGATTCGATATGGTGGCAAATTTATCAATGTGGGTGTTTTATTTAGTGGCTTCGGGCTACTTTTCAGAGGTACATTTAAAAAAGGTTTTGGTGCTATAGGAACCGGTGTCATTAACATTTTCATCGGTATCGTAGAAATGTTAAGTGAATTCATCCGCATCATTAGCCTCACCCTCCGTCTCTTTGGGAACATGACGGCTGGAGAGATATTGCTGCTGATGGTGACTTTCCTTGTCGGTTTCATCATTCCGGTAGTCTTCTACGGTCTGGAGCTTATCGTTGGTTTTGTCCAGGCGCTTATCTTTGCTGCCCTGACGCTTATCTTTATGACGGTAGCCGTAGCTTCTCATGGAGAAGAGCACCACTAATACATATATAGATAGTAAGTGATATAAAGTCGTTATTTTGTTAAAACACAAAAGGAGGTAGTCGATGACACCGGAAGTAATGAAAATGCTGGCAGTGGGGATGGCCGCCGGTTTCGGCATGTTGGGGCCGGCCTTAGGCCTCGGGCTTATCGGATATGGCGCCCTGAGCGGTATCGCCCGCAATCCTGAAGCGAGCGGCCCAATCCTGACTAACATGATATTGGTCGCCGCTTTTACCGAAGCCCTGGGTATTTATGCTCTGATTGTGGCTATCCTGCTGGCTTTGGTCGTCTAATAAATTTAATTAGGAGTGATTTATGGAACAGCAAGGGATACCTCTAGCTATAGGTATGATTGTCGCCGGGGCGGTTTTGGGGACGCTCCTGGTCGGGGGCATGATAGTAATGGCGGCGCTGCTCGCCTAGAAACGTTCCGGTTCATTAGAACCAGGCTGGAGGAAAAATAATGGAAGGTCTATTTTCCGGCTTGGGCATTAATTTGCCCAGTTTACTAGCCCAACTGGTGAATTTCCTCATTCTCTTTGGGGTTATCTATCTGTTTGGCCGCAAGCGTATTCTGCGGCTGCTTGATGAGCGTTCCGGGAAAGTTAGAGAAAGTATGGAGCAGGCTGAAGCTGTGAAACAACAGTTAGCTAATTCCGAAGAAGAGGCCAGGAAACGTATCGAGGCGGCGAGCAAGGAAGGCCAGGACATAATTGCCCGGGCTACCCGCACCGGTGAGGAAATGCGGCAGAAAGCACAGCAGGATGCCCGCCAGGAAGGCGAGACGCTTATTAACCGGGCAAAATCGGAGATTCAGCGGGAACGGGACGAGGCGGTAACGCAATTACGCGGAGAGTTCGCCGATTTAGCCATACAGGCCGCTGAGAAAGTCATTGAACGCTCGCTGGACAAGCAAGCGCACCGCCAGCTTATTGATAAGGTGCTGGAAGAAGCCGACACGTTGAAGAAGGGGTAACTCGTTCTACCTGAGGAGACACTATGGCGAGAAAGGCCTACGCCAAACGTTATGCCGAGGCAATCTTTCAGATTGCCTTCGAGAAAAAAGAATTAGACAGATGGCAGACTGACTTGAATAAGATAGCCAGCCTGACTGAAGATATGGGCCTCGTTGCTTTGCTGGAGAACCCGAAGCTTCCTTTTGATAATAAAGCGAAAATACTCGCCGAACAGCTTCATGATATAAATCCGTTGGCCCTTAACTTACTTTATTTACTGGTGACCGGCCGCCGGGTGAGCCTGGGCGGTGAGATTGAACGTGAATACCAGCGCTTATTTAATAGCCATCAGGGTATCGAGCTGGCGGAAGTATCCACGGCCGTTCCTCTCGATGAAAAAGACAAGGAGGAACTGACGGGACGTCTCAGTACGCTGGCGACGAAGAAGGTCGTTATTGAAGCTGAGGTCAATCCCAGCCTCGTCGGTGGGATTGTAGCCAGAATCGGCGGTAAGCTGCTCGATGCCAGTACGCGTACTCGACTCGAAGCTTTAAAGAGAGAATTGAGCGGGATGAAGCGGTAAACAGGGACTAATTTAGAAGGTGAGGGAGATACGATGACAACTAGAGGGCAGGATATCGTTTCGATTATCAAACAGCAGATTGAACAATTCGGTCTGCCGGCGACACTGGTGGACGTGGGCACGGTCGTCGAAATAGGTGATGGCATTGCTCACATTCATGGACTGGCGGCTGCTAAATATAACGAATTGCTTGAGTTTCCTAAGGGCGTAATCGGTATTGCCATGAACCTTGAGGAAGACAGCGTTGCCGCCATGATTATGGGCGACTACTCGGGTATTAAGGAAGGCGACGAGGTAAAATGCACCGGCCGTATTGCTGAGGTAATGGTAGGGAACAGTCTTATCGGCCGCGTGGTTGACCCTCTGGGGCGCCCGCTGGATGGAAAAGGACCGATAAAGAGTGACAAGAGCCGGCCGATCGAACGTATTGCCCCTCACGTGGCCATGCGCGCGCCGGTAAACGTCCCGGTACAGACCGGTATCAAAGCTATCGATAGCCTGATTCCTATCGGGCGTGGCCAGCGTGAGCTTATTATTGGCGACCGCTCTACCGGCAAGACCACTCTTACGGTTGATACCATCATCAACCAGAAAGGCGGCGATTTAATCTGCGTTTATGTCGCTATCGGTCAGAAGACGTCCAAAGTAGCCCGCCTGGTGGGTACTCTGGAGCAATACGGGGCGATGGACCACACGATTGTGGTTGTTGCCAGCGCTTCCGATTCCGTGGCTTTGCAGTACCTGGCCCCTTATGCCGGATGTGCCATCGGGGAAGATTTTATGGAGCAGGGGAAAGATGCCCTGGTTATTTATGACGACCTGTCCAAGCATGCCTGGGCGTACCGCCAGCTTTCACTTCTGCTGCGCCGGCCGCCTGGCCGTGAAGCCTATCCCGGCGACGTCTTTTATTTGCACAGCCGTCTGCTGGAGCGTGCCGCCAAGATGGATAAACAATACGGAGGCGGTTCACTTACTGCCCTGCCGATTATTGAAACACAGGCGGGTGACTTTTCCGCTTATATTCCGACTAATGTCGTTTCGATTACCGACGGGCAGATTTATCTGGAGGCGGACCTGTTTAATGCCGGGCAGCGGCCGGCCCTTAATGTCGGCTTATCGGTATCCCGCGTCGGTAGTTCGGCACAGACGAAAGCGATGAAACAGGTAGCCGGCCGGCTCAGAATCGAACTCGCCCAGTTCCGTGAACTGGCGGCCTTTGCACAGTTCGGTACCTCCGAGCTCGACCAAGCAACGCGGGACCAGCTTGAGCGCGGGCGGCGCATCACCGAAGTCCTGAAGCAAATACAATATAGCCCGGTGCCGCTGGAAAAGCAGGTTATGATTTTGTATGCTGCGGTCAATGGCTATCTGGCCGATGTGCCGATGGACAAAGTAAGTGCTTTTGAGACGAGTTTCCATAGCTTTATGGAAGCTAATCATGCTGATATCGGCAAGTCCATCGCTACCAGTAAAGAATTGGCTGCTCCAATCGAAGAAGCTCTCAAGGCAGCTATTTTAGAGTTTAAGAAAACAATGAAGTTTTAAGGTGGTGAGTTCATCTGGCTAATATTCGTCTAATCCGTGAAAGAATACGGGGCGTACAGAACATCTCCAAGATTACCCGTGCTATGGAGATGATTGCCACTTTGAAAATGAGACGGGCACAGGAGCGTGGTCTGGCCGGGCGTCCCTATTCGGAGAAAATCCGTCAGGTGATTGCCGACCTGGCTGCTTTACAGAACACCGGACAGTTACATCCGTTGCTTCAGCGTCGTCCGGTGTCCAAAATTGCGGTCGTGCATATCATGCCCGACCGCGGTCTGTGTGGCGGACTGGTTTCCAATGCCAATCGCCGTGCCGGGAGTTTTATTCTGGAGCAAAGTGTACCGGTAACGCTCCTTTGCGTTGGTCGTAAGGGAATTGATTTCATGAGGCGGACCCGCCGGGAGATTCGAGCGGAGTTTACCGCCCTCGGCGACCGCCCGAGTTTACTGGAGACTTTGCCCATATCACGAATTATTATCGAAGACTATACCGACGGCGTCATTGACGCCGCCTATTTATCCTATAGCCAGTTTGTTTCTACCATAATGCAAAAACCGGTGGTCATACCTATTTTACCGGTGGAACCGGCTCAAATCACCCGGGCCCAGAACGTGGACTACCTCTACGAGCCAAGTCCGGATGTGGTGCTGGCCGGTCTCTTACCGCGATACGTTGAAATGCAGATTTATCATGCTATTCTGGAGTCTATCGCCAGCGAGCAATCAGCCCGCATGGTGGCCATGCGTAATGCCACCGACAATTCCAAGGAGCTGATTGATGAGCTAACCCTGATGTATAACAAAGCCCGCCAGGAGTCAATTACCAAAGAACTTCTCGATATCACTGGCGGCGTTGCGGCTCTGGCTTAATGAGAGGAGATACTTATGGCAAAAGGTAAAGTAACCCAGGTAATCGGAACGGTCGTTGATATCGAGTTTCCCCCGGATGGCCTACCGAATCTTTTCAACGCTATTGAAATTACCCGTGACGGTACTAAGATAGTCCTTGAGGTACAGGAACATATCGGTAACAACTGGGTGCGGTGCCTCGCCTTCTCTCCGACCGAAGGTCTGGAACGGGGCGTTGAAGTTGTGGATACCGGGGCACCGCTTTCGGTGCCGGTCGGGCGGTCGACTCTGGGACGTCTATTCAACGTGCTGGGCGAGCCGCTCGATAGCCTCGGTGAAGTTAAGGCCGAACAGCGCTGGCCGATACACCGTCCGCCACCAGCCCTTGACGAGCAGACCACGACTACCGAAATGTTAGAGACAGGTCTCAAAGTTATTGACCTGATTACTCCATTCGCGAAGGGTGGTAAGGTGGGTGCTTACGGAGGCGCTGGTGTGGGCAAGACCGTGGTTATCATGGAGCTTATCCGCAATATCGCCACCGAGCACGGTGGTTTTTCTGTCTTCGCCGGTATCGGTGAACGGTCCCGCGAGGGTAACGACCTCTGGCGCGATATGAAATCTTCGGGCGTCATCGAGAAAACAACGCTGGTTTTTGGTCAGATGAATGAGCCCCCCGCTGTGCGACTGCGCATCGGTCTGACCGGCCTGACCATGGCCGAATATTTCCGTGACATCGAAAACCAGGACGTGTTACTGTTTATCGATAATATTTACCGCTATACCCTGGCTGGCATGGAAGTTTCCGCTCTACTCGGCCGTATGCCTTCGGCAGTGGGTTATCAGCCGACACTGGCTACCGAGGTCGGCGAACTCGAGGAGCGGATTACCTCGACGAAGAAAGGTTCCATTACTTCCTTCCAGGCAGTCTATGTCCCGGCCGATGATTATACCGACCCCGGAGTGGCAACTACCTTCGGCCACCTCGATGCGGTAATTGCTCTGGAAAGGTCGCTAGCCGAACAAAGTCTTTATCCGGCGGTCGACCCACTGGCCTCGACTTCACGTATTCTTACCCCTGAGGTGGTCGGCGAGGACCATTATCGGGCCGCCCGTGGCGTGCAGCAGGTCTTGCAGCGTTATAAGGACCTCCAGGACGTTATCGCCATTCTTGGTATCGAAGAGCTGAGTGAAGAAGATAAGGTCATCGTCGCCCGGGCACGTAAAATCCAGCGGTTCCTGTCACAGCCGATGTTCGTCAGTGAAGTATTTACCGGCCGGGCCGGAAAATACGTGCCGATAGCGGAAACAGTGCGTGGCTTTAACGAGATTCTCGAAGGTAAATACGATAACTTGCCCGAGCAGGCCTTCTTTATGGTGGGTACCATTGAAGAGGCTGTGGAGCAAGCGAAACAGTTAGGGAGCAAGTAATGTCGCCGGTAAGACTCGATATTGTCACTGCGGAACGCGTCGTCTTTTCTGACGATGTGGACGCAGTTGTCGCGCCGGGTATCGAGGGGCAACTGGGTGTCCTGCCCCATCATACCCCGTTAATGACCATCCTGCAGATTGGTGAATTACGAGTGAAGAAAGGCACGGAGGAGTTCTCCATGGCAATTGCGGGTGGCTTTCTCGAGGTACGCCCCGACCGTGTCATTATTCTAGCCGATGCTGCCGAGAGGTCCGAGGAAATTGACTTAGCCCGGGCCGAAGCGGCCAAGCGCCGGGCGGAAGAAAGATTAAGCCACCGTGTTACGGCGGCGGAAGTGGATGAAGCTGAAGCCGCCCTTCGTCGTGCGTTAGTCCGCCTTAAAGTAGCCGAGAGAGGCGGGCGCAGGCGGCGGAGAACTCCTGGAACATAAGATTAACTGATGGCTTTCCGTTTTCCGCGGATATCACCATTTAGTTTCGCTACTTAATAGCGTAGAGTTTCCCATCGTGTGAACCGATATACACTGTGCCGTCGACCACGGCGGGCGACGAAGTGATTCTATCCCCGGTGGCGACTTGCCAGAGCTCCTTCCCTGTGGCCGCCTCTACTGCGTACAGGTGGCCGTCTTCACTACCGACGACGACCGTGCTACCGGCAAGCGCCGGCGTCGAGCTAACCCTGCCCTTTGCGGTAAACTCCCAGAGTCGCTGGTGGCTCTGGCTATCGATGGCGAGTAGTTTATTACCCGACCCGATATATAAAACACCATCGCCGATTACCGGAGATGAAACAGGCGGTGCGTTCAGGTCGAGTGCCCATAAATAACCAGACTGTAGAGGGGGAAAAGGTATCGGCCAACCCATGGCCCACACCTGCACCCAGAAAGGGCGAATATCGTGTTCCCACGGCTTGCTTCGGGCACTGCCATCAATGGCGAATAAGGTCCCATCGGAGTTGGCGAAATAAATAGTCTCGCCGTCCACAGCCGGCGAGGTGAAGGTTGACTGATATGTCTTAAAGTGTAATCGTAATCTTCCGTTAAGGGCATCCAGGGCATAGAGAAATCCATCTCCCGAGCCAGCGTAGAGGATACCATTCGCTACTACTGGTGATGATACCACGGAGCCTTCGGTCTGGCGGTCCCATCGTTTTGTCCCTTTCAGTGCGTCCAGTGCACAAATATGGAAGTCATCCGTACCAAAATAAACGATGCCGTGCGCTACCGCTGGCGAGGACATCACAGCGTATCTCGTCTTGAAATCCCAGATTTTTTCACCGGTCTGAGCATTGAGTGCGTATAGTTTACCGTCGTTCGAACCGAAGTAGACAATACCGTTAGCCACTGCTGGAGAAGATTCTACCCAGCTCCCGGTCTGGTAGTTCCACCGTTCCATACCCGTGGCAGCGTCTATGGCATAGAGTTTCCCATCCTGGGAACCGACGTAAATAGTACCGGCAACCACCGCCGGTGATGAGTGAATAGAAGCTCCGGTAGCAAAAGCCCACTCCTGTACACCTTCAGGTAACACGTCTGATGTGGAACTGCCGGTGTGGGCCAGGTCATGGCGGAACATTGCCCATTCGGTCGGGGATGAGTTGGAATTTACTGATGCTTTTGGTTTGGACACTGTGTCAGTAAAGCCATAGAGAATGCCATAAACAACAGCGGCGGCGATGATGAGGGAGGTAAAGACTGTGACGAGTATCCTCATGGCCTTCCTGGAATTTAAGTGAGCAAGGCTGATGCCGGCCAGCCTTTCAGCTTGCTCTAACGAAATCGGTGGCATTGGCCGTAATATGGCGCCCCAGCAGTATTGACAGAATAATCTATCTGAGGGGTTGGGCTTATGGCAGATTGGGCAGATTATCCAGGCACCACTCTTGGCAGTGAATCCGGTCTTATTTTGCCGGTCCACGTGACACTCTTCCTCCCTGTCCCACAGGATATGATGTTTCTACCATTGTAATACACTTGATAGGTTTTTCAAAGTTATGGTAAGATAACTACCCTACACGTCGATTTCCTTGACACTATTTTGAAAAAATGATAGCCTATCCTTTGATATAGAATTCTCGCAGGGTTTAACCCCTGCGGTAATAAGCACTATCTCCAAGTAAGCAAGTCCGGGTGGGAGTGGTTATAGGTTGTTGTTTGTATTATTATGTAAGCAAAAAGAAGCGAAATTCGGAGGTACTTTGTGGGCAATAGCAAGAATCCGTTGGAAGGAAATGTATTAGCCGTAGCCAGATTGATGAGGAGTATCGAAGACGAGGCGCCCGAGGCGGTTGCGGCGATGGAAGACGTCTATCATCATACTGGCCGTGCTTTTATCGTCGGGCTTACCGGCGTCCCTGGTGCCGGCAAAAGCTCGCTGATTGGTACCCTGATTCCTAATTTTCGCAAAAAGAATATGTCGGTCGGTGTTGTGGCGGTTGACCCGACCAGCCCGTTCACCGGCGGTGCCATACTGGGTGACCGGATTCGAATGCAAAACTACGGTATCGATAAAGAAGTATTTATTCGAAGTCTGGCGAGCCGGGGCTGGAAAGGTGGCTTGTCCAAAGCGACCGTGAATATCGTTCACGTTATGGATGCGATGGGCAAGGATATTATCTTTGTTGAATCGGTCGGTGCCGGGCAGAATGAGGTAGATATTGCCCGAGTGGCGGACACGACCCTGGTCCTGTTGATTCCTGGGATGGGTGATGAAATCCAGATGATGAAAGCCGGTATCCTGGAGGTGGCGGATATCTTCGTGGTCAACAAGGCTGACCGGGAAGGCGCGGATAACGTGAAAACGTGGTTGGAGGTCACTCTGGGTATGAAAAACTATCCCGCCGGAGTTTGGAAGCCGCGGGTAGTTATGACTGACGCACTCTCGGAGAGGGGCATTGACGAATTGGCTGATGCGATTTTGCAGCATAAGGACTTCCTGGTCGCCAGTGGCGAACTGGAGAAGCGGCGCAAGACACGAGCACGGCTCGAGCTCATGATGGCGGTTGAGTCCTATCTGAACGACTATATTTCTACGATGGACAAGGGCTATCTGGAAGGGCTGGTAGATAAGCTGGCCCAGCGGGAAATTCACCCGCGTTCGGCGGCTACAGAGATTATCAAGCCTTTTAAGGACTCTTAACCAACCTGACTTTAGCATTACGGAAATAATAGAAAAATCACGCACTTTGAGTGCGTGATTTTTTGTTGCCAGCTTCAGGACCGCAGACGGCTGTTTCCGCTACGGTGACCGGTTCAATGAAAAATTAAATTAGCAGGCTGCGCCCGGCGCCGGCTTCTTGCGTGCTCGTGAGGTTGACACTTTTGCCTTGGTGGCAACACTCGATTTCCGGGATGCGGCTGCGGCTACTTTCCCTTTGGCCCCAGTATTTTCCCGGATGAAGGCGGAGATGACTTTGATTGAGCTTCCCGGGCCGAAGACTTCTTTCACGCCTTTTGACTTCAAGAAGGGGATGTCACCCTCGGGAATAACGCCGCCACCGACAACAAGGATGTCACTGGCCCCGTTCTTCTTGAGGAGTTCGACGACTCTGGGGAAAAGTGATTCATGCGAACCGGAAAGGCAGCTCAGCCCCACGACGTCAACGGCTTCCTGGAGAGCCGCTTGGCAAATCATCTCGGGTGTCTGGCGTATTCCGGTGTAAATAACCTCCATCCCCTCATCACGTAAGCCATAGGTCAATACCTTGGCACCCCGGTCATGCCCATCAAGTCCCGGCTTGGCAATTAAGACCCTGATTTTTTTTGCTTCTGGCATTACTTTCTCCTCCTTTACCTGTAGCCCGATAGATTTACGTTCGTTATCACCACAAAGCGTTGCCTATCTTCGCCAAATTGTAGCATAAGTTTTACTAATAGCCAAGGGGCAAGGTAGGCGATTTATCCCCATCCTCACCAGCGTCTATAGTCCGGCCGCCTTATACTCGCCATATACGCTGCGCAGAACGTCGCACATCTCACCGACGGTAGCATTGGTCTTGACGGTATCGATGAGGACAGGTATCAGGTTCACACCTTCTTTAGCGGCTGTCTTGAGCCGTTTCAAGTTAGCCTTGACGGCGGCGTTATCTCTTTCCTTGCGCAGTTTTTTAACCCTCGCAATCTGCCGGCGCTCCTCCTTAGGGTCAACTTTTCTCAGATTGATGGTTAAAGTTTCATCGGTGACGTACTTATTGACGCCGACGTGGATTCTTTCGCCGACCTCAATCTGCCGTGCTTTCTCGTAAGCCGAACGGGCGATTTCCATCTGCGGGAAGCCCTGCTCAAGAGCTGGTACCGCGCCGCCCATGTCTTGAACTTTCTGGAAGAGCTCCATGGCCCTTTTCTCCAGTTCATCCGTCAGCCATTCCACGTAATACGAGCCGGCGAATGGGTCGGTAGTATTCAGGACTCCGCTTTCGAAGGTGATAATCTGGCGTGTCCGGTTAGCCAGCCTCAATGATTCCTCGGTGGGTATGGCGAGGGCTTCATCGTAACAGGAAGTCTCGCAACCCGGGCAGCCGCCAATCCACGCAGCCATCAATTCGATGGTGCCGCGGATAATGTTGTTCAGAGGTTGCTGGGCAGTAAAGTCCCGACCATTCCCACGAGAATGGATATTCGGTGGTGTTTTCGACCCATAGCGTTCTTTCATAGTCCGCGACCACATTCTGCGGAAGGCCCGTATTTTGCATACTTCTTCGAAAAAGTCCATGCCACCACCGAGAAAGACACTGATATATGGCGCGAAGTCGTCCACTTTCAGCCCGCGGCCGAGCAAATCATCATAGAAAACGAGGGCATCGGCCAGAGTAAAACCCATTTCCTGAACGGCACTGGCCCCGGCCTGCCTCATGTGGGAGCCGCAAACCGTGAGGGGACGGCACTTTTTCAAACCGTTCCTGACGCAATATTCGACGACATCGCAGGTGAGCTTGACCGAAGGCTGGATGGGGAAGATTTGTGTGCCCCGGCACATGAATTCCTTGAGCGGGTCATTCTGGGTCGAAGCCCGCGCTTGTTTCTGAGGTACTCCCCGCTTCTCGAAGAGCGCCAGTCCCCAGGCGAAGAAGATGGGAGCGATGGCGGCGACAACGGAACTGGGGGCGATTTTATCGGTTGGAATCCCATCGTAAACCGCCTCAAAATCAGCGAAAGAGGACATCGCAACGCCGGACTTGCCGACTTCACCGAGGGCGAAGGGATGGTCGCTATCATAGCCGATTTGGGTGGGTAAATCGAGAGCGCCGGCGCTTACCTGCATCGCGCCCTCAGCGATGAGGAATTTCAGCCACTGGTTGGTGGCTTCGGGGGTACCGAAGCCCGAGTAGTGTCCTGAGGCGCCCAGGCTTTCCCAATCGTGAGTGACCGGCATACCCCGCGTAAAAGGATATTCCCCCGGGTCACCCAGTTTGTTTTTATAGTTCCAGCCGTTGAGGTCGGCCGGAGTGTAAAGCGGTTTAACGGGTATCCATGACCTTGTTTCAACCTTATCCATATCTTCTCCTTTCAGGCTATAGCCCGGCGGCCCTGTATTCACCAAAGACACCACGTAGGGTATTACACATTTCGCCGACAGTGGCGTAAGTCTTGACGACATCGATGAGGACCGGCATTAAATTGATATCTTCCCGGGCGGCTTCTCTAAGCTTCTTGAGACCCGCTTTTACTTTGGCATTGTCTCGTTCCCGTTTTAGCTTTTTAAGTTTCTGTACCTGCCGAAGTTCCTCTTTGGGGTCGACTTTTCTGATGGCTATTTTCAGCGGCTCATTAATGACGTACTTATTTACTCCGATGAGGGTCCTCTCTCCCTTCTCGACCTGCCGCTGTTTCTCGTAGGCGGAACGGCCAAGCTCCATTTGCTGGAAGCCTTGCTCGATAGCGGGAATGGCCCCGCCCATATCTTCGATTTTCTGGAAAAGCTCCATGGCCCTCCGCTCCAGTTCGTCGGTTAGCCATTCCATGTAATACGAACCGGCTAACGGGTCTATTGTGTTCCTCACGCCGCTTTCATGGGCGACAATCTGGTTGGTACGTAAGGCTAAGGTGGCTGATTCTTCGGTCGGCAGGGCCAGAGCTTCATCGTAAGCCGTGACTTCAGAGCCGGGACAACCCGCAATTTCGGTAGCAAGTGTTATAATCGCGCCACGGATGAGGTTATTGAGAGGTTGTTGCGCCGTGTAGTCGCGTCCTTGTACCCGCGAACCAATCATCGGGGGAATGACCACCCCGTATCTTTCTTTAAGTACCTTCGTCCACATCCGGCGCAAAGCCCTGATATGGGCTATCTCCTCAAAAAAGTCCATACCCGCCCCGATAAACAGGTGGTTGGCGTAAGGACCGATTTGTTCTGCATTCAAGCCGCGGGTGAGCAGTTCTTCATAAAACGCAATGGCATCAGCCATCGTAAAAGCCATTTCTTGAACGGCGGTAGCGCCTGCCTGCCGGAAATGCCCGCCGCAAATCGAAATCGGCTGAGCGTACTTCAGATTATTACGGATACAAAATTCAACGGCATGATTATTGAATTTGACCTGTTGCCGGATGGGAAAGATTTGTGTTCCGCGGCAGATAAACTCTTTAAGACAGTCGTTCTGTATCCACAGGTGCATATCCTTGAAGGGCACCCCTTTCTTTTCATTGAGAGCAATCATCCAGGACATATAGATCGGACCGATGCCGCTGACGACGCTGCCAACGGCCATTTTCTCCAGAGCGATGCCATCGAACAGGGTCTCGATATCAGCCAGGGAACAAACACTGACGCCGGCTTTGCCGACTTCACCGAGCGCCATGGGATGGTCGCAGTCGTAGCCAATCTGGGTGGGCAGGTCCAGCGGCGCATTCAGGGAGCTGGCTCCCTGTTTCAATAAGAACTTCATCCACTTGTTGGTGGCTTCGGGTGTGCCGAAACCAGCCTGCCGGCTGCCGCCTCCGGGAGCATTACGGGGGATAGTGGCTACCGGGCCTCTGGTGAAAGGATATTTCCCGGCATCGCCCAGTTTCTCCTGGTAATCGAAACCATCCAGGTCAACCGGAGAATAGAATGGCTTGACCGGTATCCATGACCTTGTTTCAATCTTACCCATGACCGTACTTCACCTGGATGATAATAAGTGTATATCTCCGTAAGGATAGCGTCAAGTTAAAAATAAACGTGGTTTTCTCAAATTCCGGGTGGTAAATGTAATATTTCGGAATACTGCATAATGCTTGCTCTTGCCAAAACACGTTAGATAACCATAAAATGGCAGAAAGTGCTGAAGACGATTTATAATATGTTTTTCACAACAAATGGACAAGGGGGTATTGGCCTTTGGGCAATAATGAATTAACCATCCACGAAGCACATCAACTGCTGAAAACCAGGCAGTTATCTTCGGTTGAGCTGACGAAAGCCTGTCTGGAGCGAATCCAGCGGTTGGAACCAAAAGTCCGCGCCCTGCTAACGGTCACCGATGAACTGGCATTACGGCAAGCTCGCCAGGCCGATGAGCTTCTGGCTGCCGGCAAGGCTACCCCCCTCACCGGAATTCCTGCCATCATTAAAGACGTTATCTGCACGAAAGGGATACGGACTACCTGCGGCTCGCGGATGCTGGACAACTTTGTTCCTCCCTATGATGCAGCCGTGATGGAAAAGCTTAATAACTGCGGTTGTGTCCTTTTGGGTAAAGCCAATATGGATGAATTCGCCATGGGTTCGTCAACGGAGAACTCGGCCTTCTTTGCCACGCATAATCCCTGGGACTTATCTTGTGTGCCGGGCGGTAGCAGTGGTGGCTCGGCTGCTGCCGTCGCCTCCGGGGAGGCATTTTATACTCTCGGCTCGGATACCGGCGGCAGCATCCGTCAGCCGGCCGGTTTTTGCAGTGTGACCGGCCTGAAACCGACCTACGGCCTGGTCAGCCGTTACGGCCTGGTGGCTTTCGCCAGTTCGCTCGACCAGATTGGGCCGTTCACGCGGGACGTGGCTGATTGTGCTCTGGTAATGAATGCCATCGCCGGCCACGACGACCGTGATTCGACCTCAGCCCCTTATCCAGTACCGGACTATACCAAGAGTCTTAAAAGCGACCTGAAAGGGCTGCGCCTCGGCGTGCCCAGGGAATATTTTGTCGAAGGTATCCAGCCGGAGGTGGCGGAAGCTATCCGTGCTGCGGTTGGTAAGCTGACCGAGCTGGGGGCGGAGGTGGAATGGGAGGTTTCTCTACCCCACACCCGCTACGCCCTGGCCGTGTACTACATCATCGCTCCTTCCGAAGCTTCGGCTAACCTGGCCCGCTATGACGGTGTGAAATACGGCTTTTCCTATCCCGAAGCGCAAACAATGTGGGAAGCGATGGAAGGGACGCGGCAGTACGGCTTCGGTGCCGAGGTGAAAAGACGTATCATGCTCGGCACTTACGCTCTCTCCGCAGGCTACTATGATGCCTATTATCTGAAAGCCCAGAAGGTGCGTACCATCATCCGGCAGGAATTCGACCAGGCTTTCACCAAATTCGATGCTCTGATAACGCCCACCTCGCCCACCGTCCCCTTTAAAATCGGCGAAAAGGTAGACGACCCGTTGCAAATGTACCTGAGCGATGTTTGCACCTTACCCATCAATATTGCCGGCGTACCGGCCATCTCGATACCGGCGGGCTTCGCTAACGGCCTGCCCGTAGGTATGCAGATTATCGCCAGACCTTTTGGTGAGGAGACTATTCTGCAAATCGGCCATGCCTTCCAGCAGGCCACCGACTGGCATAAAATGAGGCCATCACTCTAGCGAACAAAGGGAGTGTAAGTAAGAGATGGTGAAACCCTCTCTCTAAAATTCTTACCCTTCCCTTAGTCAAGGGGAAGCCGAACAGATAATCGGCACTCTCCCATTCCCTTCGTCGTAAGTGTTGCGGGAAACATCAAGTGGCCGCATGGAAAATAAATAAAACCGGGATATTCACGGGGATTTAGATATAAAAAGACGCTCTCCATCCTTGAAGCCGATGTCACTCTGACCTGAAGCTAGAATACTTGAAACTCTAACTCTGTAATTGGTACAACTATCGGGGGCTGGTCAATCTCCCGGGGTTGGACTCGAATCTCATTTCCCGTACCGTATAGCAAGATTAGCCAAAACTCCTGAGAATTTCCCCGTATCTCACCAGTCCCCACATCGCCCGGGCGGCATCCTCCGGAGTGCCGTACGTGGGGATGCCGGCTTTTTTGAAAATATCAGCACCGATGCTTGTGGTTTGTGTCGGCATACTGCTGACAACTATCGGCTTACCATATTTCTTGAATAGAGAAACCATCCCCTCTGCTTCAGCGACGATTTCTGCCCTTTCATTTGCCGTTAGCTCGTCGCTGCTGGACTGCTCTATCATGCCCCGCACTATTATACCGTCAATATAATCGATGCTAAGTAACACATCCACGATGTCCCGTACGGGGCCACCTCCAGGTGAATCCACGGGATTCGTCGGCACAGCGGCAAAGCCAGCCAACATCCCCTTTAACCTTTGCTTCGTACCCTCGTCAAACTCGGGTAGTTCCATGCCATGAGCTACGCAAGCGTCGGCGGTGGTAACGCTCTGTCCGCCACTTCCGAGTACGGTAACTCTTTTTCCTTTGGGTATCGGCTGGGTAGCGAGGGCTTCAGCTAATTCAAAGGATGAAAACACTCATCGCACCTGATGATACCAGCCTGCTTGCAGACAGCATCGAAGACCGCGTCTGAGCCGGAAAGGGACGCCGTATGCGACCTGGCGGCCCTGGTACCAGGACCGCTTTTACCACCCTTGAAGACCACGATGGGCTTTTTCTTGACTACTTCCCGGGCAACGTCAAGGAATCTTCGCCCTTCTTTAATACCCTCGATATACAATACGATAGCCTTCGTATCATTATCCTGGGCGAGATATTCCAGATAGTCAGACATATTCAAGCTGGCCTGATTGCCGGCACTGACAAACTTACTTAAGCCATACCCTTTGCTACTGGCATATTGAAATAAATATCCGCCTAGCGTACCACTTTGAGAGACAAAAGCAATGTGTCCCGGTAGTGCCGAATGTATGGAGAGGTTCAGCCTGGCAGCCGAACTGTATATGCCGGCGCAGTTAGGTCCAACAAATCTAATCCCGCCCTCATGGGCAATTCTTACTACCTCATCCTGAATAGATTTTCCCTCTTCTCCCACCTCGGCAAATCCGGCGGTGATAATGACTGCTCCTTTGACGCCGTGTTTTACGCATTCCCTCATAACACCAGGAGTGAGCTGGACGGGGACGACAATAACTGCCAGATCCACCTGACCCGGGACATCGAGGATGCTTCGATAAGCTTTGAGACCAAACACTGTATCTCGGTTTGGATTTACCGGATATATGGCGCCTTTGTATCCGGTGTTTAGCGGACTGAAAATCATCCGGCCGGTCCATCTTTTCCGGTCCTCACCGGCTCCGATGACGGCTATAGACCGAGGCTCCAGAATTGAACGTACTTGCTGGACAACAGTCGTTTCCATATCCCCTCCTCTAAAAAATTAACAAGGCGTTAGCACTTATGCATCTGTCTCGATTAACACATTCTTAGCCGCGCTATGTTAGCTCATCTGTTGAAGCACATCAAATCACTCTAAAATCCTTACCCAGGAGGAACAAAGAACCTCATTTAGGTCACTCAAAAAACTGACCGGCCACGAGATGGCCCTTATCAAATGCCATCCTGACATCCCCGTGAAAAAGTATTGGTACTACGTTGGCGTTATTACTTCTCCAGAATGGAACCATAAGTTTATTCTATTAAAGAGGAAAGACCCTAGAAAAAGTAGGGGTATCTGTAATTCACGGAAATCTACTCGAAAACACCATCCTGCGTCAGGCTGATAAACTCTTCGTCAGAGATGCCTAAAATCTCTTGGTAGACATACTGATTATGTTCACCGAGACAGGGCGCCGGGGTAAGTCTACTCGGACTATCAGACAAACGGAAGGAGAAATCGGCATTAACGTATGACCCCATCTCCAGGTGCTTCACGCTTCTAAAATGGTAACGATAATTAAGTTGCGGGTCTTTGGTCAGGTCTGTGGCGTTCTGGACTACTCCTGCCGGCACTCCATTCTTCTGCAACATACTCATGACTTTCTCGGCGGTAAAACCTATCGTCCACTCACCGATAAGCCTTTCCAATTCGTCTTCATGCTGCTTTCTTCCAGCGATGGTAGCGAATCTCTCTTCTCTCATCCAGGAACGGTTAACGACCCGGGAGAGTGCCTCCCATTCACTATCTTGTGAAACGGTGATGGCGCACCACCTGTCATCGCCCTTGCAACGAAACACACCATGGGGAGCGGCCCCCGCGGAACGGTTTCCGGTTCTACCCATATTCCGCTTGTTGGCTGAATAATCCAGGACTGCTGGAGCCAGGTTGGTGATTCCTCCTTCCAACTGAGAAAGGTCAATATATGTACCATCTCCTGTTCGTGAGCGATAGTCCAGAGCCGCCAGGGTTAAAATAACGATATACCAGGAGCCGATAAAATCGGGCATCGGTGCTGAAGGTTGGACCGGGGGACGGTCTGACCAGCCCACAAGGTTCGTGAACCCTCCTGTCGCCTGCATCATGGTTCCCAAACCGGATTGTTGAGCGTAGGGCCCCTTCTGTCCCTGAATACTGGCTCGAAGCATGATGATGCCAGGGTTTACTTTCCTCAATTCCTCATAGCCCAGCTTCCACTTTTCCATCGTGCCAGCGGTGAAGTTCTCCACCACCACATCTGCCCAAGCAACCAGTTTTTTACATATTTCTACCCCGCGGGGATGGTTTAGGTTAAGAGTAACGCCATATTTGTTGCTGTTATACCAGGCAAAAGCGTAGCCGCGATTTACACCACGGATACCGCCGGCATATGGGGCATAAGAGCGGTAGAGCCCAAGCCGATTCTTAGACTCGACTCCGATAACAGTTGCCCCGTAACTACCTAAGCATTTGGTAGCTGTCGGGCCAGCTACCACCCAGCTAAAATCGATGACTTTCAATCCTTCGAGTGGTTGTGGTGCTTCCATCCGATCTCCTAAATAACTCCAGACTGACAGAGTGTGCTGAGCCTATCCCTTGATAGTTTCATTTCATTCAGATATATATCAAGATTATGTTCACCCAAACGGGGCGCTGGTTTCGGTTTTCTTAATTGCAGTGGCGCCAGTCTTGCCGGCAGTCCGGGATAGGTCAAGGGGCGACCTAATGCCGGGTTTAAGATATCGACCCAGAACCCTCTATAAGACAGTTGTTTATCTTTTAATATTTCTTCGGGGGTATTTACCGGGAAGAGCATTATCTCCCGCTTAACAGCTTCATTCTGGAGTTCATCCTTAGTGTGATTAAGAAAGAAACTACCGAATTCCGCCTCATATATGTCCAGTTGTTCCTGACTGACTTGCTCAAAATCCAATGCCTTCCAGTCGACATCATCCACAACGCCGTGTATACCCTCTTCCTTCATCCAGTTAATGAGGGCAATTGTCTTCGGTGCCTGAGCCGCACTGAATAATCTCCAGCAGATAAAACCGTCCTTGCAGGGCCAGATGTGCAACGGAGCGCTCTTGCCTCCACCTCTTGGTACACGTGGCCCGCGTCGACGCTCCGTCCCTTCTTCACCATATCCCATATAGTGGTAGCGGTGCTCCAATATTGAACTGATGCACTCTTGCATTGAAACATCAATGTACTGCCCCTTTCCAGTCTTACTGCGGTTATGGAGCGCAATCAGGAGTGCCATGGCAGCCTGAAGGCCCGCTTGAGGCCAGCTTTGCTCAAGACTAAAACGAGTCGGGGCACGGTCAGCGTCACCAATACTGGAAATCAGCCCGCCTATTGCGCAGGCTACCAGGTCGGAGGACTTATAGTCCCGGTATGGTCCAGCCTGTCCGAATGGTGTCACAGAAGCCATAATGAGCCGCCTATTGTTTTCCGTAAGCGAGCCATAACCCAGCCCTATGCTGTCCATGTAGCCCGGCGGGAACGATTCAATAAGAAAATCAGCCGTCCTGGCAAGTCTTCTGAAGATTTCCTGCCCGTCCCGGGTCTCAAGATTAAGGGTAATACTTCGCTTATTGGTGTTGTAGGCTTGCCAGAAGAGGCTTCTCTCGATACCTGGATTATCATCGAAGAAAGGGCCGATTTTTCTGGCGGGGTTTCCTTCGGGTGGCTCCACCATAATCACATCGGCACCTAGGTCAGACAAGACCTTGCTACAGACCAGGCCGGTTTCATCAGACAAATCAAGCACACGATACGGGCTCAGCACCCCAGACCTCCTCTGTCGTTGCTGGGCAACTTCATTGTTTATTTGCTTACCGCTACTAAAAGACCACCACTACGACCATCGGACACCTTCTATGTCCTTCGGTCCAGCGGGAATCTTCACCCCTCTAAACACTCAGTCAGGTCAGACAACTGCATATTTTCAAGATTCAAGATAACCTCTTCCATTTTCTTTGCAGTACTCTTTGAAACCAGTAAAGTGACATTATTGTAAAACTTTCTCGATACGTCCTCAGTACTGGCCGGGGTCTCTGGTTCTCCGATTGCCAGTTCCATCTCGGTAGACCGGGTTATACCTCGCACATCGGTGATACTCACCGTTGTACCCCGCTTACCCGGATAAAGTTTCTCCCATTTACTGCTGACGGATGATTTCACTTTGCCGGCCAGGTTCTGTATCCGGTCATCGTTAACATTTTCTGCAGAAAATTTATCGGCACCGGCATCTCCTTTAATCAAGGCGAGGGCTACACAGAAAGAAAGGCTGAAACGGGCGGCCGATGGGGTCAAGGGATGAACGGTACTGCACATCTTGAGAGCTACCGGGTATGTTTCGATACTTATGCCGGTTATCTCCTCAGGGTCAATATGTTCCCGCCGGCACGTTGCCAGGGCTGCATCAATGGAAACGTGCACGTGACGGCAAGCCGCGTAGAACTTGGTGTAAGTGTTCATGATTTCAAATGTTTGCCCGAGGCCGCGGGTCAGTAGTTCCGGATTAATCTTGTCCGCCATTGCTCTTAGGAAACCATCTTCGCCTTCTAAAATGGCAGTTGGTCCCCGCACGCCCTTTCGGGCGATATCAGCTGCAAACAAACCAGCCATGGCGGCGCGGGCGGTATGGATGCTTTTGACTTTGGCGGCTTCATCGTCGTGCATCACTTCAAGAAGACCAGCTCCCTGGAGACCAGCCAGTCCGAGGGCACCGATGGTCTCGTCTTTATTCAGGTGCATGATATTGGCTGCAGCGGCGGCCGCCCCAAAGGGGCCGGTAGTCCCGGTAGTGTGAAAACCCCTCGATAAGCTTGACGGATTAATTGCCGACGCGATGCGGATGGTAACCTCGTAACCGACCACCACGCCACTAATCAAATCTTTAGTGCTCGCTTGGCACTGTTCAGCACAGGCAATCGCGGCTGGAATTACGGCTGCTCCCGGGTGACCAGCGGCAAGGCGATGCCCGTCGTCCATGTCCAACGCATGGGCACAAGCCCCGTTAGCGAAGGCGGCGTTGAGGGCGGGGAACTTCTTACCCCTTTTTGCAATAATGGTCGCTTCCGGTTTACCCCCAAGCCCGGCTGTGTAGTTCACCACGTGTTGCGGGAACTCCATCAGTTTATAGCCCGCCAAGGAAACACCGATTAGGTCCATGACACTTTGTTTCGCCTGAGAAATCACGGGGGCCGTCAGGTTTTCATAGCTGGAGTTGCACACGTAATTCGCATAGATTGCTGATAAGTTATCCATCGGCATCGCCTCGTGTTATGTGTTACTCGGAACTATCCAGTGTCCTGTTTCGGGAATACGCTGGGTAGGTATCGTGGTTATTGTCCTCACTAAATTTTTCTGCCTGAACCTTAGATGCTGTCAAATCCGAAGTAAGTATAATAGCCACCCTTGCTGTTAGGCTTCTTCCCCAGATAACCTGAGGCTACAAGTTGTTTCAGTAACAATGGGGGCACCCACTTCGAATCGCCGGTCGCCTGGTACAGCGAATTCAGATTATTTAAGCGAGCATCCAGACCAACCAGGTCACATGTTTCAAAGGGACCCATCCTGTGCCCGTAGAATAACCTGGCACCCATATCGATATCCCTGACAGAAGCCACACCTTCCGTCAGCATTTTGCTGGCTTCCTGGAAGAGAGCTACACCAAGTCTGGTGCTGGCAAAGCCGGGAGAGTCCCTGACCACCAGAGGAGTCTTGTCCAACTTCATTGCGAGGTCACTAATAAGCCCCACCGTTTCATCCGAAGTTAACACACCCCTGATGATTTCAACAGGTTTCATAAGCTGGACGGGATTAAAGAAATGCATACCGATAACCCTCTGCGGTTTCTCCGTGGCCGAAGCTATCTCTGTAATGCTTAGCGTTGATGTATTTGAGGCTAGAATGGTTGCCTCTTTGGTCAATCCGGTCAATTCCTTGAAGATGCTCTTTTTCAGAGCCATATCCTCAGGAGTCGCCTCAATGACCACATCGGCATTTTTAATCGCTTCCGGCAGGTTTGTTGTTACCTTTATCCTGGTGAGAATAGCATCGGCGTTCTCCTTGGTTATCTTACCGCGCTCGATACCCCCCTGCAGGAATTTTTCGATTCTCGCCATACCACTCCGGACGAATTCCTCTTTTGTGTCCTGCAGATTAACGTGATAACCTTTCTCAGCACAGACCTGGGCTATGGCGTGTCCCATGACACCAGCACCGAGTACCGCAATTTCTTTTACCTCTTCGATTTTCAATCTCGCACCTCACTTTCCTTTAAATTCAGGTTTTCTCTTTTCCAGAAAGGCATTTATCCCCTCGGCATTGTCCTCGGTGGAAAAACAGAGGGAGAACATTGCTTTTTCGTAGCTTAACCCGGCGGCAAGGTCAGTGTACATTGCCTTGTTTATCGTTTTCTTAGCTAATTTAATGAGTAGCGGACTTTTCTTAGCGATATTTGTGGCTAGCTGGTTTACTTCTTCTTCCAATTTATCAGGTGGCACCACTTTATCAACCAATCCAATTCTGCCTGCTTCATTAGCATCGATAATTCTGCCGGTATAAATCATCTCTTTAGCCCGGCCCCAGCCCACCAAACGGGGTAACCTTACGGTACCACCACCCCCGGGAATGATGCCCACATTAATCTCAAGCTGCCCGAATTTAGCTTTCTCAGAAGCTACCCGAATATCGCAACACATCGCCAGTTCCAACCCGCCACCGAAGCAAAAACCGTTTATCATTGCAATTACCGGGATATCAAGGGTCTCAATACTGGTGTAAAGCGCTTGTCCCAGAGCAGAGCCATACTCCTCGATTGCAACCGGCTTAGCTCCTTTGAAAAAAGTAATGTCCGCGCCGCTGATAAACGCCTCATCTCCAGCCCCGGTGATGATAGCCACGCGGACATCTTTATCTTTTTGTAGCTCGCCCACAATTTCCCGAAGTTCTTCCCGCACTCTTATATTGAGGGCATTTCTTACCTCGGGACGGTTAATGGTGACTCTGGCGATACCTTTTTCTTTGGTATAAATGGTGTCTTTAAGCTCCATCGTCCTCTCCTGAGTGTTCTAATTCGCTCTTTTCTCCTACTATCGGAAGATATCTAGCGCTTGGTATGATACTTAGACCCTTTGCGGGAAACTTCTCCCCAGTAGCTGTGAGGCGATGGTGATTTTTTGCATCTGTACCGTTCCTCCGGCAACTCCCCACCCCCAGCCGTCTCTGAATATCTTTTCAATGACGTACTCTTTGCTGTACCCGTAGCCACCATGGAGCTGCAGGGCCAGACCAGTAACATCACGGACCATCTCGTTGGCAAAACATTTAGCTAAATTGGCTTCGAGAGGTGAAGGGAAACCTCTCCCCGCCCCGACCGCCGCGCGATACAGCAATAATCGGGCGGCTTCCACTTTCAGAGCCATGTCAGCTAGCATGAACTGTACCGCCTGAAACTCACAGATTTCTCTGCCGAAGGCCTTTCTTTGTCTCGAATATTCTTGCGATAAAGTTAACGCACGTTGTGCCAAGCCGAGACACGAGGCGGCATTACCACAGCGTTCCAGATTAAACGAATCGATGAGGTTCCTAAAATCACCTGCGTTGACCACAAGGTTCTCTTTGGGGACGATGCAATTGTCATAGACGATTTCACCCCGGGGGGATTTTAACCCCATGAACTCCTGGGGGCTCCCGACACTAATGCCCGGGTAGTCCTTGCCGATAAGCAGGGCGCCGATGCCACGGGCGCCCTTGTCTTCCGTAAGCCTGACGTAGGTTAGAAAGTAATCAGCGTCGGTGTGCTGAAAAAGCTTAGCTCCGTTAACAACGTAGTGGTCGCCCTGTAAGACTGCTTTAGTCTGGAGGTCAGTCAATGCTGAACCTGCCTCAGCTTCGGTCATCCCGGGAGATATGGTGATTTCTCCCTTGGCTACTCCGGGCAATACTTGCGCTTTTACTTCAGGTAAGGCGTATCTTTCAACGATGCGTGCTGGTCCGGTATTAGCTTCCATTACCTGGATACTGACCAGATTCGAAACTTGAATAAGTTCCTCGATGGCAAGAACGGCATCCAGGACCGGCCGCTCGTCGCCGCCGTATTCCGCGGGTAGACACATTCCCAACAGGCCGAGGTCAGCCAAAGATTTGCGTATTTCGGGGGGAAGAGGTTCGCCTTCTTTCACACTAGCCAGCTTGGGAGCAACTTCTTTCTCGGCGAAATCTCTGACCATCTTTCTCAGCATTTGTTGTTCTTCACTCAGTTCAAAATCCATTTTCACCTCCTCGATTTGATTAACTTCTTTGCCAATTGTAGCCCCGCAACCTGTGCTTAACAAGCTCTCTAAGTTAGCAAATTCCGTGGTTATTGCCTTTCTACAATGGTACAGATACCAAGACCTCCGCCGCCGCAGATGGTCTCCAAACCGTACCTGACGTTACGTCTCTTCATCTCGTGAAGGAGCGTCGTCATTCTCATGGCACCGGTAGCGCCAAGAGGATGGCCGAGCGAGATCCCGGAACCATTGACGTTTATCTTTTTGTCGTAATCTGCCTCAGCGATTCCCATGAGACGGGCATCAGCCAGCACCTGGCACGCAAATGCCTCCTGTATCTCGATAAGTTCTATCTGGTTCATGGTAAGCCCGGACTTTTTCAAACATTTGTTAACGGCTGCGGGTACGGATGGATAAGTCAGCGTTGGGTCAGCCCCAGCCATAGCAAAGGACTTGATATATCCCATCGGCTCTACGCCAAGCTCCTTAGCTTTTGCCCTTGTGGTCAGAACACAGACCGAAGCGCCGTCATTCTCTGAGGAAGAGTTACCAGCAGTGCAAATGCCATCCTTATAGACTGGAGAAAGTTTAGCCAGCTGTTCCAGAGAGGTATCCCGTCTGGGCGTCTCGTCAGTATCTATCACCACGTCCTTCCTTCCCTGCGAGATGGTAACAGGGACAATCTCTTGGGCAAACTTACCCGAATCCATGGCAGCGATGGCTTTCTGGTGACTGCGGAAAGCCCATTTATCCGCATCCTGCCGGGCGATGTGCTCCGTTTTAGCAGCTGTCTCTGCCCAGGTCATCATCGAGTTAAGCTCACCGAACCTGTTTATGGGTTGGGACATGACCCTGGCGCGCTGTACCCGGTCATAGAGCGGTATTCCCCACATAGAAAGGCTGCCGTGCCCTCTTGGCATAAAGCCCCATTTGGCATCATTCTTGCCGCCCAAACCCCATTTTATATCGCCAGGGATGTATAACTCAGCATTACTCATACTCTCTATTCCGCCGGCAACCATAATGTCGGCATTACCGGTCTCTATGCTCATAGCAGCAAAACTGATTGCCTCTAATCCTGAGCAACAGCGGCAGTCGAGAGTGACACCGGTAACCTCGACAGGCCATCCGGCACAGAGCAGTGACATGCGGGCAAGATTGACATACTCGCCGCTCTGGTAGCATTGGCCTATGATGACACCATCTACCTGGGCGGGATTTACGTTAGCTCGTTTAACTGCTTCATTGAGCACAAGTGCACCGAGGTCATAGGCTGGTACGTCTTTTAGACTGCCGAGATATCGTCCTATTGGTGTCCGCACTGCCGATACAATAGCAACTTCTTCCATCTGTATTCCTCCTTATTATTCAGTAACCTTACCAATCTATTTATAGGCATCCGTCATATTAAAACACTCTTGCCCTACCAACTAATTTTCCTCTATCTGTATTCGTAGAAGTCCTGCCACAATTCTTACGCGGGTTGGTATCGAGTGTGCCGCCTCTTTTACAAGGGATTACTTGCGCAATATTAAATCTATGACCCTGTCGGATACATCTGACCACCCTGAGCCCACGCAACAATGTCAGGCGCCCTGTAATTTTGTACGGGCCAATTTGCCCAAGGGGTGACAGAGACTATAATAAGACAGGAATTAATTCTTGACAAGGCCGGGTAGGCCCGACCATAGGCGGCAGTAATATCGAGGGTGGTGCCCCTCTTACTTGTATTCCAGGCGAACCAGAAAAGGCTTTTTTCAGTGTCAGCTTCATCGTGTTAAAAAGCGCCAATACTTCGAGCCAGGTCGCCACCCACTCTTTCCACTATCAGGAAGAGCTAAAAGACTTGTACCGGGAGCGTAAAGACATTGCTTCGGGAGAAAAAGTGGTCATCGTCCTCAACAAGTTCCGTATCGATGAAGAAGCACCGATAGACCTCTTTGTGGTTGACCCTGAAGATGAACAACGTCAGATAAAAGGTCTGCAGCAGCTACGCGAGACAAAGAATACAGCACTAGCGAAGGAAAAACTGGCTCAATTGGCTGAAATGACTGATAAAAAGACCCGGGATGACAAAGTCAATATCATGCCGGCGATGCGGGAAGCCGTCAGAGCCTATGCTACCTGCGGTGAAATACACGATGTGCTGAGGAAGGCGTTCGGCGTCTATAAACCGGCCCAGTCCTGACGGACCATATTCTCAGTCCAAAGTAGCTCCTCGGAGTTAGGTGGTTGTTCAACACAACCGCCTAACTCCTGCATTTCCATTACTGATGTAATTACGGTACAATTGTCGGTAATTCGGAGAAATGGGAACGGACAATCTTGAAGTGACCTGCTATTCTGGTCGGACTTATGCCGAAAGGTCGATGTCTTTCCGGTGGCAGGGTGTAGAACATAAGATTGAGGAAATAGAAAAAGCCTGGCTTGAACCCGGGCACAGGTATTTTCGAGTCCGTACCGGGGATAACAAACTTTTTAAACTTTGCTATAATGAGACATCGAAAGAATGGATAATAACCAGCAGGTAAGGAGCCAATAATGCTAAAAGACATCCTTAAAGCGCTCGAAAACGATGCTCGTCTTTCTGCCAAACAGATCGCCACTATGACCGGTGAAACGGCGACTGAAGTGAACCAGGCGATTAAGCAGGCGGAGAAAGACCGCATTATCGTTAAATACAAAACGATAATTAACTGGGACAAAATGGAAAACGGGCAGGTCTGGGCGTTAATTGAAATCAAACTTACCCCACAGAGAGACGTCGGCTTCGATGCTATTGCCGAACGTATCTACCGCTTCCCGGAGACTAGGACTGTTTATTTACTCTCCGGAGCCTATGATTTGCTGGTTACCGTGGTGGGTAAAACCTTACGTGAGGTCGCCGATTTCGTTTCAGTCAAACTTGCTCCACTGGAGGGAGTGCAGGGAACAGTTACCCACTTCATGTTGAAGCGCTATAAAGAGGATGGAGAGATAATTGACGGTGAAGGGGAGGTCAAGCGGCAGCCTGTGGTGTTCTAGTCGCCTTGTCGATAGTCCAGGAGATTATTATGTCAACTATACCCAAAAGCCAGCTCAGGAAACAAATTATTTCACAGCGGGCGAACCAGTTGTCTCCTTCCGGCATACGGAGGTTTTTCGACCTGCTGTCTTCCATGGAGGGTGTTATTTCATTAGGTGTGGGTGAGCCGGACTATGTTACCCCCTGGCACATCCGTGAGGCTGCCATTCATTCACTGGAAATGGGGTATACCATGTACACCTCCAATTCGGGTATGCCTGAGTTGCGCCAGGAGCTATCGCGTTATTTGAAGGATAGTTACGGTCTGAGCTATAACCCGGATGGCGAGCTTTTAATAACCGTTGGCGTGAGTGAAGCGCTGGACCTGGCGATGAGGGCCGTCATTGACCCCGGCGACGAAGTCATTACCACTGACCCGTGCTACGTGGCTTATAGTTCCTGTATTATCCTCGCCGGTGGTATGCCAGTGCTGGTGCCGACTTATGAGAAAAATGGTTTTGAGCTTAATGCTGCCGATGTCGAAGCCCACATTACAGATAAGACGAAGGCCATCCTTATCGGTTATCCGGCCAATCCTACCGGCGCAGTAATGAGCCAGGAGAAACTGGCTAAAATCGCTGAGGTCGCTCGGCGTCATCAGCTTTTAGTCATGTCCGACGAAATTTATGCCAAATTGGTCTATGGTGTCGAGCACACCTGTTTTGCTGCCTTGCCGGGCATGAAAGAGAATACGATTCTCCTTGGCGGTCTCTCCAAGGCCTATGCCATGACTGGCTGGCGTATCGGTTACGCGGCCGCGCCGAAAGAGATTATTGCTGCTATGACCAAGATTCACCAGTACACTTTGATGTGTGCCCCGACCATGGGACAGGTCGCCGCTGTCGAGGCCTTGCGCACCGGCGAAGAGGATGCGATGGAGATGGTTGAAGACTACAACCGGCGGCGACTGGTGATGGTTAAGGGATTATGTGACATCGGGCTATCCTGCTTCGAGCCAAAAGGGGCTTTCTATGCCTTTCCTTCGGTAAAGATTACCGGGATGACTTCGGAGGAATTCGCTGAGAAGCTACTGACCGAGGAAAAGGTAGCGGTTGTTCCGGGCTCGGCTTTCGGGCCAAATGGGGAAGGACATGTCCGTTGCTGTTATGCCACCTCTCTGGCTGAAATTGAGGAAGCACTTACCCGGATGAAACGGTTTGTCGACCGGTACCGAAAAGACTGATTGACAGGATTAAATTTTGGCGCGAAAGAATACTAGATTAGTCTGCGACCGCTGTGGTTTTGAGCTTACCGATGAAAAGGAAATCGAACTGGCCCTTGAAGGTAAGGAAGCATGGCAAAATGCGGCTCGTGGCCGTGGTGTTGAGCCAAGAGGCGTCATCCCCTGTAAATATTTCGCTAGCTGTAATGGCGAAATGACTATTGTAATAAAGGACAAAAAGAAGTCTTGGTGGCGTCGAGCTAGCACATAGTTGTGTGAACAGGAATAGAATATAGGAAGCTATTTTAATTCCGTTCAGCCTGAGCCCTATCGAACCACGAGTTGATGGTTAACATCGTTTTTCGTAAGGAGACCGAATTGCCGGGAAAAGCCAAGAAAGAGACCTATGCGGCGGCTGGCGTCAATACTGACCTCTCTGCACTAGCCAAGAGGCGCATTGCCAGGCTTGCCCGTACTACGTTCCGCCCCGAGGTCTTGAGCGGCGTCGGCTTCTTCGGTGGCCTTTTTGAGTTTAAAGGGTACAAAAAACCGGTGCTGGTCTCCAGCGTAGATGGCGTCGGCACTAAACTCAAGATTGCCACCGCTTTGAATAAACATGACGGGGTTGGTATCGATATTGTCAACCACTGTATTAATGATCTATTTACCTTGGGCGCCGAGCCCCTTTTCTTCCTGGACTATATTGCTATGGGCAAACTAGTCCCCAAAACGTTGGAAGCTATAGTCGGTGGCCTGACCAAGGCCTGCCGCGAAGCTGATTGTGCTCTCATCGGCGGTGAGACGGCGGAGATGCCTGGCATTTATTCGGGCGATGATTATGACCTGGTGGGGTTTATTATTGGGGTGGTGGAGAAAGACAAGATAGTCATGGGCAAAGATATTGTCGCCGGTGATACCATTCTCGGCTTACCCTCCAGCGGACTGCATACCAATGGCTATTCACTAGCCCGTAAAATCTTCGGCGAAACGAGAAAAGCGTTGGAAGTTTATTATCCTGAGCTTGGCTGTACACTGGGCGAAGCGCTGCTTGAACCGCACCGCTGCTATTATTGGGGATTAAAGCCGCTGTTACCCTCTATCAAAGGCATGGCCCACATTACCGGCGGCGGCCTGGTCGGCAATGTCCCGCGTATTCTGCCTAAGAGACTTGCCGCTAAATTCCAGAGCCAGACCTGGGAAGTTCCGCCTATTTTCACGCTGCTGCAAAAGAAAGGACATATCGAACAGCAGGAGATGTACCAGGTCTTTAATATGGGTATCGGTATGGTGGTTATCTGCTCACCGGAAAATACAAAGAAGCTGACCAAGACTCTACCTGACACGAAGGTCGTGGGTGAAATAGTGAAACAGACTGGAGAGGGCAGAGTAATTATCGACGGTAAGAGTTACCACCACGATAAAGTAGGATAATAGGTCACTCTCTTTGAGAGGTCATTCTAATAAACGTGACTCGTAGTGACAAATGGACCTATTCGGACAGCCTCAAGTAGAAGCAAAGGAACATCATGATATGGATGCAGTCCGACAAACTATTCAGACTTACGATAAAATCGCCTCTGATTATTGTACGAAGACCCGCCAGTCACAGTTCTTAGACTGGGAAGAGGGCTATATCAAGGAGCTGCTATCTTTCATTATCGAACCGAGTCCCCTTGTTCTCGATGTGGGTTGTGGGGATGGCCGGCACAGCAGGCTTATCGAAAAAAACGGAGGAAAAGCTATCGGCATCGACCTTTCCAGGGGGATGCTTGAGGAAGCGAAGCATTTCTATCCTCACGGTGATTTTCGTGAGATGGATATGCGGCAACTGCACTTTACTGATAATTTTTTTGACGGAATATGGGCCAGTGGGTCGATATATCATGTTACAAAATCTGATATAAAGAAGGTAATTAAGGAGTTTAACAGGGTTATCAGAAGAGACGGAGTAGTCGCGGTAAGCTTTAAATTAGGACACGGGGAAGGTTCAGAAACAGACCATAAATCTTATGCGGGCTATCCCCGATATTTTGCTTATTACACGGTTGAGGAGATGAGAGACCTGTTCGATGGATTTGGTTTTGACCAACTGGAGTCCTGTAATTATCCTGAAGCGATATACGGGGATAACAACCAGCAAATGTGGTTCCGATTAAACGAGAAGTAATAAAGATAAGATAAGATAAGATAAGAATTAAAATTGATGGAGGAACAGATAATATGTCAACGCCAAAAGAGATGAAAGTAATACTCAAATTCGACGACGGTACTCAGAAAGAGGTTACCTATGACCTCAGCCCTCTCCGAAGTGGCGATAATCCCCACCAGGCGGGTTTGGTTGGGGAACCAGGCCAATCTTATACCGAAGTAATCGAAGGCCGCGGCATGGGCTTTACTAACCACCTCGACCTTTCCGCCTACTCGGTCGCTGTTGAAATCAGTAAGACAATGGCTTTTCTTGGCGATAAACGCACCGAAGCGGTGGTTATCAACAAGCATACTAACCCGGCCGTGTTTGCGGTACGGACTAAACAAATAGAGGCGCTCACCGCAGCCCTCGTGACCGACCCGAAGTCCCCTTTTGGCGGCGTGATGGCAACCTCGTCGAGGCTTACCCGCGCCACAACCGATTTTCTTGTGGAGAAAAACCGGGCTGAGAAATTTGTTCTCGATGTTCTTTGTGCGCCGGGTTTTGAATCCGGTTGTGCTGAAACGCTCTCTGAAGTGATGAGGAACTTGCGTATCATTAATGTTTCTTCGCTGGATACCTGGGAGAAAATCAATGGTGGTATTTTCGGCTATAACATGAAATGGACTATTGGCAACAAACCGGTTATCACTGCGGTGGACGGATTATCTTTCTTTAATACTAAGTACGGTATGGAAGTCCTTTCCAAACGCAAACCAACCGATGATGAGATGAAGGACGCTCACATTGCCTGGATTGGTGCCAAGGCAGTGCAATCTAACTCTTTCGCTTTTGTTAAAGATGCGACATTGCTGGCGGAGTGCGGCGGGCAGGTCAATCGTGAGGACTCCGCCAAGTTTGCCGCGGAACGAGCTGCGGAGTTTAAAGTTTCCTTGAAGGGTTCGGCAGCGGCTACCGATTCGTTTATTTTCGACCGCCAGACAATCGACTTTTTACACGGGCTGGGCGTGACGACAGTAGTCCACCCGACACGGAAACTTCTTACCACCGGTAGCTTGAAACCGGATGAGGAAATCACCCGGGCTATCGATGAATTTAATATGGTCATGATTCGTCCGTACCTGATAGGTGCCGATGG